>JAZTXM010000012.1:0-139840 GCA_045636425.1 Clostridia bacterium | reverse complement strand
GGTGCATAACTATAAATACAATAAGTTTCCTATGAGACCACTTCATTGGAAAGCTCCTGCCGAGTATTTAAAAGCTTTTCTTGATGACGGTGAAATTTTTAAACCAATTTTGTAACACATCATTGACAAACCTACATTTTTTGCTTTTACGGGAAAAATAATATTTTGTATAATTTAATAGTATTGACATTTCTTGTCTGAATAGTATATGATAAACACGAGGTGACAGCAGTATGGAAAAATATAATATTACAGGTATGAGCTGTGCGGCATGCAGTGCCCGTGTTGAAAAAGCTGTTTCCTGCGTGGAGGGAGTAACGAGTTGCAGTGTCAACCTTTTGACAAACTCCATGATAGTAGAGGGGAGTGCAGAGGCGGAGGCGATTATATCCGCTGTGTATAATGCCGGTTACAGTGCTTCAAAGTTTGGAGAAAAAAGTACTATTGATGATATTTCGGGAGAGCATGAAATTAAAAATATGAAAAGAAGACTTATCTGGTCATCTATTTTTTTGATTGTGCTTATGTATTTTTCTATGGGCCAGATGCTTTTCGGTATAGAATACCCGGGGATTTTTCACCATAATCCCTTGGCGGTTGGTACTATACAGATGATTCTTTGTGCAGTGATAATGGTGATTAATCAGAAATTTTTCATAAGTGCATATAAGAGCACAATCCATCGTGCGCCCAATATGGACGTGCTTGTTTCCATGGGCTCGCTGGCGGCATTTGTCTACAGTTCTTATGCAATTTTTGCTATGTCGGGGGCATATATCAAGGGGGATTTGGTTTCTGCTCACGCCTTTATGCACGAGCTTTATTTTGAATCGTCTGCCATGATTCTTACCCTTATTACCGTGGGCAAAATACTGGAGGCATATTCAAAAGGAAAAACCACCAATGCAATAAAAAGCCTTATGGAGCTTACTCCCAAAACGGCAACCGTTGTGCGTGACGGCAAAGAAATTGTCATACCTGCAAGCGAGGTTATGGTGGGGGATATTTTCCTTGTTCGCCCCGGAAAAAGTATTCCGGCAGACGGCGTGGTTATAGAGGGTGAAAGTGCGGTCAATGAATCTGCACTGACAGGAGAAAGTCTGCCCGTGGATAAAAGTGCGGGGGACAGGGTGTCAGCCGCAACTATAAATCAATCGGGATTTTTAAAGTGCAGAGCCGTTAATGTGGGAAATGATACGGCTCTGGCTAAGATTATACAAATGGTAAGCGATGCGGCGGCAACGAAAGCCCCCATTGCAAAAATTGCAGATAAGGTTTCGGCAGTTTTCGTTCCGACGGTTATCATAATTTCGGTAATTACCGTAATTATATGGCTTCTGTTCAAAGAAAGCTTCGGATTTGCACTTGCAAGGGGCATTTGTGTTCTTGTAATCAGCTGTCCCTGTGCTTTGGGATTGGCAACCCCCGTTGCGATAATGGTGGGAAACGGCGTAGGGGCAAAGAAAGGGATTTTGTACAAGACCTCTGCGGCACTTGAGCATACAGGCAGAATTAAAATTGTGGCTCTTGATAAAACAGGCACCATTACAAAGGGCGAGCCTACCGTTACCGATATTATAGCTATGGAGGGTGTTACGGAAAAAGATTTGCTTAAGGTTGCATTTTCTTTGGAAAAAAACAGTGAGCATCCGCTGGCCAAAGCTGTGAGCGCTGAATGTGACAAAAGGAATATATCGCCCGATAGTATTACCGACTTTTCTGCCCTGCCCGGAAGCGGCGTAAAAGGAAAAACAGGGGATAGGGAGCTTATAGGCGGTAATCTTGAATTGATAAAAAATTCATGTGTGTTAACAGACATCTTGACGGAAAAGGTACAAAAGCTTTCCACGGAGGGGAAAACACCGCTTGTTTTTGCGGAAAATAAAAAAATCCTCGGAATTATCGCTGTGGCAGATGTAATCAGGGAGGACAGTATCACGGCAATTAATGAACTCAGAAGTATGGGTATCAGAACAGTGATGATTACAGGGGATAACAAACGCACTGCACAAGCTATTGCAGAGCTGACGGGGATAGATGAGGTGATTTCCGACGTTCTTCCTGATGGGAAAGAGAATGCCATACGTGCCCTTATGAAAAGCGGAGTAACGGCAATGGTAGGCGACGGCATAAATGACGCCCCTGCACTGACTGCCGCCGATGTGGGTGTTGCCATAGGTGCAGGAACGGATATTGCCGTAGAATCGGCAGATATAGTCCTTACGGGAAGTAGCCTTTTGGGTGTGGCTGACGCGATTAAGCTTAGCCGAGCCACTGTAAAAAATATTAAGGAAAATCTGTTTTGGGCATTTTTCTATAATGTAATAGGAATACCGCTTGCGGCAGGTGTGTGGATACCCATTACAGGGTGGAGGCTTAGTCCAATGTTTGGAGCAGCGGCAATGAGCCTTTCCAGCTTTTGTGTAATCACAAATGCACTGAGGTTGAATTTCTTTAAAAGTAATCAAACAGTAAAGGAGAAAAAAGAAATGGAAGTAATTCTTAAAATTGAAGGTATGATGTGCCCCCATTGTGAGGCAAGAGTAAAAACCGCTCTTCAGGCGGCAGATGGCGTTACCGAGGCAATCGTAAGCCATGAAAAAGGAGAAGCAATTATAAAGAGCGACAAAGAGATTTCTTTTGACGCACTCAAGGAAATTGTAGAAGCCCAAGGATATAAGGTACTATAGGTAGCTATGCGGTTGTTACTGCAACCGCAATGAATTGCCTTCGGCATAAATTGAAATCTAAAGATTTCATGAATTACACCTTACGGTGCATGAATTGTGCTAACGCACATTAAAGGCAATTCAATTCATGTTGCGATAGCAACAATTCATAGATGAAATCCAATTCATGACAACAAAGTTGTCAATTCATTTTTAAGGTTTGCATCTAAACCGTCTGTCCCGCATAACCAGACTTCGTTGAAAAATATATAATTAACATGAGGTGATTTTTATGAAAAAAACAAAAATGCTAATGATTGTTATTGGAATGATTTGTACTTTGTTTATTTGTACTTCGGTTGCATTTGCGGATATTAAATCAGATGTAGTAGTAAGTTTACAAATCGATAATCCGATCATGGAGATAAATGGAAAAGATACAGAAATTGATATTGGTAGAGGAACAAAACCAATAGTAATGAATGGTCGCACATTAGTTCCAATTAGAGCAATAATAGAGGCTTTTGGCGGGACTGTAGATTGGGATGGGGGCACCCAAACTGTTTTGTTAACTATTGAAGATGATACTATAAAGTTAGTTGTTGACAGTAATACGGCATATTTGAATGATAATGCAGAAACTCTAGATGTGGCACCTACTGTTATAAATGGGCGTACGATGCTTCCTATCCGTTTTGTGGCAGAAAGATTTAATTTAAATGTTTCGTGGGACCAAAATACGCAAAGAGTAAAAATAGATAACAAGCACAATACGGAAAATTTTGACACAATAGAAAATAATGCCGTCAATGTGAAAGAGGAGCAAAACTATAACGACCAGGATAATGTCATAAGCAAGGAGATTACACACTATGATAAATTGCATGTTGAAATTGAAGACAATTTAAAATCATATAGTTTAAATACAGAGTGTATTATTGACGAATGGCATGTTTATGTTCCTATTGCTGATGCAGGTAAAATTGCCCCTTTTGTAAAAATTCAGGAAGTAGTTGCAGGTAATTCGGTAGAACTTGTTATAAATAAGAGTAATGAATTTTGTTCTATAAAACCAATTAAAATTCTCAATGATTTAAATAGTATTCAAAAATATGATGCACAGATAGAAGAAGACGAAAATATAAATATTACCACGATACTTTTGTATGAGAATAAATGGTATACAACCATCGAGTCCTTGTTTGCACAAGATGACAAAGTACTGGTTTACTTGCCTAATCGTAGATATGTTGTTTCAGACAACGGGGATGTTGTTTGTTATGACCACGTTAAAGTAGAAATTGACTCATTTCATTTTAAAAACACTCCGGAGTATATGAAAAAGGAATATGTTGAATATTATAGAGAAAGACCGGAATATGAATCCAATTATGTCGGAAATTTTACTACATATGATGTTGCAGATTATTGCGAAGAGTTGTTAGAAAATTACGAATTCTATGAATCTGAGTATTTTAGCGAATATCAAGAATGGATTTTAAACGGATTCGTGGTTGACAATGCTTTGTGGGATGCAGAATTTAATTTAAAAGGCAAAAAGCAAAAATTTGATTGGAATATGAGTGCTCAATTTTTATCGCCTAACACTATTGTTGTTACTCGATTGGGGAATTTTTCTTTGAAAGAGTTTTATGATGTGGAGAGTTCATACTTAGAAGATTTATTCAAAGGCGTATTTATAAAAGCATACATAGAACCTTTAGAAGAAAAGTACGACAAAAACTCCACAGAGTTTCAGATAGCATGTGTGAAGGCTATAAACGATTTTGTGTGTATGGTGTATACATATGACCACGAGAAGGCAAACAATAACTCGGTTGACACAAGCTCTTTTATATGGAATTATAAAGGCGTTTGCGGGGATTACATGCAAATCACAAAGGAATTATTAGATTTCTTGTCAATACCAAATATCATATGTTATGGGGAAGTAGATGGTATAGCACACGGATGGAATGTGGTGTATATAAATGGTATGGGATATCATTTGGATGTTACTTGGAACGATACGGATTTATCTAGCGGTGTTTGCTATAAGTATTTTCTCATAGGGGAAGAACAAATAAAAAGATCTAGAATTATTGATTATTATTCAGGTTCTATGGATACAGATGTAGCAGATCGAATAAGCAAAAATAAGAATTTGGATATTTCATTCCTAAAAATAAGCAGATAAAAGAGTAGAATATAAGGGAGGGATCAGTTGTCTTAATAAATGATTTTTGGTTAAAAAACGGTTGGCATCTACACATTGTATTATAGTTACTGTGGATAGGCTAAAACCTTTTTTATTTCTAACTTAGCACGAACTACCGCAGGACAAACTTTGCATCTAAACCGTCAGTCCCGCATAGCGTTGCATTAGCAACACATCGATATGAATTTTTGCGAATTCCCGATATGTCATAAATGACTCGATATGTTGCCTGACTGCAACGAGAATTTATATCATATTGAGTTTGGACACAGGGAAAACATATCGATTTTGTGAAACAAAAATATCGAGCAAACAAAGTTTGCATATCGATTAAAAAAACAATATCTGCTGTCAAAAATGACAGCAGATATTGTTTTTTAATTTTCATCTATTTCTGCGGCGGCATTCATTATAGCCAGTCTTGCACTTTCATATGTGATACCGCCCTGCATAAATCCCACATAAGGAGGCTTAATTGGTGCATCGGCGCTAAGCTCAATGCTTGCACCCGATACAAAAGTACCTGCCGCCATAATTACCTCATGCTGATAACCCGGCATATCCCAGGGCATGGGGAGTGCGTAGCTGTCAACAGGGGAGGCTTTTTGTATTCCCTGAATAAATTTTATAAGCTTGTCCTTATCGTTAAATTTTATCGCCTGTATAATATCATAATGATTTGCTTCGGGACGGGGATTCACCTCGTAGCCAAGCTTTTGCATCAGCGCACCTGCAAAAACTGCACTTTTAATTGCCTGTGCAACAATATGGGGCGCCATGAAAAGCCCCTGATACATATAGCGATTCTGACCAAGAGTTGCACCGCATTCCTTACCAATTCCCGGTGCTGTCTGCCTGTATGCCGCAAGCTCCACATATTTCTTTTTTCCTACTATGTAGCCGCCCGACTGTGCAAGAGAACCGCCCGGATTTTTGATTAATGAACCTACCACAAGGTCTGCACCGTGCTGGCTCGGCTCTGTAGTTTCTGCAAATTCTCCGTAGCAGTTGTCAACAATACAACATACATCGGGATTTATTGACTTGATATGAGCGATTGCCTTTCCAAGCTTTTCACAGCTTAAAGTGTCTCTCCAGTCATAGCCTTTTGAACGCTGCAAAATTACCGCCTTTACATCGGGGGTAAGGGCCTTTGTAATTCCTTCAAGGTCAACATCACCATCTATTAAATCGACTTGCTTATAGGAAACGCCGAAATCCTTGAGGCTTCCTCCGCTGCTACCGGCAATGCCGATAACCTCCTCCAAGGTATCATAAGGCTTTCCCGTGGCGGCTAAAAGTGTATCGCCGGGGCGAAGCACTGCAAAGAGGGAAATCGTCAGACAGTGAGTACCATTTACGATATTATGCCTTACGAGTGCATCCTCGGCACCGAACACATCAGCATATATTGCTTCAAGCGTTTCCCTGCCCACATCTCCGTAACCGTACCCTGTAGATGGATTGAGGCAGTTTTCGCCTACGCGGTTTTTGATGAATGCATCAAGAACCTTTTCCTGGTTAAAACGTGCAATTTCATCAATCCTGTCAAAATACGGGGTGATTTCTCTTTCAACCATAGTGGCGAGATTTCGTATTTTTTCATTGATGTACATTATTTTCAGTCCTCCAAAATCTTCGCTTCATAGAGCTTTTCTACGAATTCGTCAATATCATGCATAGCCTGCACGGGGGATACATCATATTCTTTCAGGACAGCATCAAGCATTTTTTCCTTTGTAGTACCCTCTTTAAGTAAATTCCAGAAAAAAACTCCGCTTTCGTTAAGGGTAAGCATTCCGCTGAAATTGGTGTCAGCGCCTACAGAAACAACAATATTTTTGCCTGCTACGCTTCTAAGCAAATATCCATCGCTTATTTTCATAAAAACACATCCTATAAAAAATATACTTCATTTTATCACATCAAAGATTAAAAATCAATACAAAAAAAGGTACAACTTATATATATTCTAAAACCTTGAATTTTTGGTTAAAATATCTTTACATCAGAGGCAATATGTGGTATTATAATATAGATAACCTGGGTTTTTATGCTCGGAAGTAAAAAATTAAGGAAAAGGTAAAATGCGTCAAGAGAAATTAGGCTTTGGATTAATAATAAGAATGTTAATATCGCTTATCCCGATACTTTTCGGAATGCCAATGGTAGCAGTGATTCTTTGTGCATATAATCTGGTCATGTCATACGTGGTATTCGGACCGATTACCTGCACTGTAAGTTCATTGTGTGCAATGGGTATATCAATGCTTTTGTATGGATTTTCTTTCGGTGACAGTGCTCAGATGACAGGTCTTTTCATGGCACTTATTTCTATATTGTGTGCCGTGGGATGTATGCAGTGCATACGCAGGAAAGTTGAATTTTTCAAGGGAGTATGGATTGCTTCGCTATGTGCACTTGTGCCGCTCTATATATGGCTTGACTATATTTCTGCTCAGGCGGGAATGAGCGTGTCGGCATATTTTGCCTCTACAGCAGGCGAGCTTTTCAAAATGGCAGTAAATATTGCTGCAGAGCAAATACCGGCGGAAATGAACAGTGTCATGGCATCGCTTAATGAAGTTGCAGAATATACGGCTAAATTAGCAGGCATCTTGGTTCCTGCCGTTGTAATTGTTTTATCCGTCTTTATCGGATATGCTACCATGTGGGCAGTAAATGCACAGCTCAGGCGTACAGGCTATCCCATCAGGCATAAGTTTTCCCATATCAGAGTACCATTGCCGATGATTTTAATGCTGATTTTAGCAATTGTGCTTGCTTATCTTGATTTAAATGAAACTGTCAGTGCAGTGGCACTGAATATCGGTGTAATTACAGCTGTTTTTTGTTTGGCGGCAGGAATATCCTTTATTGAATATTATTTGCAAAAATCAAATATAAGAACGTTTCTGAGGGTGCTGATTCATTTATTTATAATTAACGCATCATTAGGAATGGCGGCGGCAAGTCCGCTTTTTAACGCCTATACGGGCTATATCGCACTGGCGTGTGCAGATGCGGTGTTTAACTTCAGAAAAATCGGCGCAAATGCAGGAAAAGGAGGCGATGATAATGAAACAGAAAAGTGAGATGTTTGATAATGTTTCCCATATATCGACACCTATTTTTTCGCTCATTATTTTTATCTCATCAATCTTCCTTTTTCGCCTGAACACAGTTTTGGCATCTATAGTGCTTATCAGTTCGCTTTGTATCTTTTTTGAAAAGGTGATGAGGCATTTCGGAAGAATCCGCAAAATGCGTGAGTATATAAGCAATGCCGCAAAGGATGAAGATGAGCTTCAGAATAACGAGGCACTGTTTAAATCCATGAATCCCATTGCAGGAATCAGGGTGGACGGAAGCGTGGCATGGTACAATTCCGCTTTTAAGGAATTGTTCCAGTCGGTTTCGGATAAAAAGATAAACGAGCTTTTGCCCGAAATTAATATACGTGACATATATAACCGAAGCATAAAAGACAGCGTGAATGTTCATATCGGAGAAGAAACCTACAGTGTCCGTGCCAATGTAAGGAGGAGAACCTCTGCGGAGCATGCGGCAATTATGCTTTATATGGAAAATATTACAGAGATTCTTAAGCTTAAAGACGAACTTTCAAATTCCCAATGTGCAGTAGCCCACATTATGGTTGATAACTATGATGAAGCTATTGACAGCGTGGACGAGGAAGAAAGACTCGACGTTGCCAATCTTCTTGATAAAAATATTATTGGCTGGATTCAGGATTCGGGCGGACTTATCAAAAAAATTGAAAAGGATAAATTTCTTTGCGTTTTCACCAAAAAAGAGCTTGACGAATTTACCGAAGGAAAGTTTGAAATACTCAAAACCGTTAAAGAGTATAATCCCGGCATGAAAACGCCTCCCACCATCAGTATCGGAATCGGCTTTGGAGAGGACAGCTTTAATCAGAATAATATTTCCGCAAAAAAAGCACTTGATATGGCTCTGGGCAGAGGTGGCGACCAGGCAGTAATCAGAGAAGACGGAAAATTCTCCTATTACGGAGGAAATTCCAAGGAAACGGAAAAGCGTACCAAGGTTAAGGCAAGAATTATGGCACATAACCTGCGTGAGCTTATAGACGCCTGTGACAATGTGCTTATCATGGGTCACCGTGACAGTGATGCCGATGCAATCGGTGCCGCAATAGGTATTGCCAACATGGCAAGCTTTGTGAAAAAAGAAGCAAAGGTTCTTCTTGTAACAAAGGACGATACAGTTCATTTGCTTCTTAAAAAAATAGAGGAAAATCATTATCACGACGGCATGTTCATAGGAAAACAGGGACTCCGTGATTATATTACGCCGGGAACGCTCCTTGTTATATGCGACACCCATGTTCCCGAATATACCGAGATGCCTGAGCTTATCGACAGTATAAAAACGAAGGTTGTAATAGACCATCACAGACGGAGTGAAAGCTTTATTTCAAATGCCGACCTTGTGTATCATGAGCCGTTTGCATCATCGACCTGCGAAATGGTTACGGAAATAATGCAGTATTTTGATGCTCATTATGCAGTTTCCACCGTTGATGCGGAAGCTCTTTACTGTGGTATTGCCGTAGATACGAAGAACTTTACCTTTAAAACAGGCGTGCGAACATTTGAAGCGGCAGCTTATTTAAGGGCGGCAGGTGTTGACACCCTCCACGTAAAGAAGCTTCTTCGAAAATCCATAGAGAATTACAAGCACAAGGCATGTATTGTAACAGAGGCACAGATTTATTCGGATAACATAGCAATTTCACTTTTTTCGGGAATTGTTCCTCATATAGTAATTGCAAGTGCGGCTGATGAGCTTTTGGAAATCAATGATGTAAAAGCATCTTTTGTAGTTGCCCGTGATGCGGAGGGAAGCGTTATCATCAGCGGACGCTCTTTGGGAGAGGTTAACGTTCAGATGGTACTGGAAAAGCTCGGCGGCGGCGGTCATATGATGGTAGCAGGTGCACAGCTTCGCGGTACATCCGTAGCCGATGCCGGAGATTTATTGAAAAAAGCAATTGACGAATTAAATATCTGATAAGAAAGGATGTAATTTAGATGAAGGTTGTACTTTTAACCGATGTTAAAGGCCATGGAAAAAAAGGCGATGTGGTAGAAGCCAGCGACGGATATGCAAGAAACTTCTTACTCCCCAAAAAAATGGCTGAAATTGCAACTGCCGATGTTCTTAATAATATAAAGGGAAAGAACGAGGCAGCGGCATATCATAAAGAACAGGAAATTCTTGCTGCAAAGGAAGCTGCAGCAAAGCTGGAGGGCGCAAAAATCGTTCTCAGCGGAAAAGCGGGGGATAACGGCAAGCTCTTTGGAAAAATCACAAATCAGAATGTTGCGGATGCAGTAAAGATGCAGCTTCATTATGTGATTGATAAGAGAAAGGTTGTTCTTCCCGACGGAATAAAGACAACAGGCGAAACTACGGTTGAACTTAAGATTTATCCTGAAATTTCTGCAAAAATAACTGTAGTTGTAAATCCTCAATAATTTATTATAGAAATACGGTGATATTATGGATATGCCAATCGGCAGAACCATGCCATATAATTTGGAAGCAGAAGCGGCAATTCTCGGAAATATGATTCTTGACGAAAAGGCTCTCGTTAACGCCATGGATAAGCTTGACGAGGACTGCTTTTATGCTACCGCTAATAAAACAATATTTAATGCTATCGCCGCCCTTTTTGAAGAAGGCGTACCTGTTGATATGGTAACTCTTTCTGAAAAGCTGGGTGATAAGCTCGATACTGTAGGCGGTATTGCTTACATCACAAAAATTGCTCAGAATGTTTTCACCAAGGAAAACTTAAACCAGTATATTGAAATTGCCCGTGATAAAAAGACCTTACGCAGACTTATTGAATCGGCAAATGAAATTATGGATATGGGCATGCGTGACGAGCTTGCGGCAGGGGATATTATTGACAAGAGCGAGCAGCTTATTTTCAGAATATCCGAGCAGCAGGGAACAAAGAGCTTCTCCCATATCGGCGAGGTTGTAAAAAGCACCCTTGCAATTTTGGATGAGCGTAAACGCCGCGGCGGTAAGATTACCGGTATTCGCACGGGATTTACAGGGCTTGATGCGGCTACTGCCGGACTTCAGAACAGTAACCTCATTATCCTTGCGGCACGTCCCGGTGTGGGTAAAACCAGTTTTGCACTTAACATAGCACAGAACGCCGCAATCCGTGAGAAAGTTCCCGTTGCAATATTTTCTCTGGAAATGAGCAAGGATGAGCTTGTAAACAGAGTTCTTTCCAGTGAGGCACTTGTGGAGTCGGGAAAGCTTCGTATAGGTGATATTGATGCGGCAGATATGACAAAGATTGCCCATTCCCTTAAGGATATAATTACCGCTCCCGTTTACATTGATGATACTCCCGGTATCACAGTGGCAGAGATAAGAGCTAAGTGCCGCCGTCTCAAAATGGAGAAGGGACTTGGGCTTGTGGTGATTGACTACCTTCAGCTTATGCAGGGTAGCAGCCGAAGGGGAGAGAGCCGTACTCAGGAGGTCAGTGAAATGTCACGTTCTCTTAAGGTTATGGCGAAGGAACTGAATATTCCCGTAATTACCCTTTCTCAGCTTAACCGTTCCTCCGAAAAGCTTGCAAGAAGACCTATGCTCAGCGACCTTCGTGAAAGCGGTTCCATTGAGCAGGACGCCGATATTGTTATAATGCTGAGCAGACCCATTGCAGAGGAAAATGCAGAGGAAAGTGCGGCTAATATAGTGGAATGTATTCTTGCAAAAAACCGTGCAGGTGAATGTGGAGTGTTTAACCTTGCATGGCGTGGTGAATATACCAAGTTTATGAATCTTGACAGCAGGAGCTGATATAGGTGCTGCTTGAAAAAGTAAGGAAAACGATTTATGATAACTCCCTGATAAATAAAGGTGACACGGTGATATGTGCAGTGTCGGGAGGGGCGGATTCCATTTGCCTTTTACATGTGATGCTTGCACTCAAGGAGGAATTTGACCTCAGAATTGCCATTGCCAATGTAAATCATCTGATACGCGGCGAAGAATCCGACAGGGATAGTGACTTTGTAAAAAAGGTATGCAGGGATTATGGCGTAGAGTGTTACTACCGTGAATATAATGTGCCCCGGATTGCCAAAGAAAGAAAAATCGGGGAAGAGGAGTGCGGCAGAAATCTTCGGTATGAATTTTTCGAGGAAGTTTCTCAAAAATTGGGTAATGCAAAAATTGCCACGGCGCATAATCTTGACGATTGTGCGGAAACCATTCTTTTCAGAATGGCAAGGGGAAGCAGTCCAGCCGGGCTTCGGGGCATCAGATACCGCCGCCAAAATATAATCAGACCACTTCTTGATGTAAAGAGAAGTGAAATTGAAAAGTATTTATGTGACAGAGGACAAAAATGGTGTGAGGACAGTACAAATGCACTTCCCATCTACGCCAGAAATAAAATCCGCCTGTCGGTTATTCCTTCTCTTGATGAAATTTCAAGCGGGGCCGCCCATAAAATAGTACAGACCTCGAAGATGATTGCAGAGGATAACGAATTTCTTGAAAAAGAGGCGGAAAAACTGCTTCAGAAATGTTTTTTTGAAACGTACCTCTTGGTAAATCCCGTTATAGAAGCTCCGTCGCCTATAGGAAGAAGAGTAGCGGCACAGATTCTCAAAAGTTGGGATGCGCAAATCACCTTTGAGAGAGTAGAGTCTTTTTTGGAATTTTTAAAAAAGGACAGCGGAAAAAGGTTTGATATTGCGAAAAACGTGTATGCAGAAAAAAATTATGATAAGCTATACATTAGGTCAATTGAGGCACAAAAATCATATGTATCTGTACTTACCGAGGAAAGTCCGCTCTGTGATAGAGGGTGGAGGCTTGAGGCTTTGGTAACGGATACCCCCACAAAGAAAAGCACAAACGCTATGGCACTCTTTGACGCAGATGAGGTTAAGTTACCGCTTATTGTACGTTATAGGAAAAACGGCGATAAAATGAGACCAAAAGGAATCAGCGGAACGAAGAAGCTTAGTGATATTTTTACCGATGAAAAAATAAATCGGTACGAGCGGGATTATATCCCCATAGTTGAAAAAGACGGAGAAATTTTGTATTTATGCGGAATCAGGCAGTCGGGACTCTTTAATGTTACGGAAAAAACAAAAAAGTATCTTATAATCAAATATACATCTACAAAAGAAAGGTAAGAGAAAAATGCCAAATATTAATGACCCTATCAAGAAAGTTCTTATTTCCGAGGAACAAATAAAGGAAAGGATAACAGAGCTTGCATCGCAAATTAACCGCGATTATGAGGGGCGGGAGGTTTTGCTTGTTTCCGTTCTCACCGGAAGCTTTATCTTTGTTGCTGATTTAATACGCGAGCTTGCCGTTCCCTCAGAGATATCCTTTTTATTCGCTTCAAGCTACGGAAGCGGAATAGTTTCTACAGGAAATGTAGAAATTCACGCAGGAAAGGGTTTTGACCCGAAGGATAGGGATATAATTATAGTTGAGGATATTATTGATTCGGGAAGAACTCTCGAAAAAATACAAGCCTATCTTAAGGAACAAGGGGCAAAAAGTGTGGAAATTTGTACATTTCTTGATAAGCCATCAAGACGTGTGGTTGATATTAAGGCAAAATATACAGGCTTTGAAGTGCCTGACGAGTTTGTTGTTGGCTACGGGTTGGATTTTGATTACAAATATCGCCAATATCCTTTTGTGGGTGTGCTTAAAAACGAGTATTATGAATAAACTGTGAAATAGATTGTAGAAAATATTTTCTTGTGTTAAAATTAAGTCTAAAAGGGGGTAATAATTTTGAAAAAGTCTTTTAAAGGCATAAGCTTTTATATAATTTTACCGATAATAATTATTTTGCTTATGAATCTGTCGCTTGGCGAGCCGGAAAAAGGTGTAAAGTCTTTTTCTGAATTGGTGACGGCTATTAATAACGAACAGGTGGAAAAGCTTACTATTGAGGACACTGTTACAAAGGCTGTAATTCAGGGCAAGGAGTATCAGGTAGAGGTTACACCGGGAATCTTATTTGAGGTTGCAGGTGAAGAAATCAAATCACAGATTGCCGAGGGAAAGATTAAGACATCAGTCCCGGCACCCGATGATACCGCATGGTGGATTTCGCTTATTCCCACAGTTCTGATGATTCTTGTAATAGGCTTCTTCTGGTTCTCTTTTATGAAATCACAGACAGGTGGTCACGGAATAGGAAGCTTTGGAAAATCAAAGGCAAAATCCGCCATAGACAGCAAGATAAACTTCGATATGGTTGCAGGTGCAGACGAGGAAAAGAAAGAGCTTGAGGAAGTTGTTGAGTTTCTTAAAAATCCGAAGAAATTTATTGACCTTGGTGCAAGGATTCCCAAGGGGGTGCTTCTTGTAGGCCCTCCCGGAACAGGTAAAACACTTCTTGCAAAGGCCGTGGCAGGAGAGGCAGGAGTTCCTTTCTTCTCCATATCGGGTTCAGACTTTGTGGAAATGTTCGTGGGCGTAGGTGCCAGCCGTGTGCGTGACCTTTTTGAACAGGCGAGAAAAAATCTTCCTGCAATTATTTTCATTGACGAAATCGATGCCGTGGGAAGACAGCGTGGTGCAGGTCTTGGCGGAGGTCATGATGAGCGTGAACAGACTCTTAACCAGCTTTTGGTTGAAATGGACGGCTTCGGAACAAATGAAGGCGTGATTATTATTGCGGCAACCAACCGCCCCGATATACTTGACCCGGCACTTTTAAGACCGGGAAGATTTGACCGCCAGGTTGTGGTAAATTATCCCGACCAGAAGGGCAGAGAGGCAATACTCAAGGTTCATTCAAAGAATAAGCCCGTTTCAGATTCGGTTTCCCTTGAAACAGTTTCCAAATCTACCTACGGATTTACGGGTGCTGACCTTGAAAATCTTCTTAATGAAGCGGCTATTCTTACAGCACGCAGAGATAAGAAGCTTATCGAGCAGGATGAAATTGACGAGGCTATTCTTAAAGTTATCATGGGTCCCGAAAAGAAAAACCGCAAGCACAATGAATTAAATAAGAAAAAGACCGCATATCATGAAGCAGGTCATGCAGTTGCGGCAAAGCTTCTTCCCACACAGGATAATGTGCATCAGGTTTCAATTATTCCCAGAGGAAGGGCAGGCGGATTTACCCTCAGCCTTCCCGATACCGATAAGAGCTATATTTCCAAGGAAGAAATGCTTGAGCAGATTATAATGTCCCTTGCAGGCAGAGCTGCTGAAAAGATTGTGTTTAATGAAATAAACAGCGGTGCTTCAAGCGATCTTGACCATGTTACCAAAACTGCAAGGAAAATGGTTATGCAGTATGGTATGAGTGAAAAATTAGGTTATATCACCTTTACGGGTGAAGACCATGAAGTATTCCTGGGAAGAGATTTTTCACAGGGCAGAAATTACAGCGAAAGCGTAGCTTCGGTTATTGACGAGGAAATCAAGAGAATCGTTGATGAATGTTACGCAAAATGTGAAAAGCTTCTCACCGACAACCGTGAAAAGCTTGATAATGTGGCAAATGCACTTATAAAATATGAGAAGCTTGATGCAGCAGAATTTGAAGAAGTTTTTGAAAAAGGAGAGCTTTCCTCACAGAGTGAGAAATCGGAAAACGTTTCAGACAGCATAGAAAACGAAAATCATGCAGAAGAAAATGGAACAGAAAAGAATGATAATTTATAAAGTTATATAAGAATTGGTAAAAAAACTAAATTTCCTTCGCAATATTTTTTCAGGTAATTTAGTTTTTTACATACAACAGAAAATAACCTACAGAAAGGTAGTTGAGGAAAAATGAAAACAACTGGATTTTTCAGAAAAGTGATCAGCTTGGTGCTCGCAATAGCAATCACGATGACAATGTTGGGTTCCTCTTTGGTTGTGAATGCCGAAGAACTTACATCTGACATTTTAGAAATTTCTGAACAAAGTGAAGTGGTTACGGAAGAACCGACAGATAATGATCCCATCGAGGAAAATCAACCTGTTTCACAGGAGGAATCTGTACAACTTTCTGACGAGGAGATTACTCCCGAAGACGGAAACGAGGAAGAATTACCTCAGATTGATGAGGAGTTAGCTAACGATGCAGAATCTGATTGTGTAACAACGGCGGATGAACTGGAAGCTGCAATCGAAAACGGCGGAGCGATCTGTATTGCTGACGACTTTGAGCTTGACCGTACTTTCTATATCACAGAGGATACATATATCTATAGTGATGAGGCTTGTGTGCTTACAAGAAGTGCGGACTTCGGCGGTGATATTTTCGTAGTGGGAGAAGATGCCGATGGCAACGTATATGAGGGGATAAACTTTACTTTCGGCAATATAGATTTGCAGGAGGAAAATCTCATTACAATCGACGGTAACAAGGATAATACTGTGGATGTTACAGGTACAGTTTTGTTTGTTGCAAACAATGCTTGTGCAGAACTTTATGGAGTTAACATCATAAACTGTTACAAGAACGGCAATGAAAGAACACTTGATGAAAAATACAACCTTTCATATGCCGAGCAAATCGGTGGTGCAGCTGTAATACTTGCATCGGGTACACTTAATATCTACGGCGGTAACTACAGCAATAACAGCGTATACGACGTAGAAGGAGAAGAAAGTGCCCGCGGCGGTGCAATCTATTCATTAGGTGCACTCAATATTTACGGTGCTGATTTTGACAGTAACAGTGCGGCACGCGGTGGTGCAATCTATAACTATAACGAAACTCATATATATAATGCAGCTTTCACACAAAACAGCGCAACTTACAGAGGCGGTGCAATTTATTTGCCGAACACCTCTCTGGCAAAACTGTTTTTGGGTGAAGAAAATGACGTTTATGAAAATACAGTAGTGTTCGATTCAAACACTTCCGTTGAACGCGGTGGTGCAATTTTTGGATATGGCACAATAAAAGTAAATAATTCACAGTTTACAAACAACACTTCAACCCAGAGCCACGGTGGTGCGATTGTCGCAGATGGAAGAATTGAAGGTATTGCGAAAACTCTTGTTGTTACAAACTCTGTGTTTGAAAATAACAGCTCATATTTTAACGGCGGTGCGGTTTACCTTACCGGAACAGACGCATCCTTTAATAACGTGGAATTTAACGCCAACATTGCGTATGCTAATCCTAACTCCAGCGGTATAAGATACGGCGGCGGTGCGGTATACAGCACAGGAAGTAATACAGAGTTTGACACGGTTGCATTTACAGATAACCGCTCTGACTATGCTGCGGGTGCAGCTGCTTTCTATTCGCAAAGTACCGCGAAAATGAGCGGAGTAACTGCAAACTCCAACAGTTCTGAATTGCACGGTGGTGTGATATATCTTAATAATTCAGAAATTGAAATAACAGACTCTGAATTTACAGGTAATACTTCAACAGGTCATGGCGGTGCCTTGTATGCTACAAATTCAAAGGCAACGGTAAATGGCTCTGAATTTACAGGCAATACCGCAGCAACCAACGGTGGTGCTGTGTATGAAACCGGTGCAGAATTTGTAATTGATGATACAGACTTCACAAGCAACACTGCAACAGGTAACGGTGGTGCGGTTTATACAACCAACAGCAGTTCAAAAATCACAGACTCTGATTTTGCGGAAAATGAAGCAGATAAAGGTGGTGCGGTATATTTCCATACAACCTCCACAGCAGAGCTTTCAAATGTTTCATTTACGGAAAACAAATCAACAACCGATGCCGGTGCAGTAAGGGTTGATGGCGGAAGCACAGTTGTGATGAACAAAATTACTGCGGAAAAGAACAGCTCAAATCAGGCAGGATTTTTATATAATAATGCTTCTGTTCTTAATCTGTATAATTCAACTATCTCCGAAAATGCAGCTATCGCATATAATGCAGGTGCAATACGTTCAGACGCAGGTGCTTCTTCAAATATCTATAAAACAAAGTTTTCGAAGAACTCCGCACCGGGCAATGGTGGTGCACTGTATATGTACACCAATTCGGTTGAAAGTGTTATCCACAGCTGTACCTTCAGCGAAAACACCGCAGGTGGCTACGGTGGTGTAATGTACGCATCGAACAAGAGTATTGTAAAAATGTACAATACCGTTGCGACGGATAATGAGGCAGGAAATGGTGGCTTTTTATACCAGACAACCACAGGCACAACTATTACTATGGCAGGTCTTACCGTGTCGGGAAATACTGCAACTGTAGGCGGTCCCATCATTTGGGGTAACTCAAATGGTGCGGTGCTTAATATTGACAAAGAGAAGTATTTTGATATTGACAACACCGGTGACTTGGACGACACCTATTGGGCAGATGCTATTGTAAATCTTCTTACTGTAAATAATCTGTCCGTAGACATTCCCGGATATCAGGATTATGAGGATGAAGACGGTGAAGAGGGAGATAGTCCCACAGAGCCGGAAGAAAAAGAAATCATAAATATAAAAACTTCCTCACAGCTTGAGCAGGCTATAAGAACAGGCTTTACAGCTTTCAGAATAGTAGAAGACTTTGAGCTTGACCGTACTTTCTATATCACTGAGGATACATACATTTTCAGTGATGAGGCTCATACCCTTACAAGAAAAGCAGATTTTGCAGGTGATATTTTCGTTGTGGGTGAATCTGCAGACGGTACATTTACGGAAAATCCTGTAACACTTACTTTCGGTAATCCCGAATCAGACAGCGAGAATCTTCTCGTTATCGACGGTAACAAGGACAACCTTTCCGTAAACGTAACAGGAACAGTCTTTTTTATCGGAAACAATTCTACGGTAAACTTACATAAAAACGTAACTGTTAAAAACAATAAAAAGCTTGGTAATGTAAGAACACTTGATGAAAAATATTCTGCTTCGTACCCCGAGCAGATCGGTGGTGCGGCAGCAATCATTGATTCAGGTACGCTTAATATTTACGGTGCAACATTGTCAAACAATATTGTACACGATGTTGAGGGTGAGGCAAGTTCCCGTGGCGGTGCAATCTATTCTTTCGGAAATCTTAATATTTACGGTGCAACTATTTCCGAAAACAGTGCAGCCCGTGGCGGTGCAATTTACAGCTACAAGACAACAAATATCTACAATGCTACCATAACCAAGAACTCTGCGACATTCCGCGGTGGTGCAATTTATATGCCTGCAAGCGTAAACAGCCGTCTTACTCTGGGTGGTGCTAACGAAGTTATAAAAGCAGAAGTTCTTTTCGAAGAAAACAGTGCTCAGGACAATGGCGGTGCGATTTTCGACCAGGGTGTGCTTAATGCAAATAACACCACATTCCTGAAGAATACATCAGAAAAGGCCGGCGGTGCTATAGCTGCATACGGATATGAAAATCTTGGCAATAACAAGTCGGTTGCAGTTTCAAATTCTGTTTTTGATCAGAATACAAGTGCCGGTGGCGGTGCGGTAGCCCTCTACTCAAATGCAACTGCAATGTTCAGCAATACCTCATTTACAAACAACACTTCAACATCAACCGGTGGTGCTGTTGTTGCAGATTCGGCAGATGTTAAAGTGTACGGCAGTACATTTGAAAATAATACAGCTTCAAGCCACGGCGGTGCGCTTATTGCAAGTAATGAAGCTATTGTTTATATGTCAAATGTAAAGGCGAACGGCAACAGCTCCGGCGGAAACGGCGGTGCTATGTATGCCACTGCATCAAAAATCGAAATTGACGGTGCAGAAATCAAAAACAACTCTGCGACAAGTCAGGGCGGTGCATTCAGTATGCACAGAGCTACTGCGACAGGTATTGTTTCAGAACTTACCTTTAATAAAATAACTGCATCGGGAAATACTGCAGGTGCAATGGGTGGTTTCCTTTACAATAATCATTCTGTACTTAAAATGTATAACAGCGATATTAAAGATAACTACTCTACAAGCCACGGCGGTGCAATTTCTCTCCAGGGTGTAGCAGATACAAGTATATACAATACAAAGTTTACAAATAACAGCTGCGGTACTGCAGGTGCATCTGTGAACGGTGGTGCTATGTACGTGTACACCGATTCAACTTCTACACTTCTTCACAGTTGTACCTTTGAATCAAATTCAGCCCCAAATCTGGGTGGCGTTTCATATGTTTCAAACGCTTCCTTGCTTACTATGTACAACACCACAGCTAAAAACAATTCAGCCACTGATGGCGGATTTATGTGTGTGACCGCTGCAGAATCTAAAAATGTGTCTGTTACAATGAGCGGGACTACAGTATCAGGAAATACTGCAACAAACGGCCCTATAATCTGGGGAAGAACAACAAGAGCTACTCTTAACATCAACAAGAGTAATTACACAGACCTTGATTACGAAGGCGAGCTTGATAAGGCTTACTGGTCCGGTACTTTGGCAAACAAGCTCACTATTAAGGAAATTTCAACAGAAGTTCCCCGTTATCAGGACTACAATAACGAGCTTTACGATGAGTATGACGAGGTTATGGACGTATCTTCAGCTTCTGAGCTTGAATTTGCACTCGGCAGTGGTGTGAAAAACATCCGTATTGTTGAAAGCTTTGAAGTTGACAGAACTTTCTACGTTACAGACGAAGTTGTAATTTTCACAACTGCATCAAAAACCCTTACAAGAAAAGCAGACTTTGCAGGTGACATCTTTATCGTAGGTGAAGATGCAGCGGGTAACAGCTCGATCGCACTTGGTAAAACTGCAAAGCTTACTCTCGGTAATCAGTATTCCGAAAGTGCGGATTTTCTCATCATTGACGGTAACAGTGAAAATATGACCGTGGATGTAACGGGTACTGTTCTCTTCCTTGAAGAAAGCAGTCAGATTGACCTTTATAAGAATGTTACAATCGAGAATAACCGCAAAGTCGGAAACGAAAGAATCCTTAAGGAAAAATACCTTGTAAATAATGCAAGCCGTGTCGGCGGTGCCGCTATGATTATTTCTGACGGTACTGTAAACATATACGGTGCTAAATTCAAGAATAATGTCGTTAATGAAGAACCTGCAGGTGAGGGAGTTACTGAAGAAGACCGTAACTCATACCTTGGCGGTGCTATCTACAACCGTGGTACATTCAACATCCACAGCGGTTTGTTTGAAGGAAACCAGGCAGCCCGTGGTGGCGTTATGTACAATCTGCGTGACCTCAAAATTTACGGTGGTCAGTTTATAGGAAACCGTGCAACAACAAACGGCGGTGCTATCTATCTTGCAGGAACACAGTTCAGCCAGATGTATGCAGGTGACCAGTTAAATTCTGCTGTAAGTGACAAAATCCTCTTTAAAAATAACTCTTCAGTAAGTAACGGCGGTGCGCTGTACTGCTCATCAATGGCTATTGCTATGATTTACGGCGATACAACCTTTGACGGAAACAGTACAGAATCAAACGGCGGAGCAATAGCTACATACGGCACGGTATACACAAACAATGTTGTTATGAAAAACAACTATGCGTACAATTTGGGCGGTGCTGCTTATGTTGCAAACGCTACCGATGACACTGTAACCCGTATAGTAACCTTTGAAAACACAACCTTTGAAAACAATACTGCGAAAAACGGCGGTGCTATTGCAGTTTATGCATCAAGCAGCAGCCTCAAAGAAGGCGGTATCGTAGAGGTTAAGAATTGTGGCTTCACAGGAAACAAAGCTGTTAATACATCAGATAATGAGGTTACATCAAACGTATTCGGTGGTGCTATCTACATAACCCGTAAGAGTACGCTTGACATTGAAAAATCAAGCTTTACCGCAAACGAAGCATTGTTTGAGGGTGGTGCTATCTACGCTGCAGGTGAAAGTGACACCATTGTTAAGAACTCAACATTCAAGAATAACACTACCACAAGCAATACAACCGATAAGGGTGGTGCGGTTTCTGTTCACAGTGCAAACCTTGATTTTGACACAGTAACCTTTGAAGGGAACAGCACAACTACAAACGGTGGTGCAATTTACGTTTCTTACACAACTGCATCAACAGTGAATTCGGATGTAAACATCAAGAATTCAAACTTTGTGAAAAACGTTGCAGGAAAGAACGGCGGCGCTCTTTATGTAACAAAGCACACTGTTGAAACAAAAGAAGATGAGATTGTAAACATCAAAAACACTACTTTTGATGAAAACACTGCAGCTTCAGGCGGTGCGGCGTATCTTACTTCTTTCTCCGACGCTTATATGAAGGATGTTGTATTTAAAAATAACACAGCATCATCATTAGAAAGCAATTCATACGGTGGTGCACTTTACCTTACAAACTCTGCCGTAGCGGAAATTGACGGTGGTGAATTCACAGACAACAGTTCAACATACTGTGCAGGCGGTGTTTCAATTCATTCATCAGCACGTGCTATTATGAATAACATTACCGCTACAAATAACTCCGCACCTACAAGTGCAGGTTTCCTTTACGTGAACAATGCACGACTTGATATGTACTCAAGTGAAGTCAAAGGGAATTCCGCAGGGGTTAACGGCGGTGCGTTCGCTATGTACAACGCAGCTGTTGCAAATGTAAGTAATACAGTATTTGACTCTAACACTTCACTTGACGGTTACGGCGGTGCGATTTACAACACTACCTCCGAAGCGGAATCAGTATTCCACACCTGTACATTCAAGAACAATGCAACTCCTAAATTCGGCGGTGCGATGTTCGTAAATAACAAGGCAATTCTTAAGCTTTATAACACTACTGCAGAGAATAACGCTGCACAAAAGGGTGGCGTCCTGTACGAAACTACAACCGATACGGAAGTTACAGTTAATGGTATGACCGTTAAAGGTAACACCGCAACGGAAGCGGGTCCCGTTATTTTCGGTAATACATACAGAGCTATACTCAACATCCATAAAATGAACTATACCGATGAGGACAGAGGCGACACGGCAGACGATGCTTACTGGGACTATGCAATCGCAAATGAACTTACTGTAAACGACCTTTCAGGCGTTGAAGATGAAATTCCCGAATGTGACGCCTATGTTTCCAAGGAAACAGATGAAGAGGAAGAGAAGGTAAGAGTTCCCGTTCCCGTGGACGATGTGCTTTCTCTCGGCCTGAACTCATCTGACAGTTCAGTAAACTCTAAATACGGAAAACTTCCCAGGCTGGACACTTCTTCAAACTTTATGAGCCGTAGCACAACAGTATTCCCCGACATTAACGGAGAAGACGTTACGGTAGACACATTTGTAAGCCACGAAAATGACCCGGCAAACAACTGTACAGTTGGTGAGGGTATCCTTCTTTATCAGTCAATCCTCTACAAGCAGGCACATCCCGAGGAAGAGGTAAATATCTCTATAGCATCATTCCGCTTCAGTGCTCTTGCGGCAGTATGTATCAACCGTGACAGTCGTTATTTCGGTTATATGCGTAATCTTCCCGATTCCGACTATGATAAGTTCGGTTTTGTTCGTCTTTCATATCTTCTTGTAACGGCGGCAAAAATGGGTATTAACGTAACTGTTGTAGGTCAGCTTGACGGATATCCCCAGCCCTCCTCAGCACCTACACTTTACGAATATTTCACATATTACCTTGATGAGCCTTGTGACCCCGCGTATGCAGAGGGTAAGTTTGTACGTGATTATATGACATTCGGCTACTGCGAATGGACATCGTACGACAACAAGGCGGCTACAGATATGATGCATACAAAGATGTGTGCCGTATCGCACTACCTTGATATGAACGGTAACACAGGAAGAAATGCAGTATGGTCATCATCAAGTAACCTTGACGGTATCAACTCTGATGCTACAAACGGTAACGATAAAATGCAGACTGCAACTATCGTTTCTAACCACGAAGCAATTTACCGTGCGGCATATAACTACATAAATATTCTTCCCGAATATTGCGGTCAGGAAGAAGTTTATAATTTCAGAACTCTGGTAGCGGAGATGAGTAAGAATCAGATAGACCTCATTGAAGCAGGCAGAGGCGACGAAATCAAGCCCGAGGAACAGATTGTATATATCGGAACAGAAAATGACGATGTGTTCGAATTCTATTTCTCACCCTTCGGCGGTGACGTTCTGGCCTGGACAGAGTCATATAACCCCTACTGTAAGTTTGTTCGTAAGTTCAGCAATTCTGATGATTATGTAACTATGATCTGGAACAGTGCAAACTACGACAAATCCACCTCTATCGTACTTCAGCTTGAAGAAATGCTCACAAAAACTTTCCTTACAAAGAAGAATCCCAATAATAAGATTTACATTAATCTTGAGGACTTTGACACAGATCCGTATAAGGATTTGGTTCTTGGACAGGATATCGGACTTAAATCCTTCAACAAGTACGAACTTGGTGCACTTCACAGTAAGGATCTTCAGCTCTCATATTCAGAAAACGGCAAGAGAGAGTATGTATCAATCCTCAGTTCAATCAATATGCATGGTGGTGCGATGAGCTACCAGTCAAACTATGTTCTTGTAATAAAGGAAGATAACTGTAATGAGGACAGCGTATTTTTCAACATTGCAGACCAGACATCTACAGGTGTTGTAGAACATACTTATGGCGAAGTTAAGACACATTTTCCCGAGGATATAAAGGTTGACGGTTATTCGTATCAGACTTGTATATACTGTGATAAGGAAATTATCCTCGATACAGTTCACCGCCTCGGAGAGTGGAATGTCGCAAAAGAAGCAACCGTTACAGAAAATGGTATTGCCTATCAGGAATGTACAGGTTGTGGAGAAATAATTAAGGCAAAAGAACTTGTCGGCAAGGAATCCGATGTAACCTATACAGAAGGTGTCAACTTTACAAAAAGTCAGGATTCGAGAATTTCCGTGCCTCTTACACAGATGCCCCACACCTTTGAAGCCGTGATAAGTATTCCTAAGACTTACACAAGCAGAGCAGGCGTTATAGTAAGTAACTATGAGAAAACTCGTGAGAATCTTGTGTGTTTTGAGGTTTTAGCGGGAGGAAAAGTAAGACTTTATTATAGAAATAATTCTGTAATTCAGGATTGCATTTTCAAGAAAGATATTCGTTCCGAAGCACCAAAGCATATTGCAGTTACGGTTGATGGAACCCTTGCAACTTTGTATGTAGACGGAGAAGCAGTTGAAAGTATCCCGCTTAAGGTTGAGTACCCGTCAGAATACCAGAATATGTATATCGGCGGAGACGACAGAAGCAAAAACAGTCAATATTTCAAAGGAAAGCTTTATTCTGTAGCTATGTTTGGTGACGTGAGAACAGCCGATGAAATAAAAACAGATACTGTTGTTCTTCCTGAAACAGGGGAAAATCTTCTTTATTCAAAGAAATTCCATGATGCAGATAAGGAAACAGAAAAAGAAGTAACAGCAAACACTGTAATCCATCCCGAGGAAATTGCCTTTGAGCAGGAAACAAGCTACAGCATAGGAAGTCTTTCTGCTACTCCTCATACTTTTGAAGCAGTATTAAGCGTTCCCACCGACTATAATGAGAGAGCAGGCGTTGTTGTAAGTAACTATAACGGCGGAACAGATCCGCAGATAGCTATAGAAATATATGAAAACGGCAACCCCAGAGTATTTGCATATACAGGTTCTGCACGTATCGATACTGTATTTGCTGCAGATATTCGTTCTGAAGTTCCCAGGCATATGGCAATCACCGTTGATGGAAAGAAGGCAACACTTTATCTTGACGGTGAAGCTGTTGAAACAAAAACCCTTAAATATGCCCTTCCAGAAACAACCGAAAACTTCAAAATAGGTGGCGATGACAGAAGTAAAAACTCCCAGTACTTTAAGGGGAAGATTCAGTCTGTAGCACTCTTTAGCGATGTAAGAACAGCTGAAGAAATCAAAAAAGATTCTGTTATTATAACCGCAGATACAGAGGGACTTGTATATTCAGGTTATTTCACCCGTGTAAATTCAAAATATACACTTATGTCTGTAGAGGGAAATACTTTTACGGTTGCAAATACTAAAGATTTGTATGATTTTTCTGCAGTACCCCATACCTTTGATGCAGTGATTTCCCTTCCTGAAAGCGTAGAGGAACGCGGCGGTGTTATTATAGGTAACTACAGATCGGGTGTAAAGAACGTTGCAAGCTTTGAAGTGTACGAAGGCGGAAAAGTAAGACTTTACTACAAGAATAACTTAGTTGTAGGCAATTGTATCTTTGATACAGATATCCGCACAGGCAAGCCTGTTCGTGTAACTGTTACCATAGAAGAAAACATTGCAACGCTTTATATTGACGGAGAGCCTAAAGAAACAAAAACTCTTGAAATACCATTCCCCAAAAAAGTAGAAGACCTTAAAATTGGCGGTGACAACAGAAGCGGAAACTTACAGTATTTCAAGGGAACGATTTATTCGTTGGCGGTTTACGAAGATGCATTAGACGGAGAATCAATCAGCAAAGGTATTTTATCTAATATGGACAGTGCACTCTACAGTGCTCTACTTACAACAAAAAATAAAATTGTTGTAAAAGGCGAAGGGAAGACCTTCAGCACAAGTACAAGCTCCCTCATTCCGATTGATATTAAAGAAGTTCCCTACACCTTTGAAGCAGTAGTAACTGTTCCTGAGGATGTTGAGGGACGTGCAGGTGTTATTGTGGGTAACTATAAACTTAATGCCCCAAAAGTACTGAGCTTTGAAATATATTCAGGCGGAAAGGTAAGAATTTATGGAAAGACCGGTGTTAAGAATCAAATCATAGACTGCATCTTTGATACTGATATCCGATCTGATGAACCGGTACACATTGCAGTAACGATTGATTCTCTTACAGCAACGCTTTACATAAACGGTGAGTATACAGAAACAAAGACTCTCGAATATGAGCTTGCCGACACAGCGGAGCTTCTCAAAATCGGCGGTGACAACAGAAGCGGAAACTTACAGTATTTCAAGGGTACAATATATTCTGTGGCACTGTTTGGAGATGTAAGAACAGCCGAAGAAATTGCACTTGATGCAGAGGGCGTTTACACTGATGCAGACGCAGTTATCTATAACACGGATTTCACCGCTGAAATTTGTGTAGAAAGCCCGACAGGCGGTGCACATGAGGAAGGTGACTGGATTATAGACATAACTCCTTCAGAAACACAGACTGGGCTTAAGCATACGGAATGTACAGTTTGCGGAATAGTTCTCTCAACCAAGGAATACTCTTCCTCAGAAGATGTAGGTATGTCTGTAGATTACACAAAGGCCGGTGCGGGACTGAAACTTTCATCAGAAGAGGATGCAGTACCTGCAGACGAGCTTACAGCGGCTCCGAGAACATTTGAGGCGACATTTGTTCTTCCCAAGTCATATACAAGCAGAGCAGGTACTCTTGTCGGTAACTATGACGGAGGAAACGGCGAACAGATAAACGTTGAAATTTACAATAACGGTAAACCGAGACTTTACTATAAGAACTCAAGAGGAAAGGCATATACATATCTGTTTACAACAGATGTGCGTTCTGACTCTAAAACACATCTTGCAATTACTGTTAACGAAAGCACAGCATCGCTGTATCTGAATGGTGAGCTTAAGGAAACAGTATCTATCAACAGTGCGTACGCAAATACAACATCAAACTTCTTGATAGGTGCTGACAACAGAACAGGAGCTCCTCAGTATTTCAAGGGTGTAATTTACAGCGTAAATCTCTTTAGCGATGTAAGAACAGCCGAGGAAATCAAGCTTGATAGATTTATAGTTCCTTCAAGTGCTCAGGGACTCATATGTTCCAAGTACTTTGTTGACTAAGTGCAACAAATGAAGAAAGAATAATCTTTTATAAAGGCTGCAACAAAATTTGTTGCAGTCTTTGTTTGTGCGTGAAAAACGGAAAAATAAAATAGCGGTGAAGAAGTTAAAACTTTTTCACCGCTATTTTTGCTTATATAATTATTTTATTAAACCGTAGTTCTTCATGGAGTTTCTCAGTCTTTCCACGTTTTCGGGAGCCATTTCATAAAGAGGAAGTCTTGTAGGACCTGCATTGAAACCGAGAATATTCATGCCCTCTTTAACGGGAATGGGGTTAACCTCACAGAAAAGAGAATTGATAAGGTCAAGTGCCTCGCACTGCATTTTCGCCGCCTGCTTGAAATCTCCGTCCAAAGCAAACTGTACCATGTCATGTGCCTGACGGGGAGCAACGTTTGCAAGTACTGAAATTGCACCCTTACCGCCCATGGAAATAATAGGAACGTTGATATCGTCATTTCCTGAATAAAAATCAAGCCTGTCACCACAAAGAGCCATCATTTCAATAAACTGTGACATATCACCCGAAGCTTCCTTAATACCTACGATATTGGGATGGTCTGCAAGAGTATTAAGAGTTGCAGGGGAGATGTTACAACCCGTTCTTCCGGGTACGTTATACAGAATAATGGGCTTATCTACACATTCTGCCATAACGCTATAGTTATGTATAAGACCTCTCTGACTTGTCTTGTTATAGTAGGGGGTAACAATCAAAAGACCGTCAACACCAAGGCTGCATGCGTTTTTGCAAAGCTCGATTCCGTGTCTTGTATCATTGGAGCCTGTTCCTGCAATTACGGGAATTCTTCCGTTTACAGTGTTAACTATAAACTCAATAACCTCAAGATGCTCTTTGTCATTTAAAGTAGATGCTTCGCCCGTTGTTCCGCAGGCACAGATACAATCAGTCTTGTTTTCAATCTGAAATTCTACTATCTTTTTAAGCTCTTCAAAATTTGCGTTTCCGTTTTTATCAAAGGGAGTTACAATGGCACAGCAAGAGCCTGTAAAAATTGACTTCGTTCTCACTTGATATTCCTCCAATTAGTCCATGTATTCAATAACTTTCTTTGCAATCTGAACTGCATTTGCTGCAGCACCCTTACGGATATTGTCGGCAACAACCCAAAGGTTAACACCGCTTTCTACGCTTTCATCACGGCGGATTCTGCCGATGAATGTATCGTTAGAGCCTGTTGCATTGATTGCAAGGGGATAAACATTATTTGCGGGGTCATCCTGAACCACAACGCCGGGTGCGTTTTTAAGTGCATCTACAAGCTCAGCAAGATCAAAGGGCTTTTCAAATTCAACATTGATTGACTCACTGTGGCTGTTGAACACGGGTACACGTACAGTTGTAGCAGTGATTCTGATATCGTCTCTTCCGAGAATCTTTCTTGTTTCATGTACCATTTTCATTTCTTCCTTGGTATAGCCATTGGGAAGAAATACATCGATGTGGGGGAGACAGTTGTTTGCAATGGGGTGGGGGAACTTCTTGGGTGCTTCACCCTTAAGACCGTTTTCAAGGTCACTCCAGCCGCCCATACCTGCACCTGAAACTGCCTGATATGTTGAATATACAATTCTCTTAATCTTATACTTATCGTCAAGAGGCTTAAGAGCAACCATAGCCTGGATTGTGGAGCAGTTGGGGTTTGCAATAATACCCTTGTTCCATTTAATATCTTCGGGGTTAACTTCGGGAACAACCAAAGGAACCTCTTTATCCATTCTCCACGCACTGGAATTATCGATTACTATACAACCTTTGCTTGCGGCAATGGGTGCAAATTTTTCACTGATTGAACCGCCTGCACTGAAAAGTGCAATATCGATTCCTCTGTCAAAAGAGCTTTCGGTAAGCTCTTCAATGGTGTATTCCTTTCCCATGAACTCAACCTTTGAACCTGCACTGCGTGCAGAAGCAAAGAGATAATAGTTTTCTACGGGGAGCTTTTCTTCCTCCAACACCTTAAGGAAAGTTCTTCCTACCATACCTGTAGCTCCTACTACTGCAACATTAAGTTTTTTCATTTATATCATTCCTTTCATAATCATAAAACAAAATATTAAACAATATTATATCACCAATAAATTTATATGTCAATTTTTTTATGTCAACTTTTGCTTATTTTTGTCTATATAGAAAAAGCCCGACAAAGGTTGCTTTTTTGTCAAGCTTTTTCTATAGTTTATACCACATAAAATAATATGCAGAAGAAATGCATCAGACTTGCCAAATCCACAAAAATGTGGAACAGGGAGTGGATATAACGCTTTTTTCCACCGAGGGAGTATAAAACTGCACCGATTGTATAAAGCACGCCTCCCAACGCCAGGAAAACAGTTCCGCCCATGCCCAGTACCGCATAGGTAAGATCCCAGAATATAATTATAAACCATCCAAGCCCCACATAGCACGCCATTGAAAGCCTGCTGTATTTATTATGGTCAATGGCTGTAAACACCATTGCAATAATGGTAATGCCCCAAACTATTCCGAATAAAAGCCACCCTTGCATCGGATCGAGAGCGCGTATGCCCGAAAGCGTAATTGGTGTGTAAGTACCTGCAATCATAATATAAATTGTGCAGTGATCAATTACCTGAAATACTTTCTTTGCCATACCGGGTCTGAGCCCGTGATATATGCTGGACATTGTAAAAAGAACTATTACCGAAAAACCGTAAATGGCACTTCCAAGAATTCCGTAGTAGTTGCCGTGCAATGCAGAAACCATTACGCAAAGGACAAGATAAGCAATGCCCAAAACTCCGCCCACAATGTGGGTAACCATATTAAATATTTCTTCTCCCTTGGTGTAGTTGGGAAGCTTTCTGTCCCGAAGTGAAGTCCTTTTCATTTTTTAACATACCCCTTCTATAAGATTGCCCATGTTGTATAATCCGGGTTTTTTGCCAATAAGAAATGCAGCAGCTTTTATTGCACCCACAGCGAAAACCTCTTTGCTTGTTGCTGTGTGCTTAAGCTCAATGATTTCATCTGTTCCTGCAAATATTACGCTGTGTTCACCCACTATTGTACCGCCGCGGAGTGAGTGAATACCGATTTCATTTTTACTTCTCTTTTTACGTGTGCTGTGTCTGTCATATACGTATTCGTTTGCTTTTATGCTTGTATCATTAATTGCATCGGCAATAGCCAGTGCGGTGCCGCTGGGAGCATCAATTTTCTGATTGTGATGCTTTTCAATGATTTCAATATCAAAATTTTCCTCAAGGAGCAGGGTAGCTTTTTTTGCAAGCTCAATAAGCAGATTAACCCCCAAAGACATATTGGCACTAAAAAAGAGAGGAATATTTTCCGCTGTGTTTTTAATAGCCTCGATTTGCTCATTTGCAAGACCTGTGGTTGCAATTACTGCCGCCTTGCCCCGCTCTGTGGCATATTTAAGCGTTGCACTGAGTGTTGACGGATGAGAAAAATCTATAATCACATCACATTCCTCTTTTGCCTCCGGGAGAGAGGAATATACAGGGAAAATATTATTGCAGTCTGTGTTTATATCTATACCGAATGACACACGTGCAGTTTCGCTATCTTCAAGCAGTCTGCTTATAACCTGTCCCATTTTTCCGTTTGCACCTATTAAAGCTATATTTATCATATGAATCCACCTTTTTATGTTTTTAAAATCGTGCCGTATAATAGATTATACGGCACGATTTTAGTTTTTATAACCTGAATTATTTGATCAAACCGTAATTTTGCATTGCACTATGAAGCCTTTGTGCATTTAAACTATCCATTTCGCAAAGGGGAAGACGACCTATGCCCACATCAAAGCCCAAAATATTGAGACCCTCTTTAACGGGAATGGGGTTGACCTCGCAGAATAATGCACCTATAAGCTCGGTCGCTTCAAACTGCATCTTTGTTGCTTCCTTAATATTGCCGTCCAGTGCAAGCTGAAGCATATGATGAGTCTGATAGGGTGCTATGTTTGACAAAACGGAAATTGCACCCTTACCTCCGATTGCAGTAATAGGAATGTTTATGTCGTCATTTCCCGAATAAAAATCGATTTTGTCACCGCACAGACTCATCATTTCAACAACCTGCGCCATGTTTCCCGATGCCTCTTTTATAGCGGCAATATTGGGGTGGTCGCAAAGAGCCTTTAGCGTTGAAGGAGCGATGTTTACACTTGTTCTTCCGGGAACATTGTATAAAATAGCAGGAATTTCAAGCGTGTCTGCAATAGCAGTGTAATGCTTGATAAGCCCCTTTTGTGTAGTTTTGTTGTAATAGGGAGTTACGAGAAGGAGTGCATCGGCACCAAGCGCCGTTGCCTCTTTTGACATCATTATAGCGTGATTTGTGTCATTTGAGCCTGTTCCCGCAATTACGGGAACTCTGCCGCAAACCTTTTTTACAACACATTCTATTACCTTGAGGTGTTCGTCATCTGCAAGGGTGGGTGCTTCGCCCGTTGTTCCGCATACGCAGATGGCATCGGTTTTTCCTTCAATCTGGAATTCAACCAGCTTTTCAAGTGCATCAAAATTTACTTTTCCGTTTTTATCAAAGGGAGTTACAATGGCACAACAAGAGCCTGTAAAAATTGACTTTGTTCTCACTTGACATACCTCCTTATCAATCAATATTCATTTTTATTCAGTATACCACCAAAATATTCATATGTCAATTTTTTGAGGCAAAAGCTATGAAAAATAAAGGATTTTCTTGATTTTCGTCGAAAAAAGTATTATGATACGAATGTGGGGAGGTAGGAAGAGTGAAAAAGAAATTTCTTATAACATGTTTGATATTTACGGCAATTATTGCTTTTGCAAATATAGCACAGGCATCTGAATACAAAAGTGAAGTTTCCGTGGGGCTTAAGTATGGGAGTAGTTCTGGAAGCAGTGTAACTCTTTATTCCCAAGGAGGGCTTACCGTGTACGATGCCGCAGTCGGTACGGTTTTGTATCAGGCACAGCCTAATGAGGAACTTTACATAGAGATGGGTTCTACCGGTTTTGCATCGTGGAATAAATTTGATGCAAGCGGTATTTTAAAGCTATCTGTGCAACCGCCGCAGGGTGCAACATTAATGTGTGACGGTAAGGAGTACAGGGGATATATTTATATTGAAAAATGCACTGACGGCACCCTCCTTGTAATAAACTATGTAGGAACAGATGATTATGTGGCAAGTGTTTTGGGAAAAGAAATGAGCTACACCTGGCCAAAAGAGGCTTTAAAGGCACAATCAGTATGTGCGAGAAATTACGTGCTTACACGCACAGGCGCACATAAGAATTACGGATTTGATGTTTGTCCCACCACTCATTGCCAGGTTTACGGCGGCGTTGCAAGCGAGCATGAGAATACAAGGGCGGCGGTAAATGAAACAAAGGGTATACTGGGTTATCATAGCGACAAGGTTGCAGAGCTTTTCTTCTTTGCCACCAGCGGAGGGCAGACGGAAGACGTTAAAAACGTATGGGGAAGCTCGATTGATTATTTAAAATCCGTTCCCGATATTTATGAAAATCCCGAAAAAGCTTCAAAATATAAATGGAATGTTACCATGACGCGGGAGGAAGTGGAAGAAAAGCTGATAAATGCAGGCGTGAATATTGGTACGCTTAATAATATTACCGTTGATTCAAAATCCGATAGCGGCAGAGTTCTTAAAATGACTTTTCACGGAAGCCATGGCACACATAGTGTGCAGCGTGAAAAATGCAGAACAATTCTCGGACTCTACAGCCAGAAATTCAGCGTATACCCCGACAGTGTTTTAACAATTGCCACCACATCGGGCGAGGCAAAAGCTCCGCTTATTGCTTGCTCTTCCGAGGGAACGAGCGGCATAGCAGGCTTTAGTGTAATATCGGCAAACGGAAGTATTTCACAGCTTAATATTAATCCTACTGGAAGTGCGGAAAAATATGTTGTTGACGGCGGCGGATACGGACACGGAGTAGGTATGAGCCAGTGGGGTGCAAGAGGAATGGCGGAAAGCGGCTTTGGATATGAAGAAATATTAAAGCATTATTTTACAGGCTTGGAATTGAGGTAATTTAAAAATTATGAACACCGAAGAATTTGACTATTATTTACCTGATGAGCGTATTGCACAGACGCCGCTTGGGGACAGAACTGCATCAAGGCTGTTGGTGCTTGATAAAAAAACAGGGGAATACAAGGATGACTCCTTTAAGAATATCAAGGCATACCTCCGTGAAGGTGATTGCCTTGTTTTAAACGATACAAGGGTTATCCCTGCAAGACTTTACGGATGTAAAAAAGAAAGCGGAGGTGCAATCGAATTTCTGCTTTTGCACAGGTATTCCACCGATGAGTGGGAGGTAGCCCTAAAGCCCGGAAGAAAAGCTAAAATCGGAGCCAAGTTTGAATTTGGCGGTGGAAAGCTTTGCGCAGAGGTTCTGGACATTCTTGAGGGCGGAAACAGACGCGTCAGATTTACTTATGACGGGCTTTTTGAAAATGTGCTGGAGGAACTCGGCGAGATGCCGCTTCCGCACTATATCAAGGAAAAATTGCAGGATAAAAACCGTTATCAGACAGTTTATTCAAAGCATGACGGCAGTGCTGCTGCACCTACGGCAGGGCTTCATTTTACAAATGAATTGCTCGATGAAATTCGGAAAATGGGTGTAAAGCTTGCTTTCTTGACACTTCATGTGGGCTTGGGCACATTCAGACCTGTAAAGGTTACCGATGTTACACAGCACAAGATGCACTCTGAATATTACACCGTTTCCGAGGAAACAGCAAAGATTGTAAATGAAACAAAGGCAAGCGGAGGCAGAGTTATATGCGTGGGAACGACAAGCTGCAGAACTGTTGAAAGTGCCACCGAAAACGGGGTTTTGCTTCCCAAGAGTGGCGAAACGGATATTTTTATATATCCCGGCTATGAATTTAAGATGACGGATGCACTTATAACTAATTTCCACCTGCCGAAATCCACCCTTGTTATGCTTGTAAGTGCACTTGCAGGCAAGGAAAATATTTTAAATGCATATAAGCATGCAGTTAGTGAGAAATACAGGTTTTTCAGCTTCGGAGACGCGATGTTCATTCAATAAAAATAAAGAATCAATAATTATAGGGATGTAAAGAAGTTTAACTTTTTACATCCTTATCTTTTTTCAAAAAAGTTGGGTTATATCCGCATATTTATATTGCTTTTTATTGCCAAAAAGTGTATAATAATCTTTACTAAATTAAGGAGGTGGCAGTGTTGCAGAAAAATGAAGAAATCGGCAGAGAAATTATAACGGAAAAACTTAGTTCTTACGGCATTGCCGCCGATGAGCTTGTGGCTTTCGCCGAGTGTGATTTATCCCATCCCGAAACATACGGAACGTGTGTGCTGTGTGCGTTAAGGGATGCTCTTTGCGTGATTTATGAGGACGGAACGTTTCTTCTCAGAAAATACTCCGAAATAGAAAACATATACACGGAAAATTATATTTCCTCCGGTGCAGTTTTAATCAAAAGCCAAACGGAGGAGACGGCACTTTCTTATTTCACATTGTCAGTATCGGCGAAAATTGACCGATTTATGAGTGTTGTACGAAAGCTTCTCGATGGACAAACTCCCGATTCCGTAAATATGGAGGAGAAGGCAGGGGATGATTTTTCATATATAAACAAAGGCAGGAAAAAGCTTTTTTTGCGAGTGCTTTCCTATGTGCCTAAATATAAAAAACAGCTTGTGAAAATGATTCTCATAATTTTTCTGATTACAGGGATAAATCTTATTCAGCCGTATATTACGGGTACTATTCTGTACGACCATGTATTAAATCCTGACGGAATGTTCTCGGGAAGGATAGCAGAGCTTGTTATTTTGATTGCAGGAATTGCAGTTTTTTCAACAATTCTCGGAATTGTGCAGGGAAGAATCGGGGCACAAATGTCGGGAAATATTATTTACGACATAAAAACCGAGGTTTTTTCCTCTATGCAAAAGCTTGGGATGAGCTTCTTTTCTTCAAAGCGTACGGGAAACCTATTAAACAGAATTAACAGTGACGCACTGGATATTCAGTATTTTTTAAATGACGGGCTTCCCAATTTTATTATAAATGCGGCAACCATTTGTACTGTGGGGCTTTTCCTATTTTTCGTTAACCCCTTGCTTTCAATTTCGGTGCTTGTTCCGCTACCCGTAATTGCACTTATTATCAAACGGTCTGCCCGTGTGTTTAAAAAGCTTAAATGGTTTTCATGGAGAAAATCATCATCAATGAATTCCGTTATTAATGATTCATTGATGGGAATAAGAGTGGTAAAAGCATTCGGAAAGGAAACAAGCGAAACAGAAAGATTTTGCAAAGCAAGCAGAGAGGTGTGCGATAATCGTATACGCGAGGGAGTTGCCTCGGCAAAGGTTTTTCCGCTTCTTAACTTCATCATGGCACTCGGCGGTCTTGTTGTATGGGGACTGGGCGGAGCACAGGTTGTATCCGGAAAGCTTACCTTTGGTGAGCTTATGAGCTTTGTAGGATATCTTTCCCTTCTTTATAACCCCGTTAACTTTATGGTGAAAACCTTTGACTGGTGGACAAGCTGTATGAACAGCGCTCAGCGAATCTTTGAAGTGATTGACAGGAAGAGTGATGTTCCCGAATCACCAAATCCGTTATCAATGGAAAATTTAAAAGGGCATGTTGAACTTAAAAATGTCACATTTTCCTACGAACCAAACCGTCCCGTTTTAAAAAATGTATCTTTGTCTGTTTCTCCCGGGGAAATGGTGGGGCTTGTAGGGCATAGCGGTGCAGGGAAAAGCACGATTACAAATCTTATAACAAGGCTCTACGATGTTTCCGACGGAGAAGTCCTGATCGACGGCGTGAATGTGAAGAAGCTTAGCTTTAATACCCTGAGAAGCAATATAGGAATGGTGCTTCAGGAAACATATCTTTTTTCGGGAAGCATAGCGGAGAATATTGCCTACGGAAAACCTGTGGCTACCCGCGAGGAAATTATTGATGCGGCAAAAAAAGCATATGCCCATGATTTTATTATGAATCTGCCCGACGGCTATGATACGCAAATCGGCAAAGGCGGCGTGGATTTATCGGGCGGCGAAAAACAGAGAATAAGCATTGCACGTGCAATCTTAATGAATCCTCCGATTCTTATTTTTGATGAAGCCACATCGTCCCTTGATACAAAAACCGAGCAGCAGATTCAAAAGGCAATGCAGCTTCTTATAAAGGATAGAACAACCATCGCAATAGCCCACAGATTTTCCACCTTAAAAAATGCCGACAGGCTGATTGTGGTGGAAGAAGGCTCGATTGTGGAGGAGGGAACGCATGAGGAGCTGTTTAGTAAAAACGGCGGTATTTATGCTTCCATGGCTCAAAAGCAACTTGAAAGCTTAAATATCACTGCGGAAATTTGAAAGGGATGAAGATAATATGGAAAATATGCTTGATTTTATCAGTCCTTCCGATATTGAATTTTATGAATCACAAAGCGGTCTTCTCTGCCTTAAGTACAAAGGAGAGGATATGGGACGGGTAAGTGTTCTCCGAATGTTCCCTTTTGTGTATGAGGAAGAATATCTGTGCATTAGAAGCGAGAATTATTCCCGTGAGGATAAGGAAAAAGAAATAGGAATTTTAAGGGCGCTGCGTGAAATTTCAGAAAATCAGTTGCAAATGGTGCGCAGGGAGCTTGCAAAACGATACTTTGTCCCCGAAATTACAGCGGTCAACAAGGTAAGTGAAGAATTCGGCCATACCATGTGGGAAGTTATGACCACGGCGGGAACACGGGAATTTACAGTTACAGATATGAGCAGTAACGTGCGGAATATGGGTAATAACCGTGTTATGCTTATTGATGTTTACGGAAACAGGTATTATATTCCCGATATTACAAAGGTTGAGGACAAAGCGTTAAAAATCCTTGAAATCTGGATTTAAAGCGGAAAGGAGCATTGACATGAGTGCAAAGGCATCAATAACTAAATACAGCGATATTGTGTGCGTTGCACTTGAAGGGGAAGAAATCCTTTTGTCACTCTCCTATGATATATCGGAAAACGGCGCATATACAGAAGGCGTTTTTGCCGTAGGCAGACACAGGCTTTGCGTGGTGGAAAACGGCAGACTTATTCTTGCGGAAAACATTGCAAACATTAAAAAAGTTTGCCTCGGAGAATATACGGGCGGAGGAATTCTGGAGGCTTTCACGGTAAAAGGAAGAATGCAGCTTGTTCGTTTCTCCATGAAGCATATTGAGGAATTTACATCAGTGTGCGAGATTATTAATGACCTTGCAGAGGGAACTGAGCCTGTAATTAATGAGAAAACTTTTTCCGAGGACAGGGTGTGTCCAAGGTGCGGCAGAGCATATATTAAGAATACGACAGTATGCGCTCATTGCAGTGATAAATTTTCTGTTTTAAAAAAGCTTTTTAAAATTGCAAAGCCGTATAAGGGTTTATATATAGCTCTTTTATTCTTGTTCTGGATAACAAGTATTGTTACGGTAGTTACTCCCATTCTTTCAAAGCATCTGATAAATGATGTGCTGAATATAAAAAATGCCTCCATTACAACACTGCTAATCATAGTGGGACTAATGCTCCTTACTACAGTTATCAGCATGGTTGTGTCTGTTTTTCGCAGTATTATATCGTCAAAGGCAAGTAATCTTTTGGTTATGGATTTAAGAAATCATATATACGAAAAGCTTCAGAAAATGCCTCTTAGCTACATTGAGGAAAAAAAGACGGGCGATTTGATGCAGCGTATCAATAATGATACACAGCGTATACAAACCTTTATTCAGGATATCGCAATAATGGCTGTGAATGAAATATTCCTGTTTATTGCCATAGCAGTTATTACCATTTATCTTGATGCAAAAATGTCCCTTTTGATTTTTATTCCCATGCCCATTGCCTTATATCTTATAGGCAAGATACGTCTTAATATCCGAAGCAGGTATCATAAGCAATGGAGAAAAATGGATAAGATGACAAATCGCCTTACCGAAGTATTAAACGGAATAAAGGTTGTCAAGGTTTTTGGCAGGGAAGATGATGAAATTGACCGATTTAAGAAAACGGCAGGCGATGTAAGAGATATTACCTGTGCCAATGAAAAATATGTTTATACCATATTTCCCATAATTAAGTTTATAATGGGCTTTGGCAGCTATCTTGTACTGCTTTTCGGGGGAAGCAAGGTTCTCGGCGGCAGCATGAGTGTGGGCGAGCTTGTACAGTTTTCCACCTACGGGGGGTATCTCTACAGCAGACTTGAGTGGTTTAGTATGCTTCCCAGGCATTTTACCATGGCACTGGTAAGCTCTCAAAGAGTTTTTGAGGTTCTTGAGGAAGAAGAACAACCCCAAGGGGACATAAAAGCCTCTATAGATAAGGCGGAGGGTAGTTTTACCTTTGATAATGTTTCCTTTGGATACAAGAGCTACAGACGAGTTTTAAAAAACATAGAAGAATCGGTAAAAAAAGGTGAAATGATAGGACTTGTCGGTCACAGTGGTGCAGGAAAAAGCACAATGATTAATCTTATCATGCGGCTCTACAGCCCCGACCGAGGAAAAATTTTGCTTGACGGAAGTGACATTTCGGAATATAATCAGCAGGACTATAAGAAGCTTTTAGGTGTGGTTTTGCAGGAGAGCTATCTTTTCAGCGGAAGTATTCTGCAAAACCTCAGATATGCTGCTCCGGAAGCTACTTTAGAGGATTGTATTATTGCCGCTAAAAAGGCAAATGCACATGATTTCATAATGGAGCTTCCCGACGGATATAATACTTATGTGGGAGAAAAAGGATATAAGCTTTCAGGTGGAGAACGCCAGCGTATTTCAATAGCACGTGCAATTGTTGCAAATCCCAAAATCCTTATTTTAGATGAGGCAACAGCATCGGTGGATTCCGATACGGAGCTTAAAATTCAGGAGGCACTGAAAAAAGTTACCGACGGAAAAACCGTATTTGCAATTGCACACCGATTGTCAACCCTTAAGAATGCGGACAGGCTATTCGTGCTGGATAACGGCCAGATTGCAGAAACGGGAACTCACAAAGAGCTTATTGAAAAGAATGGTATTTATGCATCCCTTTTAAGAGCACAGCAGGAAATGGCAACAAGAGGAGTTACAATAGATAATTCGGATAAAGTTAAAGAAGACATCACCCCTACCGAGCCTATAAATGAAGGAGAGGAATTTGATAATGAGCAAGATTAAAATTATAACCGACAGCGGAAGTGATATTACGCTGCAGCAAGCTGAGAAATTAGGCATAAGGATGCTTCCAATTATGTTTTCCTTTGACGGAGAAACATACTACAAGGAAGGCATAGATATGTCTAAGGATGAGTTTTATGAAAAATTGTCGGATTCTGAAAGTGAGATTCCTAAAACCACGCAGATTACCCCTATAAGATATGCCGATGCCTATAATGAAGAATATGACAATGGCTACGACACATTAATTGTTGTTACAATTTCTTCAAAGGGAAGCGGTATGTATCAGAATGCCGTTCTTTCCGCACAGGAAGTGATGGACGAACGAGGGGGAGAGATTATAGTTGTTGATTCCCACGGATTTTCCTGCCTTTATGGAGGCGGTGTGGTTCATGCCGCACATATGCTAAATGACGGAAAGTCAAAGGAGGAAATCGTAAGCTATCTTGAGGATGTATACACAACCATGCATGCATACTTCCTCGTAGGCGATATGACTCATCTTAAGCGTGGCGGCAGAATAAATGCGGCTACCTTCGTGATTGCAAATGTGCTTGATATAAAGCCTGTTCTTGCAATCAAGGACGGTCTTGTAGTTCAGGACGGAAAGCTTCGCGGAAGCAAGAAGCTTTTAAAGAAGCTTGTTGACAAAGCAAAAAGTGACGGTTTTGATTTGACGGGAAAGAGCGTATTTGCCGTTCACTCCGCACAGAAAGAAAAGTGTGAAGAGCTGAAGGGAGAGCTTACATCTGCCTTTGAAAATGTGAAAACTATAGAATTGAGGCTTGGCTCAGTTATCGGCTGTCATGGCGGTCCCGACCTTGTTGGATTTGTATTTTCTGATAAATACAATTTTGAAGATTACGAAGATTGATAAATTTGAATGGAGAAAACTATGTGGGTTGCAGAAGATTGGAAAGATTATGAATGTATAGATACCGCAAGCGGTGAAAAGCTTGAACGCTGGGGTGACATAATATTGTGCAGACCTGACCCTCAGGTAATCTGGGACAATAAGACAAACCAAGGCGTATGGAAAACGGCTGATGCACATTATCATCGTTCTTCAAGCGGCGGCGGAAAGTGGGAGTATAAAAAAAGTATTCCCGACCAGTGGACAGTCAGCTATAAGGATTTAACCTTCAACATTAAGCCCATGGGCTTCAAGCATACGGGGCTTTTTCCCGAACAGGCGGTAAACTGGGATTATATGATGAATAAAATAAAAGGACGCAAGGGGGCAAAGGTTTTAAATCTCTTTGCCTATACGGGCGGTGCTACAGTAGCGTGTGCAAAGGCAGGGGCATCGGTTACCCATGTTGATGCTTCAAAGGGTATGGTCCAGTGGGCTAAGGAAAATGCCCGCTCAAGTGCTCTTTCCGATGCACCCATAAGATACCTTGTGGATGACTGCATGAAATTCGTTGAAAGGGAAATAAGGCGTGGGAATAAATACGATGCGATTTTAATGGATCCTCCCTCCTACGGCAGAGGGCCCGGAGGCGAGGTTTGGAAAATAGAGGATTCCATATGTCATTTTGTACGCAGATGTTCACTTCTTTTAAGCGATAATCCTTTATTCTTTATAATTAATTCCTATACCACGGGGCTTTCTCCCACGGTGATGTCCAACCTCATGCAGATGTGTTTGCCCGAGGGGAAAATTCAGGCAAGTGAAATAGGACTTAAAATAACAAGCTCATCCATGGTGCTTCCGTGCGGAGCAACCGCAAGATGGGAAAAATAGTATTGGACTGGTTTTATGAATATTATTGAAGCAAGGGAGCTTTCCTTTTCGTACAAAAGAGAAAATGATGAGAAGGTAGTTCTTGACGGATTAAATATAGATATAGAAGAAGGCAGTTTTACTGCAATTATAGGTCATAACGGAAGCGGAAAGAGTACGTTTGCAAAGCATATAAATGCCATACTCTTACCCTCGGGAGGAAGTATGACCGTTTGCGGAATAGAAACCCGCAATGAGAAAAAGCTCTATGACCTCAGGAAAAGTGCAGGTATGGTATTCCAGAATCCCGACAATCAGATTGTAGCTACAATCGTGGAGGAGGACGTGGCATTCGGCCTTGAAAACATTGCTATAGACAGGGAAGAAATGCACAGACGCGTCGAGGAAGCACTTAAAGCCGTAAACATGTATGAGCATAGAAAACGTGCTCCGCACCTTTTATCAGGCGGACAGAAGCAGCGTGTGGCTATTGCGGGGATTCTGGCTATGCAGCCAAGATGTATTATTCTTGATGAGCCCACCGCCATGCTTGACCCGCAGGGACGCAAGGAGGTTATGGATACAATCCTCAGACTTAACAGAGAAAAAAACATAACCATTGTGCTTATCACCCATTACATGGATGAGGCGGCAAAGGCTGACCGTGTGATTGTTTTGGACAGGGGAAAAGTTGAGATAGATGCATCGCCTCAAGAAGTATTCAGACAAGAGGAAAAGCTTCGTGAATTAGGGCTTTCCGTGCCCGACTCTACAGCTCTCGTTCATGCCCTCCGAAAAATGGGATTAAATATTGAAAAGGAGCCTCTTACACCCCGGGAATGTGCCGAGGAAATACTGAAGTACAAAGGAAATTTGGTATGATTGAATTTAAGAACGTATCATATTCTTACAGCGATAGCATAGGCGATAATGCGGCTGCGGTAAAGGATATTAATTTAAAAATTAATAAGGGTGAATTTATCGGTGTTGCAGGTCACACGGGAAGCGGAAAAACAACAGTTGCCCAAATACTTGCAGGGCTTATAAAGCCGTGCGGAGGAAGTATTTTGGTTGATGGTACTCTCTATAGTGACTATAAGACTGCCGCACGTGTTTTGAGAAGCAAGGTAGGGATAGTATTCCAGTATCCCGAGCATCAGCTTTTTGAAGAAACTGTGTACCGTGATATAGCTTTCGGGCCTAAAAACAAGGGGCTTAGCGAGGAAGAAACGGATAAATGCGTACGCCGCAGTGCCGCACTTGCACATCTTAAAGAGGAGCTTTTTGAAAAATCTCCTTTTGAGCTTTCGGGCGGTCAGAAAAGGCGTGTTGCAATTGCAGGAGTGCTTGCTACCGAGCCTGAGGTTCTTATACTTGACGAGCCTGCTGCAGGGCTTGACCCGTCGGGCAGGGAAAGATTATGGGGCGAGCTTCACAAAATCAGAAAAGAGCAAAATACAACCATCATTCTCATTTCCCACAGTATGGAGGATCTTGCACAAAATGCCGAAAGGATAATTGTACTTAATAGTGGTGAAAAGTATAGGGATGATACTGTTTCAAATATTTTTTCCGATGCAGACTTACTCAAAAGATGCGGACTTGAGCTTCCTGAAATAACAAAAGTTATTAAGCTTTTGAATGAGGGCGGAATGAATATTCCCGAAAATATTTTTGATATAACAAGTCTTGCTGATGTTATATATCAGGGATTGGGGGCGATTTCTTGATTCGTGATATTACAATCGGTCAGTATTACAATGCGGATTCAGTAGTTCATAAAATGGATCCCAGAACAAAAATTTTGTGGACGCTTTTTTATATGGTCATGCTCTTTGTGGTTGACAGCATATACTCGTATGGGGTAATAATTGCCTTTACAGCAATCTGCATCAGAGTTTCGCACATACCGCTCAGGTTTATATTAAGAGGATTAAAGCCCATACTTTTTCTTGTGGTCTTTACGGCACTTCTTAATTTGTTTTTGGTTGATGAGGGCAGGGTGATTTTTGAAAAAGGCATTTTTTCTATCACTGAGGGCGGTGTATGGCTTGCAGTGAAAATGGCAGTACGAATTACACTTCTCATAATGGGTACATCACTTCTTACTTTAAGCACCACGCCCACCGTTTTAACAAGCGGAATGGAATCACTCCTGTCACCGCTTAAGAAAATAGGAGTTCCCGTGTCTGTTTTCGTAATGATGATAAGCATCGCATTAAGATTCATTCCCACCCTTCTTGATGAAACTGATAAAATTATTAAAGCACAAACCTCAAGGGGTGCGGACTTTGAACATGGAAATCCAATCAAGCGTATTAAGGCTATGATACCTATTTTGGTTCCGCTTTTTGTCAGTGCTTTCAGGCGTGCGGACGATTTGGCGGTGGCAATGGAATGTAGGTGCTATAACAGCGATGCACCACGCACTTCCTACAGGAAGCTTGAATTTGGCGTAAATGATTTGTCAGCACTTTGTTATGCAATCATAATGGTGTGTACACTTGTTTTGATAGAGGTTATAACGTGAAAAATCACGTTATGCCTCCGGCGGAATTTATTGCACCGCCGAAATTTTCGCATCGAACGCGATGCGAAACGGCGATGTGCATAATTTCCATTATACGCCTTATCTGCCCACGAAAAGTGCGTATATATTTTAATTGCTATCTGCGGGCAGAAAGGCTATGGAAATTATAATGACTTACAAACTTACAATGGCATATGACGGCACAAATTATCACGGATGGCAGCGTCAGAAAAACGGCATCACGGTGCAGGAGGTTTTAGAGGGTATTTTATCCGAGGTTTTCAAAAAAGAAACCACCGTTACAGGATGCAGCAGAACAGATGCAGGAGTTCACGCAAGGATATATGTATGCAGCTTTGTCGCAGAAACTACAATCCCGTGTGATAAGATTCCCTTTGTTTTAAATACCATGCTTCCGCCTGATATACGTGCCTATAAGTGCGAGATAATGCATGAGGGCTTTAACGCCCGTTTTGAAACAGTTACAAAAGCATATGAATATAAAATCCTTAACGCTCCTTTTATGGATCCGTTACTAAGAAATTTTGCGTGGCACTACCCTATAAAGCTGGATTTTGAAAAAATGCAGCGTGCAGCAAAGCTTATCTCAGGAAAACACGATTTTGCCTGCTTTTGTGCAGCGGGGAGTGTGGTTAAATCCACGGTCAGAACGGTTACGGAGCTTTCGCTCAGAAAAGACGGAGATTTAATAACAGTTCGTGCCGCGGCTGACGGATTTCTATACAACATGGTGAGGATAATAGTAGGCACTCTTGTTTATGTGGGTAACGGCAAGCTTTCCGAGAGCGAAATTGCCGAGCTTATAGAAAAGAAAGACAGAAGATTAATGGGAATAACTGCCCCTCCTCAAGGGCTTTCTTTGGTAGAGGTGAATTATGAATAAGGAAAAATTTAAACATATTTTAAAAAATACATCTGCAATAATAGTTATTCTTTCAATGCTTGTGATAATTTATTACCTTAACAGAGACCTCGACTTTTTCAACGGCACAGATGAAAGCGAAGGCGTTGTGACCGAAACTCAGGAGGGAAGCAGCGGATTCTTCGTAGGCGATGCCGCAAGAATAGATGGGGAAGTAGTGCACGTTTCAACAACGTCCATGCGTGTTTTTGACGAGGATGGTGACGGTGAGAAAATTTCAATAGCCCTGTCAGAGCCGATGCTTTTTACGGAGGGTGATTATGCTGTCTGTTATAATAAAAATTCCACGGATGTAACCGTGTACAAACGAATAAAGGAATGTTACAGCATAAAAACCAAAAACAAAATTATCAGAGCAAAAGTAAATGATAATGGCTATCTCTTTCTTGCCACAGAAAAAGAAGGCTATAACTGTGAATGTATGGTGTATAATAAGTCAGGAGAGCCTATCTTTAAGTGGGATGTAAGCAAGAGTCAATTCCTTGACGGTGATATTAATTCCCAGAATAATGCTATTGCAATTTCTTTAGCAACAGCAGGAAATCAAAAGCTTTTGGGTGAAATTCTGATTCTTGATATAACCGAGGCAGAGGAAATTGAGAGGCATAGCAGCGATTCTAAGGTTTATTTCAGCGTAGATTATAATATGAATAATACGCTTACCGCTGTGGGAAGTCACAGCCTTGAATACTATAACTCCGACGGAAGTAAAAAATGGTCCTATTCATATAAAGATAAGACTTTGCTCAAAGCAGACGTGACGAATCCCGATATTATGGTACTTGCCTTTGAACAGTCGGGAAGCGGTGTAAAGGGAAACTCAACCGAGGTGGTTACGATAAACCGTCTGGGCAGAGAAATTGGTAAAAAAACCTTTGATTACATTGCCGACGATATAAGCGTGAGCAAGAGTGCTGTGGCAATAGCTTTCGGAAAAGAGATTTATATCGCAGACAAAGAGCTTGATATAGAAAAACGCATGATGAGTGAATCGGGAGCGAAGAAAATAGTGCTTTTTGATGATGAGGATTATGTCTTTGTAATAAGCGGTTCAGGAGGAAAAATTATTAAATAAGAGGGGAAATGATTATGGCAGATTTGGTTTTAATAGTTGCTCTGGCAATATTTACTCTTTGGGGAATGAAAAAGGGATTCATAAGCACCCTTCTGGGCTTTGCATCTACAATAATTTCCTTTGTACTTACATCTGTGGTTTATAAACCCATTGCGGCTATATTATACGCATCGCCCCTTGGTGAGGTTGCAAGGAGTGTGGTGGAAAAGGCACTTGCGGAAAATGTAAAGGGTGGGGAGCTTCTGGCAAAGACCGCTGCAGTTGAAAGCGGTGCGATGCTCATAGTTAATGCTATTACCTTTATACTGATTATCATTTTGGTTAAGGTGCTTGTTTCTCTATTGGTAAGCGTTGCAAAAATTGCATCGAAGCTACCATTAATAAAGCAGGCAAATTCGCTTCTGGGTGGAATCATCGGACTTATTAGCGGTGCTTTTATTACATATATCGTTATCGGTGTTCTGATTGCCCTAGGGGATAGCGGCACATGGACATTAGCGGCAGAAAGCATAAGGGAATCCTCTTTAGCTTCTTTCTTTGCTTCGGGAAATTTAGTAAGTGAATTAGTAAATTCCGTTCTTTAAAAACAGGGTGTAAAAAGTTAAAACTTTTTACACCCTCATTTTATTATCTGCCTGCACTTTTAAGCACATTAGCCTGATGTGTGGAGTTTTCCACTCCGCTGCTGTGCCCTATTGATTTATAGAAATGCAGGTCAAAGTGTCCGTGTGCATCATTTCCCTTTACATAGTCGTAATTTATTCCTTCGCCGTAATTATCGCTTCTCCAGCTTGTCCATTCACCGCCGGGAGCACCTTCATTTCCTGCGTGCATCATTCCTGCGGCACTGGCGGCAATTGTTCTTCCGTTTGCGACGATGAGAACGCTTCTCTTATTCCAGTTAAAATTCCCGCCCCAGATTTCTTTCATAATGGCAGTATCATTGGCGGTCAGAGTCTCGCAGTCAGCGTGTCCGCTTCCCACTGTTCTTCTGGCGTTAAAGCTCTTTCCCGTGGCAAGGTCAACAACCTTGAAATCCGTATTTATCGGCACTACATACTGTGCTTCGCTGAACCATTCAAGAAGCTCGCCGTACCCTTCGGGAGCATATTTTACGGGAACGTGATGAACGGGAATAGTAAGCTTCATTCCTGCATATATTTTAGAGGATTCCGAAAGGGAATTTACCTTAAGAAGCTCCGCATAAGGGATTTTGTGCTTTATGGCTATATTCCAGAACGTATCGCCGCTTTGTACAATATATGTATCATAGGTTACATAAGGAGTGCTTGAGGTGCTTCCCGAAGAACCGTTGCTATTTCCGCCCGATGTTCCCGAATTTGTATTGCCCGAACTGCTTCCACCTGATGAGGAGGGGATTTTGACCTTGTCGCCAATGTACAAAAGAGTATTGTCTGTTGCATTGTTCGCACTTAGCAGGGCATTAAGGCTCACGCCGTATTTTTGTGATATTATCCAGTATGTGTCACCTTTTTGTACCGTGTAAGTTGTGTATCCGTTTGTGCTGCCGGGGATTGTAACGGTCTGTCCGGGGTATAAAACAGAGCTTTGTGAAGCACCGTTTGCACTCAGAAGTGAGCTCAGGGAAACACCGCACTTTTTTGCTATCAGATAATATGTATCGCCTTTTTGTACCGTGTAGGTGTTTGAGGGAACTTTAATTATCTGTCCCGTAATAAGATAAGAAGCAGAGCTTTCGGGATTTGCATCCATAACAGACTCCATGCTCGTATTGAACCGCTTTGCTATATTCCAATAGGAATCTCCTTTCTGAACAGTATAGCTTACATCTGCCATTGCACTTGTAGATAAAAGTGCAAATGCCGTAAGTGTGCAGGTAATCTTTTTACCTCTCATAAATTTTCATAACCTTTCTGTCCGCGGATTTTAGTTATTGCTTCTTGTGCGGACATACAAGAAGCCCGACACAACAATATTCGACAAAAAAGGTGTAAACCATTTATGTAAATATTGGGAAATTCTCAAAAAAAACAGTTGACAAATATCGGTTAGTTATGCTAAACTAACTAAAGAAAATGAAACAAATCATCAGGGGTGAGAGAAATGACTTTGAAAGATGCTGTTGAAGGAAAAGAATATATTGTAAAAAGCATAAAAACTGATGACGAGGAACTGAATTCATTCCTTTTCTCCCTTGGTTGCTACAGCGGTGAGCCTATTACGGTGATTTCCCATTTAAAGGGTGGTTGTATCGTTTCAATCAAGGACGGAAGATATAATATTGACAACGAACTGGCACGAGCCATCGAGATATAAGCCTTTCAGGCTTTATATTTTTAAAGATGAGTTAGGTTTAACTAACCGACTGACAGCATTTTTGTACTATGCAAGGAGGAAAGCATTATGAGAATTGCATTTGCAGGCAATCCTAACAGCGGTAAAACCACTATGTACAACGCACTTACGGGAAAGAATGAACGCGTTGGCAACTGGGCAGGCGTAACCGTTGATAAAAATGAAGCATCGATTAAAAAGAGCTTTTGTGAGGGAAAAGAGATTAAAGCGGTAGACCTTCCGGGAGCATATTCAATGTCTCCTTTCACATCGGAGGAAAGCATCACCAGCGAATATATAAAAAAGGAAAATCCCGACGTTATTATAAATATTGTTGATGCAACCAATCTCAGCAGAAGCTTGTTTTTTACTACCCAGCTTCTTGAATTAGGGGTTCCAGTTGTGGTCGCACTTAATAAAAGTGATATTAATGAAAAAAAGGAAACCTTAATCGATATAGCCACACTTTCAAAGCTTCTTAACTGTCCCGTTGTGGAGACTGTTTCCATAACCTCCAAGAACGAGGGCTTAAAAAAATTAGTAAAAAAAGCGGTTGAGCTTGTAGGAAAAAAACAAACAGCTCCCTATACTCAAGGTAACGTTGACCTTACAAATAAGCTTTCGGCTCAGGCTGCCGACAGAAAGCGCTTCGAATTTGTAAATGATATTGTAAAGCAGGTAGAAAAACGAAAGGTACATACCAACGAAAGAAATTTTCAGGATAAAATCGATTCCTTAATTACAAATAAATGGCTTGGGATACCGATTTTTGCAGTTGTGATGTTCCTTGTTTTCCATATATCACAGGCAGAATCAAAAATAGGACTGGGCGTTTATCTTGCAGGAGTGCTTGAAGGGGGTATAGGTGCTTTTACTGAGCTCGTAACAGGCTGGATGGAGGGAAGTGCCGACATACTCCAGGCAATAGTTATTGATGGCATTATAGGCGGTGTGGGTGCAGTGCTCGGGTTTTTGCCCCTTGTAATGGTAATGTATTTCCTTATTGCGCTTTTGGAGGACTGCGGTTACATGGCACGTGTAAGCGTTGTGCTTGATCCGATTTTCAAGAAGGTGGGGCTTTCGGGCAAATCCGTTATTCCTTTTGTTATCGGTACAGGCTGTGCAATCCCGGGCGTTATGGCGTGCCGTACAATCCGCAATGAAAGGGAGAGAAGAGCTGCCGCAATGCTTGCACCCTTTATGCCCTGCGGTGCAAAGCTTCCCGTAATAGCTCTTTTTGCAGGAGTATTCTTTAAGGGTGCTTCCTGGATTGGAACGCTTATGTATTTTGTGGGCATTGCAATCATATTTTTCGGTGCACTCCTCATTAATAAGATTACAGGTGTCAAAAAGAAAAATTCATATTTTATCATGGAACTTCCCGAATACAAAATTCCCAGCTTTAAAAGAGCATTTCTTTCCATGTGTTCCCGTGGATGGTCTTATATTGTAAAAGCAGGTACAATTATCCTTGTATGTAATGCCGCAGTTACAATAATGCAGAATTTCACATGGAGCTTTAGCACTGTGGCAGAAGGACAGGCGGAATCTTCTATTCTTGCCACGATTGCGAAGCCTGCTTCATACATTCTTATTCCCGTTGTGGGAATTAAAGCATGGCAGCTTGCGGCGGCGGCGATAACAGGCTTTATAGCAAAGGAGAACGTTGTCGGAACTATAGCTATTGTTTACCCGACCATTGCCAAATTCATTAACGAGGACCTTGAGGTAGCAGGCGGAAGTGCGGAAATTATGGCGGCAATGAATCTTACTAAAGCGGCGGCTCTTGCATATCTGATGTTCAATCTTTTCACGCCTCCGTGCTTCGCGGCAATCGGTGCAATGAATGCGGAGATGAAAAGCAAAAAATGGCTGTGGGGCGGAATTGCTCTCCAGTTTGCAGTAGGATTTACAGTGTCATTTGCAGTTTATCAAATTGGAACAGTTATCTATACAGGAGCTTTAGGTGCAGGATTTTTCCCCGGACTTCTTGCAATTATCTTCTTTGGAGTGGTAATAGGTTATCTCGTTCGTAAGAATAATAAAGAGGCACTCAAAATAAGTGCCAAAAAAGAGAAACTTCTCACAAGATAAAAAGCAGGGGAGGAAACATATGTATAAGAATATAATTATTATTGCTATACTGACCGTTATCATAGGTAGTGCCATAGCCTATATCATAAAATCAAAAAAACGCGGAATTAAATGCATAGGCTGCCCCTCCGGCGGCAAATGCTCCGAGTGTAATATGAATTCCTTTTGCACCGATAACGAAGAATAAGAAACAAAAAAAGAAATTCCTCAATTTAGGTGGGTAGTGATAAGGAAGTGTTAAAAACATCACTATCTACCGACAAGCAGGGTGTTAAAAGAAATTCAAGCATATCGCTTTTTACGGCGGTATGCTTGTTTTCGTTTATATATGGATAATCTATTGGTGGTCAGACAGAAAGTGGAGCAAGATTATATATGCTTCACAAAATACTCTGTTGCAGCCATAGGGTTTGTAATAGCCTTTCCTATAACGATGGCGTGTACCCCCATATCAAAAGCCTTTTTCACATCAAGAGGATTCCAGAATCTTCCTTCACCAATTACAGGGCATGTAATTTTAGGAGAATTTATAACACTTTCCAAAAGTGCAAGATTAGGAATATATTGCTCCTCATGGGGATAAGGTTTCCCGGGAAGATAGCCATTTAATGTGGTTGCTACAATATCAGCACCGAATTCAACTGCACGTTCTGCTTCTTCCAATGTGCTGATGTCAGCCATAACGGGAAGACCGAGTTTGGTCTTAATTTTGTGAATAGTTTCACCTACATCAGGGCGAATGTCGCTTTCCTGGAAAGTTGCGTCAAGTGCAATAATATCTGCTCCTGCTTTTGCTACTTCCTCTGCACTTTCAAAATCGGGTGTTATAACAATTCTGCCTGTGGAATCGTATTTTTTGTTGATACCTATGATTGGAACATTTACTTTTGAACGGATTGCTGAAATATCATCTACACCGTCGGCTCTTATACCAACTGCACCACCTAAAACAGCGGCTTCAGCCATAACAGCCAATAACTCAGGCTTTTTAAAGGGGTTTCCTTCTCTTGCCTGACACGAAACAAAAAGTCCTTTTGGTAATTCAAACATCACAATCTCTCCTATCCATATAATTAATAGCGTAATACAGAGCGCCTTTTGTCATATCAGCCTCTCCTATACGCCATATGCAATTTTCTTTTTCTTTTTTCAAAGTTTCATTAAATGATTCTTTCCATAATTCGCTGCAGGCAGTAACACCGCCAGAAACAAGAATTACGGAATTTTCCTTGCATTCTGCTATGTTCATAGCTCGGATAACTGTTTTTGCAAGCTCTTTTCCTGCATCCCGGAAAATGTCTATAGCCATCTGGTCACCGCATCTTGCACAATCCGCCACAACCCTTGTGAGCTTTGCAACAGCAGATCTTTCAAGAGGCATAAAGTGAGAACGTACCTCATCTCTCATTGCCATTTGCCTGGAAATATCCTCCATTGCTGAAAATGGTGCATTTCTTCCCGTGATGGTTTTTGCAAGAGATGATAAAGGCTCGCTTTTTTCCAATGACAGTAAAGAACGGGAAATAGCCTCAAGTCCTATCCAGTATCCGCTGCCAAAATCACCTATATTGGGGCACCAACCATCTGTTATAATATTTCCTTTTTCTCCCTTTGCCAGGGCAATTGAACCGGTCCCTGCCATAAGGAGAACATCTGCATTTTCACAGTCGCAAATTGCTGACATTATAACTCCCGAAGACTCACGGTACGCCTCAATTCGGGCATTGGAAAAATGAGAAGAGAGGGCATCTTTAATCTGTTCTATGTTAGTTCCCCCTACATTTATAATTACTTTTGAAACATCTGTAAAACATCGCTTTTCCATTAAAAAGTTAAGGGCTTCGGTAAGGAACTTTGTTTCTGCATCGCTTTCGTGGGTAACTCCAATTCCCTTGCAACGGGCATCAGAAAGCTTGTTTCCATCTTTGTCGAAAAGAGTTATTTGTGTTTTAGAACCGCCTGTATCTACAGTTACTATATAACTGCACATAAAAGTTACCTCCCAATAAGTTCTATTGCAGCTCTTACTTTGCCACCGGTAAGCTCTAGCTTTTCTCTTGCGGTTTTTATATCGCATTTCGCAACACCGCAAACCAATGCAACGGGAAGTTTCTTATCTGCTTTGATAAGAAGCGCTTCAGCCTCGTCCTCGGACATATCACAACAGATAGAAATTGTTTCGATTGCTCTTCTGTAAAGCTTGATATTTTTTGTTTCTATATGGCTCATTCTGTTTTTGTAAGTCCTGCCAAGTTTTACAAAGGTTGCGGTACTTATCATATTCATAATCATTTTCTGTGCAGTACCTGCCTTTAGTCTGGTAGAGCCTGTAAGAACCTCCGGACCTGTTATGCAGGAAACTACTACATCGGCAATATCATCCGGTACAGGGTTAGCGCATATGAATGCAGTAAATGCCCCTGCTGAGCGCGCTACCTGAAGACCAGAAATTACATAAGGGGTTTTTCCGCTGGTCGCAAGACCTATAACACAGTCATCAGGTCCGGGATTCCAATCCATTACAAACTCAGAGCCTTCAGTTTTATCGTCCTCATTAGCTTCCTGCGCTCTTACCATCGAGCCGCTTCCGCCTGCCATTCCGACCTTGATTCTTTCGGGATCAATTCCGAAGGTGGGAGGAAACTCAGCTGAATCCATAATAGCGATTCTCCCACTTGTTCCAGCGCCGAGGTAGAGAATTCTTCCACCGCGACCAAAACGGTCAACCAACGCGGCAACGATTTTTTCCACCTGGGGAATAACCTTTTCAACTGCGTATGCACAGGTCTTATCTTCATCATTTATAAGTTTAAGAAGCTCAGAAATTTCCATAGTATCCATTTCTGTTGTTTTGGGGTTTGCTTGCTCGGTTACCATTCCCGTAAGTTCATATTTTTTATCTGCCATTATATTCACCTCCGTTTACTCTGTTATGTAAGGTGATTTACCTGTGAGCTCTGATAAAATACCAAGGGGAATAATTCCCATTGTCCAGCCTGCCATTATGCAATATGGACCCCAGAATCTGTCGAGATCAAGACCATAATATTCCTCATGAGTAACGCTGAAGGCTCTCATCCAACCGCCATTAAACCGCTTATCATCGCTGATAATCTGTATTCTTGTTACATACTGAAGGAGTGCCTTCATTACTGAGAGCCCCTTCTTTTTGTTTACTTTAGTGTCATCCGGCAATTGCAGCAATATGGAAAGCGCCGCCAAGGAGTTGTTGGTAACGTAAAGCTGATCTGTGATTTTGTCATTTTCCCAAGGAGCAACAATGCCGCTTTCGCAGTTCACGTTGATATTGAGTTCGTAGGTGATATTATCCTCGCAATAAATGCCACCGCAGGGGAGCTGTATCGACTCAAGATAGTCAATAAGCTTGTTTATAAGCTCGGAGTAATCTCTCTCTCCGCTGTGGTGAACACAGAGAAGAAGCAGAAGAAGTCTTGCGTTTCTTGTACTTGTGGTATGACCGTGATATGTATACTTGGGGTAATGTTTGGCCAGCTTGTCTGCCATTCTGACAGCAATGTCCATATACTCACGCTTGTCCAAAAGCTTAGAAGCCATAATCATAAATGAAACCATTTCTCCATACGGTCCCGGAGTAAGGGCGTCTGCACTTCCTTTGAAAGGACCGTCAATCTGAGGTTCTTCGTAACGCACACAGACAGATGCCAGCAGGTCGTCCTTTTCCCAACGGGAGAATCCGTCAGCAAGGTTTTTGATTCTTTCAAGATAGGATGTATCTCCCGTCAACTTGTACATATTACAAAGAGCAATGCCATCACGTCCGCAGTCGATACTGTAAGCATAGTGAGGACCGGCGTTTTCATTGTAGTACCATCTGTAAAGTCCTTTTTCTCTGCCACCTTCCAGTTGTCCTTTTTCTGCAAAGTAGTCAAATACATTTTTGCCGGTAAGAGTCCACTCGTCTTTCTTGAATTGTTTTCCTGCAGCATACAAAAGCCATCCGGTATAAAGACCTGCATCTACACGCCTGTTAGCATAAAGGCGTTGTCCGTTGCTGGACATAATCATTTCCAAAGCACCAAGTTCTCCGTGCTCGCCCAGAATCATACCGCTGTCAAAATGCCACTGAACGGCATTTTTCAAAGCTTCCTCATAAAGAGCGCTCCAGGAAGCTTCGGAGATGTCTTCATAAAGGGAAAACTTTGTATGAAGTGGGGGGAAGTGCTTATCGAAAGCAGAGTATATGTGCTCTTTGTCAATGTCAAGAATATAAGAGAAAATGTGAGCGAAAATTTCTTTCCAGCGCATATTGGGGAGGAAATTTATTTCATCAAAATTGCTCATAGAGATTAATGCAGAATAGACACTCCCCGTCTGAATAAGTGCAGGAACAGCATCAGCGACATTAGGGGAGACTATCTGAGATGTTCCTACATAATGACCATTTCTTAGCAAAGCCCTCTCTTCTCCTGCAAAAGGATCTCTGAATTTTTCTATAGCAGGAAGATATGCCGCACCTGCCGCTTGCATAATTCTGTCCCCCGAAAGAATATGCTGCAGCCCGTTAAATGCGCAAACTGTTTCATTTGCGATATGGCATACTTTACCTACAGTTTCATAGCCGAAAATCGATCCGTTATATGTGTTGAAGGCGTCGTAATTTTCAGAATAGATTCTGAACTTTTCTCTCTTCTTCTTTGAAAGAATTTCTAATTCGGGAAGAGAAAACTGAGGAACTACTTCTTCTCCGTTGTCATAATCGGGAAGAATTATTACTCCACCGCAACCGTCGGCATTGAGAACTTCGGAAATGCTGTCAAAGTAGCGAATCTCTGCTCCCGTTGATTTCAAAAAGCAACGAAACTTATTGCTTCCTCCAATTACTGCAGTAAAACTCATTTTTATCATCTCCATAGTTTAAATATTTGGATATTTCTCCATCTACACAAATGTTAACATACTTGTAAATATGTTAACATATCATAACTTATAAAAAATAGGGTAAATTTCTATAAAGAAAAAACTTGGGAACCTTTTCGGTTTCCAAGTTTTTTTCTTTTCAACGATTATATAGTATTGTTGTTTTTGCTTTCTTTTCTCATTGCACTTGGCGTTGTTCTGTAAACTTTATAAAAAACTTTTCTAAAGTAGGACGAGGAACTGAAATTACATATATCACAGATTTTTTCTATCGGGATATCGGTGGAAATAAGGTAGTTTGCTGCACTTTCGAGTTTTACCTTTAATTTGAATTTTGCAGGAGTTGTTTCCGAGGAAGAATTAAACAATTTGTAAAGTCCCGGTTCGCTTATGTTACAGAATCTAGCTACATCTTCTACATTACAATTCGGATGAGTGTACATAAAGTTCATAGCTTCTTTAAGGAGCTGTTGTTTTCTGTCATCTGTTGAAACAATTTCCAAGGAATTAAAAATTTCTTCAAGGAGGAAGTAAAAGGTTCCCAGTACTCCGCAATCCGAAGCCGAGTCCAAAAGCAAGTTATAAAGGCAGGTTTTCATTCTCTCAGTAAATTTGATTTTTTGCAGTTTATACCTTTTTATAGAATTACTGGGGTAGTTGAGAAATGCAAAGGAGTAAAATTTTATATCGGGATTTCCGTATAGAAAAGTATCGTATACAGTCTTTCTCGGAATAAAAAGAAGTTCCTTTTCTTTCAATTCAACGGTTGTGCCTTGAGAGACCACTTTCGCAGTCCCTTTTTCCAGATACATAAGGTAATGATGGTCTGCTCCTTTGGGAAATGCTCCGTGGTGATATTCAGAGTAATTTACCTCTTTAAAGACAAAAGAACCCATGTTTGTATATATAAAGTCATACATAACATTTCCTCCTTTAATTATAGGATATCACGTTTTAATTTCAAAGTCAATATGATACGATTTAATCAGATATATGTTGTGATACAATAGATGGGTGACTACCCGTTTTGTCAACTTTTCAAATGAAATTTGCCATTAAAAATTATGCACCGCAAGGATTTCCCTGCGGTGCATTTTACGTTTCGTTATTACAAATGATTTTAAATTATTTGCTTGCTTCTTCGATAGCAACTGCACAAGCAACACTCATACCAACCATGGGGTTGTTACCTGCGCCGATAAGTCCCATCATTTCAACGTGTGCGGGAACTGATGAAGAACCTGCAAACTGTGCATCTGAGTGCATTCTTCCCATTGTATCTGTCATACCATAGGAAGCAGGACCTGCTGCCATATTATCGGGATGAAGTGTACGTCCTGTACCGCCACCGGAAGCAACGGAGAAGTACTTCTTACCAAGCTCGTTACATTCCTTCTTATATGTACCTGCAACGGGATGCTGGAAACGTGTGGGGTTAGTTGAGTTACCTGTGATAGAAACGTCAACTTTTTCCTGATGCATGATTGCCACACCTTCACGAACATCGTCTGCACCGTAGCAACGAACCTTAGCTCTGGGGCCGTTTGAATAAGCCTTTTCACTAACGATTTCTAATTTACCTGTCATATAATCAAACTTTGTTTCAACAAATGTGAAACCGTTGATTCTGGAAATGATCTGTGCAGCGTCCTTACCAAGACCGTTAAGAATAACCTGGAGAGGTTCTTTTCTTACCTTGTTAGCACTGTTTGCGATACCGATAGCACCCTCTGCTGCTGCAAATGATTCGTGACCTGCAAGGAATGCAAAGCACTTTGTTTCTTCGCGAAGAAGCATTGCAGCAAGGTTACCGTGACCAAGACCTACCTTACGGTCATCAGCAACAGAGCCGGGGATACAGAATGCCTGAAGACCTTCACCGATAGCTTCAGCAGCGTCAGCAGCCTTTGTGCAGCCCTTCTTGATTGCAATTGCAGTACCTGTGATATATGCCCAGCAAGCGTTTTCAAAGCAGATGGGCTGAATACTCTTAATAAGGTTGTAAACATCGATACCCTTATCGTCGCAAATTTTCTTTGCTTCTTCGAGGGAGGCGATGCCATACTTATTAAGAGCTGCGTTTACCTGATTAATTCTTCTTTCGTAGCTTTCAAATAATGCCATTATAATTTCCCCCTCTCTTATTCTTCACGCGGATCGATAACTTTTACCGCGTCGTCAAATCTGCCGTACTGACCTGTAGCCTTTTCAAGGGCTTCGTTAGCGTCTGCACCCTTACGGATAGCTTCCATCATCTTTCCGAGGTGTACAAACTTGTAACCGATAACCTGGTTGTCAGCATCAAGAGCCATCTTTGTGATGTAGCCCTCTGCAAGCTCAAGGTATCTGGGTCCCTTAGCCTTTGTGCTGAAAAGAGTACCAACCTGGCTTCTAAGTCCCTTACCGAGGTCTTCAAGACCTGCGCCTACGGGAAGACCGCCTTCTGAGAAAGCTGTCTGTGTTCTTCCGTAAACAATCTGGAGGAAAAGCTCTCTCATAGCTGTGTTGATAGCATCACAAACAAGGTCTGTGTTAAGTGCTTCGAGGAGGGTTTTTCCGGGAAGAATCTCGGAAGCCATAGCAGCTGAATGAGTCATACCTGAGCAACCGAGTGTCTCAACCAGTGCCTCCTCAATAATGCCGTTCTTTACATTAAGAGTAAGCTTGCAGGCACCCTGCTGGGGAGCACACCAGCCCACACCGTGTGTAAGACCGTTAATGTCTGTAATCTGAGTGGAATGTGTCCATGTGCCTTCCTGAGGGATGGGTGCACACTTGTGACCAACGCCCTTAGCAACAACGCACATGTTTTCAACTTCATGTGAATAGTTCATATTCTTATCTCCTTTCAAATATAGCTCTACATATTTTATCATTATTTCAATATCGAATCAAGAGGAAAATTACATTTTTTCGCCAAATTTGACAAAAAAATGGGGATGTAAAAGATTACATCCCCATTAAGCTCATGCTTATCTCTTATTTACCGCATCTATAATAAGGTCAACCGTTCCGTCGACACCTAAAACACTGCTGTCTATGCAAAGGTTGTATGTGGAAGCCTTGCCCCATGTGCGGTCAGTGTAATATGTATAATACTTAGCACGTTTTTTATCAATTTTATTGATATGAGCCTCAATTTCGCTGTCGCTCTTTCCGGGAAGCACATCACGCTTACGCGCAATCTTATCCTTCATGGGTGCGGTAATGAAAATTTTGAAAACATCGGGATTTTCATCAAGGATGAAATCCGCACATCTTCCCACGATTATACAACTTTCCTTAGAAGCAAGGTCGCGTATAACATCCGACTGTGCAATATATATGCGGTCAGACATAGGCATCTGATATATATCAAAAATATTAGAAGAAGAAAAAGCAGGGAAGGAGTGCTTTTCATCATACTTTTCAACAATACTGTGTTCAAGGTTTGTTTTTTCTGCGGTGTGTAAAATCAATTCCTTGTCATAAAACGGAATATTAAGCTTTTCGGAGAGCTTTATACCGATTTCACGTCCGCCGCTGCCAAATTCACGTCCGATGGTAATAACAACTTTTTTCATAAAAAAACCTCCTTTATATATAAACGGTTAATATTTGTAGTTTATCCGTTTGCTACATTATAGCACAAATCTTGTAAAAAAACAAGTGATGTTTTTTTATTTATCAACAAACTTTTCCCAAATTAATTGTAAATCATTGACATTTACTGCCCCTTCTTATATAATAAAGACAGGCAAAAAAATATTATTTTGGAGGTAGTAGTTATGAAGTTTTGTAACAAATGCGGAACAGCCGTTACCGAGGAAGATCAGAGATTCTGCCCCGAATGCGGTAACAATCTTATGGAGGCAGAAGCTTCTGCACCTGCTCCCGCACCCGCGGCAGTGGCTCCTGTAATAGAGCAGTCTCAAATGCAGCAGAAGGTTGTACAGCCTGTTGCACCTGCGCCTGCACCTGCACCTAAGGCTGAGCCTGTTCCCATGCCTGAAATTGACCAGCCTATGAACTGGCACAATTTCCTTTCTAAACAGCTTCTTTTTGCAGCGTCTGCAATTTTGGTGATTATCGGTCTTCTTTTCTGGACGGGTGGAATTTATCAGCACGTGGTATTCCGCATGTCTGATGAGGGAAAGTTTGCACGTATCGCATTAAATGCGGCACAGGGCGGATATAATGACGCTATCGAAAATCCCTCGTCTCTTTTTGATGAACTTCCTCAGGTTAAGGCAGCCATGGGAATTACTTCAGGCAGCGTTTTTTCAGGAATGAGTATGGAAGTAATGCAGAATAATCCCTTTGCTCAAATTGATAATGGAGGAAAACAGGCTGCGGCAATGATTGATTCCGTTGACTTCAGCTTCACCTCTGATTACTTATACGAGCAGTTCGGATTCATGCAGGTTGTGGATATTTTCTTCGGACTTGTTATGGTAGCTCTCGGTGCTGCTGCGGCTTATCTCGCACTGCAGCTTGCTCAGTTCAAAAAGGACACTGTTAAGTACTTCCGTTTCTACAACATAGCTGTAGTGGGCAGTGTAGTACTTTATTCAATCCTTTATACCTTTGTACTTAATCCTTTCTCGGATATTTTCCCGATATTCACACTTCCTTTCTTTGTAATCGTTTTAGCTCTTGCAGCTTCACTCGTTTATAACAAGATGTACTACGACAAACGTGAAAAATATTTCGTAAGATAACAAAGTACATATTAAAAGGCAGATTCCGCAAGGAATCTGCCTTTTTTGGTGCGGGCGAAGGGACTTGAACCCCCACGGTAGTACCACCAGAACCTAAATCTGGCGCGTCTGCCAATTCCGCCACGCCCGCAAATTTTATCACGAGCCTTATTCTACCATACATTTCGTTAAATATCAACCATATTTCAAAAATAATTTCATAATTATGAACATTTGCGGAAATTAATAACTATGAAAGGAACGTGATATTATGATAGAACAGGATACAATCAAGCTTCTTCGGGAATGCGATGCAGGTGTAAAAATGGGTGTATCATCAATCGAGGATGTTTTGGATAATGTGGAAAACGAGGAGCTTGAAAAAAAGCTTACTAAGTGCAAGGAAGAACACGAAAATCTTGAAGCGGAAATTGATGCTCTGCTTCAGAAATATAATGATGACGGAAAAGAGCCTGCCGCCATGGCAAAGGGTATGTCCTGGCTTAAAACCAATATGAAGCTTGCAATGAATGGGACAGACTATACAATTGCTGACCTTATGACCGATGGGTGCAATATGGGCGTTAAGTCCTTAAACAGGTATCTTAATCAATATGAGGGTGCAGATGAAGTTTCCAAGGACATTGCCAAGCGGCTCATTAACCTTGAAGAAGAGCTGGCAATAGACATCAGAAAATATCTGTAGAAGACCGAGGGGAGCAAAAAAAGTTTGACTTTTTTTGCTCCTCCATTTATAATTATCTCAACGATTACAAGCGAGGTGCATTATGAATTTTACGGTTAAAAGCTTTGATGAACTTAAAACAGCTGAATTATATGAAATTTTAAAATCAAGAGCCGAGGTTTTTCTTCTTGAACAGAATATAGTTTGTCAGGACTTGGACGATATTGACTATGAAAGCCACCACTTTTTCATAAAGGACGGCGACAGAATTACGGCATATCTTCGGGCATATTATACCGATAATGAAAACAAAATTATGAAAATCGGCAGAGTTCTCACTTTAAGTCACGGAAATGGCATGGGAAGAACGCTTATGGATAGTACCATTAACGAAATTAAACGCCGTTTTGCCTGCACTAAGATTATCGTGAATGCACAGAAGCAGGCGGAGGGATTTTATAAAAAGTGCGGATTTAATACCGTGTCCGATGAATTTATGGAAGAGGGAATACCCCACGTAAAAATGGAATTGGAGATATAAATGATGTACAAATACACTTATCAGCCACGTTACAGCGATTACAAGGATTTTGACAGAGTTAAAAAAAGCTCACTTCTTGAAATTATTCAGGAGGCGGCAATACGCAATTCCGAGAAAAACGGATTCGGAATCAATGCCCTTCGAAACATGCACAGAGCATGGCTTTTGCAGGGAATAAATGTCCGCTTCGAAAAAAATGCATTGACCGATGCCCCCATTGAGGCTCAAACAGCGGTCAAAAGCCTTAAAGGTGTACTTTCCGAGCGTGGAACAATGCTTGTGCAAAATGGTGAAGTAATTGCAAAAAGCATTGCCAACTGGTGTTTGCTTGATACAGAAAGAGGGCGTCTTGCCAGGATTCCCAAGGAAATGACAGAAGCCTACGAGCATTGTGATTTTGATGGGGACAGCTTCTTTACGTATGTCCGTCCCGAAATTATTGAGGACGCACCTCATATGTATACAATCCGTGTTTGCAATAAGGAGCTTGACACTAACAAGCACCTGAATAATCAAAAGGGTGCAGAGCTTCTTATGGATGCACTTCCTTATGATTTTGAAATCAAAGGCGTGAAAATTTACTATCCAAATCCTGCATATTTAGGTCAGGAGCTTTCCGTTTGTGTGCAGGAAACAGGCAGTGGATTTTATGTTCATCTCAAAAACAGCGATGGTATAATTTGTGTGGCAGGAACTTTTGATAAATAAGAAGGAGTATCCTTTATGAAATTTATACATTTATCGGACCTTCATATAGGCAAGCGTGTAAATGAATACTCAATGCTTGAGGATCAGGAATACATATTAAATCAGATAATCAATATCATAGATGAAGAAAATCCTCACGGCGTAATTATAGCAGGTGACGTGTATGACAAAGCCGTTCCGTCTGCTGAGGCGGTGGCACTTTTTGACGATTTTCTGGTGAGATTATCAAAGAGAAACCTTAAAGTATTTGTTATAAGCGGAAATCACGATTCGCCCGAGCGCATTGCCTTTGGCGGAAGGCTTATGACAGAAAGCGGAATTTATATGTCGCCTGTATATGATGGCGATATTACCCCTGTTGTACTGGAAGATGAATTTGGCAAACTCAATATATGGATGCTCCCGTTTGTAAAGCCTGCACATGTTCGCAGGCTTTATGATGATGCCGAGATTTCATCATATACCGATGCTATGAGTGTTGCCATAGATAACCTTAAGATAAACTCAAACGAGCGTAATGTTATGATAACTCATCAGTTTGTAACGGGAGCGGATAGAACAGAATCAGAAGAAATATCCGTTGGTGGAACAGACAATGTTGATGTGTCTGTTTTTGACCCCTTTGATTACACCGCCCTGGGGCATATTCACAGACCGCAGAATTGCAAATCCGAAAAGGTGCGTTATAGCGGAACACCGCTTAAATATTCTTTTTCAGAAGCAAAGGATAAAAAAAGTGTTACCGTGGTTGAACTTGGGGAAAAGGGAAGTCTTGACGTAAGGACAGTTCCACTTATCCCCATGCGTGATATGGTTGAGATTAAAGGCAAGTATGAAGAAATCATGCTTCGCGATTTTTATAAGGATACAACTTACGGGGAGGATTATACCCATATTACTCTTACGGATGAGGAGGATATTCCCGATGCAATAGGGAAGCTCCGCACCGTCTACCATAACCTTATGAAGCTTGATTATGACAATCTGCGTACAAGAAGTACAAATTTAATTGAAGGTGCTGATATGGCAGAGAAAAAGACACCGACAGAGCATTTTTCCGAGTTCTACAGATTGCAGAATAATTCCGAAATGAGTGAAACCCAGCGCGAATTTATCAAAAATCTGATCGCCGAGGTATGGGAGGGAGAAGCATGAGACCGATTAAATTAATTATGTCAGCTTTCGGCCCTTATGCGGGAAGGACAGAGCTTAATTTGAATTCCCTCGGAAAAGGCGGTATCTATCTTATTTGCGGTGATACGGGAGCGGGTAAGACCACTATATTTGATGCCATTACCTTTGCGCTTTTCGGAGAGGCGAGCGGAGAAAACAGGGAGGCGTCCATGTTTCGCTCAAAGTATGCTTTGCCCGAAACTCCTACAGAGGTAGAACTTTATTTTTCCTATGGCGGAAAAGAATATTATGTGAAAAGAAACCCCGAATATAACCGCCCCAAAAGCCGCGGCGAGGGATATACCGCAGAAAAGGCAAATGCCATTCTTCATTATCCCGACGGCAGAATTGTAACGAAGCTTAAGGATGTCAATAATGCAATTGTTGAAATTATGGGGGTTGACAAAAACCAGTTTACACAGATTGCAATGATTGCACAGGGGGATTTTTTAAAGCTTCTCCTTGCTTCTACCGATGAGAGAAAAAAGATTTTCCAGAAGCTTTTCAAAACTCAGAATTACTATGTTTTGCAGGAAAAACTGAAAAACGAATCCGGAAAATTAGGCAGAGAATATGAATCTATTTCCGACAGTATCAGCCAGTATGTAAATGGGATTATTGCGGACGAGGACGATGCTCTTTCTTTGCAGGTGAAAAAGGCAAAAGAAAACCTTCTTCCCATAGGGGAAACACTTTTGCTTTTGGAGGAACTTATAAAAAACGATTCAGAGTGTGAAAAAAAATACTCTGAAAGCATAAAACAGCTTGATTGCAAGCTGGAGGAAATTACAAAAATTCTTACCCGTGCACAGACCTTGCAAACCGCTGCAAAAGCACTTGAAAGTGCGGAAAAATCATTGTCGGATGCTACAGAGAAAAGAGGAAAACTCAGGGAAAAGCTTACAGCAGAAGAATCCAAAAAATCGGAACAGGCAGGAACTCTGCTGCTAATTGCTTCCATTGATGCACAGCTTTGTGAATATGACGATTATGACAGTAAGAAAGAAGAACTTACATCTGTACGGGAAATAATTAAAACCGATGAGGAATCTTCAGAGGAAAAAATCAGACTCAAAGATGAAATATCAGAGGAACTTGCAAAACTTGAACAGGAACAAAAATCTCTTGAAAATATAGGAGCGGACAAGGCAAAATTAGAAGCGGAAAAAGCAAAATTCGCAGCAAAAAAGACAGCTCTTGATAATCTGTCTGATGAGATTACAGCCCTTGAAGAACTTAATACAGAGTTGAAAAGAGCACAGGATGATTATATAAATAAGTCGCAAATTGCGAGGGAAAAGAAGTCGGAATATGAAGCTCTTAATAAAGCCTATCTGGACGAACAGGCAGGCATCCTTGCCGAATCTCTCAAAGCCGGGGAAGCATGCCCTGTGTGTGGCTCTGTAGCCCATCCCTGCCTTGCACAAAAATCCGAAAAGGCACCCACAAAGGAAGAACTTCAAAAAAGCAAGGACGAAGCTGAAAAAGCACAGGAAGACGAAACAAAGGCAAGTCTTAATGCCGGACAGTTAAATGGAACAGTTAAAGAGAAAAAGGCATCTGTTGATAAACTTTCCGGGGAGCTTCTCGTCAGCGATACTCTTGAAAACATACGGAAAAAAACCGACAGCACCCTTTCCAATCTGGATGAAAAGCTTTCTCAAATCAAAAAGGCCGAAGAGAGAAGAAGTGAGCTTGAAATTCTTATTCCCGAGCAAAAAGAAAAAGCCGAAACCATTCAAAACGAAATTTCTGCCTTAAATGAAAATCTTGCCAAAAATAACGCAATTCTTGAAACTCTTGAAAAGAGCATTAAAGAGCTTTCGGAAAAATTGCAGTATGAAAGCAAAGAAGTGGCACAGAGTGCAAAAACTGACCTTGAAACAAAGAAAACGGAGCTTGAAACAGCACTAAAAAACGCAAGGGAAGCCTTTGAAGAGAATGAAAAGAATATTGCGGCAATAGAAAGCAAAATTGAGGAAAACAAGAAACTGCTCATGGGCAGTAAGGAAATCGATATTGAGAAAGAGGAAACACAGCAGCAGAAATTAAAAGAAGAAAAAGAGAAACTTTTAAGTCTGCAAAAGGAAGTACATTCAAGAAAAACTGCAAACATTTCTTCTCTTGAAAATATCAGACACAAATCCGATGAAATAAAGGCTGTTGAAGAAAAATGGATGTGGGTGAAAGCCCTTTCCAATACTGCCAACGGCAATTTGTCGGGCAAGGAAAAAATAATGCTTGAAACCTATATTCAGATGACATATTTTGACAGAATCATAAACCGTGCCAACAGAAGATTTATGGTTATGTCAGGCGGCCAGTATGAATTAAAACGAAGAACCGAGGCTGAAAACAACCGCAGTCAAAGTGGTTTGGAGCTTGATGTCGTTGACCATTATAATGGCACCCAAAGAAGCGTTAAAACTCTTTCGGGCGGTGAATCCTTTAAGGCTTCGCTTTCTCTTGCACTGGGGCTTTCCGATGAAATTCAGTCCTCGGCAGGAGGAATCAAGCTTGAAAGTATGTTTGTGGACGAGGGCTTCGGCTCGCTTGATGATGAATCGCTCGCTCAGGCTATTAAGGCACTTTCCTCATTGGCGGACGGTAACCGCCTCGTGGGAATTATTTCACACGTAGGGGAGCTTAAAGAGCGTATAGAAAGTCAAATTGTGGTTACAAAGGATAAATCGGGCGGAAGCCGTGCAGAAATTATAGTATCATAACATAAAACGGATTTTGCATCAGCAAAATCCGTTTTATGTTATTAAGATATCAAACGCATAGATAATTACTATATGCAACGGATAAAAAATATAGAAAAAGTACTTCATGTTGTATTTCCCTCTTTTTCCGTTATAAAAAAGCAGAGGAATAAGAGAAAAAAACTCATAAACCTGTACGGAAATTTCAACACTCCCTATAAGAGGGAACATTCCCACTGCGAATAATACAATGCGGAGTAATTTTATAAAAATGCTTCCGCTCGCGGGTACAACATACGCAAAGGCAGGGAGGATACAGCCCCAAAAACCGTAATCAATCAGAAAATACTGCCCTATAATATAAACACAGGCAACTGTTAAAGAAACTACAGTGGCAGAAAATATAATTTTCGGCACGTTTTTAATTTTTATAGCATCTGAAAAGAACTGAAGACTGTAAATTATCAGTATAGCAAATGAAAGCGTGAAGAAAATATTCAAATACATATCTGCCGTAAAAAGAGTGTAGAAAACCTGAAAAACAATGGCAAAAAGTGCCACTACAAAAAAATACCGCACCTTGTTTTTTGTATATCTGCACCCCTCTGCAATTAAAAATGCGAAGATGGGGAAGGCAAGCCTTCCGATTATTCTCAGCATCATATTATCGGGAAATAAGATAACTCCAATATGGTCAATTGCCATACATACTGCGGCGATAATTTTAAGCATGTTTCCACTAAGTCCGAAAGTTTTCATAAGACAGCTCCTTTCATTGGTTAGTATATAGAAAAAGGCTACGCCTGTCAAGAAGTATAAAAAATCAATATAGTAAAACATTGACATAAGAAATCAATAGGCTTATAATTAAGTTATGTTATTTCGTTTTTGAAAGGAAAAAATAAAAATGAGTTTTTCGCAGTTTATTTCGGAAAATAAGGATTATCTCTATCAGACCCTTAAGGAGCTTTGCCTTATTCCTGCTCCCAGCCATAACGAGGGCAAGCGTGCCGAATATTGCAGGGCATGGCTTGAAAAGAACGGGTGCAAAGGGGCATATATTGACGAAGCATTGAATGTAATTTTCCCTTATCAAATTGAGGGTAGTAATTCAATTACTGTCTATGCGGCACATACAGACACAGTGTTTCCCGACCTTGAGCCGCTTCCTTACAGTGAGGAGGATAATAAAATTTTCTGCCCCGGAGTAGGCGATGATACTGCAAGCGTATGTGTGCTTATGATGGGTGCAAAATACTGTGTGGAAAACAATTTTCATAAAGACGGCGGAATCCTTTTTGTTATGAACAGTTGTGAGGAGGGGCTTGGAAATCTTAAAGGCACACGTCAGCTTTTTAAAGATTACAAAGGTAGAGTCAAGCAGTTTGTTACCCTTGACAGCAATATAAACGCAATGGCGAATGTAAGCGTAGGCTCGCACCGATACAAGGTAGATGTGAAAACCCCGGGCGGTCATTCCTACGGAGCTTTCGGCAATAAAAATGCAATTGTGGAACTTTCAAAAATTGCCGCAAAAATTTATGAAATTGAAGTTCCTGTTCGCGAAGATAGTAAGACTACATACAATGTAGGAACAATTGAGGGCGGAACAAGCGTAAATACAATTGCAGAAAAAGCTTCAATGCTTTGTGAGTATCGCTCTACAAATCGTGAATGTCTTGAAATAATGCGTCAAAGCTTTGAAAAAATATTCAAAGATGCTGACTGTGCCGATGTAAAGGTATCGGTTGAAATGATAGGCGAGCGTCCTTGTGCCGATATTGATAAAAGCTTGCAGGATAGCTTTACAGAAGAAATGAAAGCTGTAATTGAAAGCGTGCTTGGCAGTGAACTGTGTATAGAATCTTCTTCCACCGACTGCAATATTCCGCTTTCAATGGGAATCCCTTCACTTGCAATAGGAGTGAGGACAGGGGGAGGAGTGCATACCCGCGACGAGTGGATGGAAAAAGACTCTGTCATAACAGGTATGGAAATATTCCTGAATGTATTAACAAAAATAGATTAAAAATCGTAATAAAACTCCTGTTTTGGATATCCAAAACAGGAGTTTTATTAATTGACATGATTATATCGATGTGGTAAAATAAAATAAAATATTCTCATAAAATAGGTAATGACAACATTCATGAAAGTGGTGAAAAAAAGGTGAAAACCGTTATCGGATATTTAAGGGAATTTTACGGAAAAATGGCTTTCGGATTCGGCATTAAATTCGTGGGAACAATTGCCGAGTTGATGCTTCCGTTCATACTCAGTCACGTTCTCAGCAACGTAATCGGAAAAGATGTGAAGGAGATTATTTTTTGGGGAGCTTTAATGATTGTATGCTCGCTGATTGCCTGTACTTTTAACATTCGGGCAAATCGTATGGCATGCAAAATTTCCCGTGATTTTGCGGAAAATTTAAGGCGTGATTTGTTTAAAAAGACTCTTTATCTATCAGCTTCACAGTCGGATAAATTCACGATTCCCTCCCTGGAATCCAGGATTACAACCGATACATATAACATTCACGGCTTCGTGAATATGATGCAGAGAATGGGTGTTCGTGCACCGATTATGCTTATAGGTGGAATATCCATCACTCTTTTTATGGATGCCTATCTTTCACTTGTTATGATAGCCGTTCTTCCGCTTATATTTGCTACAGTGTTTTTTATATCAAAAAAGGGCGTTCCCCTCTATGATAAGGTGCAGAAACGTGTAGACAATATGGTGCGTGTGGTTCGTGAGGATTATATGGGAATCCGTGTTATCAAAGCATTGTCAAAATCGGGCTTCGAGCATCGCCGTTATGATAAGGTAAACCGTGAACTGTCGGGGGAAGAAGTTCGCGCAGGTGTCATAATGGGGAGCGTTCATCCCATTATGAATATACTGATGAATGCAGGAATAGTTGCAGTAATAGCACTGAGCAGCGGCAGGGTGCAAAAGGGCTTATCCTCTCCCGAAACAATTATTGCTTTTATGCAGTATTTCACCCACATTTCCATGTCAATGATGATTGTCAGCCGCATGTTTGTCATGTATACAAAATCAGCCGCTTCGGCACGGCGAGTGGGTGAGGTGTTAGATGCCCCTGAGGAAATAAATGTGATGTCAAAATCCGTCTATCCGAATAAAGAAAATGCGGCTCATATAACCTTTGAAAATGTAACTTTCTCCTACAAAGGGAAGAAGAATAATCTAAGTAATATTTCCTTTGCTCTAAACAAGGGTGACTCCTTGGGAATAATCGGTGCTACAGGTTCAGGAAAATCAACCCTTATAAAGCTTCTCATGCGTTTTTATGATGTAACGGGTGGGGCAATTTACATAAACGGGGAGGATATCCGCACAATAGAAAAAGCACGTTTTAATGCTATGTTCGGCTCGGCACTTCAGCAGGATTTCCTGTATGCTGACACTATAGAGGAAAATATCAGATTCGGGCGTGATATATCCCATGATGATGTTGTAAAGGCGGCATGTATAGCCCAGGCAGACGGCTTCATACGGGAGTTTTCGGATGGGTATAATCATATGCTTTCGCCCCACGGCACGAACATTTCGGGCGGACAGAAGCAGCGTACGCTTATTTCCCGTGCTCTTGCGGGGAATCCCGAAATTCTTATACTTGATGACAGCTCGTCGGCTCTTGATTATAAGACCGATTCACTCCTTAGGCGTGCACTTCGTGAAAACCTCGCGGATACAACTGTTGTTACCGTTGCACAGCGTGTAAGCTCCGTTAAGGATTGTGACCTTATTATTGTCCTTGAAGAGGGCGAAATTATAGGTATCGGCAAGCATGATTATCTTATGCAAAACTGCGTGCCATACAAGGAAATCAGCGATTCACAGATGGGGGGTGCTTTCGTTGAGTAGAGGAGGAATGTTCGGAGGCGGTCCGGGCTCTTTTCCCCAAGAGAAGGGCGGCGGAAGGCGCCCCGAAAGAAAAAAGCTCGATAAAAAGACTATGAAAAGCATATTGTGGCGGCTCTCGGGATATGTGATGAATTACTGGTATTTATTTATACCTGCTGTTGTTATGACACTGTTTTCAAATCAATTGGCACTTTTAGGGCCTAAGTATTCGGGCATAGCCATAGACGCCATAGCTTTGCCGGGCGGTGTTAATTTTGCAGTTGTACGGGAAAATATAGTGAAAATGATTTTCTGCTATGTTATTTCTGCAGTTCTCAGCTATATTTTAGCGTTTCTGATGATGTACATAGGTCAGAAAATTGTCTATACAATGAGAAAGCAGCTCTTTGAGAAGCTTACCACGCTTCCCGTGGGATATTTTGATACCCACCCCACAGGCGATATAATAAGCCGTATTTCCTATGATATCGATACCATTAACAGCTCCCTTTCGCACGATTTGGTGCAGATAATGACCAGTATCTATACTGTGCTTGGCTCGCTGATATTTATGTGGAATATTTCAAAGCCGCTGATTCTTGTTTTCGTGGTTACGGTACCTGTTTCCATATTTTTTGCAAAATATCGTTCCAAAAAGGTTCGTCCTTTGTTTTCCCTGCGTTCAAGAAAGCTGGGCGAGCTTAACGGATACGCTGAGGAAATGCTTTCGGGTTGCCGAAGCATAGGTGCATACGGCAGGGAAGATGTAATATCAGGCAGATTCAATTCCCGTAACAAAGATGCCATGGATGCGTACTATAATGCCGATTATTACGGCTGTACAATGGGTCCTACCATGGGATTTATCAATAACCTTTCAATTTCTCTTGTAATGATGCTGGGAGGAATATTATATCTCTATTCCCAAAACGGCACGGTAGCTGTAGGAAGCGTATTTTTTATCACTCTTGGAGGAGTGGCACAGTTCGTTCAATATTCGAGGAAATTTGCAGGGCCCATAAATGAATTTGCCAATATTATTCATGAGCTTCAGTCGGCATTTTCAGCGGCGGAAAGAGTTTTCAGGGTTATTGATGAAGTCCCCGAAAAAGAAGATGCGACAGATGCCCTGCCTCTTGAAAACACCCAAGGCGAAGTGTGCCTTAAAAACGTAAGCTTTGGCTATACTCCCGATAAAACCATACTGAAAAATGTGTCCTTTGAAGCACAGTCGGGAAAAACCATAGCAATAGTAGGCCCTACGGGTACGGGGAAGACGACGGTGATAAACCTGCTCATGCGTTTTTACGATGTTTCGGAGGGAAGCATAGCCGTTGACAATACTGATATCCGGAATATTACCCGTGATTCGCTTCGCCGTGCCTTTACCATGGTATTGCAGGATACATGGCTTTTCTGCGGAAGTATTTTTGATAATATTGCCTACGGCAGAGAGGGAGCAACCCTTACCGAGGTTAAGGCGGCGGCAAAGGCGGCTCGCATTGATTCCTATATTGAGAGCCTTCCCGACGGATATGATACAATCCTTACCGATGACGGAGTGAATATTTCCAAAGGGCAAAGGCAGCTTATTACCATTGCCCGTGCTATGCTTGCAAATTCGCAGATGCTGATTCTTGACGAAGCAACGAGCAACGTGGATTCCCGTACGGAGATTAAAATTCAGGAGGCAATGCGTGAACTTATGCGTGGAAAAACATGCTTCGTGATTGCACATAGGTTATCCACAATACAGGATGCGGATACAATCCTGGTTATTCTGGACGGAAAAATAGCGGAAATGGGAAATCATGAAGAATTGATGAAAAAAGGTGGCTTCTACAGCACACTTTATAATTCCCAGTTTGAGTGACAAAATAAATCACCAATTTTTAATTCTAAACGAAGCTTTGCAAGGAAGTGTCAATTTTTAAAATTGACACTTCTTTTCTTATGTGTTAAAATAACTGTGGGTGATAAATATGGCTACTATACTTGTCGCAGAGGACGACAGAAACATGCGTCTTTTAACCTCTGCCAGACTTAAGGATTACTATAGTGTTAAAACAGCCTGCGACGGCGTAGAGGCACTGGAAGCGGTTCATAAAGGGGGCGTTGATTTAATCATTGCCGATATTATGATGCCTAATATGGACGGATATGAGCTTTTAACGGCAATACGAAGCGAGGGATATAAAACCCCTTTTCTGTTTCTTACTGCCAAGGAAACCTTTGCCGATAAAGCAAAGGGCTTTGAGCTTGGAACAGATGATTATATGACCAAGCCTTTCAGCAGTGAAGAGCTTTTGTGGCGTGTAAAGGCACTCCTACGCCGTTCTAACATAAATCAGGAAAAAAAGATTGTTATCGGAAATGTTGTGTTGGATTCGGAAAAATATGCAGTATATTCGGATACGGAATATATTGAATTGCCCAAAAAAGAATTTGACCTTCTTTTTAAGCTTCTTTCTTATCCCGAGCAGATTTTCTCAAAAGAACAGCTTTTGACGAGCATATGGGGAATGACCAGCGAAAGCGGAGAAGAAACTATAAAAACCCATATCAGCAGAATCCGAAACCGCCTTAAAAACATGACGGAATTTGACATCAAAACCATAAAAGGACTTGGATACAAGGCTGTTATTAAATGAACATAAAGAGGGAAAACCTATGAAAAAGCCCGATATTTCTAAATATGACATAGCGAAATATGCTGATGATATTTCAAAATATACAAATAAAATAATACCGCAGTTTCTGATTCAGTCAATTGCCGTGGTTATTACCTCCATTTTGGGAAGCTATTTTATGACATGGCTTATTAATGATGCACTGGAAATAAAAAACACTTACCTTGGAGCTTCTCTTGAACTTATCGGGGTTATTGGATTTCTTATAATTTTGCTTGTTCCCATGAATATGATATTCTACAGGTCAAGAAAGAAAGAAATCAGAATTTTATCCGAGGGTATCAAGCATCTTGCCGAGGGGGATTTTGATTATGAAATTCCTCTTAAAAAAGGATATTCCCTTGCGAAGGTGTACGCAAATTTCAATAAGATGTGTGAGGAACTCAGAAGTGTTCAGATGCTGAGAAATGATTTCATCAACAGCTATTCTCATGAATTTAAAACACCCATTGCCTCAATAAATGGATTTGCCTCCCTGCTTCTTGAAAAAGAGCTTAGTGAGGAGGAGAGAGAAGATTACCTTAGAATAATTATCGAGGAAACGGACAGGCTGTCGCACTTAGCTACCAACACGATTCTTTTATCACGGCTTTCATCACAAAAAATCGTAACCGATGCACAGCGTTACGACCTTAGTGAGCAAATCAGGCAGTGCGGCATTTTACTATCTAAACAGTGGATGGATAAGGAAATAGATTTTTCTCTTAATCTTCCGCCCATCATGTTTGACGGAAACAGAGAGCTTATGCAGCACTTGTGGATTAATCTTATTTCAAATGCCGTTAATCATACTCCCGAAAACGGAAAAATTACGGTTTCATATTCCGAAACCAAGGATAGGATTATTATTTCAGTTTCCGACACAGGTATAGGTATGGATGAAAATACTAAAAATCACCTCTTTGAGCCTTATTTCCAGGGTGATGCATCACGCTCAAAGCAGGGGCTTGGACTGGGGCTTTCCATTGTTAAAAGAATTGTCGAACTGTGCGACGGTGAAATAAAGGTTGAAAGCACCTTGGGAGAGGGCAGTACGTTCATAGTTGAATTCCCTAAAGTAAACTGAACGTAAACAAATTTCATAAATGAATTTACGAAGCAAGGACCTTATTGTGATAACCTCTATAATAGAGAATTATGGAGGTTATTGTTATGAATTGGAATATTATCGGCGATTCAGGCTGTGATTTATTTGATTTGGAAAAAAGTATTGAGGGCGTTTCATATAAAAGTGTACCTTTCTTCATAACTGTTGAAGATAAGGAGTACACCGATGATGAAAGCCTTGACATAGGTGCAATGATGGCACATATGGAAAAGAGCAAGAAGGCAAGCTTTACAGCATGTCCGTCACCTCAGTTGTGGGCGGATAAAATGGCGGCAGGAGAAAATAACATCTGCGTTACAGTTTCCAAAAATCTTTCGGGAAGCTATCAGAGTGCAGATATTGCCGCAAAAGCCTTTGTGGAAGATCATGAAAACACAAATGCCGTTGTGGTAGACGGCTGTGCAACAGGTCCTGCTTCTGTTCTTGCAGTAAGAAAGATGACCGAGCTTATAGAAAAAGGCGAAAGCTTTGAAAACGTGATAGAAAAAACCCGTGAGTATGTAAGCGGTATACATACTGTTTTCGCACTTTCGTGCTTTGACAATCTCGTCAAGTCGGGAAGAGTGGGAAAAGTAGCGGGATTTCTCGCTTCAAACCTGGATTTTAAGGGCGTAGGCGTGGAAGACGGAGGCAGAATTGCTTTTAAGACAAAGGTCAGGGGAAAGAAAAAAGTAATTGCCGCAATGCTTGAAATAATCCGCGAAAATGGATTTAACAGCGATGAGGTGATAATAAGCCACTCTATGAATGAAGAACTGGCTCTCACGATGAAAAAGGAAATCGAAGCTATTGATGAAAAAGTAAATGTTACCATTTTACAAACTCGCGGACTTAATAGCTTCTATGCCGATAAAGCAGGGCTTATAATATCATATTGATTTCCATATAAAAAAAGCTGTGACAAAACGAACTTTGTTTTGTCACAGCTTTTTTTATGCTCTGAAAAATTTTATACGGAAAATAATAGCCGTTACGACAGTCGAAATAATGATTTCAGGAATCATATATGTGCCGTTGTATATTAATGAATACATAAGTATGGTTTGTCCCTTTTCAGCATAAACTCCCCAGATAAGTATACCTGAGATTATGTGGCAGATATATCTGAGAGAAGTTACCAAAAAAGCACTAAGCGGTGCAGAAAAGCTTCTTTTTCCACTGATTCTGTAAAAGAAACCCGACAGTCCCAAGACGCCAAAGGCGAAAACATAGTCAAGCAGTACCACAGCCAGAAAATATAAAAAGGTTTGCGTGGGAGGTGGGTAAAAGCCGAATATCATCTGCAAAACTGCATATGAAAGACTACAGCAAAGCCCCCATTTTGTTCCGAACATAATGCCTGCGGCAATAATGGGAACCATGGATGCAAGTGTCACACTTCCGCCCTGAAGCCAGGGAGCGGGGATAAGCTTGCTTACCCACATAAGCACGGTGGCAAGTGCAATCAAAAGCGCACATGTTGTAATTTTTTTAGTTGTGTTCATTTGTCAAATTCATTCCTTTCTTTTGTTTGAAGGGAAAACAAAAGTCGAACCGAGGAAAATTCGGTTCGACTTTAAAAATCTAATGATATTTCCCTACGTTGGCATTATCCAAATCAGGTTACGGGTTAAAGCGGCAATACGCTTACTCTCAGCCTGCTTGCGCAAGCTCCCCAATTATTAAAATGTTGCTTCGAAGCAAATTCATTATATAACCGAAAGGTGATTTTGTCAATAAATTTTATTTGGTTTTTTTAGATAGAGTCCCGAAAATTTGCACTATCGGAAAGAATATTTATAATATTAGCAATATTTATTGCAAATAAAAAACAGTAGTGATATATTGAGTTCAAGAAATTAATTTCAAGGAGAAAAAATTTATATGAAGTGTATTATAAACGGAAAAATAGTACTTGAGAATAAAGTGGCAGATTCTAAGGCTATTATATTTGACGAGAAAATAGAAAAAATTGCAGACGAAAGTGAAATCAACATTAGTGATTACGACATTATTGATGCAAAAGGCAATTTCGTCATGCCCGGTCTTATCGATATGCATATTCACGGATATTTGGGTGCTGATGCCTCCGACGGTGACGCTGACGGGATTAAAAAAATGGCAATGGGAATTATCGAAAACGGTGTTACTTCCTGGTGTCCCACAACAATGACAGTTTCAAAAAAAGAAATCGAAAAAGCCTTTGATTCTGTGAGGGAAGTTAAAAACAGCGGTGAATATTACGGTGCCCGAATTTTAGGCGTTAACAGTGAAGGACCGTTCATAAATGCGGCAAAGAAGGGCGCCCAGTCAGAAGAACATATACTAAAACCCGATGCAGACTTTATTAAGAAACATTCCGATATAGTAAAGCTGTTTACTGTTGCCCCTGAGGTTGAGGGAGCATTGGAATGTATAGAAAAAGTGGCAAAGGAAACCTCCGTTCTTATATCAATGGGTCATACCGATGCAAGCTATGAAGAAGCACTCACAGGTATCGAAAAAGGAGTAAGGCATACTACCCATCTTTTCAATGCAATGACGGCTCTTTCGCACCGCAGTCCCGGTGTTACAGGGGCGGCACTTTCCGATAGCCGTGTAAGCACTGAACTTATAGCTGATACTTTCCATGTGAATAAAGGGCTCTTCGCCCTTGTATCAAAGCAAAAAGGGGATAAGCTCTGCCTCATAACCGACTGCATGAGAGCAGGCGGTATGCCTGACGGAGAATATACTCTCGGAGGGCAGAGCGTACATAAAGAGGGAATCAAGTGCCTTATGCCCGACGGAACAATCGCAGGAAGCGTGCTCAGGCTTAACGAAGCAGTAAGAAATCTTTATGAAAACACCGAGCTTGAAATTTACGAGGCTGTGAACTGTGCTTCCCTCAATATTGCAAAAGCATTGGGCGAGGATAATGAGATTGGCTCTCTTGAAGCAGGTAAGCGTGCAGACATAATAATTACCGACGGGAAATTTAATGTTAATACAACAATACTCGGCGGAGAAATAAAATATAGACGAGGAGAATAATCATGATAGCAAAACTTGAACCGGAATTTATGCCTATGGTCAAAGTTATTAACGACTTTAAAGAAGCTGTGGCAAAAGCAGAAAGTCAGAGCGTGGCAATCTGCGTGGAAAGAAACGGCGGACTAATGGCAGTATATAATATTGATGTGTATAAGGAAAACACAGGTCACGATGAGGAAAACTACGGCATCGCGGAAAGAATTATTAAAACCCTCCTTTGGGCAAAAGGCGGATTCAGAGTATATGTGGCAGGCTCACGTTACATATATGAACGCATTGCAGAAGATTACAAAATAGGCGGAGCAAGAGAATTTGATTTCAATTTCATGTCGCGTGTATATGAAAAGCCCTTTGAGGTTGTTTATGTTGAAAACGCCGAGGATGCCCCCAAGGAAAACGATGCATCTTCTCCCATAGGCAGACATCTTGACGGTTGCCGTATCGGCTTTGATGCAGGCGGAAGTGACCGCAAGGTTTCAGCCGTTGTAGACGGTGAAACGGTTTATTCGGAAGAAGTGGTATGGTTCCCCAAGCTTCAGGAGGACCCCATGTACCACTATGAGGGAATATTAAATGCAATGAAAACCGCGGCATCACACATGCCCAGAGTTGATGCAATCGGCGTTTCTTCCGCAGGCGTTTACATTGATAATAAAATAATGGTTGCATCGCTTTTCCTTAAAGTATCGGACGAAGATTTTGAAAAGCACGTAAAAACAATGTATATGGATGTTGCCAAGGAAATCGGCGATGTTCCCCTTGAAGTTGCAAATGACGGTGATGTAACAGCTCTTGCAGGAGCAATGAGCCTTGAGGATAATAATGTTCTCGGGGTTGCAATGGGTACAAGCGAAGCCGCAGGCTATGTTGACAAGGACGGAAATATTACAGGCTGGCTTAACGAGCTGGCATTTGTTCCCGTAGACTTTAACAAGGGTGCTATGGTTGATGAATGGAGCGGAGATTACGGCTGCGGCGTTAAATATTTCTCCCAGGATGCAGTAATAAAGCTTGCTCCCAAAGCAGGAATAGAGCTTGATGAAAAGCTTTCACCTGCAGAAAAGCTCAAGGTTGTGCAGAACCTTATGGCACAAAATGACAGCCGTGCAGCGGCTATCTATGAAACCATGGGTGTATATTTCGGTTACACAATTGCATACTACTCCATGTTCTATGATATAAAGCATGTTCTTATCATGGGCAGAGTTACAAGCGGAAACGGCGGAACAATTCTTCTTGAAAAGGCAAACGAAGTGCTTAAGACAGAATTCCCCGAACTTTTTGAAAAAGTTAAGCTTCATATTCCCGATGAAAAGGCAAGGAGAGTAGGTCAGTCCGTTGCGGCTGCAAGCCTTCCCAAAATCGGCTGATTTATAGTGCAATAAAGACAAGTTTCATTTTGAAACTTGTCTTTATTTGTAATCTGTGTTATAATGAGTTCGTTTTAATAGATATGTTTCAAGGAGTTACTCATATGAAAGTGGTTTTAGCAACCCTTAATGCAAAGTACATACACGTAAATCTTGCACTGCGCAGCATCGGAAAATTCTGCTCAGGTTTCAGTCCCGAAATCTGCGAGTACACGGTCAATGACAATATTGACAATATCATTGCATCACTGCATATGAAAAAGGCGGATGTAATAGCCTTTTCCTGCTATATTTGGAATATTGAAAAGATTCTTTATATTTCCGGGTGCCTTAAAAAAGTTAACCCGTCCCTTAAAATAATTTTAGGCGGACACGAGGTTTCCCACGACGCTAAAAGTATTATGACCGAAAACCCATGGATAGATTATATTATCCGCGGAGAAGGGGAGAAGCCCATGCTTTCGCTTCTTCGTGCTATCGGAGAGAATTTTGATGTGGCAAATGTAGGCTCGCTTACATACCGATGCGGAGATGATATAAAAGAAACTCCCCTCGCAGAGCATGGAAGCCTTAACGAATACCCCTTTGCCTACGATGAAAGCATACGAAATTTCAAAGGAAAAATTATTTACTACGAATCCTCCAGAGGGTGTCCTTTTAATTGCAGTTACTGCCTTTCGGGGGATAACAGGCGAGTTGATTTCCTCGACCTTGAAAGAGTGAAAAAAGAGCTTTTGTTTTTCATTGAAAACGGCGTTCCTTTGGTTAAATTCGTAGACCGCACATTTAATGCGGATAAGGAAAGGGCAAAAGAAATCTGGAAATTCATTATTGAAAACAGCAAAACCACCTGCTTTCATTTTGAGCTTGCGGGGAGCCTCATTGATGAGGAAGCAATTGCCCTTTTAAAAACTGCCCCCAAAGGAATAATCCAATTTGAAATAGGCGTGCAGTCCACCAATGAAAAGACAATCAGAGCAATCGGAAGAAGCATAGAATTTGAAAAAATCCGCCGCAATGTGAAAAAACTCCTTGAGGCGGATAATATTCATATTCATCTGGACCTTATTGCAGGGCTTCCATATGAGGATTACGAGAGCTTTAAAAAATCCTTTGATGAAGTTATAAAAATACGCCCCCACGTACTGCAACTTGGCTTTTTAAAGCTTCTCAAAGGGTCAAAATTAAGAAGTGAAACGGAAAAGTACGGCTATAAATACAAGGAAAAAGCACCCTATGAAGTAATGGAAAACAACTTTATTTCCTTTGATGAAATAATAAAGCTTAAATTCATTGAGGAGCTTTTTGAGAGATATTATAACAGCGGCGATTTTACACGCTGCATGGATTTTCTTTTGAAAAGGGAAGAATCAGCTTTTGGCGTATTTGAGAAAATATATGATTATTTCACACAAAACGCCCTTTTTGACCGCAGTGTTTCTCTTGAAGCTCATTATGAGATTTTGGAAAAAGTATTCCCTTATAAAGGGTTTTCGGACTGTGTAAAGGCAGACCGCCTTACAAATAAAAAAGCAAAGCTATCCTATGAAAACGAAAAGGAATTTAAGGAAGAGTGCTTTGAGTTTTTAAAGAAGAAAGAAAACATAGAAAAATATCTTCCTGCTTATATCTCGCTTCAACCAAGAAAGATTTATACAAAGCTCCGTTTTGAAAAGCTATTCGGCGGTGTATATCTGTATGATACCTCACAAAATAAATTGATGGAAATAACGGAGGACTTTCGCGTATAAAAATTGATAAAAATCGGAGAGCAATAAGATTTTTCTGCTTCTGTATTGACTATTTTTTTTATTATGATAAAATAATTGCATGATTTACACAGAAATTCTTAATGCTGATGAGGAGAGAAAATATGAATCAAAAGCGGAGAAGTCAGATTACGCAAATGCTCGCCGAGCAGCAGGCAGTAACCAATAATGAGCTGATGGAGAGCTTCGGAATTTCCATTGAAACGGTTCGCCGTGACCTTGCATATCTTGAAAGTCAGGGGATTTTGACGAGAGTTTACGGCGGTGCCGTCAAAAAAGAAGTTGTCCGTACAGAACCCTTGTATACTAACAGACAGCAAAAGAATAATAAAGAAAAGCAGAAGATTGCAGAGGCGGCACAGCAGCTAATAGAACCTGACGATATTGTGTTTTTTGATCTTGGTACTACGGTTGAGTCTGTTGCAAAAAAACTTGATGCAACCAAAAAAATTCATGCTTTCACAAATGCGGTCAGAACAGCGGTTACTCTGTCGGAAAAATGTCCCGAGGTTATTTTGACGGGAGGCAGAATCCGTCGGGGAGAGCTGTCGCTTTCAGGTACGTTGGCAGAGAACAATATATCCAATTTTAATATTGATAAGGCTGTAATTGGTGCGGCAGGCATTACCGATGAAGGAATTTCCGATTTTATCGCCGATGAGGCGGGGCTTCGCAGCAGGATTATAGACAATGCAGATAAGGTGATTGTTTTAGCGGATTATTCTAAGTTTGGCGTCAGGGCAATGTGCCGTGTCAGCCACTTGGAGGAAATAGATGTGCTCATCACGGATGATAAAGCGCCAAAGGATTTCCTAAGGAAAATTGAAAAAATGGGTGTTCGGGTTATTATTGTAAAATAAAATGTCAGGGGTAAAGAAACTTCGGTTTTTTACCCCTGTTTTGTTTTTGATTGACAATGTTTTGAAAATATTTTGACTACATATTGACAACATCTTGCAAACATGATAAAATTATCTACGGATAAATTTTATATTTTCAAGGAGGTTATTAACTATGAAAACAGATGTTGTTGTCATCGGTGCCGGTGCGGTGGGTTGTGCAATAGCCAGAGAGCTTTCAAAGTATCAGGTTAATGTCATCGTAGTCGACAAAAATGAGGATGTGGGCGGTGATGCTTCCAAATCAAACAGTGCCATTATCCACACAGGCTATGATGCGGCTCCCGGAACGCTGGAGTCTCAGCTTGTTGTTGCGGCAAATGCCATGTACGATGAAATTGTGAAGGATTTGGATGTGCCTTTCAAGAGAATTGGTGCTATTCTTCCTGCAATTACCGAGGAACAATTCAGCCAGCTTCCTGCAATTAAGGAAAAGGCTTTCAAAAATCACGTTTATGACGTGGAATATAAATCAGGTAAAGAGCTTCTTAGTATGGAACCCAACCTTAATCCTGAGGTAAAGGGCGGCTTATTTATTCCCAGAGAAAGTATTATTGACCCCTTTATTTTTGTACAGGCAATGGCTGAAAACGCTTGCGAAAACGGGGTAGAGTTCCTTTTAGGTGCAAAGGTAACCGATATTAAAGTTGAAAACGGAAAAATTAAGAGTGTGGTTACCGAGAAAGGCGAAATTGAGACAAAATATGTTATTAACAGTGCAGGTCTTTATTGTGACGATATTGCCGCAATGGTTGGCAAAGCTGACTATAAGGTAGTTGCAAGAAAAGGTCAGTTCTATATTTTGGATAAAAATACCTCCTGTCAGGTTGAACACATTGTATTGCCCATTCCCACAAAGGTGACGAAGGGTAAATTGATGTGTCCTACCATTCACGGAAATATGCTTGTCGGACCTACTGCCGAGGATCAGGATTCAAAGGTTGATAAGTCCACAACCACGGAAGGCTTGGACAGCATCGCAAAAGATGTGAGAAATCTGATTCCCGATGTAAATCTTCGTGATACCATCACTCAGTATTCAGGACTTCGTCCAAATCGTGATCCCGAGGGACTTAATTTTGATATGTATGATGACCTTGAGGGCTACATAAATCTTTCAGGTGTCCGTTCTACAGGCTTGACGCTTTCTGTGTCAATGGGTAAGTATGTTGTGCAGCAAATGCTTATGCACGGTGCGGATTTCGTGTTAAAAGAAAACTTTATTAAGGAAAGAAAAGGCATCATAAAATTCAGTGAACAGCCTCGTGATGTGCAAGATGCTCTGATTCGTGAAAATCCTTTGTACGGCAATGTTGTATGTCGTTGTGAAACCATAACAGAGGCAGAAATTGTTCAGGCAATTCACCGCCCTGTTGGAGCAAAGAGCGTTGATGCGGTAAAACGTCGTGTTCGTGCAGGAATGGGTCGTTGCCATGGCGGCTTCTGCGGACCTAAGGTTATTGAAATTTTGGCACGTGAGCTGAATGTTGCTCCCGAAGAAATTAATAAGCATAATCCCGGCTCCTACATGGTAACGGGAAGAAGCCGTGATTAAGGAGGGGTAAATATTATGTATAATATGAATTATGATGTTGTAGTAGTGGGCGGCGGTCCCGCAGGTCTTGCCGCGGCTGTTTCTGCAAAAGAAGAGGGTGCTGAGAAGGTTCTCATTATTGAACGTGATAACGCACTGGGCGGAATTTTGCAGCAGTGTATTCATCCGGGGTTTGGTTTGACTCGCTTTAAAGAGGAATTAACAGGTCCCGAATATTACAGTCGTTTTGTTAAACGTGCAGACGAGCTTGGGGTAGAATATCTTTTAAACTCCATGGTTTTAGAGGTTGATACGGAAAATAAGCAGGTATTTTGTACCAGCGGAGAATACGGAATGGTTTGTGTTCAGGCAAAAAGTATTGTACTTTCTATGGGATGCCGTGAAAGAACACGTGCAGGCATCGTTGTACCCGGTACTCGCCCTGCAGGACTTTACACAGCCGGCTCGGCACAGCGTCTTGTCAACCGTCAGAATATTATGGTCGGTAAAAAGGTCGTAATTTTAGGCTCAGGCGATATTGGTATGATTATGGCACGCCGTATGACGTTAGAGGGTGCACAGGTTGTTATGGTAGTTGAGATAATGGACTATCTGGCAGGCTTGACACGTAACAGAGTGCAGTGCCTTGATGACTTCGGTATTCCGTTAAAGCTGGCACACACCATCACAAGAATTGAAGGAAATGAACGTGTAACAGGTGTTTATGTTGCTCCCGTTGATGAAAACAGAAAGCCCGTATTGGAAAAAGAAGAATTTGTATCCTGTGATACTGTCCTGTTCTCTGTAGGACTTATTCCCGAAAATGAGCTTTCCAAAAATGCATCAATTAATATTTCTCCCGTGACAAACGGTCCTGTTGTAAATCAGCATATGCAGACATCTGCCGAGGGTGTTTTTGCCTGCGGTAATGTAGTTCACGTTAATGACCTTGTTGACAACGTAAGTGGCGAGAGTGAAACGGCAGGTAAATATGCTGCCCTGTATGCAATGGGAAAGATTCCTACAGAAAAGAAAGAGGTTACATGTCAGACCGGCAGAAATGTAAGATATATTTGTCCTCAAAAGATTTCTTTGTCAGATGATGCGGAAAAGGTGAATCTTTACTTCCGTGTTCTTACTCCAGAGCTTGGAGTAAAGCTTGTTGCAAAATGCGGTGACAAGGTTATTGCGCAGAAAAAAGAAATCAAGGTAAACCCCGGAGAAATGAACTGCATCAGTGTTGACACTTCTGAAATTACGGGAGAATTGACAATTGAGGTTGTAAAGGAGGACTAAAACTATGAAAAAAGATATTATTTGTACAATTTGTCCGAGAGGCTGCACAGTTACTGTAGAAGGCAATGCGGATGGCGTTACCTCCATTACAGGCTATGGCTGCAAGCGTGGTGAGAAGTTTGCTTCCGATGAATTTACAAGCCCCGTCAGAATTTTAACCACAACCGTTAAGATTGACGGCAGTGATAACGACCTTTTGCCTGTTCGTTCATCTGCTGCATTGCCTAAAGAAAAAATACTTGACTGCATGGAAGTTATAAAGAAGGCTATGGTTAAACTGCCCGTAAAGCAGTATGACGTTGTTGTAAAGGATATCTGTAAAACGGGTATTGACATTGTGGCAACAAAGGATGTGTGATAGCATATGAATAAAAAGGTTTATATGTGCGGATTTTCTCAGGAATCCAATTCCTTTAATCCCGTATTGACTGATCTTAAAACCTTCAGCGACTTTAGTCCCTTCTGGGGCAAGGTGGACATACCCGAGAAATTTTGTCTGCCTTCCGCAAACGGGATGTTTGAGACCTTTACTCAGGAAAACGCAGAAGTGATTTGCGGTCCTGTCATTCGTGCAGGAAGTGGCGGCCCTGTTGAACATAGTGTTGTGACTCTGTTTTTAGATGTTGTTTTAAAGCAATTGGAGCAAGTAGGAGCGCTTGACGGCATTGCGATTGCAATGCATGGTGCCACAGTATCCGATGAAACTGATGATGTTTGCGGTTACATCATAGAAGGTGTCCGCAAGGCAGTTGGTGAGAACATTCCCATTTCAGTTTCTTTTGACCTTCATGGCAATGTTACTGAAAAAATTATGAGAAATGCAGACTATATCAGCGGCTTTCAGGAATATCCGCATTTGGACCAGAAGGAAACGGGTATTCGTGCAGCGAAAAGACTTATAGAGAAAATTGAGGGAAGAGGAGGTATCACAGCCCGTGTAACAATTCCTTCGATTGCCTCCGCTCACGGATACACCACTTCTACCGGGTCTTTAAATAAGCTTGTTACCTATGCAAAAAGCCTGATTAAGCAAGGAGAAATTATTGACTACACAATTTTTCAGGTTCAGCCATGGCTTGATGTCAGTGAAATGGCAACAACGGTGATTGTAATCGCAGAATCCGAGGAAAAGGCAAAGAGCGTTGCGTCCGAGCTTGCACTTGAAAATTTTAAAATCCGCGAGGAACTTTTGGGCGAAAAGCTTTTTTCAATACCTGAAGTTATAAAGAAAGCTCTGGCAAATAAAAGCGGCAAGCCTGTGATTTTGGTGGATTCTGCTGATTCACCCAATGCAGGGGCTTCGGCAGACAGTGCTGCCGTGATTGAATATTTGTTGCCTTATCGCGATGTTCTCACATGTGCCGTAGCGGTTTCAGATATTCCTGCTGTAGAAAAGGCAATTGAACTTGGAATTGGTTCAGTATCTGATTTCACTTTGGGTGCGACAAAGGCTCCCGAACTTTCAAAGCCGGTTTTTGTGGAGAACGCTACCGTTGTGGGTATTCATGAAGGTACATTTTATTCGTACGGACCTCAGGATAAGGGTGCTGAAAGATGCTTGGGAAAAACTGTTATCCTTAAGGCAGGAAAGATTTGGATTAATGTTTCAAGCTATGGAAAGTTTGAGGGCGATTTGAATTTCTATCGTTCTTTTGGCATTGAGCCTGCGGAATGTGATTTGGTAGGTGTTAAGGCTTGCACCTCATTCCGTGCCGGTTACGAACCCATTTCCGCGGAGATTTGCAATACGGATACTCCCGGCAGTGCCGGCGGCGTACTGACGGCATTACCCTTTAAAAAGCGCCCCGTTCCAATGTATCCTTTTGAAGAAATTACCGAAAAGAATATTTCGGACGCAAAACGCTACAGATAGGAGAATCATTATGAATTTATCATCCAACATAATCCGCTTTTATGACGTGCTCGGTATAGAAAAAACCATTGACCTTTTTTCTGAAATAGGATTTAAAGCAATCGATTTTAATGCTGACCTTGAAGAATTCCATACAGACGTGCATGGCAGGGAGTTTTATAAAAATCTTAAAAGCTATGCCGAGAGTAAAGGAATTCGCTTCACTCAGGCACATGCTCCTTTCTGCAGAATGTTTGAAGACAACGAGGATTGTGTGAAAAAAATTGTAAAAGCTTTTGAAAACGTTTCTTATTTAGGAACAGAAATGATTGTAGTTCACCCTTGCAAGCATATTAATTACAAGGATGAAGAAGGCAAGGGGATGTTTGATTACAACATCAATTTTTACAAATCTCTGATTCCCTACGCAGAAGAATTCGGTGTTAAAATTGCGGTTGAGAATGTTAACGGTACCGTGACTGAAACTGCAAAAGGTCTTCTTTATATTTACGAAAGCCTAAATAATCCCGTGTTTACTATCTGTCTTGATGCGGGACACGGTAATATTGTGGGGGAGGATCCGGCAGAAATGATTCGCAGTGCAGGAAGCAGAATAGGATGCACGCATATCCACGATAATGATGGAAAGATTGATCAACATACTTTACCATTCCATGGAAATACCGACTGGGAAGCAGTGATGAAAGCGTTTGCCGATATAGATTATAAAGGTAATTTCAATTATGAAGCTTCAAGATTTCTCAAGAACGTTCCCGATGCTTTAATAGTGCAGGGCGCGACATATATGGCAGAGGTAGGTAAGTATCTTATAGAACGCTTTGAATGTTATAAGACACTTGCATAATTTCTTTGGGCAATTAAAATATGGGTGTAAAAAACGTTGTTTTTTACACCCATATTTTTAGTAGTTATGTTGTCTTATAAGATTTAAAAATGTCTCAGAAGCAGGAGATAAGGGTGTGTTTCTGAGATAGGCACACCCAATATTTCTTGGAGGAAGCGGTGGCTCAAGCTTCATCGGGAGAACAAGCCCTTTATCAAGACTTTCCTTTGAAAATTCTTCTATTACGCATGAAACGCCAAGGTCAATTGAAGCAAAACGTATCAATAAATCATGTGCGGCAATTTCAATCTGCGGCTCTAATGTGATGTCCTTATCATTAAACTGCCTGTTAAGATAGTGGCGTGATGATGAATTTTCTTCGAGAAGAATAAGGGGTTCTTCTGACATTTCCTGCCAAGAATAGCTCGGTTTAATATTGTGCCTGGGACTGCATACAAAAATATCATGTATTTCAAAACAAGGCTCAATGCAAAGCTCATCATCCGATATAGGCATATTGACAAAAGCAAGCTCAGCTTTACCATCTTTAACAAGCTGAAGCATCTGATGTGAGTATGAATTTGCCATTTCTATACGGATTTCGGGATAAGTCGCGTGAAACTGCTCAAGATAAGGAAACAGGTAGTGGCTTGTTATTGTGTCACCTGCGGCGATAGTAAGTAAGCCGCTGTCCAAATGGTGAAGCCGTGCAAGAAGTGTTTCCCCCTGTAAAATGGATTGCATGGCACTTTCCACCTTTTGAAACAGAAGCTCGCCCTCCTTTGTTAAGGATACACCCCGCCGTGAACGCACAAAAAGGATGGCGTTTAAATCAGCTTCAAGCTGATGAATGCATTGTGATATTGCTGATTGTGATATATACAGTTGCTTTGCGGCTTTTGAAAATGATTGATGGAGTGCTGTTTCATAAAAAATTCTATAATAATCGAGCTTTGTTTTCATATAAGTTCTCCTTATTACAGTAGTAAGTATTATCTACTTTACTAATGGTGATAATTGTATTATAATAAGAGTGTAATAAAAAGTCAAGTTCTTTTGGAGGGATTTAAATGGCTATTAAGGAAAGAAGAGTAGGAACTATTTCAAGAGGCATACGTTGCCCCATTATCCGTGAGGGAGATGATCTTGCATCAATAGTTGCAACAAGCGTTCTTGAAGCCGCTGAATATGAAGGCTTCGAGCTTCGTGAACGTGATGTAATTGCTATGACAGAATCAATCGTGGCAAGAGCACAGGGTAATATTGTTTCTGTTGATGATATTGCTCAGGATGTTAAAGCGAAGCTCGGTGGAGGAACTGTTGGTGTTATTTTTCCGATACTATCCCGTAACCGTTTTGCGGTTTGCTTAAGAGGTATAGCAAAGGGTGCAAAAAAAGTTGTTATTATGCTCAGCTATCCTTCTGACGAAGTAGGTAACAAGCTTGTCACTGAAGAAATGGTTGAAGAAGCAGGAATCAATCCTTATTCAGATGTTCTTGACCTTAAGAGATACCGTGAAGCTTTTGGGTCTTACAAACACGAATTCACAGGTGTTGACTATGTTGAGTATTACGGCGACCTTGTTCGTGAATGCGGTGCAGAAGTAGAATTTGTATTTGCAAACCATGCAAAAACAATTCTTGACTACACAGACTGTGTTATCAGCTGTGACATTCACACAAGAGAAAAAAATAAACGTACCTTAAGAGAAAACGGAGCAAAAATTGTTTTAGGTCTTGATGATATAATGAGCGCACCGATAGGGGACAGCGGATACAACGAAAAATACGGTCTTCTCGGCTCGAACAGATCAACAGATGACAGAATCAAGCTTTTCCCGAGAGATTGTCAGCCGGTTGTTTTAGCTGTTCAGAAAAAGATTTTAGAAGCAACAGGTAAACACGTTGAAGTTATGGTTTACGGTGACGGTGCATTCAAAGACCCCCAGGGAAAAATCTGGGAGCTTGCAGACCCGGTTGTTTCACCTGCATATACCGACGGACTTATCGGTACACCCAATGAAATCAAGCTTAAATATCTTGCAGATAATGATTTCAAAAACCTTTCAGGTGCAGAACTTGATGAAGCTATTGAAAAGAGCATCAAATCAAAAGGAGATAACCTCGTTGGTCAGATGGCATCTCAGGGTACAACACCCCGTCAGCTTACAGACCTTATCGGTTCGCTTTGCGACCTTACAAGCGGCAGCGGTGACAAGGGTACACCCGTTGTTCTTGTACAGGGTTACTTCGATAATTTAACAGACTAATTTAATAGAATTAACAAAAAAAGTGTGATTGAACATCACACTTTTTTCGTTGCCCTCTCAGGGTTCGATTCCCCGTAGTTTTGCTGACGCAAAAAAAACGAACCACACCTGATGGTATGATTCGTTTTTTGGTGACCCCACGGGGAATCGAACCCCGGTCTTCGCCGTGAGAGGGCGACGTCCTAGGCCGCTAGACTATGGGGCCGTTTTCTAAGCTACCTGTTTATTATAATATGAAAAATCTGTATTGTCAACAATTTTTTTGTTGTTTTTTTAATTATCTTCTAATTTAATTTATCTTCTTGCATTTTGATACAATTAATGATAAAATATCCTATGGTAAAAGGAGTTGTATTAAAGTTATGAAAGAACTTAAACCAATGCTGTTTACTTCAATAAAGAACTACAGCAAGGAAAAACTAATTAAAGATATTATTGCAGGAATTATAGTTGCAATAATAGCACTTCCGCTTTCAATAGCTCTGGCTCTTGCTTCCGGGGTAGGACCGCAGGAGGGTATATATACGGCTATTGTTGCAGGCTTTATTATATCATTTTTTGGCGGAAGCAATGTGCAGATTGCAGGGCCTACGGCGGCGTTTGCCACCATCGTTGCAGGAATTGTGGCGAGAAGTGGGATGGAGGGACTTGCACTTGCTACGATAATGGCAGGTATCATCCTTATACTTATGGGTGTTTTCAAGCTGGGAAGTCTTATAAGATTTATCCCTTACACAATTACAACAGGATTTACCGCAGGTATCGCGGTAACGATACTTATAGGTCAGTTCAAAGATTTTTTCGGCGTTACATATAAAGCAGGGGAGAAGCCTGTTGAAACCATGGAAAAGCTTGAAGTATTCTTTGAAAATATTTCTACTGTAAATTTGCAGGCTCTAATTATCGGAATTGTCAGCCTTGCGATTCTTATAATCTGGCCTCGTGTCAGCAAGAAGATTCCCGGCTCGCTTATTGCAGTAATAATCGGTGTTTTGATTGTACAGCTTCTTGGTTTAGATGTGCCCACAATAGGGAAGCTCTACACAGTGGAAAGTAAGCTTCCTTCGTTTGCACTTCCTAAAATTGATATTCATATGGTGAAAACTCTTTTGCCCGACGCTTTTACAATAGCAATTCTTGCGGCGATAGAATCACTTCTTTCCTGCGTTGTTGCAGACGGAATGACAAACAGCAAGCATCGCTCCAATGCAGAGCTTGTTGCTCAGGGCTTGGGTAATATGGGAAGTGCCTTCTTCGGTGGAATTCCCGCTACAGGGGCAATTGCCCGTACAGCCGCTAATATTAAAAACGGCGGAAGTACACCCATTTCGGGTATGGTTCATGCTGTAGTGCTTCTTTTGGTGTTAGTGCTTCTGATGCCCTATGCGGCTATGATTCCCATGCCAACGATTGCCGCAATCCTCTTTATGGTTGCATATAATATGTGCCAGTGGAGACCGTTTGTTCGCCTTGTGAAAACAGCTCCCAAAAGTGATATAGCTGTTCTTGTAATCACGTTTATTCTCACAGTTGTGTTTGACCTTGTTATAGCAATTGAGATAGGTTTTGTTCTTGCGTGTTTGCTCTTTATGAAGCGTATGAGCGACGAAACAGGCGTGCAGGGTTGGAAATACCCCGAAAAGGATACGGACGATAGCGAAAAGCTTAAAATCCTTCCCGGAAATATCCGTGTGTACGAAATCACAGGGCCTTTATTCTTCGGTGCGGCAGACCGCCTTGCTGATATCAGCGTGGAAGAGCATATCAGCTGCATAATTGTGAGAATGCGTAGTGTGCCTGCAATTGATGCCACGGCAATGAACACCCTTGAGGAGCTTTACGAGCGTTGCAGAGAAAACGGTATTACACTTATTTTCTCACACGTAAATGAACAGCCGCTTCGCGTAATGGATAAAGCGGGCTTTATTGAAAAGGTAGGAAGACAAAATTTCTGTGACCATATAGATAATGCCATAGTGCTTGCAAATCAGATAGTCGCAGAATAAATTTCTTATTTCGTTTAAAGGAGGTGGCGAAAATGCCATTAAAAAAATATAAAAGCAAAGAAATTTTCATGGGATTGTCCCGATGTAAGAAAAGAGCATACGGGCAAGGGACTACTTCGCCGCCTGTTTCTTCTTTGTAACTAAATTTGTCGCTAAAATAAAATTTATTAACAAAGGAGAAAAAATTATGTGGTTTATATTTGCTTTACTAACAGCTATTTTATGGGGCGTTGCTGAACTTTTTTACAAAAAAGGCGCACGTCAAGAAGAAAAATTTTCACATCTGAAAATCTGTGTTTGTGTAGGTATCGTAATGGGAATACATGCAATTTTCACTCTGCTTACACAGGATATTAATTACAACCCTGTTAATCTTATCAGCTACCTTCCGGTATCACTTTTGTATATTGTATCAATGGCATTTTCCTATTTCGGTATGCGCTTTATTGAAGAATCCATATCAGACCCTATCGAAAATACCTCAGGTGCAATGTGCGCACTGCTCTGTGTTATCTTTTTAAAAGAATCACTTTCATTACCGGCGGTAATTGCTGTAATCCTTATGCTTATAGGTGTTCTCGGTGTCGGAATCCTTGAAAACAGGGGAGAAACGGTAAGGAAAAAAACATTGGGCAAAAAAATGGCTATTATTGCTTTTTGCATGCCCTTTATGTACGCTATACTCGATGCAGTAGGCACTTTCGCAGATGCTTTCTATCTTGATGATGTGGCAGCTACACCGCTCATCGGTGTAACAGAAGATACGTTGGAAGCAGTGGCAAACACCAGCTATGAGCTGACCTTTGCAATAGTTGCACTTATCTTATTTGTGTTTATGAAAATAAAGAAGGTTGAGTTCGGCTCAATTCCGAAACAAAGAGACAAGTTCCTCGCTGCAATATTTGAAACTGCAGGTCAGTTTACATATGTATATGCACTGAGCGGAAACGGTGCGGTTGCAGCACCGATACTTTCATCTGGATGTATCGTGGCGCTTATTCTTTCAAGGGTTTTCCTGAAAGAAAAGCTCACACCAATGAAATACATGTTTATCTCAATTGTAATTATTGGTATACTTATGCTGGCGGTAGTAGAGGGCCCGTAATATAAGTATATATGAAACACAATTTGTAAAAAAAACATAAATCAAGGTTGACAAAAATGATAAGTTAGGATAAAATATAGTAAGTATTACATAATTCGGGAGGAAAATTTGATGAAAACTTTGGAAAAAATGAAGAAGATGACCGGTCGTTACGGCATCGCATGTGCAATTTTTGCATTTATCTTGTTTGTAATGCAGTTTTTGCCCTACTGGCAGTATACCACAGGCTCTTACAAAGAAGCAGGTAAGCCCGTAGCAATTGAAACAAGTGCAGGTCAGTGGGAATTTATAACAAGAGATATGCTTTCTGCAAGAAGAACAGGCGATGAAAGCGTTAAAATAGAGGAAAAGGTTGAAAAGTCATATTCTCCTTTCAGCTATGTTTGGAACAACTTCCGTGACACTGAATTCCTTGAGTACCTTTCTTATGAGTGCAAGGAGGTTGTAAACTTCTCCGCACTTCTTACACCTAACGTTATCATTCTTTTGTCAGCAATTGTTACAATTCTGATTAACGCAATTAAGCGTGGTTCAACTTTAGGTGCTGCTGTCGCAATGATATGCGGAAGTGCAGGGGTTGTTACATTCTTCCTGTCAGCTCCTTTCATGGCAGGTAATTCTGCAATGTGGCTCATTCAGCTTGTTGCAAGCATTGCCCTTGTGATTGCCGGAGGATTGAAATTCATCACAGCAATCCGTGCAAAAGAGCGTCAGGAAGTATTAGACGAGCTTGCTTAATTTAATGATGTAAAGTCACGCACCGTGCAGAGATTTCTGCACGGTGCTTTATGTCAAGAAAAATTTAGAAATAATCCTTGACATAAAGGACGGACTGTGTTATTATATAGCAGTAACCGCGTAGAAAAGGTATTAAATGCGTTTTACGCAACCTTAATAGCGAGTCTGTATAAACGGGAGGTGCAACAAATGTACGCAGTAATTAAGACCGGCGGCAAGCAGTATCAGGTTAAGGTTGGTGACGTTCTCTTCGTTGAAAAGCTTGAAGGCGAAGCAGGCGCAGAAATCAAATTTGATCAGGTTCTTGCAATCGGTGACGAAGGTAAGTTTACAGCAGGTGCTCCTACAGTTGAGGGTGCTACTGTATCTGCTAAGGTTCTCAGCCAGACAAAGGGTAAGAAGATTATCGTTTTCAAGATGAAGCCTAAGAAGGGTTACAGAAATAAGAACGGTCATCGTCAGCCTTATACAAAGGTTGAAATCACAGCAATCAATGCGTAATTATGATTAAGTTTACTACGGTATCAAATACCGTGGGTAAAATCACACAGTTTACTGTGGACGGGCACAGCGGTTATGCCGAAAGTGGCAGTGATATTGTTTGTGCATCTGTTTCTACTGCTGTGTGGCTTACCATTAACGGCATTGAAAAACAAAGCCTTGCACAGCTTACATATGAGGAGCGTGACGGTTTTGTAAATTGCATTATTTCAGACAAGCGTCTGGATGGTGCAGACATACTGATTAACTCACTTGTGATGTTTATCTCGGAGCTTTCCGGTCAGTATGGTGAATTTTTGAAATTTACACAGATGTAAATCTGTATGCTTATTTTGGAAGGAGTGAAATTATAATGTTCGCATTGAATATTCAGTTGTTCGCTCATAAAAAGGGTGTTGGTTCTACAAAGAACGGTCGTGACAGTGAGTCTAAGCGTCTTGGCGCAAAGCGTGCTGACGGTCAGGCAGTACTTGCCGGAAACATCCTCGTTCGTCAGAGAGGAACTAAAATTCATCCCGGTATCAATGTAGGTATTGGTAGCGATGATACCTTGTATGCTCTTGTTGACGGAAAAGTTAAGTTCGAGCGTAAGGGCAAGGATAAGAAGCAGGTTAGTGTATATCCTGCATAAGTCAAAAATGAAAGCTCGGAATTTTTCCGAGCTTTTTTGATTTTTCAATAAACTTAAGCAAGCACAAATCAAATAGCGTGCTGCTTTATCATATCCGTATGAAAGAGAGGTAAAGGTATGTTCTTAGATAAAGCGACCATCACTGTAAAAGCAGGAAACGGCGGAAACGGTCTTGTTTCCTTTCACAGAGAAAAATACGTTCCTGACGGCGGTCCCGACGGCGGTGACGGCGGAAAGGGCGGAAATATAATTTTTAAGGCTGACAAAACCCTTACAACTCTTGTTGACTTTGCTCATAAAAAGATGTTTACCGCAAGAAACGGCGAGGACGGAAAGGCACGTCGTTCTTTCGGAAGAAAAGGGGAGGACCTCTATATTCATGTGCCTGTAGGTACGGTTATTAAAGACGCCAAAAGCGGCAGAGTAATGAAGGATATGTCCGAAAACGAAGAAGAATTTATTGCCGCATACGGCGGTAACGGCGGTTGGGGTAATGTGCATTTTGCCACAGCCACACGTCAGACTCCGAAGTTTGCAAAAGACGGAATCCGTGGGCAGGAAAGGGAGCTTATATTGGAGCTTAAGCTTATTGCGGACGTTGGTCTTGCAGGCTTTCCCAACGTGGGCAAATCTACTCTTCTTTCTGCGGTAAGTGCGGCTCGTCCCAAAATTGCAAATTACCATTTTACAACCCTCGAACCTAATTTGGGTGTTGTGAAAATGGGCGAGGGAAAGAGCTTTGTTATGGCTGATATTCCCGGTCTTATTGAGGGAGCGCATGAGGGAATAGGCCTCGGGCATGAATTTCTCAGGCATATTGAGCGTACACGCCTTATTGTGCATATTGTGGATGTGTCGGGAACTGAGGGAAGAAATCCCATTGATGACTTTGAAAAAATAAATAATGAGCTTTCCCTTTACAGCAAATCTCTGGCAGAGCGTCCCCAGATTGTTGCGGCGAATAAGATAGATGTGATTACCGAGCCGAAGCTTTTGGAGGATTTCAGAAAATATATAGAGGATAAAGGACTTAAGCTCTTTGAAATAAGTGCCGCGGCACATATGGGAACAAAAGAGCTTATTAATCAAGTTTCAAAGCTTCTTGATACCTTAGAGCCTGTAGAAATTTATGAGGCGGATTTTGTGGAGGAGGATTTCTCAGAGGAGCCGTTCACGGTAAGAAAAGAGGGCGACACTTACGTGGTGGAGGGCCCTTATGTGGAAAAGCTTCTCCGTCATTCCAATTTTGAAGATGCGGAAAGTATGCAGTACTTCCAGCTTGCACTCCGCAGAAAGGGTATAATTGAGGCTCTTGAAAACTTAGGATGCGGCGAGGGTGACCCTGTCCGCATGTACGAGCTTGAATTTGACTATACAGAATAATTGAAAATACAGGGTGAGGAATATGTTATCATCTAAACAGCGTGCGTATTTACGCGGTCTTGCAAATAAGGAAAACGCTATTTTCCAGATAGGAAAAAGCGGAATAAGTGACGAGATATTAACAGAACTTGATATAGTTTTGGAAAAGCGTGAGCTTATAAAAATAACAGTGCTTGAAACAGCCTTTATGTCAACACGCACGGCGTGTGAGGCAATCTGCGAGGAAATCGGTGCCGAGCCTGTGCAGTGCATCGGCAACAAGGTTGTTATTTACCGCATGGCAAGGGAGAAAAACAATCGCAGGATTGTACTTCCGAAGTGAGGAAATGTTATGAAAATAGGATTGTTTGGCGGAGCGTTTAATCCTGTGCATAACGGTCACATGGCAGTAGCGTATGCGGCACTTGATAAAATGAAGCTTGACCGCATAATCTTTATTCCCACGGGAAACGCCCCTCATAAAAAGGAAACGCACATATCCCGCGAGGACCGTTATAATATGCTTTTGGAGGCAATTTCATCTGAGGAAAAATTTTCAGTCAGCGATTATGAAATAAAACGCTCCGAGGTAAACTACAGTGCAAATACGGCAGAGTATTTTAAAGCACTTTATCCCGACGATGAGCTGTACTTCATAATCGGTGATGATTCTTATAACGAGCTTGATACATGGTTTGAACCGCACAGGATTTTAAAGGTATGCACACTGCTTGTTTTTCCGAGGGAGGGAGCGGTTGTAAAGCCCCCTGCCGTAGAAATTCCAATGCAAAAAGTTCCGATTTCGTCAAGCGAGGTAAGAAATCAGATAAAGATTGGAAAAGATTGCAGAAACTTATTGCCAAAATCAGTTTTTGATTATATAATAAAAAGAAAACTGTATGGATTTACTGACAAAGATGTGAATTGAGGGATTTTCCTTGACCGAGAATGAAATAATCGCAAAACTTAAAGCAACACAAAAGGAACGCAGATTTAATCATACGCTGGGAGTAATGGAGGAGGCAGTGCGTCTTGCTCCGCTTTTTGGCGTAGATAAAGAAAAAGCCCGAATTGCGGCGTTGCTTCACGATTGTGCAAAAAACCTGGACGAAGCAAACGGTGAGGACTTTTTTCTGATTTGTAAGCGTTATGGTGTTACCTTGGATGATTATGCAAAGAGTGAGAAAGCACTGGTGCATGCATACCTGGGAGCTGCTGTTGCATACAAGGATTTTGGGATTGATGACAATGAAATTTTAGAGGCGATTTATTATCATACAACAGGCAGAGCTAATATGACGCCTCTTGAAAAGCTTATATATATAGCAGATATGACGGAGCCGGGAAGGACTATTGAACAGGCGGAGGAAATACGAAGGCTTGTTGAGTTTAACATAGACGAGGCATTAATTTATGCCATAGGATGCTCGATTAAGCACGTAATCAGAAAGGGAACGCTTATTCATCCCGATTCGGTTCATGCACTAAATTATCTTATATCGCACAGGAGGGACAAGTCTTGACAGATTTGGAAAAAGTACACAAGCTTGCAGAAATATTAGACAGCAAGAAAGGACGTAATATTATAGCTCTTGACCTAAAAGGGGCTACCATAATATCAGATTATTTTGTAATTTGTACAGCCGGCTCACCTGCACAGATGCATGCATTATATGAAGCGGCGTGTGAAGAAATGGCAAAAATAGACTCTCCTCCGGTAAGAAGCGAGGGAATGAAAAACCCCGATTGGGCACTTGTGGATTTCGGCGGGGTAATGCTCCATATTTTCAGCACACAAATGCGTGACTTCTACGGTCTTGACAATTTGTGGGCAGAGGCTGAAAAGATTGAAATCAATACAATTGATGAAGTTTGATAAATTACGCTTAGAAAGGACCTGAAGCATAATGGAATATAATTTTAAAGCGATTGAACAAAAGTGGCAGAAATACTGGGAGGATAATAATTCTTTCAAGGCAGAAAATAACTCCGAAAAACCTAAGTTTTATGCTCTTGTGGAATTTCCTTACCCCTCCGGAAGCGGCATGCACGTAGGTCATATTAAGGCTTACAGCGGCCTCGAGGTTGTTTCAAGAAAGAGAAGACTTGAGGGCTATAACGTGCTTTTCCCCATAGGCTTTGATGCATACGGTCTGCCCACCGAAAATACAGCTATTAAAACAGGCGTTCATCCCAGAGAGGTTACCGACAGAAATATCGTTAAGTTTACAAGTCAGCTTAAGCGTGTAGGCTTTTCTTTTGATTGGTCAAGAGTTATTGACACCACGGACGAGGACTATTATAAGTGGACTCAGTGGATTTTCCTTAAAATGTTTGAAAAGGGTCTTGTTTTCCGTGATAAAACACTGGTAAACTATTGCCCCAGCTGTAAGGTTGTCCTTTCCAACGAGGATTCACAGGGCGGAAAGTGCGACATCTGCCACAGTGATATTGTGCAGAAAACAAAGGAAGTTTGGTACTTAAGAATTACCGAGTACGCTGACAAGCTTCTGGAAGGTCTTGAAACTGTTGATTACCTTCCCAACGTTAAGCTTCAGCAGAAGAACTGGATTGGTAAGAGTGAGGGTGCTTTTGTTAATTTCCCCATTAAGGAAAATGATGAAAAGCTCCGTGTTTATACAACCCGACCCGATACCCTTTACGGCGTAACATTTATGGTTATTGCTCCCGAGCATCCCATTATTGAAAAGTACAAGGAATCAATTGCAAATTTTGACGAGCTTGAAGCTTATAAGAAGGAATGTGCAAAGAAAAGCGAGTTTGAAAGAACTCAGCTTGTAAAGGATAAAACAGGTGTAAAAATCCAGGGGCTTACAGCAATTAATCCCATTACAGAAAAGGAAATCCCCATCTATATTTCAGACTATGTAATGATGGGCTACGGTACGGGTGCTATTATGGCAGTACCTGCACATGACACTCGCGACTATGATTTTGCAAAGAAATTCGGTATTGATATTATTGAAGTTATAAAAGGCGGAGACATTTCCAAAGAAGCATACACAGGTGACGGAGAAATGGTTAATTCCGACCTTCTTAACGGAATCAAGACTAAGCAGGAAGCAATCAGCAAAATGCTTGAAATCTTAAAGGAAAAAAGCTGCGGCGAAAAGGGTGTTCAGTACAAAATGAAGGACTGGGCATTCAACCGTCAGAGATATTGGGGAGAGCCTATTCCCATTGTTCACTGCCCCGATTGCGGTATAGTTCCCGTTCCTTACGACGAGCTTCCGTTAAGGCTTCCTCCCGTTGACAATTTTGAACCCGGTTCAGACGGAGAAAGCCCCCTTGCGAAGATTGAGTCCTTTGTAAACTGCACTTGTCCCAAGTGCGGTAAGAAAGCAAGACGAGAAACCGATACCATGCCTCAGTGGGCAGGTTCATCATGGTATTTCCTTCGTTATTGTGACCCCAATAATACAGAGGAATTTGCTTCACAAGAAGCCCTTAAATATTGGATGAACGTTGACTGGTATAACGGCGGTATGGAGCACGTTACCAGACATATGATTTACTCACGCTTCTGGCATAAGTTCCTTTACGATTTGGGACTTGTTCCCACAAGCGAGCCTTACGCAAAGAGAACCGCTCAGGGACTTATCTTAGGACCTGACGGTGAGAAAATGAGTAAGAGTAAGGGTAATGTTGTTGACCCCAACGATGTTGTTGATGTATATGGTGCAGATGTTTTAAGAGCGTATGTTCTCTTTATGGGTGACTATGAGCAGGCAGCTCCCTGGAACGAAAGCAGTATGAAAGGCTGTAAGAGATTCCTTGACAGAGTGTGGGAGCTTCATACCAAGCTTATTGACGGAGACAATTACCGTGATGAGCTTACAAGCATTATGCATAAGACAATCAAGAAGGTTTCAGGCGACATTGAAAGCATGAAGTTTAACACAGCACTTGCCGCACTTATGACTCTTGTAAATAAAATTTACGAGGTAGGAAATGTGAACAAGGCTGAATATAAAACGCTTCTTACACTTCTTAATCCCTTCGCTCCTCATATAACCGAGGAACTTTACAGCGAGCTTTTCGGAGAAATTCTTTCCGAAGGTAATTGGGTAGAGTATGACGAAGCACTTTGCATTGATTCCACAGTTGAAATTGTTGTACAGATAAACGGCAGAGTAAAGGCAAAAATGATGGTTGATGCAAATATCAAGCGTGAAGATATGGAAAAAGCGGCAATGGATAATGACGAGATTAAGGAGCTTATCGGTTCGCAAACTGTTGTTAAAGTAATTGCCGTTCCCGGAAAGCTTGTAAACATTGTTGTAAAGTAAAGGACTGAGAAATATGAATTATAAAAGCACACGTGATAACAGTATAAAGGTAAAAAGCTCCGAGGCTATTGCAAAAGGTCTTTCTCCGGAGGGAGGACTTTTTGTCCCCGAAAGCATACCTTCGGTTTCTCTTACAAACATTAAGTATATGGCAGATATGTCATATACGCAGCGTGCCAAGGAAATTTTGGGAAGATTCCTTACGGATTTTACAGAGGATGAGCTTGAAAATTGTATCGGTGCGGCGTATACCAAAGAAAAATTTGAAACAAACAGCATCGCACCTGTTTACAAGATGAATGATTCACAGTATATTTTGGAGCTGTGGCATGGCCCCACATGTGCATTTAAGGATATGGCTCTCCAGATTCTTCCGCATCTTCTTACAACCTCAGTTAAGAAGCTTGGAATTGACCGCGAAACCGTTATCCTTGTTGCTACAAGTGGTGATACGGGCAAGGCAGCACTTGAAGGCTTCAAGAACGTTCCCGGAACAAAGATTATAGTATTCTTCCCCGATGAAGGCGTAAGCCAGATTCAGCGCCTTCAGATGTGTACCCAGGAGGGTAAGAATGTATTTGTAAGTGCCGTTAACGGAAATTTTGACGATGCTCAAAACGGTGTAAAGGCAATCTTTACAGATAAGGAATATGAGGGAGAGCTTCTTTCAGAAAAGAAAGCACTTTCGTCAGCTAATTCCATTAACTGGGGCAGACTTGTTCCTCAGATTGTGTACTATTTCTCCGCTTATTGCGACATGGTAAAGGCAGAGGAAATTGAGTGCGGCGATGAAGTGAATATCTGTGTACCCACAGGTAATTTCGGAAACATTTTAGCGGCTTATTACGCAAAATGCATGGGACTTCCCATTAAAAAGCTGATTTGTGCCTCAAATAAAAACAATGTTCTCACAGATTTTATAAATACAGGTGTATATGATAGAAACCGTGAGTTTTATGTAACAACATCACCCTCCATGGATATTCTCATATCTTCAAACCTTGAAAGACTTCTTTATATGATTTCAGAGGGAAATGATACTCTTGTTAAAGGCTATATGTCAGAGCTTAAGGAAAACGGCAAATATTCTGTAAGCGATGAAATCAAAGAAGAAATTATGAAGAATTTCTACGGCGGATGTGCCGATGACAGTGAATGTGCAAAGACAATCAGCGATACTTATAAGAACTTCGGCTATGTGACGGATACTCATACAGCCGTTGCAGTTGCCGTTCATAATGAATATGTTAAAGAAACAGGCGACGAAACAAAGACCATCATCGCATCTACTGCAAGTCCCTTTAAATTTAACGGTGCTGTTCTCTCTGCATTGGGAAATGAAGAGCAGGTGGCAGAGCTTGATGAGTTCAGACTTCTTGATAAGCTTGCCGAGGATTATGAGCTTCGCGTTCCAGCATCGCTCAAATCCTTGGAGGAAAAGGAAATTCGCTTCGAAGTTGTATGTGACAAAAATCAGATGAAGGCAGTTATTAGCGAATTCCTTAGCCATTGATAATATGTAAGGCTGATGTATTTATAAAACCATTAACTCAAAACAATTGTACAGTGCGAGCTGTTCCCTTGTAATGGTAATACATCAGCCTTCTTGAATTAGGAGGATGAAATAAAACAGACCTTCGTTGCTTAATTTCATCATTTGCCGATGATTTAAATCATCAGCTTAGAATGCTTTAGTTACAGCACTCTTTTTTGGAAAAGGTTTCGCATCCTGTTTCCGAAACTTTGTTTGCATCGCGGCCGCCAACCATAATATGCTCGGCCATACACTCGTTATCGGTGTTGTGATGCACACAGTTTGTGACAACGCATTTTACGCCGCCTAAAGGTTTGTCTGAGTTTGTGCAAGACATCTTTATCACTCCTACCTGATTTGTAAGACTTAGTATTAAGTACAAATTAAATTCGTTCTTAATGCAAAGCTTACGTTAGTATTTTGTGCGGTAATAATATTTATATTCGGAGAAAATTATGGCAATTTTTGCACTTAGCGATCTCCATTTACCCTTGGGAATAGATAAGCCTATGGATATTTTCGGGGTAAGATGGGACAATTACGTTGAAAAAATTGAATACGAATGGAAAAAAGCTGTAGCAGAGGAAGATTTTGTTATAATAAACGGTGATTTCAGTTGGGCAACTTACCTTTCGGAGTCACTGCCGGATTTTAAGTTTATAGAATCGCTTCCGGGGAGAAAGCTTATTTCAAAGGGGAATCACGACTATTGGTGGGAAACAATCACCAAGATGAACGCATTTCTTGAAGAAAATAATATTAAAAGTGTATCCTTTATGCAGAACAATGCAGTGCTGTGTGAAAACGCTGCCGTCTGTGGTGCAAAGGGGTGGATTTCTCCGTCTGACAAGGCTTTTAAAAAAGATGATGAAAAAATCTACCGAAGAGAGCTTATAAGGCTTGAAACCTCTCTTAAAGCGGCGGCGGAGCTTTCGGACACGATTATTGCAGCACTTCATTATCCACCTGATGATAACTATATGGAGGTTATAAACAAATATAACATAACAAGGTGCGTATTCGGACATTTGCACGGCAAAAGGGCGGAGGATTATAGGCTTTATGACCAAAAATATGCCCTTGTCAGTGCCGATTTTCTAAAATTTGCACCAAAACGCATAATTTAGGCGGAAATATTCAAAAAACACTTGCAAAAAGCATAAAAATATGATATAAGTATGTTTTGATGTGGGCTTTATGTTTACAAGCCTTGAACAATAGGAGGAAACGAGTATGAAGGTATTGAAAGTTGAACAGCGCGAAGACAAGAGAATGTATCTTGAAATCGAGATTGACAGCGCTAAATTCGAAGAAGCTATGGATAAGAGCTACAGAAAGAATGTTAAGCAGATTAACATCCCCGGCTTCAGAAAGGGTAAAGCACCCAGAAAAATTATTGAGAAATATTACACCGAGGCAGTTTTTTATGATGATGCAATTAATTTTGCAGTGCCCGATGCATATGATAAAGCAGTTGAGGAAAGCGGTATTGAGCCTGTTGAAATGCCTGAAATCGACATCGTTAAGCTTGAAAAGGGCGAAAACTTTGTATTCAGTGCACTTGTAACAGTTCGTCCCGAGGTAACTCTTGGCGATTACAAGGGTATAACAGCGGAAAAAGATGTCAATACTGTAACAGATGAAGAAGTAGATGCCGATATTAAGAAAATGCAGGAAAATGCTGCAAGCATTTCCACTCTTACAGAGGGCACTATTGAAATGGGCGACAAGGTCGACCTTGACTTTGAAGGCTTCGTTGATGACGTGGCTTTTGAAGGCGGCAAGGGCGAGCATTACAGCCTTGTTCTCGGTTCAAACAGCTTCATTCCCGGATTCGAGGAGCAGATTGCAGGTAAGGCAATCGGCGAAGATTTTGATGTAAATGTTACTTTCCCCGAGGAATATCATTCAGAAGACCTTAAGGGTAAGGCAGCAGTATTTAAGTGTAAGGTTCACTCTGTTGAGAAGAAGAACCTTCCCGAGCTTGACGATGAATTTGCTAAGGACGTAAGCGAATTTGATACTCTCAAGGAGCTTCGTGAAGATGCTAAGGCTAAGCTTGAAAAGGCTAAGGAAGCACAGGCACAGCGTCAGTTTGAAGATGCAGTAGTAGATATCGCTGTTGACAATGCATCTGTTGAAATTCCCGAGTGCATGATTAAGAGCCAGATTGATAATCAGATTCAGGATATTTCCTACAGACTTCAGAGCCAGGGTATGCCCCTTGAGCAGTACCTTCAGTACACAGGGATGACAATGGATGCTCTCCGTGAGCAGCTTAAGGAAACAGCAGAAAAAGCAGTTAAGACACAGCTTGTTCTCGCTGAAATTGCAAAGGCTGAAAACGTAGAAGTTTCAGAGGAAGACGTTGAGGCAGAATTTAAGAAAATGGCAGATATGTACGGCATGGAAGTAGAAAAGGTTAAGGAGCTTATGGGTGCAAATCTTGATGCTCTTAAGGCTGACCTTAAGACTCAGAAGACAATTGCCGTTATCGTAGACGCAGCTAAAGTTGGTAAGGCTAAGAAGACCGCAGCAAAGAAGCCTGCCGCTAAGAAAGCAGATGCAGAAGAAAAGGCACCTGCAAAGAAGCCCGCTGCAAAGAAGACAACTGCTAAGAAGGCAGAAGATGGCGAAAAGAAGCCCGCTGCTAAAAAGACAACAACAGCAAAGAAGCCTGCTGCAAAGAAGACAGCGGCTAAGAAGGATGCTGAATAATTACTAAAGAAGAAAAATTTTGAAAGAGGAGGATGCAATATGAGTTTAGTTCCATACGTAATTGAACAGACAGGGCAGGGAGAAAGATCTTATGATATTTTCTCAAGACTTTTAAAGGACAGAATTATTTTCTTTGGTGACGAAGTAAATGATCAGACGGCAAGTATCATCGTGGCACAGATGCTTTTCCTTGAAAGCGAAGACCCCGATAAGGATATTATGCTTTACATCAACAGCCCCGGCGGAAGTATTACAGCCGGCATGGCAATTTACGATACCATGAATTATATCAAGTGCGATGTATCTACAATTTGTGTGGGTATGGCGGCAAGCATGGGTGCATTCCTTCTTTCAGCCGGCACAAAGGGAAAGAGGCTTGCTCTTCCCAATAGTGAAATTATGATTCATCAGCCATTGGGTGGTATGCAGGGTCAGGCAACGGATATTAAAATCCATGCCGACAGAATAATTCGTATGAAGGATAAGTTAAATACAATCCTCAGCGAAAACACGGGCCGCCCCTTGGAGGAAATTGTACGCGATACAGAGCGTGATAATTTTATGTCAGCACAGGAAGCCCTTGATTATGGCTTGATTGACAGAATCATAACTACAAGATAAAGCCATATAAAAACGGTTTGTTTTATTAGGATAAAAAGGCTGCGATGACTGTTTCTTCGTAGCCTTTTCACCATTTAGAAGTGCTAATCTGAAAGGATTGATTCATTTGTCAAAAAACGAGGAAAAACAGATACGTTGCTCTTTCTGCGGAAAGCTCCAGGATGAAGTGAACAGACTTATTGCCGGCCCCGGTGTATATATCTGTGATGAATGTATAGAGGTTTGCTTTGAAATACTCGACGGGGACTTTGAGGATATTTCTTCCGCAAAGCACGAGAATGCCGCAATACCCAAGCTTGAGGACACACCTGTTCCCAAGGAAATCAAGGCTATTCTGGACGACTATGTGATAGGACAGGAGCAGGCAAAAAGAAGCCTTGCGGTTTCGGTTTACAATCATTATAAGCGTATCAATTCCAAGGTGGATACCGAAGGCGTTGATATTCAGAAAAGTAATATCCTTATGATTGGACCTACGGGAAGCGGAAAGACGCTTTTAGCACAGACTTTGGCAAAAATTTTGCAGGTTCCGTTTGCTATTGCCGATGCAACAAGTCTTACAGAAGCAGGCTATGTGGGCGAAGATGTAGAAAATATTCTCTTAAAGCTTATTCAGGCAGCGGATTATGACCTGAAGAAAGCGGAACACGGAATTATATATATTGACGAGATTGACAAAATCACAAAGAAAAGCGAAAACGTTTCCATTACCCGTGATGTAAGCGGCGAGGGTGTTCAGCAGGCGCTCCTTAAAATCTTGGAGGGAACTGTTGCTTCCGTGCCTCCCCAGGGTGGAAGAAAGCATCCCCATCAGGATTTATTCCAGCTTGATACTACAAACATTCTTTTTATCTGCGGTGGTGCGTTTGCAGGTCTTGATAAAATAATTGAGAGGCGTGTAGGAAAGCAGGGAGTAGGATTCGGAGCGAATGTTACAAGTAAACAAAAGCGTGACGTGGGTGAAATCTTTAAAAATGTTGAACCACAGGACCTTTTAAAATTTGGTATTATTCCCGAACTTGTAGGGCGTGTTCCCGTTGTGGTTACTCTTGACCAGCTTGACGAGGAGGCCCTTAAGAAAATCCTCACCGAGCCTAAAAATGCACTTGTCCGTCAGTACAGAAAGCTTTTCCAGATGGACGGAGTAGAGCTTGAAATTACCGATGACGCTCTCGGTTATGTAGCAAAAAAAGCTATTGAAAGGGAAACAGGAGCAAGAGGGCTTCGTGCAATTATGGAAAATACTCTTTCCGATGCAATGTTTGAAATTCCCTCTGATAAAACAGTGAAAAAAGCTGTTTTCGACAAGGATTGTTTTGAAAACAAGAAAGAGCCAAAGCTTACAAGGGCTAAGAAAAGAACAGAAAACGAAGAAATAGCATAAAAGCGACAAATATAAGCTCTGCATAAGGTAATATGCGGAGCTTTTGTCTGTTGCTTCGTTAAAGAAAATAGGTTTTTTTGTCGAATGTATTAAAAGTTGTTGAAATACAATCCGTTTAGTGTTATAATTACATTGCCAAACAAAATTTAATGATTTTTCAGTGACTTAGAACTTATGTATTCTGGTAAAAATACATAGGTTCCGTTCTGGTTCTATTTCACTGAAATAATTAGAATTTTGTTTGGCGACAATTAGGGACTTATGTATTTTTCGGCGCATAGTCTCTTTGTGAGCTATGCGTCTTTTTAATTCATGTCCCAAAACGGAGGGTAAAAAAATGAAAACAGGTTTTAGACGAAAATTGGACAAGTTGGGCAGAGTTACAATACCAAAAGAGTACAGAGAATATTTTCAATTGGAAAAAGAAAAAATGGTGGCTATAATAGAAACAAAAGACGGAATCTTGATTCTCAACCCCGAAAAAATTCAAGGTAAAGAGTAAAAGCTCTTTACCTTGAATTTTTTTTATGGTAAAATGTTATTATAAAGACTAAGGAGGATTAGAAATGAGGAAAAAGTTACAGGATGCAATGTTTGAGGGAAGCTACCTATTTGAACTTTTGATATCAGTGATGGTAGGGGCGTCTATTTTGGTACTGGCAGGCAGGCTGATATATGATGCGGCGATTACCCCCGGATATTTCAGCGGTGCAGATTCGCTGATGAGAATTTTAGACGATGCCATTATCTTGGCAATCGGTGCGGAGCTTATAAAAATGCTTTGTAAGCATACTCTCGAAACGGTTATAGAGGTTTTAGCCTTTGCCTTGGCACGTCACTTGATAGTGGTACATACTACGCCCTTGGAAAATCTTATCACGGTAATTGCAATAGCTGTTCTTTTCGCTATAAGGCGTTTTCTTCTTAATCGCCACGATATGGTCGAAACTCCCGACGGACTTGTAGAAGTGGAAGAAATGCAGCAGGAAACCCATGAAATACATACAGACGACAGGGAAAAGATTGTTCTCTGATTGTGGCTTTACTATAGTAAAACACCGATATAAATTCCTGACGAAATTTGCGAGGGGCAACATATGTTGAAGGTTATTCTGTTTGATATTGATAATACCCTGTTAAGTTTTGACGAATATGTTAAAGAATCCATGAAAAATGGATTTAAAAAATTTGAAATTGGTATATATGAAGATGAGATGTTCTACATATTTAATCAAATAAATACCAGCTTATGGCAGGCAATTGAAAAAGGAGAGATAGATTTCAAAGAATTGCAGAAGAGACGCTGGAATATGATATTTGAATGTTTGAAGATAACGGCTGATGGAGAAGCTTTTGAGAAATATTTCCGAGAGTGTTTGTTTGAAAGTGCAATTCCCATAGATGGTGCAACAGAGTTATTGAAATATCTTCGTGGCAAATATACTCTTTGTGTTGCCAGCAACGGCCCATATCTGCAACAAGTGAACAGACTAAAAATAAGCGGTATGCTACCCTATTTTTCTGATTTATTCATCTCTGAGGAAATCGGCAGTTCAAAGCCTTCTGAAAGATTTTTTAAAACTTGTATAGACCGCTTGAACTTAAAATCAGAACAAGAAATTCTGCCTTGCGAGATTATGATAATCGGGGATTCGCTATCATCTGATATGGCAGGAGGGATTCAATTTGGAATGCAGACATGCTTCTATAATCCTGATAAAAAATCAGTCCCGTGCGAAATGAATTTGAATTATCATGTGACATCATTAAAGGAAATAAAAAACATCCTTTGATAAAGTTAAAATTTAATGATATTGTCTATAATTTTTTGGTGCAGTATTGATACGAGTCGAAACGTGTCGAATGTTGATGAAAGGGAGTAGAAACATTGAAAAAGATTTTAATTATTGTTTTAGTTTTGTTTTTAATGTTTGCGATTATAAGAATTACAACCTCAACATATGAAAATATAAAACGCGGGAATAATGCACAAGTCAAATATCATTACAAGAGGTAAAGCATGAAAAAGGTAATTGTAATCGGATGCCCCGGTTCAGGGAAAACCACTTTTGCTGAAAAATTGAACAAATGTACCGGATTACCTTTGTTTTATTTAGATGCAATATGGCATAAACCCGACAGAACGCATATTTCAAGAGATGAATATGATAAAATTCTATCTGAAATTTTAAAAATGGACGAGTGGATTATAGATGGTAATTACAGCCGAACTGTAGAAAAAAGAATTCAAAACTGCGATACTGTCTTTTTCTTTGATTTACCTACGGATGTATGTATAGAGGGAGCTGTTTCAAGGTTGGGGAAAGCCCGTTATGATGTTCCGTGGATAGATACTGAACTGGACCCAAAACTAAAAGAAGAAATAGAAAGTTTTCCCCATAATGTACGACCGAATATATATAAGTTTCTTGATAAATACAAAGAAAACAAGGAAATTGTAATTTTTAAATCAAGGTCAGAGGCAGACGGTTATTTGAAGAATTTACGAGATTGAGGAAGAATATAAATGAAGATAAAAATTACACCTAAGAATTTTTATACCAAGCTTTATAAGCTGCTTGAAGATGTCACCCCACTCAAGATTGACTGCGGAAAGCTTTGCGACGGTGCCTGTTGTGCCGTAACGGAAGAAGAAACTGGAATGTATCTTTTTCCCGGGGAACGGGAAATGTACAGTCCCATGCCATCATGGGGAGAAATTTCGGATATTGATTTTACATATGACAATAGAAAAAGCGTAGACTTCTTCACCTGCGTGGGAAAGTGTGACAGAAGCCTAAGACCGCTTTCGTGCAGAATATTTCCCCTCGTACCCTATGCAAAAAGAGGGGGCAAGCTAAAAATCATTATGGATATAAGAGGGAGGGGGATGTGTCCTCTTGCCACTGCCATGAAAAAAGAAGATTTGTCGCCTCTTTTTGTGGAGAGGGTGACAGAAGCAATGCACCTTTGCATGCTTAACCGTGAAACAAGGGAATTTATATATTCGCTTTCAGAATCGATAGACGAGATAGAAAAAATCGGGGAGGGTTTCAGATGAGCTACAATTTTGCAATTATAGACCTTGGCTCTAATTCGGTGCGTATGAATATAAACTCCATTGAGAATGACGGGTCTTGGAATACACTTCAGAAACTGCGAGCCACCGTCCGTTTGAGCGAGGGAATGAGCAGTGATAATTTCCTCAAGGAAAATGCCATGAACCGTGTTATAGAGGCTCTGTGTGCCTTTTGCGAAAAGGCAAAGGAATATAAGTGCGTCAGCATAGCTGCAGTTGCTACGGCAGCCCTCAGGAATGCGGCAAATAAAGAGCTTTTCCTTTCAAGGGTTAAGGAAAAGACGGGAATTGATTTTGAAATAATCAGCGGTGAGCAGGAGGCATTCTACAGCTTTCTTGCCGTGCGTGAAACGGTTGGCATTGAAAACGGAGTAATATATGATACGGGCGGAGGAAGCACCGAAATTATGCTTGTAAAGGACGGAAAAATAAAACATTCCGTAAGCCTTCCTTTGGGTGCTGTGATAATGACGGAAAAATTCAGAAAAAGCAGTCAGATGCATCTTTATAAATATGTTTCCTCCTACATAGGCGGAGTAGACTGGCTTGACGAGTGTGAAGGGCTTCCGCTTTACGGAATAGGAGGAAGTGCAAGAGCACTTGCCATGCTTTATAAAAAACAAAATTTGGGAATTGATGCCTTTGACGGAATGAAAATTCCCTATGCATCCGTGGCAAAGATTTATCAAAGCATTTTTTCAACGCCCTCTGAAAAACGAAAAGATATAAAAGGCATGGAAATATCCCGTGCAGATATTATTTTGGCAGGACTAACGCCTCTTAAAGTTCTCATGGATATGTGCGGAGGTGCAAACGTGACAATATGTGCGTCTGGTGTGAAAGAGGGCGTGTTTTTCAGAATGAAAGATGAAATTTTAAGGAGCAGTAACAAATGAGTGTAAATATCGTTTTGGTGGAACCGGAAATCCCGCAGAATACAGGGAATATTGTCCGCACCTGTGCGGCGACGGGAACTCGGCTTCATATTGTAAAGCCCATGGGCTTTCAGCTTGATGATAAAAAGCTTAAGCGTGCAGGGCTTGATTATTGGCATTTTTTGAATATTCAGTACTACGAAAATCTTGACGATTTTTTTGCGAAAAATGAGGGCGGCAGGTTTTTCTACCTTAGTTCCAAAGCTCCGACATCATATACGGAGGTTGATTATAGGGATGATGATTTCCTGCTATTCGGAAAAGAAACAAAGGGGCTTCCCGAAAAGCTACTTATGGACCACCCCGAGCGTGCTGTGAGAATCCCGATGATAAGCAGTGCCAGATGCCTTAACCTTTCAAACTCCGCGGCGATTGTTGTATATGAAGCACTAAGACAGCAAAATTTCGCCTCGCTTACAAAAGAGTCGGACTACCTTTATGGCATAATAGACTGATAGGACTTTTAGTCGGCGTAAAATGCTTTTTGAGATATTTATATTAATGATAAAATGTAATGATACAGCAAATGAGAAGGCAGTTGAGAACTATGAAAAACAATAAAACCATTTTTGCCACGTTAGCGGCTCTGGGTGCACAGATTATATTTGGGCTCAGCTTTATGTTTACGGAGATAGCTCTTAGAACTGCAACACCGATGACTGTCATAGCTGATAGATACATAGTTGCGTTTTTGGGGTTGAGCCTTGTGATGCTCTTTTCAAAAATAAAAATTAAGATTGGAAAAAACATTTGGAAGCTTGTTCTGATGTCCCTTTTTCAACCGTTAATGTATTTTGTTTTTGAGACTTACGGCATACAAATGACAAACAGTTCTTTTTCTGCCATTATGATATCGATGATTCCTATAGTTTCCATGGCTTCAGGAATATTTATTCTTGGCGAGAAGCCTTTAATTATGCAGTATGTATTTGCAACTCTTTCCGTAACAGGCGTAACAATTGCTGTCCTTTCAGGGAGGTCGGACGGAACGGTTACTATACTTGGTGCAGCACTTCTTATGGGTGCAGTAGTTTCATCGGTTGGCTATAACGTTACCAGCAGGAAAATTTCGGGAGAATTTTCTACATTTGACAGAACGTACGCAATGACAATCATAGGTATGGTTTCGTTTGTCATAATTGCTGTTTTAGAAAATATTACAAATCCCGCAGAAATGATAAAATCTTTTTCTGAACCGTCATATCTTTATTCAATACTGTATCTTGGAATATTTTCTTCCGTAGTGGCATTTTTGTTTCTTAACTATTCCAACACACATCTTCCGGTAGCCAAAACAACTGTGTTTTCTAACATTACGACAGTAGTTTCGGTGATTGCAGGTGCAATGTTTATGGGGGAGAAAATATCTGCTCCGATTGTTTTTGCGGTTATAATGATAATTGCAGGAGTAATCGGGGTGCAGATGTATGAGATAAAAAAATAATTACTCTTGACAATTTTTGCTTTTTGAGATATTATATGCATATACTATATTTTGGAGGTATTTTAATAATGAAGAAGTTTTTAGCACTTATTCTTACAGTTGTGTTGTGCGTAGCATTTGTTGGTTGTGCAGCAGAAAAGGAAGCCAACAATGGTTCACATTATGTAATTGCAACAGACAAGGGATTCAGCCCCTTTGAATTCCAGGACAAAAAGGGAAATATCGTTGGTATTGATATGGATATCCTTGCAGCAATTGCTGAAGATCAGGGGTTTACATATGATCTTCAGTACATCGGTTGGGATGCTGCAATCGCGGCATGTCAGGCAGGTCAGGCAAATGGTATGATTGCAGGTGCTTCAATAACAGAAGAGCGTAAGGCAAGTGGCTGGACTTTCTCCGACGGTTACTATGATGCAACCCAGGGAATGGCAGTTGCGAGCGATTCTTCCATCACTGGATTTGCTGATATAAAGGGGAAGAAAGTTGCAGTAAAGAATGGTACAATGAGCAATCAGTACGCCGAAAGTATTAAGGATAAGTATGGTTTTGAAGTTGTAACATTCCCCACATCTCCTGATATGTATCAGGCTGTTATGGGCGGTCAGGTTGACGCTTGTCTTGATGATACTCCTATCCTCAAATACAATATCAAAATCGGCGAGCTTGATATGAAGTTTGTTGAGGGAACAGAGAACGAACCTGCTCAGTACGGATTTGCAATTTTTGATTCCAAGAATCAGGAGCTCATTGACAAATTCAATGAGGGTCTTAAGAATATCAAAGCAAATGGAAAATACGATGAGATAATTGCCAAATATCTTGGTTAATAGATTTTAACTTAAAGGGCATTGGGTTATCCGGTGCCCTTTAAGTTTGCTTTAGGAAGGGGTATTCCGATGGTTGAACTCACCAGAGAATATGGTCCTCTTTTGCTGTCAGCAATGGGGCAGACTTTAATTCTTGCTTTATGGGGACTGTTTTTCGGTTGTATATTGGGAATAATTTTTGGGTTAGCCAGTGTGGTTGATAATAAAGTCAGTAAAATTATCTCGGCAATTTATGTAAACCTCATCAGAGGTGTGCCGATGATAGTTCTTGCTTTCTTTGTCTACTATGGTATTCCATTCGGTTTGAAAAATATTGGTATTCCGGTTATATTCAGCGCATTGCAGGCGGGAACAATATGTCTTGCGCTTAACTGCGGTGCATATATGTCTGAAATTATACGTGCCGGAATTCAGTCGATAGATCCCGGTCAGATGGAGGCGGCAAGGAGCCTCGGTCTTTCTTATTGGAGATCTATGTTCCGCGTAGTTCTTCCTCAGGCTATAAAGAATATGATTCCCAGTATTGTAAACCAGTTTATCATAACCTTGAAGGATACATCTATCCTTTCTGTTATAGGTTTCCCGGAACTTGTAAACAAGGCACAGAATGTTATTTCATTTACATTCAGGTCTTTTGAAATTTGGGCTATTGTTGCAGTAATGTATCTCGTGGTTATTTTAGCACTTCAGCAGGTAGCAAACGCTTTGGAGAGGAGACTTAACCGTGGCCGTAAATGATAGCAATAAAGTTAAAATACATATAGAGAATCTTACAAAAAGCTTCGAAAAAAACAAAGTTCTGTGCGGCATTACAACAAATATCCTTGAAGGCGAAGTGGTTTGTATTATTGGACCCTCCGGTTCAGGAAAGTCAACTTTTTTGCGTTGTATAAACAGGCTTGAAAGTGCTACTTCGGGTGAAATAATTGTTGATGATTTTCGCATAAATGACAAAAAAATTAATATTAATAAAGTACGGGAAAATATAGGAATGGTTTTCCAGCATTTTAATTTATTTGCGAATATGAATGTTCTGGACAATCTTATGTTGGCACCGGTTGACCTTAAAAAGGCGTCAAAAGCCAAGGCTAAGGAAATTGCAATGGGGCTTTTGGAAACAGTAGGGCTTTCAGACAAGGCAGACAGCTTTCCGTCTCAGCTTTCAGGTGGACAAAAGCAGCGTGTAGCGATTGCCCGTGCCCTTGCTATGAAACCCGACATAATGCTTTTTGATGAGCCAACAAGTGCCCTTGACCCTGAAATGGTTGGTGAAGTTCTTGCAGTTATGAAACAGCTTGCAAAGGGCGGTATGACGATGGTTGTCGTGACTCACGAAATGGGTTTTGCACGTGAGGTTGCAGACCGTGTTCTGTTCATGGACGACGGTGTTATTCTTGAAGAGGGAACCCCTGAGGAAATTTTCTCCAATCCAAAACACCCCAGAACTATTGATTTCTTGAATAAAGTATTGTAAAGCAAAATTACTCTTGTATCATTACAAGAGTAATTTTATTTATATAAAAAAGCAGAATGAGTACTCACTCTGCTTTTTTGTCTTTTCTCACTTGACCGGGTGTTTTGCCCGTTTGCTTTTTATACGCACTGCTGAAATATAGCCTGTTTGAAAAACCAAGTATTTCAGAAATTGTATCTATGGATAAATTGGTGTGCTTTAGTAAATTTGTCGCCTCCTTCATCTTTAACATCAACTGATATTTATATGGAGGCAGGGAATATTTCTGCTTGAAAATTACCGATAACCTGTCCTTGCTCAGTCCCACACGGTCGGCGTAAGATGATATATCAAACTCTCCGTGTATAAAATCTTTGTGAATGTCCTCGGCAAGGGAGGCTATTACTGCATCAGTCAAGGCTTTTTCATCCCTTGAATCAAGTGCAAGAAAAAGCAATTCGCAAAGTATCGCAGAAACGAAACTGCCTTGAGTATGATTTTTATGTATATAAGCAAGGTGAAGTCTTTCAAAGCAATCACAAAAAGAATCGCTGTGATTCATTTTAAAAACATCGCTTTTAAGGTTATATTCCTCTTTAAACGATTCGGCATCCTTCAAACGAAAGTGTACCGCCCAAATTTGGGCATCAATGGTTTTTGAGCATTTAAAACATAGAAAATCGCCCATGCATAATAAAATTGTGTTTTTTGAAAATGTATACTTCTCTTTGTTGAGTATGCATTTTCCGCTTCCTTCTGCAATGAAAAGCATTATCCCCTCATCAGAGGACATGTCATATTTGTACAGATGCTTTTCTCCCGAAAAGTGACTTTTATATACACTTATAACTTCAATATCTCTCATAAAAACATTACCTGTATACATGGAATCCGTTGCCGACAATCTGCTGGGACTCGGAGAATATAATGAAGGCATCGCAGTCTATTTCCAGTATCTTTCTTTGGAATTCGGGGATTTCATTTTCTTTTAAAGCACACATAAGGGTTGACTTTTTCTGCATTGTGTACGCGCCCGTTACGTCAAAGATTGTTACCCCTCTGGGGGAGGTTGATACAAGGAGCTTTGCCACGTCAATCCCCTTATCGGTAACAATAAAAGCTAATTTTGAAACGTTCAGCTTCTGAATCAGCCAGTCAACAGCAAAGGTTGATACAAAGAGTGCTACAATGCCCCAAAGGGTAAGATTAATGTTTCCGAAAACAATAAGCGAGGTTAATATTACCATGGCATCTACAATCAAAAGAAGCTTGCCTATTTTAAAATGCGGAAAAAAGTACTGAAGCAGCCTTCCTAAGATGTCCGTACCACCTGTTGAACCGCCCGAAAGAAGCGTCAGTCCGATTCCGAAACCATACAGAATCGAACCGAAAAGGGAGGCTAATACAATATCATCCGTTAAAGCCGGAAGCTCGGAAAAAAGCTGTACAAATATGGAAATATTCGCCGCGCCGATAATTGTTTTTACAACAAATTCTTTTCCTATAACTTTAAAAGAAATAAGCAGGAAAAGAATATTGATAACGGCAAAGGAAAGTCCCGGAGGAATTTCTGCAATATGGTACAGAATCGTGGAAAGACCTGAAACACCGCCGCTTACTACTTTGTTCGGCAGGTAAAATACACTGATCCCGAAAGCTGTAATAATGGGGCCTATCAGAAACAGAAAGTTTTGTCTTAGTTTTTCCTTTGAAAGAAAATTGTGAGCTAATTGCCTGTTATGCATTTTATCACCCTGTTATACTATAGAATTTGCAAGAAATAATTCTAACACAGAAGCACGCAAAAAGCAATATTTTTCAGCTGAAAACATGCAAAAAGAAAGGAACTTCAGCGTAAAAGAAAAAAGCGATAATTTTTTGCGTGGAAATGTAAAAACGGAGAAAAATATCATTTGCGATAACAGATGCATTCCTGGCTTAAAATTATGCATTAATTTTATGAAAAATTAGGTTGTTTTTTTCTACAAAATATTATATAATGATGTAGTTAGATAAAATAAAAAGATTTTGTTCCGCCCAAAAGGCGGAATTTCCTACGGCTGTGAGGTGACTGATATGTTAGGCAGAACAATTTACGATATCAAATCAATACTTGAACGTGACCCTGCGGCAAGAAATGCACTGGAGGTAATACTTCTTTACCCCGGGTTTCATGCGGTGCTGTTTCACAGATTTGCACATATGCTTTACCGCTGTCATCTCAGATTTATCCCAAGACTTATCAGTCAGTTTTCCAGATTTCTTACGAAAATTGAAATTCATCCCGGAGCTACTATCGGTAAAGGTCTTTTAATTGACCATGGCTGCGGAGTGGTAATAGGAGAGACCACCGTAATCGGTGATGACTGTACTATATATCAGGGAGTAACCCTCGGAGGTACGGGTAAGGATACGGGGAAGCGACATCCCACATTGGGCAATAATGTAATGGTCGGCTCAGGTGCTAAAATTCTCGGTCCTTTCACTGTAGGCGATAACTCAAAGATTGCGGCAAATGCAGTCTTGCTCCGCGAGGTTGAGCCGGACAGCACCTGCGTGGGCGTTCCCGCCCGTGTTGTTAAACGCGGTGACAAAAGGGTGGATAATATGGATCAGATTCATATTCCCGACCCTGTCAGCCAGGAGCTTTGTCGGATGAGTGCCCGAATTGATAAGCTTACTGCTGAGCTTGAAAGAGTAAAAAATAATGGCAACGAAAGGTGATCGCTATGAAATTATATAACACTTTAACAAGAACAAAGGAAGAATTTAAACCGATAGCTCCCGGAGAAGTAAAGATGTATTCCTGCGGACCTACAGTTTATAATTACTTTCACTTGGGAAATGCACGCCCCTTTATAGTGTTTGACTGCCTCAGACAGTTTCTTGAATACAGGGGATATGATGTTAAATTCGTGCAGAACTTTACGGATGTTGACGATAAACTTATAAATAAGGCGAGAGAAGAAGGAACTACCGTTCCCGAAATTGCCGAAAAATATATAAAAGAGTATTTTGTAGATGCTAAGGCTCTCGGAATCAAGGAAGCCTCCGTGCATCCCAGAGCTACGGAAAATATTGATGCCATCATTGAAACTGTGTCTACCCTTATTGAAAAGGGACACGCATATGAGGTGGATGGTGATGTATATTTCTCCGTTGAAAGCTATAAGGACTACGGAAAACTCAGTCATCAGCCTCTTGAGGATTTAGAGAGCGGTGTCCGCAAGGAGCTTGACGATAAAAAGCATCATCCCATGGACTTTGCTCTTTGGAAAAAGCGTAAATCCGATGATGAAATCGGCTGGGAAAGCCCTTGGGGAATCGGAAGACCGGGTTGGCACATTGAATGTACGGCAATGGTAAACAGATACCTCGGTCACACCATTGATATACACAGCGGTGGTTTTGATCTTATTTTCCCTCATCATGAAAACGAGATTGCCCAGAGTGTTTGTGCAAACGGAACGCCTTTTGCAAACTACTGGCTTCACAATGGCTTTATAAATGTTAATAATGAGAAAATGAGTAAATCTCTCGGTAATTTCTTTACTGTACGTGATATTGCTGCAAAGTATGACTACGAAGTAATTCGTTTCTTTATGCTTTCCGCTCACTACAGAAGCCCCATCAATTTCTGCGACGAGCTTATGGATGCGGCAAAAAATGGTCTTGAGCGAATTTACAATTGTGTTGACAATATTGATTTCCTCATGAATAATGCTCCCGAGGGTGAAGCAGGGGAAGAGATAAAGGCAGCTATGGAGGGATATAAAAATAAATTTATATCCTCCATGGAGGACGACCTCAACACTGCCGATGCCATATCAGCAATTTTTGAAGCTGTTCGATATGCAAACACAATGAAAGAACCCAATAAAGCAGAACTTCAGCTTGCAAAGGACACCATTATTGAGCTTGGTAATGTGCTGGGACTTCTCAAAAATACCCAAAAAGCAAGCCTCGACGAAGAAATAGAAGCACTGATTGCCGAGAGAACTCAGGCAAGAAAAGATAAAAACTGGGCTTTGGCGGACAAAATCCGTGACGACCTCAAGGCAAGAGGAATTGTACTCGAAGATACACCCGATGGTGTAAAGTGGAAAATAGAAAAGTAAGGGAGCAGTTATATGCTGTTTAAAGCTGATAATATAAATCCCAAGGAATATAGCCCCCTGGCTCTCGCATATATCGGGGACACGGTTTATGACCTTTTTATAAGGACAAAGGTGCTTCGGAAAGGAAACCGACACGTTACCGTAATGCATAAGGAGGCAGTAGGCTTTGTTAAAGCACATTCCCAGTCGGTAAGTGCTTATGCCATTGAGGAATATCTTACGGAGGATGAGCTTCGTGTCCTTAAATGGGGGCGTAATGCAAAGAGTAACACCACGCCGAAAAATGCCGATGTTACGGAGTATCGTATGGCAACAGGCTTTGAAACCCTTATTGGCTATTTGTATCTTAGTAATGATACAGAGCGTCTTAGCTTTTTGCTTGAAAAAGCCTACACGGCAATTTTAGAAGAACATAATTAATTTTAACATAGGAGTGATTGTCAAAATGAAGAATTCTACCAAAATTCATGCGTACAAAGCAAGAAAGCTTGCTTTAACGGGCATCTACAATGCCGCATCAGGACATCCGGGCGGAAGCCTTTCTATAGCTGATATTTTAGCTGTTTTGTATTTTGAAAAGATGAATATTGACCCTAAGGAACCGAAAAAGGCAGATCGTGACAGATTTGTTCTTTCAAAAGGTCATTGTGCACCCATTCTCTACGGAATACTTGCAGAGCGTGGCTTTTTCTCCACAGACCTTTGTGCTACACTCCGCAGAGCAGACAGCATACTTCAGGGTCATCCCGACATGAAGGGCGTTCCCGGTGTAGATATGTCTACAGGCTCTCTCGGTCAGGGTATTTCGGCAGCTAACGGAATGGCTCTTTCTGCAAAGCTTGACGGTAAGGATTTCAAGGTTTACACAATTTTGGGTGACGGAGAAATCGAAGAAGGTCAGGTTTGGGAAGCGGCAATGTTTGCGGCACACTACAAGCTCGATAATCTTGTAGCATTCCTTGATTTTAACGGACTTCAGATTGACGGGGACATCCGTGAAGTTATGAACTCCACACCTATCGACAAGAAGTTCGAAGCTTTTAACTGGAATGTAATCACAATTGACGGACACGATTACGATCAAATCAGAAATGCAATTGATGAAGCTCATAAGGTAGAGGGTAAACCCACCATCATCATCGCAAAGTGTGTTAAGGGTAAGGGCGTTTCATTCATGGAAAATCAGGCAGGCTGGCACGGGGCTGCTCCCAATGAAGAACAGTACAAGCAGGCTATCGCGGAGCTTGATGAGGCACTCAGTGCTCTTGAAGCTGAATAAGAAAGGAATGTGAAAGTTATGGCTATAGGTGATAAAAAAGCAACTCGTGAGAGCTACGGTATGGCACTTGCTGAGCTTGGAGAAAAATATGATATTGTTGTAATGGATGCCGACCTTTCCAAATCAACAAAGACAGATACTTTTAAGAAGAAATTCCCCGAAAGATTTATTAATACAGGTATAGCTGAGGGCAATATGCTTTCAACAGCGGCAGGTCTTGCAAGCACAGGAAAGATTGTTTTTGCAAGCTCCTTTGCAATGTTCGCTGCAGGCCGTGCCTTTGAGCAGATTCGTAACTCTATCGGTTATCCTCATCTTAATGTAAAAATCGGTGCAACACACGCAGGTATCAGCGTAGGCGAGGATGGAGCAACTCATCAGTGCCTTGAGGATATGGGAATTATGCGCACAATCCCCGGCATGGTAATCATTAATCCTGCTGACCATGTTGAGGCGATGGCGGCTGTTGAAGCGGCAGTTAAATATGACGGACCTGTTTATCTTCGTTTCGGAAGACTTCCCGTTCCGCAGATTTTTGATGAAAATACATATAACTTTGAAATAGGCAAGGGCGTACAGCTTGCAGAGGGTAAGGACGCCACAATTATTGCGACAGGTCTTATGGTTCCTTACGCATTGGAAGCAAGAGAGCTTCTTAAAAATGACGGAATTGATGCGGCAGTAATCAATATTCACACTATTAAGCCCATTGACCGTGATATAATTGAAAAAGCGGCTCGTGAAACAGGCGCAATCGTTACTGCAGAGGAGCATAATGTTAACTGCGGACTTGGCAGTGCAGTGGCAGAGGTTCTTTGCGAAACATGTCCCGTTCCCATGCTGAGAGTGGGTACACAGGACGTGTTCGGTAAGAGCGGTAAGCCCTACGAGCTTCTCAAAGAATATGGGCTTTCAGCAGAAAATATTGCAGAAAACGTAAAGAAAGCAATAGCCAAAAAGAAATAATCCCAAAAATAATTCCAAAGGGGAATTATATCGATGAATGAGCTTTTAGAAAAGTTAAATAAACCTCAGAGAGAGGCCGTTGAACATATCAACGGTCCTCTTTTGGTGTTAGCAGGTGCAGGAAGCGGCAAGACAAGAGTGCTTACTCACCGTATCGCATACATGATTCAAGAAAAAGGTATTTCACCGTGGAGTATTCTTGCAATCACTTTTACAAATAAAGCCGCACGCGAAATGGCACAGCGTGTGGAAAATCTTATCGGTGCTGTTGCAAATGATATGTGGGTAAGAACATTTCACTCAGCTTGTGTAAGGATTCTTCGTCGTGATATTGACCGCATCGGTTATGATACGCGTTTCAACATTATTGACTCTGATGACCAGAAATCCCTTGTTAAGGAATGTCTTAAGGAACTTGGATTTGATGAGAAACAGCTTCCACCAAGAAGTGTTTTAAGTGAGATTTCTCACGCAAAGGATAATCTCTTAACCCCTGAAAGCTACGCACTTGACTATGCGGACGATTATAGGAAAAAGCAAATTGCGCGTGTGTATTCCCTTTATCAGCGTAAGTTAAAGACGGCAAACGACCTTGATTTTGATGATTTAATTATGCTCACGGTAAAGCTTTTTGAGGAAAACGAGGATGTACTTGAATTTTATCGCAATAAATTCAGGTTTGTGCTCGTGGACGAGTTTCAGGATACAAACAAGGCTCAGAATGAGCTGGTAATTCTGCTTGCGGGTAAGCACCGTAACCTTTGCGTTGTGGGTGACGACGACCAGAGTATTTATAAGTTCCGTGGTGCAGATATTTCAAATATTCTTGATTTTGAGAAAGCTTTCCCCGAAAGCCGTGTAATACGCCTTGAACAGAATTATCGTTCAACGCAGAATATTCTTGATGCCGCAAACAGCGTGATTAAGAATAATTACGGAAGAAAAGGAAAAAAGCTCTGGACGGACAAAGGCGAGGGCGAAAAAATTAATGTATATAAAGCGGCTAATGAATATGAGGAAGCGAGCTTTATTGCAGAAAAAATGGCACAAATGGCACGTGACGGCTATAGCTACAACGATATGGCAGTGCTCTATCGTGCGAATGCATCATCACGAATTTTGGAAGAAGTGTTTATGCGTAAAGCACTTCCGTACAGAGTTCTTTCGGGACTTCGTTTCTATGACCGCAAGGAAATCCGCGATATGATTGCATACCTAAGGCTTATAAAGAATCCAGATGATGATATCAGCCTTAAAAGAATTATAAATACACCGTCGAGAAAAATAGGAAAGGTAACTCTTGATAAAATTTCTGCCTTGGCTGAAAGAGAAAATACAAGCATGCTTAAAGCAATCGGAAATAACAGGGAGGTTGTCAATGCATCGGCAGTGGAATTTTTCGACCTTATTGAACAGCTCTCTGCTTTTTCTCAAGATAGCTCCTTAGGTGACCTTGTAAATGAAGTGTTTGAAAAATCACTCTATCGTGCTTTTCTTGAAACCGATGAAAAAGGCGAAGAACGCATTGATAATGTGTATGAGCTTATAAACGGTGCTTCAAATTACGAAGACAACAATGAGAATGCTACATTCCTTGATTATATGGATAATTTAGCACTTATCAGTGATATAGATAATTATGACGAGGACTTGGAAGCAGCGGTATTTATGACCATGCATGCCGCTAAGGGTCTGGAATTCCCCGTGGTTTTCATATGTGGCTTTGATGACGGAATTTTCCCCAATATGGCAAGCTGCTACAGTAGTGAAGAACTGGAGGAAGAGAGAAGATTGTGTTACGTTGGAATTACCCGTGCACAAGAGGTTCTTTTTATTACGACGGCACAAAGCAGGATGCTTTACGGCAAAACCTCGGTGTACAAGCCTTCGAGATTTTTGGACGAAATCCCGCCCGAACTTCTTGATGTTACGGATAACACTCCAAAACCGCGGGAATCATGGCTTCCTGAAAATGATAACAACCGCTTCTCATATATCCCCGAAAGCTCACTGTTTGGTAATAAGCCAACCACAGTAAGTACAAAGGGCGAGGTATTTAAATCGGGTGACGTTGTAATCCATAAAAAATTCGGCAAAGGCATAGTAATTGATGCAACGCCCGTTGGAAATGACGTTCATTATGAAATAGCCTTTGAAAGCGTAGGAACAAAAAATCTTTTGGGGCTTTATGCAAAGCTTCAGAAAGCGTGATAATTATGTATAATGAGTTTGCTTATTTATATGATAAATTAATTAATGATGTTGATTATAAGAGCTGGGCAGACTATTATTTTAAAATATTTCAGCGTTATGGTCTTAATCCCAAACTCGGTCTTGACCTTGGTTGTGGAACGGGGAACATGACTGTAGAGCTTGCAAAAAGAGGCATAGAAATGACAGGCGTGGATTTGTCGGAGGATATGCTTATGGTGGCAAGGGAAAAGTCAGAGGGGCTGGATGTACTGTATCTCAATCAGAATATGTCGGAGTTTGAGCTTTACGGCACTGTGGATTTTGTTATTTCAAGCCTTGATTGTATAAACTATGTTACCGATAAGCGTGAGCTTCTTCGGGTGTTTAAGCTTGTAAATAATTACCTTGATCCCGGCGGACTTTTTATCTTTGATATAAATACCGCGTATAAGCTTGAAAATGTAATAGGAAACAACACCTTTGTGCTTGAAGATGATAACGTTTTCTGCACATGGCAGAATGAATATGATAAAAAGAGAAAAATCTGTGATTTTTACCTGACATTCTTCTGCAAAGAAGGAAATGAATATACAAGGTTTGACGAGCAGCACAGCGAGCGTGCCTATGAAATAGAAGAAATAAAGACACTGATTGAAAATTCGGGTATGAAGCTCCTCAGGGTGTATAACTCTCTTAGCTTTGATAATCCTAAGAAAAACAGTGAAAGAGTATTTTTTGTTGCTCAGGAACAGGGGAAAAGATAATGATTGTAGTTATAGGCGGAGGTGCCGCGGGCATGATGGCGGCAATCTCGGCAGCGCAGGAGGGTGCAAATGTCACCCTGATAGAAAAGAATAAGGATTTGGGAAAAAAGCTCCGAATAACAGGCAAGGGAAGATGCAATGTAACAAACGGCTGTGCTACGGAGGAAATTTTTGAAAACATTCCCACAAATCGCAATTTTCTCTACAGTGCAATATATACCTTCTCCAATTTTGATACCATGAATTTCTTCGAGGAGTGCGGTGTTAAATTAAAGGAGGAAAGGGGTGCACGTATCTTTCCGCAAAGTGATAATGCGGCGGATATAGTAAATGCCCTGAAAAATAAGCTTAGAGAACTTAATGTAAGGGTTATTTCCGGAAAAGTTGTGGAAATTCTTACTGAAAACGGCGTAGTTAAGGGTGTAAAAACCGAAACATCTACTGTTTTTTGCCGTAGCGTTATATTGGCAACGGGCGGCAAAAGCTATCCGCAGACAGGCTCTACGGGTGACGGATATTTACTTGCAGAAAAAATCGGGCACACCATTACAAAGATTAAGCCTGCCCTTGTTCCACTCGAAACGGTGGAAAGTACGAAAGCTTTAATGGGGCTTTCCTTGAAAAACATTTCAGTTTCCGTATTTGATAAGCAGGGCAAAAAGAAGTTTACGGATTTTGGCGAAATGCTTTTTACGCACTTTGGACTAACAGGTCCCGTGATTCTTTCTTCAAGCAGTCATATGGGTGAAAATCCCGAGGGAATGCGGATGGAAATCGACCTTAAACCGGCACTTGATACGGATACTCTTGATAAAAGAATACTGCGTGATTTTGAAAAGTACCAAAATAAAAACTTTGAAAATTCCCTTTCCGATTTGCTTCCGTCAAAGATGATTGACTATATTGTGAAAAAATCGGGAATAGATCCATATAAAAAGGTAAACAGTATTACTAAAGAGGAGAGAAGGAATCTTCTTAACCTTTTAAAGCAACTTACTTTTACAATTAAATCGTACCGCCCCGTATCAGAAGCAATCATAACAAGCGGCGGAGTAAATGTGAAAGAAATTAACGCATCTACAATGGAAAGCAAGATTGTAAAGGGATTTTACTTTGCAGGCGAAATTATAGATGTTGACGCTTATACGGGTGGATTCAATCTTCAAATAGCATTTTCTACGGGATATCTTGCCGGAAAAAATGCCGCTGAAAATAGGCATAAGGTAGCCCAGCCCGATATGGTTTAAAAACAGAAATTTCGTATAATACTGCAGAAAATTCTGCAAATATACGACAGTATTATTCTTGAATTTTCTTTGTCTTATCACAAAATTTCTTGTTTTTAAACTCTTCGACCTTAAACGCAGGAAAATTTTATATAATTTTTATGCGGAGGACGAAGATAGGCTGACGCCTTTCAAGGACGACAAATAATAAGAATAAAAATTTAACAAGTTTAAGGCATATTGGGCTGGGCTCCCTTATGCCTAAGGAGGAAACGCTATGACAAAAATAGCAATTGACGGTCCTGCAGGGGCAGGGAAAAGCACCATTTCAAAGAAAGTGGCAAAAGAGCTTGGATATGTGTATATTGACACGGGAGCAATGTATCGTGCAGTAGGTCTTAAAGCGGTGAGAATGGGAATTGATACCAAAGACGAAAAGGGTGTTACATCTATTCTGCCAGACCTTGATATCGACATCAGGCACGAGGGCGTGGAACAGCAAATTTATCTTGACGGAGAAAATGTTTCCGATAAAATCCGCACTCCCGAAATTTCTATGGCAGCAAGCAATGTTTCTGCAATTGGTGCAGTAAGAACAGCTCTTGTTGATATGCAAAGAAAGCTTGCCCAAAATCACGATGTCGTTATGGACGGCAGGGATATTGCAACCTTTGTGCTTCCCGATGCAGAGGTTAAAATTTTTCTTACGGCTTCTGTTGAAGCCCGTGCAGGAAGAAGATACAAAGAGCTTATTGAAAAAGGCGAGAGCGTCTCTCTTGAAGATGTTAAAGCTGAAATGATACAAAGAGATAAAAATGACTCTACCCGCAAAGTGTCACCGCTGAAAGTAGCAGATGATGCAACGGTTATTGATAACTCTGAACTTAGTTTAGAGGAATCGGTTAGCAATGTGGTAGAATTTATAAGGAGTAAAATCTGATGAGTTTTTACAGAATAGCAGTAAAATGTGCAGGAGGAGTATTTAAAGTGTTCCTCCTTTCCAAAGCCCACGGAAAAGAAAATATTCCGGGAGAGGGTCCATTCCTTTTGTGTGCAAACCACCGAAGCTTTAAAGACCCCATTCTGATTGCGGCAGGGTGCAACCGCGACCTTACCTTTATGGCAAAGGAGGAGCTTTTCAGAAAGCCCGGTTTAGGCTGGCTTATCAAAAAGCTTGGTGCGTTCCCCATTAAAAGGGGCAGGGGAGATGCCGCAGCGGTTATGGCAACCCTCAAAATTATGAAAAAAGGCGAGCCGACACTGATTTTTCCCGAAGGGACCAGGCTTAGAAAGGGAGAAAGGAAACAGGTTAATTCAGGAATAATAAGGCTGGCATTGCAGTCGGGCGTTCCTATATTACCTGCCTTTGTCGGTGCGAACCAAGTTACATATGGAAAACCTATATCTTATGCTCAGTATGCTGAGCAGGCACAGGACGGGGAAGTTATGCAGCGTCTTGCAGATGAACTTATGGATACAATCTATGCTTTGGGTGGAAAGAAATGACAAGGATAGTAAAAGTAGCGGAGAAAGCTGGGTTTTGCTTTGGCGTAAGCCGTGCCGTGAAGCTTACCGAAGAGGGACTCTCAGACGGAAAGAAAATAGTAACGCTTGGTCCTATTATTCACAACAATGCAGTGGTAAATGACTTTGGAAACCGAGGCGTCAGAATAATAGAAAAGGCGACAGATTCCGAAAAAGGAGAAACTGTTGTTATAAGAAGCCACGGAATAACAAAAGCGGAGCAGGAAATATTGGACGAAAAGGGCGTGGAATATATTGATGCCACATGCCCTTTTGTAAAGAAAATTCACAATATTGTAAGTGAAGCCTATCTTAAAAAATCTAACATTTTAATCATAGGTGATGAAAAACATCCCGAAGTGATAGGAATAAACGGCTGGTGTGAAAACAGTGCCAAGGTTATAAAGACCATCGAAGAAGCGGAAAATGTTGCTTTTTGCGATGAAAAAGAGCTTTATGTCGTGGCACAAACCACGTTTGAGAGAGAATTATGGAAAAAAATTACGAAAATTATAAAAAAGACTTGCCAAAGTGCTATAGTTTTTGATACAATATGTAGTGCTACGAATGAAAGACAGAAATATGCAGCCTTGCTTGCAAAAGAGAGTGACGTGTTTATTGTCGTCGGAGGCAAAAACAGTTCAAACACTAAAAAGCTGTTTGACATTGCCTCACCTCTTTGCCCACATACTTTTTATGTGGAGGGGGCAGAGGAGTTGCCAAATGATTTACTCAAGCTCGGTCATTCGTTCGGTATTACCGCCGGTGCATCAACGCCGGAGCATATAATTAAGGAGGTTTTAGAAACCATGGTAGAAGAAAAGAACACTAATATTCAAGGAAATGGAGAGCCTACATTTGCCGAGGCATTTGAACAATCCCTCGTCACTTTAAATACAGGACAGGTTGTAACGGGCACAGTAATCAGCATTACTCCCACAGAAGTATATGTAGATCTTGGCTACAAGGCTGATGGTATCATCCCTGCGGACGAGCTTACAGACGATCCCTCAGCTAATCCCGCTGATGTTGTTAAGGTTGGCGACGAAGTGGAAGTATTCGTTGTAAGAGTAAACGACGGTGAAGGCTACGTTAAGCTTTCTAAAAAGAAGATTGATGCAATCAAGGGCTGGAAGACAATCGAAGCTGCTTATGAAAGCGGCGAAATTCTCACAGGCCGTATTGTTGAAAATGTTAACCGCGGCGTAATCGCACTTGTTAACGGAAGCAGAATCTTTATTCCTGCATCTATGGCAAGCGAAAGATTCATGAAGGATCTTCAGCCTCTTGTTGGTACAGAAGCAAGCTTCAAAATCGTAAACATCCGTGAAGACAGACGCGGCAAGAAAGCAATCGGTTCCATCAAGGTTGTTGCTCAGGCTGAGCGTGCTGAAAAAGTAGCTGCATTTATGGCAGACGTTGAAGAAGGTAAGGTTTATACAGGTACTGTTAAGACTCTTACAGACTTTGGTGCATTTGTTGACCTTGGCGGTGTTGATGGTCTTATCCCGATTTCTCAGCTTAGCTGGCAGAGAATTAAGCATCCTTCAGAAGTTCTTAGCGTTGGTGACAGCGTAGAGGTTACAATTCTCAAGGTTGATAAGGAAAATGTTAAGATTTCTCTCGGTTACAAGAAAATCGAGGACAATCCCTGGGAAATTGCAAAGAGAACTTTCAATGAAGGCGATGTTGTAACAGTTAAGGTTGTTCGTCTTGTACCCTTTGGTGCATTCGTAGAACTTATCCCCGGAATTGACGGTCTTGTACACATTTCTCAGATTGCAAACAAGAGAATCGGCAAGCCCGAAGATGTTCTCACAGTTGGCGAAATGGTTGATGCTAAGATTATGGACATCAACTGGGACGAAAAGAAGATTGGTCTTTCAATCAGAGAACTTCTTGCTCCCGAAGCTCCTGCTGAGGAAGCTCCTGAAACAGCAGAAGAAGTTGCTCCCGAAGCAGCAGAGGAAGCTCCTCAGGAAGAAACAGCTGAATAATAGATTTATACACAAAAGGACTGCATGAATTTTTGCAGTCCTTTTGTGCATTATATTTGTGCATTATATAGGTAGAAATATGTTGACTATTGTAGGAAAACGTGCTATAATTTTCTCAACGTTAGGAAAAGTTTTTTTGTTGGGAGTGAGCGGTCATAGTTGCATTGGAGGACAAAATTTTAAGTGAGGGCAAAGTTTTACCGGGGGATATTCTCAAGGTGGACTGTTTCCTTAATCACCGCATAGATGTGCCATTCCTTTTGGAGATGGGCGAGGAAATTGCACGGCTTTACAAAGATGTGCCGGTTAATAAAATTCTTACTATCGAAACCTCAGGAATCCCCATTGCATTTGCGGCGGCTCAATATATGAATGTGCCTGTGGTTTTTGTGAAAAAAAGTAAATCAGGAAACATTTCAGATGATGTGTATTCTTCCCGTGTATCTTCTTTTACAAGGAAGAATGTATACGATGCTGTAGTCAGCAAGGAATTTTTGAATAGTGAGGACAAGGTTCTTGTAATAGATGATTTCCTTGCAAAAGGAAATGCACTGACAGGTCTTATAGATATAATAAACCAGGCAGGGGCAACACTCTCAGGATGTGCCATTGCTATTGAAAAAGGCTTTCAGGGCGGCGGAGATGAGCTGAGACAAAAGGGTGTGCGTGTGGATTCTTTGGCGATTATCGATTCCATGACGGAAAACTCATTAACGTTCCGCAAATAAAGGCGTATGTAAAGAAGCTTTACATAAATATTTTTGCCTAAAAGGCAGGAGGGTTTAAAAATGAAAAAAATTCTTTCATTACTTCTCGTTGCTGTAATGTGTGTAGCATCAGCTTGTATGCTTTCAGCTTGCGGCGGAGAAAAGGCAGATTCCGATTTCAAGATCGGATTCATTTTCTTGCATGATGAAAACTCAACTTATGACAAGAACTTCCTTGATGCTGCAGAAGCGGCTACAGCAGAGTTGGGACTTTCAGCAGACCAGGTTATTTTCAAGACTAACATTCCTGAGGGTAACGAATGTTATGAAGCAGCTGCAGACCTTGCAGACCAGGGCTGTGATGTAGTATTTGCTAACAGCTTCGGCCATGAACCTTACATGTTAAAGGCTGCAAAGGAATTCCCTGAGGTTGAATTCTGCCATGCAACAGGTACTACTGCTCATACTGAAAACGTTAAGAATTTCCACAATGCGTTTGCTTCTATTTATGAAGGCAGATACCTTGCAGGTATTGCAGCAGGTATGAAGCTTAACGAAATGATTGAAGCAGGAAAGATTACTCCCGACCAGGCTAAGATGGGTTACGTTGGTGCTTTCACATATGCTGAAGTTATTTCAGGTTATACATCTTTCTATCTTGGTGCAAAGTCAGTTTGCCCCTCAGTTACCATGGAAGTTCAGTTCACAGGAAGCTGGTATGACGAAGCTCTTGAAAAAGAGGCTGCTACAAAACTCCTCAGCAACAATTGCGTTCTTATCAGTCAGCACGCTGACTCTATGGGTGCTCCCACAGCATGTGAAAACGCAGGCGTTCCCAACGTTTCCTATAACGGAAGCACAAAGGATGCTTGCCCCAACACATTCATTGTTTCTTCAAGAATCGATTGGGCTCCTTACTTCAAGTACATCATCGAATCTGCGCAGAACGATAAGGAAATTGCAGCAGACTGGTGTGAAGGCTTTGAAGCAGGTTCTGTAAAGCTTACAGAAATCAATGAAAATGTTGCAGCAGCAGGTACAAAGGAAGCTTTGGAAGAAGCGAAGGCTAAGCTTATCTCCGGTGAAATCAAGGTATTTGATACAAATAACTTCACTGTTGAAGGTAAGAAGCTTGATTCTTACATGGCAGATGTTGATACAGATGCTAAATATGAAAAGGATACAGAGGCTATTTCTGACGGATATTTCCACGAATCAGAATACCGCAGTGCTCCTTACTTCGATATGACTATCGACGGAATTAAGCTGCTCAACAACGCGAAGTAAAACTAAATTATAGGGCGGGGAACCTCTCCGCCCTATAATAAATTTATCTCTTATATTTTTTGATAAGCAAAAGGTTTATCAAAGAATATAAGAATTCTTAGCTGGAGGTTTATATGGAACAGAATATTGCTCTCGAACTTAAAAACATAACCAAAACCTTTGGCAATGTTATTGCCAATAAAAATGTATCGCTGAAAGTCAGAAAAGGAGAAATCCTTTCCATTCTCGGAGAAAACGGCAGCGGAAAAACAACGCTTATGAACATGGTATCGGGAATTTATTATCCCGACCATGGTCAGATGTTTATCGACGGGAAGGAATGTGTAATTGCATCTCCAAAGGATGCATTTAACTATAAAATCGGAATGATACATCAGCATTTTAAGCTTGTTGATGTTTTTAGTGCTGCGGAAAATATTGTCTTGGGTCTTAAAGATGAAAAAAGCTTTGACATGCCCAATTATATTGCGAAAATCAAGGAAATTACTGAAAAATACGGTTTTGAGCTTGATTTGCAGAAAAAGATATATGAAATGTCCGTTTCTGAAAAGCAAACGGTTGAAATAGTAAAAGTGCTTTTCAGAGGTGCAGATATTCTGATTCTTGACGAGCCTACAGCCGTTTTGACACCTCAGGAAACCGTTAAACTTTTCAAGGTTTTAAAGAACATGCGTGACAGCGGAAAGGCAATAATCATTATCACACATAAGCTTCACGAGGTGCTTTCACTTTCCGACTATGTAACTGTACTTAGAAAAGGGGAATATGCAGGTACTGTCAAGACAAGCGAAACAAATGAGGCAGAGCTTACCGAAATGATGGTAGGAAAGAAAATATCTCTCAACATTCACAGAAGCACTCCCGAAAATACTTGCGACCGTCTTGTGGTTCAGAAAATCAGCTGTATAAACCGCGAGGGGGCAAAAGTTCTTGATGATGTTTCTTTCACTGCAAAGTCGGGAGAAATTCTCGGAATTGCGGGAATTGCAGGAAGCGGACAGAGAGAACTTTTGGAAACTATTGCAGGACTTGGGCATCTTGATGAAGGAAAGATTATTTATCATGATCCCAAGAGCGGAAAAGAAGAAAATCTGCGTGACAAGACGCCGCTTCAAATCCGTCAGATGGGCGTAAGACTTGCCTTTGTCCCTGAAGACAGGCTTGGAATGGGACTTGTCGGAAATATGGATATAGTTGACAATATGATGCTTCGAAGCTATAAAAAAGGAAAATCCGTATTTTTGCAGAGGAAAGCCCCCAAATCTTTGGCAGAGGATATTATTGAACGTCTTGAAGTTGTAACACCTTCTGCAAACACCCCTGTAAGAAGGCTTTCGGGAGGAAATGTTCAGAAAATCCTTGTGGGAAGAGAGATTGCTTCTTCTCCCACCGTTTTGATGGCGGCATATCCCGTCCGCGGACTTGACATAAACTCATCTTACACAATTTATAATCTTCTTAACGAGCAAAAGGAAAAGGGCGTAGCCGTAATTTTTGTTGGTGAAGATTTGGACGTATTACTGGAATTATGTGACAGAATTATGGTAATCGGTTCGGGCAAAGTCACAGGTATTGTTGACGGAAGAAGTGCTACTAAGGAAGAAATCGGTCTTTTGATGACAAAATCTTCACCGCAGCACAGCGAAGAGTAAAGAGGGGGAGAAGAAAAATGAAAAAATTTAATAATTTCTTGCACCAATCTCTTTATGTTTCGCCTTTCCATATCGCCAAGAGGGATGGTCTTTCGTGGTGGAAAGCATGGATGATAAGAATTGTGGCTGTATTGATTGCCCTGCTTGTTTGCGGTGCTATCACCATTGCGCTTACAGATATCAATCCTGTTAAGATGTATTTTACCATGATTGATGGCGCTGTGGGAACTCCGCGTCTTGTGTGGAATATGCTTCAAAATACGGCAATTCTCCTTTGTATTTCACTTGCGGTAACCCCTGCGTTTAAGATGCGATTCTGGAATATAGGTGCGGAAGGTCAGGTGCTTATTGGCGGACTTGCAACGGCAGTCTGCATGATTTTCCTCGGGGAAAAGCTTCCTACTCCGATTTTAATTACGCTAATGCTTGTAAGCAGTATTGTGGTAGGTGCCTTCTGGGCACTTGTTCCCGCATATTTTAAAACAAAGTTTAATTCAAACGAAACTTTGTTTACATTGATGATGAATTATATCGCAATCCAATTGGTTGCATATTTCACTTTGGAAATGTCTGTACCAAAGGGTTCGGGAACTCCCAGAGTACTGGAACACGGTCAGCTTCCCGTGCTCTTTGACCAAAAGTATTTGTTCAATATACTTGTTGTGGCTGTAATTACCGTTGTTATGTACATATACCTTAAGTACAGCAAACAGGGATACGAAATATCTGTTGTGGGCGAGAGTGAAAATACAGCAAGATATATCGGAATCAATGTTAAAAAAGTGGTTTTAAGAACTATGGCTATTTCAGGTGCAATCTGCGGTATAGCAGGATTCTTGATAGTTGCAGGTACAGACCACTCCCTTAAAAGCGATAGCGCAGGGGGCAGAGGCTTTACGGCAATAATGGTTTCCTGGCTTGCTAAGTTCAATCCTGTATTTATGATTTTAACGTCGCTTTTGATTGTTTTCCTTGAAAAAGGTGCGTCAAAAATTTCCGAGGTTTACAGACTGAATTCCTCATTCTCAGATATTATAACGGGAATCATAATTTTCTTTATAATTGGTGCGGAATTCTTTATTAACTACAAGATTAAAGTAAATATAAGGGAAAAGGAGGAGAGAGTATGATAGCTACCATAATACAAAGAGCAGTAATGCAGGGTACACCCTTGCTTTTTGGCTCAACGGGCGAAATCCTTACCGAAAAATCAGGAAATCTGAATCTCGGAATACCCGGAATCATGTATGTAGGTGCAATCGGCGGTGTTGCAGGCTCGTTTATCTATGAGCAGAGCGTATCGGTGCTCAATCCTTTCTTAGCTATACTGATTCCGCTTGTATGCTCTATATTGGGCTCAGCGTTAATGGGACTTATATATTGCTTTTTAACGGTGTCCCTGCGTGCAAATCAAAATGTTACCGGTCTTGCACTAACTACTTTTGGCATAGGTATAGGTAACTTTTTCGGTGGCTCCTTGATTAAGCTTGTAGATACGGATGTCCCCTCAATTTCCCTTTCTGCAACCAGCACTATTTTTAAAACAGAGCTTCCCTTTGCGCATAAGCTTGGCTCATTTGGTGAGATTTTCTTTTCATACGGATTCTTGGTCTATGTTGCAATTATAGTTGCGTTAATATCCTCACACGTTCTTAAAAAAACTCGTACGGGACTTCATTTAAGAGCTATAGGTGAAAGCCCTGAAACAGCCGATGCGGCGGGAATAAGCGTTACAAAATACAAATATCTTTCTACCTGTATAGGAAGTGCTATAGCAGGCCTTGGCGGACTTTATTATGTAATGGACTATGCTAACGGCGTTTGGTCAAATAACGGCTTCGGTGACAGAGGATGGCTCTCAATCGCCCTTGTTATTTTCTCCGTATGGCGTCCTTCCATAAGTATTCTCGGCTCCATTTTATTCGGATTTTTGTATGTAATTCCCACATATATTCCCAATATTACGGTAAGCACGAAAATCCTTTTTGAAATGCTTCCCTATGTTGTTACCATACTTGTACTTATTATTACAAGTATCAGGGACAAGAAGGAAAATCAGCCTCCTGCGGCACTGGGATTGCCCTACTTCAGAGAGGAACGTTAAAATTATATATGATTTCAGAGAACCGCAGTTAATTTTAACTGTGGTTCTTTTTCAAAAAATTGTAAAAAATATATGAAGGCAAGCGGCGTTAGTTGACAATGGGATGCTTTTTGTGGTATCATATAAGTAAGAATTTTATGAATTGGAAGTGTAGCTTTGAACCAGTTTGTTTCTTCAATCAATGAGATTTTAGCTCGTTTAATAGTGCTTTTTACCGCTATCACTGTTCACGAATACGCACACGGATATGTGGCTTATAAGCTTGGGGACCCTACGGCAAAATATGCCGGCAGACTTTCTCTTAATCCAATGTCGCATCTTGACCCGATTGGTGCTTTGTGTATGGTGCTTTGCGGCTTCGGTTGGGCAAAGCCCGTTCCCGTTAATCCTATGTATTTTAAAGATCGTAAGCGTGACAGTGCTCTGGTTTCCCTGGCAGGTCCTCTTTCAAATCTTACTCTCGCACTGATTTCGGCGGTGTTGGCAGCGGTTTATTTTTCCTTTGTCTATATGAAGTTTCCGGAAAATTTTGCAGCAGGATTCGGATTTGAGCTTTTGCTTCAGCTCGCTCAGCTCAATATCGGATTTGCAGTGTTTAATCTGATTCCCTTTCCGCCTCTTGACGGAAGTAAAATTTTAGGTGCATTTCTTTCAAATGAAAACTACTATAAGTTTATGAGGTATGAGCATTTCGGATTTCCCATATTGATTCTGATGTCAATTACAGGGCTTTTAGGAAGTGTGTTAAATATTTTTATCCAACCCATTTGGGCGGCGTGGACTGCCCTGTTTGAAAAGCTTGTATTAGTTTTCCTGTAAATCTCTAATAAGGCGGATTGTTATGAGTGAACTTTCCTTTAAAATAGATGTGTTCGAGGGTCCGCTTGACCTTCTGTTGCATCTTATAAGTAAGAATAAAGTCAGCATTTGTGATATTCCCATTTCCACTATCACAGACCAGTATTTTGAATATCTGGAGCTTATGCAGCAGCTTGATATGGAGCTTGGCGGTGAGTTTTTGGTAATGGCGTCTCAGCTTTTGTACATTAAATCAAAAATGCTCCTGCCTAAGCCCGAGGAAGAAGAGGACGACCCCCGTGCAGAGCTTGCTGACAGACTTGAGGAATATAAAAGATATAAAGAAGTATCGGCACAAATGGATAAGCTTAGCCACAGCATGGAACATGTTGTGTTTAAAGGTGTTGAGCCGCTTAATCTGCCGAAAATAAGAACCGAAAACAAAGAAATCCCCATAGAACGGCTGTTTGAAGCTTTCTTTACTGTGATAGACAGAAGTGCTTCAAAAAAACCTATTGACCCGAAAACGTTCAAGCGTGTCATAGGAAGGACAAACTATTCCGTGCGTACCGCATCAAAAAGCGTTATGAGCAAGATTAAAATGGGTGAAAAAACCGTGTTTGAAGAGCTTTTTACAGGGCTTCGTGTCCGTGGAGAGTACGTGGCTACCTTTTTAGCTCTTTTGGAACTTATAAAAGAAAATGCGGTAACCGTTACACAGGAAGGCGGCAAGCTTTATTGCCTGAGAGGTGAAAACAATGTGGAACTTGACAATTGGGAAGAATATTGAGTGTGCCTTGGAGGCAGTGCTTTTCTCGCTTGGTGAGGCTGTAGAGATTGAGAGGCTTGCACAAGCTCTTGAAGTGCGTGAGGATGAGGTCAGAGATGCGTTTGAAAAGCTTAAATCCAAGTATGAAAAGGAAAACCGCGGAATAAAGCTTATCGAAATTGACGGCTCTGTGCAAATGTGCTCAAACCCCGATTATTTTGAATGTATAAAGCGTGTGACGCAAATTGAGAAGCAGGCAGGACTTTCCTCCGCCGCTTTGGAAACTCTTTCAATAATAGCGTATAATCAACCCGTAACAAAGGGAACAATTGAATTTATAAGAGGTGTGGATTGTACATATTCCGTAACCCGCCTTTTAGAGCGTGGGTTTATAGATGAGCTTGGCAGAGCGGAAACTCCGGGAAGACCCATTCTTTATGGAACTACAATGGAGTTTTTGCGTTGCTTCGGGCTTAAATCCCTTGAAGATCTTCCGCCGCTTCCCGAAAAGGAAACCTTGGCAGAGGTTGAGATAGGTAAACCTAAGGATGTCATAGAGGAATATGTTAAAAATTCAGAAACAGAGGAATAATTTATGGCAGTTATTCTGGGAGTTGTGCTTGCTGTTATAATTTTAATATTGTTTGCTCCACTTAAGCTGATTTTGTCTTTCGAGAATTCTGATTTTCGTGCAAAGATTGTTTTGGCAGGTATCCCTATATACACATATAAAGGAAAAAAAGACAAAAAAAGTATTGACGGGGCAGTAGAGGATAAGGTAAAATCATTAGAGAAGGATACCTTGTCCTTAGGTGAGAAAATTAAAACGCTTGTAAGCGTTTCACGCCTTGCGGCAAAGCTTTTGGGTAAATATACCTGTATTAAAAATTTCAGCATTAAGCTTTATATAGGCACAGGCGATGCGGCTTCAACCGCCGTAAGTGTCGGTCTTGGCTGGGCGGCAATCTATAATTTATTGGGAATTGTGGGCAGAATAGTGTATATTGATAATCACAGCGTAGAAATAAGCCCCGATTATTCAAAACAGGTGTTTTCAGCAGAAGGAAAATGCATAATTAAAAGCCGCATTGTTTATATTATAATTATTGCGATAACAATTTTATTAAAAATAAAACCCAGAAAGGGTAAGGAGGACTAAAGAATGAGTGAGCATCCTATTAATAATTTGATGGGCACTGTAATGGAGCAGTTAAAAGGCATGATTGATGTTAACACCATCGTAGGTGAGCCTGTTGAAACAGTTAACGGTACAATGATTATTCCTATTTCAAAGGTGGGCTTTGGCTTTGCCGCAGGAGGAAGCGATATTCCTTCTAAAAATGCCCCTGCAAATGCACCTTTTGGCGGAGGTAGCGGTGCAGGCGTATCTATTGCACCAATGGGCTTTTTGGTAATTTCACAGGATCAGATAAAGCTTGTACCCATGAATTCAAGTAATACTCCCATGGATAAGCTTGTTGACTATATCCCCGTTGCCTTTGAAAAGGTTAATAAGATTATCAAAAAGAGAAAAGGTACTGACGAAGAATAATTCAAATAAACATAAAAAATCCTCGGCATATGCCGAGGGTTTTTTATGTTTATTGAGGTTTAAATGAACTCTTCAGCGGTGCTGTGCGGTTAAATACGTTCTCATTCTTGCTGTCACGGGTGAAATAACCCATGCGTACAAACTGGAACTTTTCGCCCACCTGTGCATCCTTGAGGGAAGGCTCACCGTAAGATTTTTCGTAAACAATCAAGGATTCGGGATTGATGAATTCATCAAAATTATCGTCTTCCAGAAGTGTTGCCACGTTTTCCTTGTTGAAAATATTGTCAAACTGATGAACGGAAAATTCAACAGCAGTTTCACGGCTCAGCCAATGAATATTGCCCTTAACCTTTCTGCCATCAGCGGGCATACCGTTTCCTGTTTCAATATCAACACTGCAAAGAAGCTCCGTCACGTTGCCGTTTTCATCGTGGAGAACTTCATCGCACTTCATAATATATGATCCCATAAGACGAACTTCACCCTGAGGCTTAAGACGCTTGAATCCGGGAATAGGCTCCTCCATAAAGTCACTCTGCTCAATATAAAGCTTGTTGGTGAAAGGAACTTTTCTTGTGCCAAGCTCAGGCTTTTTGGGATGATTGGGAAGCTCAAAGTATTCGGTGTGGTCATCGGGAAGGTTTGTTATAGTAACCTTAAGCGGCTCAATAATTGCCACACGTCTTTGTGCATTTTCGTTCAATTCCTCACAAATGCAGTATTCCAAAAGTCTTATATCCGCCATGCTGTTTGCCTTTGCAACACCGCTTCTTTCGATGAAATCAAAAATTGCAGTCGGTGTGTAACCTCTTCTGCGAAGTCCCTGCAAAGTTGGCATTCTCGGGTCATCCCAACCGTCAACAGTACCTGTTTCAACAAGCTTGCGAAGATATCTCTTGCTCATTACCGTGTATGTCATATTAAGACGTGCAAATTCATACTGATGAGGCTTGTGCTCAAAACCAACATTGTCCACAACCCAGTTATAGAGAGGACGGTGATTTTCAAACTCTATAGAACAAAGAGAATGAGTGATTCCCTCAAGTGCGTCCTGAATGGGATGGGCAAAGTCATACATGGGATAGATGCACCATTTATTTCCCTGCCTGTGATGATTCATATGAAGAATACGATAGATAACGGGATCACGCATGTTCATATTCGGAGAGGACATATCAATTTTGGCACGAAGCGTACGCTGTCCGTTTTCAAACTCTCCGTTCTTCATTCTTTCAAAAAGCTCAAGATTCTCCTCGACACTTCTGTTTCTGTAAGGGCTTTCTTTACCCGGCTCAGTAAGAGTTCCGCGATACTCTGCCATTTCCTCCTGCGAAAGGTCGCATACGAACGCCTTACCGTCGCGAATCAGCTTGCAGGCAAAATCATAACATTTGTCAAAATAATCACTGCCGTAAAATATACCGCCTGTGGGGTCCGCACCAAGCCAGTGCAAATCCGCCTCGATTGCTTTTACGAATTCATCGTCTTCCTTTACGGGGTTTGTATCGTCGTAACGGAGATTAAAAACTCCGCCGTATTTTTTTGCGGTGCTGTGATTAATCCATATAGCTTTAGCACTGCCTATATGAAGATAACCGTTTGGCTCGGGAGGAAAACGGGTATGAACTCCGTTTTCACGACCTGCCGCAAGGTCTTCATCAATAATATCATGAATAAAATTTGAGTAACCCTCTTGCATTTTTAAGAAGCCTCCGTTCCTTTCTGACTGTGAAAATTTCAATATTTACACTTTTACAAAATATTATATCACTAAATTACAATTATTTCAATATCAAAAAGTAATATTTACGGAATAAAAAAATAATATAGTTTCGGAGGGGTATGTATGAAGAAAACGGCAATATTGATATTATTCTGTGTGATCAGCTCTTTTGTTTTGCCTGTGTGCGTTTTTTATGCACGCGGAGGCAGCGGTTATGACAATGAAAGAGCGGAAAAATTGCGTATGTCCGAAAATATAGAAGTGTTTTTTCATAATGAAAATAAAACCGTGTCAATGCCCATAGAAGAATATTTGTGCGGAGTAGTGTGTGCCGAAATGCCTGCGAGCTTTGAATACGAAGCCTTAAAAGCACAGGCTGTAGCGGCACGCAGCTACGCCAGATATAAGCAAAATGAGGTAAATGCACTGCATCCCGAAGCATCGGTCTGTACAGATTATACCCACTGTAAAGCATATACAACCCTCGAAGAAAATGAAAAATCATGGGGTAAAGACAGTGAAAAATATCGTGCAAAAATAGAAAATGCAATTATAGAAACCCAAGGGGAGGTAATTACATATAACGGAGAGGTCGCCCTTGCCGTATTCCATTCTCAGAGCGGAGGAGGCAGAACGGAGAATTCATCGGATGTATGGGGCGGGAATGTACCCTATTTAGTGAGCGTCGAAAGCCCTGGAGAGGAATCTGCCCCGGGCTTTTATTCGGATGTGACAGTTTCTTTTGAAGATTTCAAAAAAACCGTTATGAGCCTCAATCAGCAGGCGGCAATAGAAACCTTCGATGACATCGGCGACATTGAAAAAAGTGAGGGAGGAGCCGTAAAGACAATACAAATAGGCGGTCAGAAGTTTTCGGGGAAAGAAATAAGAACTGCCTTTGGTCTTAGGAGCAGTTGTTTTAATATTAATTGGGAGGGGGATAATATCCGCTTTGAGGTTATGGGGTACGGACATGGTGTTGGAATGAGCCAGTACGGAGCAAATGCTATGGCAAAAGAAGGCTGTAGCTACAAGGAAATTCTCAAGCATTATTATAGCGGAATAGAGATAGAGTATGTTTAAGAGGGAAGAATTTGGGAATAATATTACTGAAGAAACAATTTTTGGGGAGGGAGTCCGCTATGAAAAGAATATATTACCTTTTGGCTTTTACACTTCTTATGTCGGTATTTACAGTTTGTTTTTTGATAGGCAGAGCAATGGTGCTTAAGGATGATACTCCTGCTACGCCTATTCAGAATGACGGGGTCGTCGCAATTCCTTACGGAGAAAACGATGTGAAGGAAACTGCGTCCGATAGTGAAAAGGTAGAAAAGTTTCCCAAGGTAAATAATATTGAGGATAATAGCGATGCAAAGGAAGAATCAATTCCCGACAGAATGCAATTTCCAAGTTCGGAGGCGATTCTTAGGGACTACTCCCAGATGGCAATCTATTCAAAATCCACAGATGACTGGAGAGCGCATCAGGGAATAGATTATAAAGCGGAGAAAGGCAGTGATGTCCTAAGCGTATACGATGGGACAGTAACAAATATTTATGAGGACAAGCTTTGGGGAAATTGCATTGAAATTATTCATACGGGAAATATTTTGGGAATTTACCGAAATTTAAGTAAGGATATCTTAGTTAAGGTAAACCAAAAAGTCTCAGGCGGACAAGCTATCGGCAAAGTGGGAAACAGTGCTTCTATAGAAAAAGCGGAAGAACCGCATCTTCATTTTGAGCTTTGGATGAACGGTGAGGCAATCAACCCAAGCTCGTTTGTATATTGAGAAAATGAGTGTGAAGCGATTTGGTTTTGCACACATTGTTTTTAAGAGTATTTTTATTTATGCTTCCTTTTTTTGTAGGTTTGTCAATGATGTGTTACAAAATTGGTTTAAAAATTTCACCGTCATCAAGAAAAGCTTTTAAATACTCGGCAGGAGCTTTCCAATGAAGTGGTCTCATAGGAAACTTATTGTATTTATAGTTATGCACCTTT
>JAZTXM010000011.1:0-83088 GCA_045636425.1 Clostridia bacterium | reverse complement strand
GGTGCATAACTATAAATACAATAAGTTTCCTATGAGACCACTTCATTGGAAAGCTCCTGCCGAGTATTTAAAAGCTTTTCTTGATGACGGTGAAATTTTTAAACCAATTTTGTAACACATCATTGACAAACCTACATTTTTGTCAGATTTTACCCAATGAGCGTAAAGAGTATGGGAATTGTGATGCAGGAAAGAAGATGTGACACCACTGCCATGCCTGCCGCTACCGATGTATCTTTTCCGTATGCACTGGGAATTACCACTGTATTAAGCCCCAAGGGCATTGCAAGCGAGCAGAGTGCACAGATAAACAATGTTTTATCCATTGGTATAAACTGTGCCGCAAAAACAAAAGCAAGTGGGAATATAATAAGCCTTACTAAAGAAACGGCGTAAATACGCACATTTGTAAAGGTCTTTTTAAGGCTGATGCGTGAAACGGTGATACCTGTAAGAAGCATTGCCACGGGAGACATGCAGTTTCCCGATACCTCTATAACAGAGCTTATCCACGAGGGAAGCTTAATCCCTGAAAGTCCGATTACCATACCCAATATCATACCTATGAACATTGGGTTAAGGAAATTTCTGAGTTTTTGCGAAAGGGTCGGTTTTTCGTTAGAATCGGAAATAAGAAGTGAAGGCACGCCCCACAGATAGATAAGCGTCCACAAAGGAAGTGTGAATATGATATATTCCGTAAAAATTTCGGGGAAAAGCGCTTTTACAACCGCATTTCCCATAAATCCGAAATTTGAAAAAGCAAGCCCATAAGTAAAGATATTGCGAATGTATTTATCCTTTGTAATGCATTTGGAAACAAGAACTGCAAGGGGTGCTGCAATTAAGAGGAGAATACTGCTTACAAGAAGTACCTTCCACATGGAGGAAAGCTTTTCCACAGTGAAATCCGAAATAAAAGTGCCTCCCACCAATGCAGGAATGAAAAGTGCATTTTCAAGCTTTGACAAAACGGTGGAAGAATTCTCGGGGATATATTTAAGCTTTGCAAGAATATAGCCTATAGCTATAAAAGCGAAAAGAAACGCAGTCTGATTAAGTGTTGAATTAAAAAGGTTCATTATTAATACCTCATTTCCTCAAGAGCTTTATTTCTTATTTGAATATGCTCTTCAAAATTTTCATATTTCATTGATGCCAGGGTCATCATCAGTGCATCAATAATGCACATATGTGCAACACGTGCGGACACGGCTTCAATGGGATAGTTTTCCTCATCGGCAAATACGACTATACTTTTATCCGCTTCCCTGCACAGAAAGTTTTCGGAAAAGCTGCTCAGAGCAACAGTATCCGCACCTGTGCTCTTTGCATGGCGGACTGCTTCCACAACAGCCTTTGTATTACCGCTGTGGGATATACCTATCGCCAATTCCCCTTTTTTCATGTTCCTCGCCATAACGTTCATTTGCAATATATCTGAATACGCATACGCCTCTATTCCAAGCTGTGAAAATCTGTATGCCGCATCGCTCGCTATAACAGAGGATGTTCCCACACCGAAAATCAACGTGCGGGGAGCTTTTGATATTTTATCCGCAATAGCCCGAACACATTCAAAATCCAGCATTTCAAGAGTGTTTTTGAGTGTTTCTATTCCTGAATTGAAAACATGGGTAAATATTGTTTTAGGATTTTTATCCTTTCCGAAAGAGGGAAGCTTCGTAGGCGATGAAGATTTCGCCAAATTTACCGCAAGCTCAATTTTAAGCTTTGCAAAGCCATCTACCCCAATAGATTTACACATTCTGTTCACTGCCGACGGAGCACTGCCGCATTTCTCCGCAAGATGCGAGATAGTCATGGATATAACTTCCATCGGATTTTCAAGAATATACGAGGCTATCCTTTGCTCGGTGGCGGTCAGGCTTTTGTATACATTGTGAATTTTCGCAATAATCATAAAGCACCTCGAAATTAATTTCTACTGTTTTATATTATTTTAGAAACCTTTTCTATTATAGCATCAATTATAGAAATGTCAATAAAAAAGTATGACATCATTTCATTTGATGTCATACTTTTTTATTTATTCTTCGTTTTTTTTACCTGTTAGAACAATCACTACTGCTTTTTTCAGCAATATACCGATTAAATAAATCAGCACGCTTAAAATTAAAAGTGCTATTGCACCAAGGGCAATTAAAATTTTTATGCTCATAATAAATTCCTCTCTTATCTTGTAGTAATATCAATATAATCATTATCTAATTTGGAATACACTATTTTCTGACTCTTATAAAGTCCGAAGTATCCGCTCATCATATAACTGATACTGCATGCCAAAGCAAAAAACATAAGCCCCTCTGCCCCAAACACCTCTAAGGAAAGCACCATTGATGCAATGGGGCAATTTACCACACCGCAAAAAACCGATACAAATCCGATTGCCGCACCGATGGCACCATCAAGCCCCAAAAGGCTTCCCATTACGCACCCGAAAGTTGAGCCTATGAAAAATGCGGGAACAATCTCACCGCCTTTAAATCCTGCTGAAATAGTAATGGCAGTAAATGCAATTTTTATCAAAAACGCTTCTGGGTTGGCGTTTCCCTGCATGGCACGCTCTATTACATTCATGCCTGCACCATTGTAATCATATGTACCCAAAAGAATCGTAAGGAGGACTATAATACTGCCCCCTGCAAACGCACGCAGAAAGGGATTTTTTATAAATTTGTCCATTATATGTTCACATTTTTTTATTGCCGCACAGAAAATAATACTGATAATTGCACACATCACGGCAAGCAGTGCTATTTGTACAAACATATCTAAAGAAACCGCCGAAAAATCTATCCCTCTGAATTCTACGGGATGCAGGGAAAACCGCCTTGCAATCTGCGACGCCGTCACCGCAGAAATTACCCCCGGCATAAGCCCGGCGTAATGCATTACCCCTACATTTGTAACCTCAACGGAGAATATTGCCGCTGTAATCGGTGTTCCGAAAAGAGCCGCAAAAACAGCACTCATTCCCGACATAACGATTATCCGCATATCCCTTTTATTAAGTTTTATAATCTTACCGAAATTGTATCCCACGCTTCCCCCAAGCTGTAGTGCGGCACCCTCTCTGCCTGCACTTCCTCCCAGCATATGAGTGATGACAGTGCTGATAAAAATCAGCGGTATCATCACAAGGGGAACTCTCTTATTCTCTCTGACGGATTTTATCACACGGTTAGTATCTACCTTTCCTTCCGGGTCAAGCAGGTAATACAAAAGCACAATCACTAATCCGCCTATGGGAAGCAGGTACAATAAAAAGCTGTATTCCCCTCTTAAATCCGTCACGTAATCTATAGAAAGGTGAAATACACTCCCCAAAACACCGCCTATAGTTCCTATAATAAGGGAAATAAAAATCCATTTAAGAAAAGTTTTAATGTAATTTAAAGAAAACTCGATATCAGTTTTTATACCGTCCAAAATTAATTTCTCCCATTCTTTTGTAAAATCTTATTTCAAAATTTCCTCGCTGTCAAGCACTAATGTAAACGGACCGTCATTTACAAGGGACACCTGCATGTCCGCACCGAAAGTACCATGCTGAGTTTTTTTGAAAAGCTCTTTGCATCTTTCTATGATATATTCGTACAGTTCATTCGCTTTATCGGGGCTTCCCGCATTTGTGAAAGAAGGTCTGTTCCCCTTCCTGCAATCTGCGTAAAGGGTAAATTGAGAAACCACTAAAACCTCTCCGTCTACCTGGTCTATGCTTAGATTTGTCTTTCCGTTTTCATCCTCGAAAATTCTGAGGCGGGAAATTTTCTCTATCATCTTATCAGCTATATCTTTATTATCTTCGTTTGAAACTCCTAAAAGCAAAAGATAGCCTCTGCCTATTTCTCCTACTGTTTCACCTGCTATATCTACCTTTGCCTGAAGTACTCTCTGCAAAACTATTTTCATAAGTATCTTCTCCCCGCGGAAAAAATTATATTTCAAATTAAATCTATTCTACCACACAAAATATTTAAGTTCAACAATATTGTGCAAAAAACCGACCTCCCAATCGTTAGTTTTTTGGTCTAACTTTTGGGGGTCGGTTCAAAAAACGTGTTTTTTACACAATCTTTTTAGGATTCTATGAATTTATTACGCCTTTTTCTTTGTTATAGCTTTCATAACGAACAGGAAGCCTATTGTAAGCACTACTCCCACAGGAAGAAGGATATATGCACTCTTAATGAAAGCGGCTAAAACGTACATTACAAATGAAATAGCTGCTACACTGATTGCATAGGGCATCTGTGTGGAAACGTGGTTAATGTGATTACATTCACCGCCTGCTGAGGACATAATGGTTGTATCGGAAATGGGTGAGCAGTGGTCACCGCATACTGCACCTGCAAGGCAGGCTGACATGCCGATAATAAGATTCTGACTTCCCTCGGGGAAGATTGCAACAACGATGGGAATGAGGATTCCAAATGTACCCCATGATGTACCTGTTGAGAATGCAAGGAAGCATGCAACAAGGAAGATAATTGCGGGAAGGAAGTTTGCAAGACCTGCTGCCGCACCCTCCATTAAGCCTGCAACATATGCATCTGCACCGAGCAGTCCTGTCATATTCTTAAGAGAGGTTGCCAGTGTAAGAATTGTAATCGCAGGAACCATTGCAATAAAGCCTTTGGGAATGCAATCCATAGCTTCCTTAAATGTCATAACACGGCGTATAACCATGTAGATAATTGTAATAACAAGAGCAATAAGTCCGCCCATGGGAAGACCGATTGTAGCATCTGTATTGGAGAAGGAATCAATAAAGCTTGCACCGTCTAATATTCCGCCTACATATACAAGAGTAAATACGCAAACTGCAATAAGCACGATTATCGGGAAAAGAAGGTCAATAACCTTACCCTTTGAAGAACCCTGTACCTGTTCGCTTTCGTTCTTGTCACCGCAGGTGTAAAGGTCGCCCTTTTCTATTGCATTCTTTTCATGAAGCGCCATGGGGCCGTAGTCAACCTTCATAAGTGCAATTGCCACAACAAACACAAGTGTGAGAAGTGAATAGAAGTTATACGGAATAGCCTTGATAAAGAGGCTGAGACCCTGACCTTCGGGAGCAAACTCTGAAACTGCCGCTGCCCATGAAGAAATAGGAGCTATCATACAGATAGGTGCCGCTGTAGCGTCGATAAGATATGAAAGCTTTGCTCTGGAAATTTTATGAGCATCTGTTATGGGGCGCATAACGCTGCCTACTGTAAGACAGTTAAAGTAGTCATCGATGAATATAAGTACGCCGAGAACAAATGTGGCAAGCATTGCACCAACTCTTGACTTGATGTTTTTCTTTGCCCATTCACCGAATGCTGCACTGCCGCCTGCCTTGTTAACAAGGGCAACTATTGCACCAAGCACAACAAGGAAAATGAAAATTCCGGCTGTTCCTGAAACTGCGGCGATAAGACCGTCATTTACAACAGCATCAACAGTTTTAAGAACATTGAAATTTGCCGCAAAAAGGCCGCCCATAAGTATACCTACAAATAAGGAGCTATACACTTCTTTTGTAATAAGGGCAAGTCCGATAGCGATAACGGGCGGAACAAGTGACCAGAATGTACCTGCCATTTTGCTTGTCATCTCCCCATCCTCAGCAAAAGCCGCTAAAGGACACAGCACGAGCAGCATTAAAACTGTCGTACAGATTGCGAAAAGATTACTTTTTCTTTTCATTATAAATTTCCTCCTTTTTTCAACAAAAAAGGTCACGGACTACCGTGACCTAAATTCTTCCATTAGCGTAAAATCACGATAGCGCTCCACATGTCTGTGACAGTCCGGCAGATATTCTCTGACGGCCCAGCATATATGCCTTGGCTGGCAATATACACTTCGGCGGTAATTCCTTTCACTTCTACCTATTGCCTTTGTTGCAAAAGCTACTGTTAACAACCGCACCTCTACCAATTTTGTCGATTATTATTAAGATATTATCATAATAACAGACGATTGTCATTTTGTCAACATATTATGACATTTTTTGTCATAATTAAAATTGATTGATTATTGAGAATTTTAATGATATAATAAAATCAATAAGGAGTGTGATTCTATGTCAAATTATCCTACTGCTCACATTAATGCAAAGCCCGGAGACTTTGCAAAAACTGTTTTAATGCCCGGCGACCCCCTGAGAAGCGAATTCATTGCAAAAAATATGCTTGACGGTGCGGTTCTTGTAAACGACGTAAGAGGAATAAAGGGCTATACAGGGTTTTATAAAGGCGTGCGTGTCAGCGTAATGGCAAGCGGAATGGGAATGCCGTCAATCGGAATTTACAGCTACGAGCTTTTCAATTTCTTTGATGTAAATAATATAATCAGGGTTGGAACAGCAGGTGCTTTTGACAAAAATCTTAAATTAAGGGATATTGTCTTAGCTATGGGTGCTTCCACCAATTCCGCATATGCCCATCAATACAATCTTCCCGGAACCTTTAGTGCAATTGCTTCATTTAAGCTTTTGTGCGATGCCCATGATATTGCACGAGAGAACAATCTCCCCTGCAGCGTGGGAAATGTGCTTTCCTCCGATACTTTTTATGATGCAAATCCGCTCTCCACAGATAAGTGGATTGCCATGGATATAAAATGTGTCGAAATGGAATCTGCCGCACTTTATATGAACGCCGCGCGTGCAAAAAAGAATGCTCTTTCAATACTGACGATTTCGGACAATGTTATTACGGGAGAGCAGACAACAGCTGAGGAAAGGCAATCCTCTTTTACCGATATGGTTACTCTGGCACTGGAAACAGCAATCAGGCAATAAAGCATAAAAATATGAGGTCGGGTTTTCCGACCTCATATTTTTATGCTTACATCACCGCTGTTTATGTTTTCAATTGTGCCATTCTCTTTTTCAACAACAAGGGAATAATCTTCATTTAATCCTATAGCCTTTGCACTTTCTTCCTCCCCATTTCTTAAAAGGAGAATATCTTTTCCGATTATCATTGACCTTTTTTTGTATTCTTCAAAAAGGAGCGGTCTTGCGGGATTTTCATATGTGTCAAAAAGCTCGCAAAGAAGCTCGATGGTGACTTCCTCCCTTAAAAAAGGAATATTCTCTGTAAAAACAGCCCCTGCTCTGTTTTTTATATCTTCAGGGAAGCCTTCCTTTGGCGGCAGAACGTTTATCCCGATTCCGAGGACTGCAAAGGGTCTCTCACCCAAAGATGATTCCGTAAGGATTCCGCAGACCTTTTTGCCCTGCATATAAATATCGTTTACCCACTTGATTTCTGCCTTATCCCCGGTCATTTTTTCAAAAACGCGGGCACAGCAAACTGCCGCATCGGTAGTTATGTTAAGAGGATTTGTGCCTTCTTTGGGTCTAAGAAGAATACTCATGTATACCCCTGTATTTTCCGGGGAATAAAAATCCCTGCCCCTTCTTCCCCGTCCTTCGGTCTGTGCCGATGCAATCAAAACGCTGTACTCCTCCCCATTATTGCGTCCGTATTCTTTCATCAATGTGTTTGTTGAGGACACAATATCTTCTACCCGTATTTTAAAAGGAAGGTCACTGAGCTTTTCTTCTATATATTCTTTTGAAATATGATTTGATAAGTTCATACGAGCACCTCTTTTGCATGCGGAACAACGAAGTTGAATGCCCCGGGGCAAATTTCAAACTGTATTTTACCAGCGTCGATAATTTCGCCATCAACACAAATTCGCAGTTTACCATCAAGAGGGGTAACCACAACCTCACGACAGTTCGTACTAAGGACTACCTTGTCGATATTTTTACATTTAAGGAAAGTCCCTTTCATATAGAAAGGAAGCAAATACAAGAATCTCAGCCTTGAAACATTCTTAATAATATTGACATTGATTCTACCATCCTGTATTGAAGCCAAAGGGTTACTTTTGATTCCGCCACCGCAATAGCATCCGTTGGCAATTGATGTCAGCAACAGCTTGCCACAATGTTTTACCACTCCATCAATTTGAATCTTAAGATTTGCCCCCCTCTTACTGATAAGATTGTTAAATATAGACAGCAGATACGCCATTGACCCCGATATCAGCGGCTTTGTTTTCATCTTCGCCGTAAGGTCTGCAACATTACAGTCGAATCCTATGTTAAACATATTTGCACAATACCCCGTCACAAGCCCTTCGCTTGTCTTTGTGGTATACTTAATGGCATCACACTTTATGCTCTTTCCCGACACCTGACCGAAAACATCGTCAAACGAGCTCACAAGTTCAAAATTCCGACAAAAGTCATTACCCGTTCCAATAGGTATTACCCCCACTTCAGCACCGGCACAGCACATCAAACCATTTAAAACTTCGCTGAATGTACCATCTCCGCCACAGGCAATGAATCTCGCAGGGCCATTGTTCTTACAATATTCCCTGACAAACCATGTCGCATCTCCGACGCATTTGGTTATATATATCTCCTTGTCAACACTGGACATACCATTAATCTTATCAATTAATATGTTTGTCTTGTTTCCTTGCCCTGCATATGGGTTTATGATAAAAACAGTTTTCATATGTATACCCTTTTCTACATTTCATATTTTGAAATCATTATACCATAGCCCTCCCTTTTAGTCAAAGCAAAATCTGTAATAAAGCTTGCACCTTCCTCATACAATGTACCAAACTATACAAGTATGGAGGAATTTTTATGGAGCAGTACAAGATATATCAAGACATCGCCGAGCGGACACAGGGGGATATTTACATCGGCGTTGTAGGCCCTGTCAGAACGGGAAAATCCACATTTATCAAAAGATTTATGGATATGATTGTTCTTCCCAATATCGAAAATGAGCATATCCGAAACAGAACAACAGATGAGCTTCCCCAAAGCGGAAGCGGAAAAACAATAATGACAACCGAACCGAAATTCATTCCCAATGAAGCCGTCCGTATAAACGCATGGGAAAACGCTTCTTTTAACGTCAGAATGATTGACTGTGTGGGCTATTGCGTCAATGGTGCCCAGGGACACACCGAGGACGGACAGCCCCGAATGGTAACCACCCCATGGTTTGAGGAGGATATTCCATTTGACAAAGCCGCTGAAATTGGCACAGAAAAGGTAATCAGGGAGCATAGCACAATCGGGCTTGTGATTACAACGGACGGAAGCATCTGTGATATTGACCGCTACGAGTATGTATCGGCAGAGGAACGGGTTATATCGGAGCTTAAGGAAATAAATAAGCCTTTTATCATCTTACTGAACTCCGCTATTCCCGAAAGTGACAGTGCAAAAAAGCTCAAAGACGAGCTTGAAGCAAAATACGGCGTGCCTGTTTTCCTTTGCTCCTGTTCGGAAATGCGTATCGAGGACATCAACTCTATAATGCAGAGTATTCTGTTTGAATTCCCCCTCAGGGAGCTTTCCATAAATCTCCCCGGTTGGATAGACGCTCTTCCACAAAAACACTATCTTAAATCCTCAATCTTTGAATCTGTCCGCAACGCAATAGGTGGCATACATAAGCTTAGCCATGTAAATTCTGTATGTCCCAGGATTGCGGAAAATGAATATCTTTCAAACGCAAGGATAAATGAAATTTCCTTAGGAAAAGGAACGGCACAGATACAAACCGAAGCCGTTGAGGGGCTGTTCTATAATGTGCTCGGAGAAACCACGGGGCTTGAAATTTCAAATGACGAGGAACTGGTTTCTATGCTCTGCTCTCTTTCGGCGGCTAAGCATGAATATGATAAGGTTGCAAATGCTCTCGCTCAGGTAAGGCAAACGGGGTACGGAATTGTTTCCCCCGGAATTGAGGAGCTTTCGCTTCAGGAGCCTGAAATCATACGACAAGGCGGAAGATATGGGGTAAGACTTCGTGCAAGTGCTCCCTCCATTCATCTTATCCGTGCAGATATTCAGACGGAGGTAAACCCCATTGTGGGAAGCGAAAAGCAATCGGAGGAATTGGTGCATTATCTCCTCAGCGAATTTGAAAGCGACCCTGCAAAGATATGGGAATCAAATATTTTCGGAAAGTCCCTGCATGAGCTTGTGAACGAAGGACTTCAATCAAAGCTTTCCAAAATGCCCGACGATGCCAGAGGAAAAATTCAGGAAACCCTTACAAGGATTATTAACGAGGGCAGCGGAGGCCTTATTTGCATAATATTATAAAGCAAAGAAGAAGGTGTAAAAAAGTCTGACTTTTTTACACCTTCTTCTTTGCTTTTATTTTTTTTATGATATAACTGCAAAGATAAAAAACCGACACGCCGAAAAATGCACCTATGGTATCAATTCCCACATCACGCATTTCCCCTGCCCTTCCCTTGACAAATGTCTGATGAAATTCATCGGTGCACGCATACAGCCCCGACAGTGAAACGGAAATCAGCATGGCATGAATGTTCTTAAACCCATACTCCTTTAAAAGAAGATAAAGCAGCACAGAAAGCAGTGCATAAGCACAAAAATGTGCACCCTTTCTTACGAAATGATTCAGATTACCTGCGATAGCATCAATTTCTTTTTCAGACAATTTATCAGCCACATCTAAGATACGCACTATTTGTTTTGTGAATCCTCCACTTGTTTTATTAGACTGCGTTGCAGGCTGTGCAGAAAAGGAAAATATTGCAGCCGCCCATGACAGAACAAGTATCCATAATATTATCTTTTTTCCCATATCACACTCTCCTTATGATATATAATATACCCTTCAAAGGAGAATGTCAAGCTATCAATCTTCCATATGCTTTCCTAAAAACCCTGCCGCACTTTGGCAAAGCTTCTTTTCAACCTCGCCTACAGGCATTGTTTCCTTGTCCGATACCATCATTACACTTCCGATAATGTCACCCTCGCTGACAATGGGAGCTACCACGCCCGCAAAGTATTTTTCCGAGCCATCCACTACGGGAAGTCCGCTTCCGTCTCTTGAATCAATGGCAAATACTATTTTCTTTTCCATCATTTTTTCCACATCTTCGCTGATGCGTTTTTCGACAAGCTCTTTTTTGGGAGCACCCGATACCGCAATTACACTGTCCTTATCGGTAATAACTACGGGAAGTCCACTGGTTTTTGCCAAGGTTTCGGCATATCCTGCGGCAAACTCACCAAGCTCTCCGATGGGGGAATATTTTTTGAATATTACCTCGCCATCTCTTTCGGTAAATATTTCCAGAGGATCTCCTTCCCTGATCCGCATGGTACGGCGAATTTCTTTAGGTATTACAACACGACCGAGGTCGTCAATTCTTCTTACAATTCCTGTTGCTTTCATATAATTAGTCTCCTTTATTATGCGGCTCGTCGGAAACCGCCGAACCCTGTATTTTGAATTTACGAAATTATTTTGTGCAAGCAAGGAATTTTTATGTAATGAAAAAATTGGGAAATACAAATTTTAATAAAACACAAAAACACAGATTTTTTTCTTTTCTTTATGCTAAAAAACAGCACAATTCTTCAAAGATTATTCAGTTTTTCAAAGAATTTTATATGATTTTTATTGCGTAATCTCTCTCTTTATGATAAATTAATATCATAATATTTATGTGAGGTTTTAAAATATGAATCTTCCGTCACTTAATCCATTTCTACGTTATGCAAGATATTATCCCAAGTTCGAAGTGCAAAAAACCCCTATTATTTGTTACGATTGCAGAATATTTTATTTAAAAACAGGAAGCGGAATCCTTTCCATAGATAAAAAAGATTATAAAATAACCGGGGATACTTTCATTTTTTTACCTATGGGTACCAGGTATCGTTTTTTCTTTGGTGAAGATGTTGAAATGCTTTTTATCACACTTGACCTGGTCGGAGATTTTTCACGTGAGAAAAAGCCAATATCATTTACAACGGATGAAAACTTTGACAGTTCTAAGATTTTCCCCTATTCCCTTCCCGAAGAATTTTCTAAGCCCTGTATTTGTAATTCTCCGTCTCTTTACGAGCCTATACGCAAATGCGTGGACGAATACCTAAACGGCTCTCCCTACTATCGGGACATATCTTCGGCTTATCTCAAGCAATGCCTGATAGAATATCTTCGGGAAAAAGAGTTTGAAACCGAATATAAAACCGCTAATAAAGTTATTGCCTATATAAGAAAAAACTATTCCGATGCAAATTTATCCAACACAGACATTGCCGCACACTTTGACTATCACCCATATTATTTAAGCAATCTTGTGAAGGAAGCCACGGGAATGAGCCTCAGACAATACGTTATATATTACAGAATAAGGATTGCCAAAAACTTTCTCACCACTACTAATTTTGACATTTCAAAAATTGCGGCTGCGTCAGGATTTGGAAGTGCAAGATATTTTAATAAAATTTTTAAGGAACACACCGGTGTCACCCCGAAGGAATATAAAAAGTCACATGTTTTCATATAAAAAAATGGGATGTAAAAAATCGTGCAGGTAGAATTTGCCTGCACGATTTTTTTACAGATGATTGTATTTAATTTTTCAAGCTGTGCATAGGAGCAGGGATTCTTCCGCCGCGGCTGATGAAATCTGTGCAGCCGTAGGGGTTTACCGGCATTACGGGACCTGTACCCAAAAGTCCGCCGAATTCCACTGTATCTCCTACCTTTTTTCCGGGAGCGGGAATGATTCTAAGTGCCGTTGTTTTGGTATTTATAACACCGATTGCAACCTCATCTGCCAAAATTCCCGAAATTGTTTCCGCCGAGGTATCACCGGGAACAACAACCATATCTATGCCTACAGAGCATACACATGTCATTGCTTCAAGCTTTTCGAGAGAAAGTGCTCCGCATCTTACTGCATCAATCATACCTGCATCTTCGCTGACGGGGATAAACGCACCGCTGAGACCGCCTACATAAGAGGAAGCCATTACGCCGCCCTTTTTCACGGCATCATTAAGCAATGCAAGGGCTGCCGTAGTTCCCGGTGCACCGCATTTCTCAACGCCCATTTCCTCAAGAATATGTGCAACACTGTCACCGATTGCGGGAGTGGGTGCTAAGGAAAGGTCAACAATTCCCGACTGTGCACCAAGCCTTTTTGCCGCTTCACCTGCAACAAGCTGACCCATACGGGTAATTTTAAATGCGGTCTTTTTAATGGTATCCGCCACAACTCCGAAGTCTGCACCCTTTACCTTTTCAAGTGCTTTCTTAACAACTCCGGGGCCGCTTACGCCAACGTTTATTACACATTCTCCCTCACCTGTTCCGTGAAACGCACCTGCCATAAAGGGGTTGTCTTCTACTGCATTTGCAAAAACCACAAGCTTTGCACAGCCGAAGCCGTCACGGTCTTTGGAAAGCTCTGCTGTTCTCTTAATAATTCTTCCCATATGTGCCACGGCATCCATGGAAATACCCGCCTTGGTTGAGCCTACATTTACGCTGGAACAAATTTTATTTGTGGTGCAAAGGGCTTCGGGAATGGTTTCAATGAAATCATATTCCCCTTTTGTGTATCCTTTCTGAACAAGAGCAGAATAACCGCCGATAAAATTAACACCAGTAGCATCTGCCGCACGGTCAAGTGCCTTTGCGAACTTAACATAATCTCCACACGCAGAACCTACAATGGAAATGGGTGTTACCGAAATTCTCTTATTTATAATCGGTATTCCCAGCTCCCTTTCAAGCTGCTCACCTACGGGAACAAGTTTCTCCGCAAGACGCGTTACCTTATCATAAACCTTTTGGGACGCTATATCCGAATCCTGACCGATGCAGTCAAGGAGAGAAATTCCCATGGTGATTGTTCTTATATCAAGATGTTCATTGTCCACCATATTAATGGTTTCCATTATTTCAAAAGGATCGATCATTGTGTATACTCCCTCCTTAAATTCTGTGCATCGAATCAAAAACTTTTTTATTACGAACCTGAATTTTCTGTCCAAGTTCTTCTCCCAAAGCTTTTAATTCATTTACCGTTTGGGCAAATGATATATTGGCATTTTTCATATCAACAACCATTACCATTAAAAACTGATTTTCATGTGTAGTCTGCGAAATATCAATTATATTTATTTCGTTTTTGGCAAGAAGTGCACTTACCCTTGCAATGATGCCTACGCCATCCTTACCCATAACTGTGATAACCGATTTCAAAATTATTCCTCCTAAGAACAAAATCATGCAGTGCTGTAATCATTTCAAAACTGAATTAATTATAGCACTGCATGACCTAAAATTCAAGTCAAATTGTCTTTTTTTTAATGTCGTCAATACAATTTCCGCAAACATTCTTTCCTTGGTATATGAAAATGTTTTCCTTAGCGGCACAAAAAATGCAGGACGGATTGTATTTTCTTAAAATAATGTTCTCTCCCTCAACGTAGATTTCAAGAGGGTCCCGAATTGCAATGTCCAAAGTACGCCGCAGTTCAATGGGAAGTACTATTCTTCCAAGCTCATCAACTTTTCTGACAATACCTGTCTCTTTCATAGCCATTTCCTCCTTATGTATTCTATAGCTATAATATACCAAATTTTGTATGTATGGTCAACAGATAATATGTTAATTATTTATGAATTTCGACATTTTTTTCATTCTTTTTCATTTTCGCCCTGTTGCAATTTATACGTTTGTATGTTATTATATAATAGTTAAAAAATACAAATGCGAGGTGCAAATTATGATAAAGAAATTGATAGCTTTAGTTACATGCTTAATCATGCTTTTTACATCTGCCGTTTTTGCGGAAGATACGAAAATCCAGGAAAATAATAATACGGATATTCAGATTGTTATAGACGGTGAAAAGCTCATTCCTAAAGATGTCAACGGTAAAATCGTACATCCGTTTCTTTTGGAGGGAACCACATATCTTCCCGCCCGTGCCGTGTCTGAGGCGCTGGGACAGAAAGTAGAATGGGACGGACTTAGCCGCATTGTTTATATCGGAGAAAAGACATCAACTGCATTTGAAAGCTCCGAGGTTATCAAGATTGTGATAAACGGCACTTTAATAGAGCCTAAGGACGTGAGCGGAAAAGTTGTTAATCCGTTCCTTATTGACGGTACTACCTATGTTCCCGTTCGTGCAATTACCGAGGCCCTGGGCAAAAAAATAGATTGGGACGGCGAAACTAAAACCATTTATATAACGGGAGATGTATATGAAGTTGACCTTGACACATTAAAGGTTTTTTCCGACAAAGCCTTGATTAAGGTGGACTCGCAACCTGTAAACGCAGGTCTTTTCAATATGCTCCTTTATAATTTCACAACAGATGAATTTATAAAAGAAGTCTGCGACAATTACACTGTGGGTGGCACACTGCAAACTCTCACCATTGATTCTGTGCCTGCCGCACAAATGCTCACTTCCGAAATTGAAAATATGCTTATGCAGGTTTACGCTCTGTGTGCCCATGCGGAGAAAATCAACTTGACATTTAATGAGGAATTTAAAAAATTCTCCGGCGAACTACTTGGTTATATAGAGCAGGAATTAACGCAGCTGTACAATGCCGATAAAGCTATTGAAGCAGGAATTGTAAGCAAGGAAGACTTCATGGATTTTGTAAATAAAGTTCTTATTTATGAGGTAACAGTTCAGACTATTCAAGAAGATGCTGCAAAGAAAAATTATGACGTTTCCGAATACGAAAACATGTTCCGTACAAGTTATATCACTGCAAAGCATATTCTTGTAGAGGATGAAGCACTTGCCAAAGAGCTTATTTCACGTATTGAAAAGGGCGAAAGCTTTGACACGCTTATGAAAGAGCATAATATCGACCCCGGTGCTACCGAGGAGGGTTATACCTTTACTAAGGGAGAAATGGTTGAGCCTTTCGAAAAGGCAGCGTTTGAGTTAAAAGAAAACGAACTAACGAAAACACCCGTTAAAACCGATTACGGTTATCATATAATTATGCGTTTACCCTTAAGTGAGCAGGAGCTTAACAACGCTAAAGCTTACTGGAACAGTATGCTGGCACAGAACGCCGCACAGGAGGAAATCAATAAAATAATTGAAAACGCAAAGGTCGAACATACAACCGATTACGAGAATTATATAAAAACAATTAAGTAAGGACTTTATTATGGCAACAAAAAAAGAAATATTACCAATTATCCCTGTACGCGGATTTGTGATTTTCCCGAAAACGGTGTTTCACTTTGATGTGGCAAGGGAAAAAAGCAAAAACGCAGTGCTCAAGGCTGTTTCATCTAATGGGCTTATATTCCTTGCGACGCAGAAAAATGATGCAATTGAAGAGCCCACCGAAAGCGATGTAAACACCTTTGGTATAATTGCAAAAATCAAACAAATTTTGAAGCTTCCCGACGGCTGCCTCAGAATACTTGTAGAGGGAGAATCACGAGGAAAGCTTAACGGTGCTTTTGTCTGCGAAAATCTTTATGAGGGTGAAGTTGTATACAAAAATTCTTCCGACAGAGATTTATCAATTGAAGAATATTCAGCTTTTCTTAATCAGATACATTATCTGATTAACGATTATATTGAGCTTAATCCAAAGCTTTCCACCGAAAGCTTTTTAAAGGATTTACCCGAATCAAACCCGTCGGATTTTTGCGATACCATTGCCTTTAATCTGATTCGAGGTAATGAGGATAAGCAGGAGCTTCTTCAGACTACAAACGTCAAAAAAAGGCTTTTAAAGCTCATTGACGTTATGACAAAAGAGGTTAAAATCCTTGATGTGGAAAGCATTATCGCCGCAAAGGTTAAAGAGCAGATGGATGACCACAATCATGAGTATTATCTCAGGGAACAGCTTCGTGCAATAAGGGAAGAACTGGGTGACGATAAGGAGGATGAGGTTTCGGAGCTTAGAAACCGAATTGAAAGCACCGCCCTCCCCGAAGAAGTGTACCAAAAGGCAATGCGTGAGCTTAATAACTTCGAAAAGCTCCCCCCGACATCTCCCGAAAGCAGTATTTCAAGGAATTATTTAGAGCTTATCTGCGACCTGCCGTGGGAAACCTATACCGAAGAAAATAAAGACCTTGACAGTGCAGGAAAAATCCTTGAACGTGACCATTACGGAATGGAAAAGGTAAAGGAAAGAGTCTTAGAGCAGCTTGCTGTTATTAACCGCACGGGGAATCCCACCGGAAGCATACTTTGCCTTCACGGAGCACCTGGCGTGGGAAAAACCTCTGTTGCAAAATCAATTGCGGAAGCTACGGGAAGAAATTATGTACGAATCAGCCTTGGCGGAATGAAGGATGAATCCGAGCTTCGCGGACACAGAAAGACCTATGTTGGTGCAATGCCCGGAAGAATTGTAAATGCTCTTAGGAAGGCAAAATCCGCAAACCCCCTGATTCTTCTCGATGAAATTGACAAGGTCGGCTCAGATTACAAGGGAGACCCCTCCTCTGCATTGCTTGAAATTTTGGACAGGGAGCAAAATTCCTCATTCAGAGATAACTATCTTGAGCTTGGGCTTGATTTATCCAAGGTGCTTTTTATTGCAACCGCTAACGATACATCTACAATCCCCCGACCGCTTCTTGACAGGATGGAGGTATTGGAGCTTTCAAGCTATACCGATGATGAGAAATATAATATAGCAAAGCTGCATCTTCTGCCAAAGCAGATGAAGATGCACTGCATTAATAAAAATGAGCTTAAGATTTCCGACAAAGCCATAAAAACCATTATTTCGTGCTACACAAAGGAATCGGGCGTAAGAAAGCTTGAACGTGAGATTGAAAAAATTTGCAGAAAAGCTATCATTGCACAAACAAAGAATGAGGGCTCTGTATCAGTGACAGAAAAAAATCTTTCCGATTTTCTCGGTGAGAAAAAATATGTGGAAAATGCAGTTGATATAAAACCCGCTGTAGGTGTGGTAAACGGACTTGCATGGACGCAGGTAGGCGGAGAAATACTCCAATGTGAGGCACTTTCGCTTCCCGGAAGCGGAAAAATTCAGATTACGGGTAAGCTCGGGGACGTAATGAAGGAGTCAGTTCAGGCGGCGGTTTCTTTTATCCGTTCCATTTCTGATACTTTGAGCATACAAAATGACTTTTATGAAAAAAGGGATATACATATCCATTTCCCCGAAGGTGCAGTTCCGAAGGACGGTCCCAGTGCCGGCATCACTGTAGCTACTGCCGTGGCAAGTACCCTTTCGGGCATACCTGTACGCAGTGATATTGCCATGACAGGTGAAATATCCCTTGTGGGAAGAGTTCTCCCCATAGGCGGGCTTAAGGAAAAAGCGCTTGCGGCATACCGAAACAAAATTACAAATATTATTATTCCATATGAGAATATTAAAGACCTTGAAGAAATCCCCCCGCACATCCGCAGTGAAATTAATTTTATGCCCGTTAAAAGCTGTGATGAGGTTTTAAAGCTTGCACTGCTGAATAATACCGATAACAAAAAGCTTGGGCAAACTCCTCCCCCACTGCGAAAAGAAAGGAGTACACCGCATGAATATTCATAATGTAAGCCTTACAATATCCGCAGTTTCGCCTAAGCAATATCCCGATACACTCTTCCCCGATATTGCATTTGCAGGGCGAAGCAACGTAGGCAAAAGTTCATTTATTAATAAGATGCTTAATCGCAAAAGCCTTGCCAGAACCAGTTCAAAGCCCGGAAAGACTGCAACGATTAATTTCTACAACATTGACGATACGTTAAACTTCGTTGATTTGCCCGGCTACGGCTACGCAAAGGTAAGTAAGGACGAAAAGAAAAAATGGGGCAATATGATTGAAACATATCTTGACAGTCGTGAAACTCTTGCCTGCACGGTGCTTCTTGTTGATGCAAGGCATAAGCCTACGAATGACGATTTAGTTATGCTTAATTACATTCGTGAAAGACACGGCTTTGCATTTGTGGTTGCAACCAAGTGCGATAAAATTCCGAAAACAAAGCTTAATGAGCATCTTGACGAAATCTATTACACACTGGAGCTTGAAGATGATGACATCATGATGCCCTTCAGCGCTGAAACGGGCATGGGAAGCGAGGATATCTGGGAAGCCATTTACGAGGTTTGCGAAATAAAAAATTGATTTTGTTATGTAAAATGAATATTTATTCATTTTGATAAAATAATTATAAATGAGGTGTTTTAAATGAAATTTGAAGGAACAAAAACCGAGAAAAATCTTCTTGCTGCATTTGCAGGCGAATCTCAGGCAAGAAATAAGTACACTTATTTTGCATCCGTTGCAAAAAAGGAAGGCTACCAGCAGATAGCCGCAATCTTTGAAGAAACAGCAAATAACGAAAAAGAGCATGCAAAGCTTTGGTTCAAGGCTCTTGAGCTTCTTGGCGGTACAAAGGAAAACCTCCTTGCAGCGGCAGAGGGCGAAAACTACGAATGGACAGATATGTATAAGACCTTTGCTGAGGAAGCTGAGGAAGAAGGCTTTAGCGCTCTTGCTGCACAGTTCAGAGCCGTTGCCGCAATTGAAAAAACACACGAGGAAAGATACCGTGCACTTCTTAATAACGTGGAAATGCAGAAGGTATTTGAAAAAGCAGAAGAATCAATCTGGGAATGCAGAAACTGCGGACACCTTGTAATGGGTAAAAAAGCTCCCCAGGTTTGCCCCGTATGTGCTCATCCCCAGGCATACTTTGAAATCAGAAAAGAAAATTATTGAAGCGTGCCGCTTCACCCTTGTCGCGTACCGGCTAAAGCTAAGGTTTGTCAAAAGCTGCTCGCGATTAAATCACGTAAATTCTTATATGACAAAAAACGGCTCAATTTGAGCCGTTTTTTGTTATCTGTCTATACTGTGTATCAGTTCCATATTTCTTTTTTTGCGTGCGTCACGTCGTTTTTTGCGGAGTATTCTTCTTCGTCTTCTTTCCACTAAAATAAAGAATGCAATCAATAAAATTATAACCGCATAAAGCCAGGGAGACGTGAAAAATGCCTTAAGCTTATTTATAAAGAACGTAACAGGGTCCAGCTTATAATTTTTCTCTGCCAAAAGATTGAGCGTTCCTATAGACTGTCCGTTTGCAAAATACTCTCTCGTTCCGATTTTCTCACCTTTTTTTACAGGTGCACTTACGGATTTTTTCAAAGAATCCTTGTACGTAACCTCTACAGGCTCGGAATCCTTTTCACGGATGACGGACATTGCCTTTTCTGCTTTTAAAATAATTTTATTATCACGCCTTGTGTTTACAATATCGGTTTGCGCTACTATATCGCCCTCATTGACAACTGTTTGCGACACATAATTTGAAAACACAAAATCAAACATTTTTCTTGAGTCGTCATAGCTTTGCAGTACGTTATTGCTTGTATCGGCTTCAAAAACCAATGCTAAAAGAGACATGGTACCTTTCTGTGCCGATGCCGCCACACAGCTTTTTGCTTCTGCACTGTAGCCCGTTTTAAGCCCCGTAGCATTCGGATAATAATAATCATTTCGTATAAGTCTGCTTACCAGATGATTTCTGTTTGTTAATTTTCTTGAATTGGGGTTTTTCTCCGTTGGCGGAATAGTGTAAGAATCACATTTTACAATATCGCAAAACTCAGGAATTGACATGGCATGCTTTGCTAAAATCGCCATATCCATGGGCGTTGTATAATGCCTGTCGTCATGGTTTCCGGTAGGATTGGTGAAGCTTGTGTTCTCCATGCCAAGTTCCTTGGCTCTGGCATTCATCATATTTACAAAAGCTTCTATACTGCCTGCCGTCTTTTCCGCAAGAACGTTTGATGCATCTGAGGCAGACTCTAAAAGCATTCCGTAAACAAGCTGACGCACTGACAATTTTTCTTCCTTCTGAATCCCCATTTTGTTGTCCCCTGCCGTAACATTGGAAAGGGCTGTTTCGCTTGCGGCGGCAAGCTCCTCCATATTACAGTTTTCAAGGACAAGAACTGCGGTCATTATATTTGTAAGACCTGCGGGGTAAACCAAATCCTTGGCGTTTTTCTCATATATAACCGCACCTGTTTTTAGGTCCATCAAAACGGCATGGGGTGATTTTGCCTCGATTGTATTTTTTGCGGAGACTTCCTCCTTGGTTTCCGAAGAATTATTCACTTTTTTATTTTCATTTTCCGCATATGTAATGCAGGAAAACGAAAACAAGAGTATCAAAATAATTATTAAGCTTGTAATTCTTTGATGCTTTTTCATTTTACTATTTTTCCTTGTTAAAATAATCTACAGCAGCTTTAAAAGCGGCATCCTCCCTGATATTTGTGCCTATTTTATCGATTTTTACCTTTATATCGGGAATAATCTTTTCGTTAATCCATCTGCCGTCGGGTGTATAGTTTTTGTAGGTTGTTAATTTAACTGCACCCATGGATTTATCCACTCTGTCAAGATACATAACCGACTGGGTAACACCTTTTCCGAAGGTTTCTTCCCCTATTATCACAGCACGCTTATTAGCTTGCATAGCACCTGCAAAAACCTCCGATGCACTTGCCGATGCACCGCTTACGATAACTGCCATGGGGAAAGCTTTCTTTCCTTTCGTGCCTGTGTATACGGTTTTATCGCCTTTTTTGTCAAGTGTGTACATTATCTGTTCATCATCCAGGAAAAGGTCGCACATATCAATAACGCTTGAAAACTCTCCTCCGGGATTGTATCTTATATCAATTACAATTCCCTTAATTTTTTCTTCATCAAGGGAATTTACAATTTTCTTAAAATCACTGAGGGATTTTCGAGTGAACCCGTCATAGCGTATATAGCAGATATTATCTACTATTTCGCTTTTAACGACATATAAACCGAGCTTTGCACGCTTAAGCGTAACAGGAATTTTCTCACCGTCACGGTTTATCACAATCTCAATTGACTTGCCAAGAGAATCCTCCGTCCCGTTTCCTTTTATATAGCTTACCGCATCGGCAAGCTCATCGGCACCGTAATTCTTACCATCTACCGAAAGCATCAGATCCCCTTGCAGGATTCCTGCTTTTTCAGCAGGAGAGCCGGCATGCACGGAAAGTATTTCAATGGCATTTTTTTGTGTGTTGGCAAATACCTCTACTCCTATGCCGTAGTAGTAACCCTCGATATTCTGCATGGTTTCTTTTGCATTTTTTTCGTCATAGTAAACGGCATACTTATCCTCTATGCTTCCCAACACCGCATTTATGGCTGCATCTTCGCATTTTTCGGTGCTGTAATCGCCCACATACTGTTCATCTATAATCTGCATTATACGTTCAAGGCGTTTAAAGTCAGCAGTATACGGATGGAATACACTTGTAAAAAGGTATGTCACAGCAAAAGTAATTAAAATGGTAAGCAATGTCTTCTTTGAGATTTTGTTCACCTGAAAAACTCCCTGTTAAAATACTCGGAAATACTATGAAAGATAGTTTAAGGGGTTAGTGGTTGCACCGTTTATACGCACTTCAAAATGAAGATGCGGTCCTGTCGATACTCCCGTAGAGCCTACTTTAGCAATTACCTGCCCCTTAGTTACAGTATCGCCTGCAGAAACAAGCAAAGTGCTGCAATGCCCGTAAAGCGTAGTTATTCCGCTTCCGTGGTTGATAACCACACATTTGCCGTAGCCTCCGTTGGTTGTAGCCAAAGTAACCTTACCGTCGGCGGCGGCAATTATATCAAGCCCGTATCCTGCACCCACGTCAATTCCCGAATGGAATTTACGTGTTTTATACACAGGATGTATTCTTTCGCCGTACTGACTGGTGATTCTATGGCTTCCGGGAACAGGCCATGCAAATCTTCCACCGGTATATTTCACATTATATCCGTTTTGTGAAAATGCGTTTCTGTTTTCTCTGATTAATGCCTGTTCTGCCTGTTCTGCGGCTTCATATATAGCCTTATACCTATCTGCGTTTTTGATGGCTTCTTTCATGAGTTTTTCTTTTTCTGCCAATGCAAGAGAAAGAGACTGCCTCTTTGTTTCAAGCTTTTTTGAATCCTCCTCTTGTCTTACGAGACTTTCTTCAAGCTGTTTTTTGGCAAGGTTTATTTTTTCACGGGTTTCTTTTAAATCCGTCAGAACCTTATCATCATATTCCATGATTTGCGTAATCATGTCTATTTTGGTGAGAAAATCACTTAAGCTGTCAGCCTTAAAGAGTAACTCCACATATTTTATGTCGTTATGCTCATACATAGCTCCTGCCCGTGCCATAAAAGCCTTTTCGTGACTTTCAAGCTGCTCCTGGGCAAGTTTTAGCTCTTCCTCTTTAAGCTCTATATCCTTTTTAGTCTGCTCTATTTGTTTTTCAAGAGTATCAATCTCGTTTTCAGTACTTTGTATCTGTGCATCAAGTGCATTATATGAGTTGATAGCCGCCTTTTTCTCTGCTTCCGCTTTCTGTGCGGCAGTCTTTGCCTGCTGTGTTTTGTTTTTCGCATCATCAAGCTGCTTTTGCGTTGCGGCTCTTACCACGGGCAAAAACACTGAAGCTACAAGAGCTATTACAACAACACAAGCACAAAGGGCGGCAAATGTTTTTTTCAAAATTTCTCTTGTTCTTTTGTTCATAGCTTAAAAATCCTTTCTGCGGCAGAAAAAGTCACACCTTAAGATGTCTTTTAATTGACACCGCACTTCCGATTGCACCCATCATTGTGCCGAAAAGTGCCATCATTACACCAAGCTCTAATGCACATGATTGCAGCGGAAGGAAATCAAACATTTTTATAAGGTCCTTAACCGTGCTTATTGCGGGAGTGTAGCTGAAAAGTATCACCCCATAGGAGACTATAAAGCCTAAAGCACCAATCATTATTCCTTCGATTACAAAAGGAGTTCTTATGAATCTGTCGGTAGCACCTACAAATTTCATAATATGTATTTCCTTTTCACGTGCAAAAACGCTAAGCTTGATGGTATTCTGAATAATGAACACCGCTATTATCATAAGCACAATCATACCAACGGTGCTTCCCTTATTTACCGCACCTGTAAGGCTGAGAACCTTTCCCACGGTGTCCTGATAATTTTCCACTTTTTCAACGCCGGAGATTTTCTCTACGGCTTTTTTCGTATCATTTGATTTTCTTATATCATCCAGAGTAATCTTTATGGAGCTTCTGAGGAAGTCCTTATCCTCAAGGCCGTCCAGCAGGTCGCCGTCTTCGCCAAGCTGTTTTTTAAAGTTTTCAAATGCCTGCTTTTCTGTTTCCAAGGTTGCATCATAAACATTATCAAGCTGCAGTACTTTTTCGTATACGGCACGCTGCTCGGGCTCGTCTGTTTCTAAATACATATATGCCTGAAGCTCACACTGCTGTTCAAGCTGCTTTCCTATGTAGTTCATATTCATTGAAAATATCACAAATACACCGAAAAGGAATAAACAGCATGTAACCGTAATAAAAGACGCAATTGTCATAATGCCGTTTCTCTTGAAAGAGCTTGCGGCACTTTTAATATAATATTTTAAATTTCTAAGCACCAATGTTATACACCCCGTTTTCTTCATCGCGTATCAATACACCGTTTTCAAGCTGTATTACACGCCTTTGCATATCGTTTACTATTTTTTCGGAATGAGTAACCATAACAATAGTTGTGCCCATTTTATTGATTTCCTCAAAAAGGTTCATAACCTCGGCAGATGTTTCCACGTCAAGATTTCCCGTAGGCTCGTCTGCAATTATTAGCGAGGGGCTGTTCACAAGAGCCCTTGCTATACTTACACGCTGCTGCTCCCCACCTGAAATTTCGTTAGGATAGTTATTTGCACGCTCGGAAAGTCCTACAAGACTGAGTATCTTAGGAACTTTTCTCTGAATATCCTTCTTTTTCTTCCCCGTTATTTCCATCGCAAAGGCAACGTTTTCATACACGGTCTTATTGGGCAGAAGCCTGAAATCCTGGAAAACTACGCCCTGTGCTCGCCTTAAATAAGGGATTTTCCTCCTTTTAAGCCTGTTTACCACTATTCCGTCTACTATAACATCTCCGCTTGTGGGCTTTATCTCCCCTGTAAGAAGCTTAATTGCAGAGCTTTTGCCCGCACCTGTTTTACCAACGAGGAAAACAAACTCCCCTTCTTCTATTTTGAAAGATACATTGTCAAGCCCGACAATATCCTTGTCATAAACAACACTAACCTCTTTGAATTCTATCATCGAATCACCCTTCCATTAAATACGCATTGGCTTTGATACCAGATACTTTTTAACCATAAGAGCTACTTTGAATACAATAGCATGGTCGAAAATTCTAAGATCAAGACCTGTCATCTTCCTAACCTTGTCAAGTCTGTAAACAAGGGTGTTCCTGTGAACATAAAGCTGGCGGGAGGTTTCGGATACATTCAGATTATTTTCAAAGAATTTCTGTATTGTATGTAATGTTTCCGAATCCAATGAGTCAATGGAGTCCTTCTTGAATACTTCAGAAAGGAAAAGCTCGCAAAGAGTGGTGGGAAGCTGATAGATAAGACGGGCAATTCCGAGATTATCATAGTTCATGATGAACTTGTCCCCATCAAATACCTTGCCTACTTCCAATGCAATTCTCGCCTCTTTATAACTCTTGGCTATATCCTTAATGCTGGAAGCTATGGTTCCTATGCCCATATTAACATCAACCATTGCCTCACTTGTAACAGTATCTACAATTTTGGAAGCAATCTTTTCGAGCTCCGCAGTCGTTGTTCCCATTTTCACTTCCGCTACAATGGCAATCATGTTGTTATCAAGGTCTATAACAAAATCCTTTCCATTGTCGGGGAAAATTTTGCTGATGATATCAAAAACATCCACTCCGCGGATTTCATCATAACGCAGAGCAAACACCGCTCTGTCAACATCAAATGCAAGATGAAGCTCCTTACTCTTCAAGAAAATGTCTCCGGGAAGAACGCTGTCTGCAAGCATATTTTTGATAAAGTTGGTCTTATCATACTTATCGTTATGCATCTGCCTGAGCGTTCCGAGGTAAGAAGAAAGAAGCTCTGCCTGCTTACCCATAATAGGGTCGTCATTTTTAATAAATGTAATATATTCCACACGTCCGCGTGAAATGACAGCGTAGAAGGTATATCCCCCCACCTGTAATAATCTTGATTTTGAGGCTTGGTAAGCATCAATCACATCTAATGCATTCATGGAAATTTCATTAATTCCCGATGCAGACACAACGGTGCCGTTCCCCTCGATTACACCAACCTCGCATCCAAGTATTTTGCTTGTTTGTATAAGGATATTGTTTAGGTATTTATTAATCAATTTAATTCCCTCCCAATTTTTCAATCACAAAATAGCCATATATAGTTATAATAACACTTTTCCTTGCTTATTTCAACATATTTTTGTTATTCTTTACGAATTTGTTACATTTTTTATTCTCCTTGTTTTTTATATAACCAATAAGCTGTATTTTGCATAAGATAAAGTATGTATGAAAAGGGAGAGATTTCAATGCTTGCAACAATGGCTTCAATTACATCTGCAACAAGGCTGAAACGGCACGCCTACGAATTCGGAGTATACTCCTCCGTTATTCAAACCCCGCAAGTAATAGCAAGAGAGGGTTGCGGATACAGCCTACGCTTTGATGACAGTGCAAAAAACATAATATTAAATGCCGCAAAGGAGCTTGGTATAAGAATACGCTCTTTTTACTATGAAAGCGAATCCGAAGGCAAAAAAACCTATTCAAAAGTCGTAGAATAAGGAGGAACGTGATGATTTACCTCGACAATGCTGCCACAACCTTTCCTAAGCCCCAAAGTGTAATTGACGCTGTTTTCGATTGCATGAAAAACTATGGCGGAAATGCGGGACGTGGAGGACATTATCTTGCAAGGAAAAGCTTTGAAAAGGTTTATGAATGCCGAGAAACAATGGCAGATTTTATCAAAGCTGACAATCCCGAACAGATAATTTTCACAAAAAACACCACCGAAGCAATTAATCTTGCCGTAAAAGGCCTTATTAAAAGCGGTGATGAAATTATTATTTCCTCAATGGAGCATAACAGTGTTTTAAGAAGCTGTATCAGCATGGAAAAGCATGGAGCAAAGGTAAAAATTGTGCGTGCAAACCATGAGGGCTGTGTTAATGCGGATGATGTCATCTCGGCAATTACACCCCGGACAAAGCTGATTTGTATTATTCATGCTTCAAACGTCGTTGGCAGTGTTAACCCCGTAAGAGAGATTTGCAAACGTGCACGGGAGAAAAATGTGCTGACCCTGGTAGATGCTGCACAAAGCGGCGGAATACTGCCCGTTGATACCTCCTGCGGAGACTTAATTGCATTTGCAGGACATAAAGGGCTGTACGGACCTCTTGGCACAGGCGTTTTATATATCCGTAAAGGTTTAAAGCTTGACACATTAATCGAAGGCGGTACCGGAAGCCTGTCAGAAAGTGCCTTTATGCCCGAAAGCCTTCCTGAACGCTTTGAAGCAGGCACCATTAATACTTGTGCAATAGCAGGTCTGTGCGAGGGGATTAAGTTTGTAATGCGAGAAGGGGTGTTAGAAAAAGAGGCTGAGCTTGGTACATTTTTTAAAGAACAGCTTTCCACGGTAAAAGGAATAAAGCTATTGGGAAAAAGCGAGACCGGCGTTATGGGTGTTCTCCTTAAAAACCATGATTGCGTTGAGGTGGCGGGAAGGCTCGACCTGGAATACAACATAGCAACACGCGCCGGGCTTCATTGCTGTCCCATGGCACACAGAACACTGGGTACAATTTCAAGCGGGCTTCTTAGGTTTTCAGCAGGTTATTTTAACACAAAAGAGGAAATAACCAATGCAGTCAAGGCTCTCGAATCAATTATATCGTAATTTAGCAAAAATATAAAAAAAACACTTTCATTAACTCAATTTTTATTGTATAATATTATATTATACGTAAAGGTGGTTGGAGTTATTGTTTGAAGCATTGATGAGCGACATTGCACTTACACTATCATTTCTGCGGCTGACAGATATAATTGATATTGCAATTGTCGCATTTGTTTTTTACAAATTGTCTTCTCTGGTGCGTGAAACCAGAGCGGGAACACTTATCAAGGGAATTATACTTCTTTTAATTTTTACATGGATAAGTGATGTCTTTGAACTTACTACGATAAATTATTTGCTTCGCAACCTGATGCAGTTTGCACTTATTGCCTTTATCGTAATTTTCCAGCCGGAGCTGAGGCGTGCTCTTGAGCAGGTGGGTAGGGTAAACTTCTCCTCCCTGTTTACACAGGATGAAAAGAATGATACCGAGCTTCTTGCCTCGGAAATTGCATCTGCCGCTGTGGCCATGTCAAGCCGAAGAATCGGTGCGCTGATGGTAATTGAAAGGGAAACCAAAATCGGTGACATTGTAAGAACGGGCTGTGAGCTTAATGCCGATGTATCCAGTGAATTACTTATAAACATCTTTATTCCAAACACCCCTCTGCACGACGGTGCAGTTATAATCAGAGATAATAAAATCATAGCGGCACGCTGTATTCTCCCCCTTACCCCCAATGAGACATTGAGCCGTGAGCTGGGAACAAGGCACAGAGCGGCTTTGGGACTTTCCGAAAGCTCCGATGCGGCAGTCATTGTTGTCAGTGAAGAAACAGGTAAAATCAGCTTTACACTGGGCGGAAATATGAGCCGCAACTATACCGAAGATTCTCTGAAAAAAATAATTATGAAGGTCCTTGCTTCAGATTCTTCGGATAAGAGTGACAATTCCTTGTCAAAATGGAAGGAGCGCTTAAAATGGAAAAAATAATGAAAAATAAGCTTGCTCTTAAAATAATTTGTACACTGCTTGCATTAGTGCTGTGGTTCTATGTTTCTTACCAGGAGAACCCCACCATGACGAAAACCATCAACGATGTGCCGATTACTTTATCGGGAGAACAGGCACTTAACGAAAACGGACTTTCGGTTTATTCCGTCTCGGATAACAGCATTTCGGTAATAGCCAATGCAAAAAGATTAACCCTGGCAAGGCTTACCAACAAAAACACCACAGGCGTTATAAATGTTTCTTCTTTCAGAAAACCCGGCAGGTATTCCGTTCACGTTGCCGTATCATCAAACGTTACCTCCGACCCTGTTTTCACAGCAAAGGGAAAAAATATTGTGGTTGTGATTGAACCTATAGAGACAAAGTCATTTAATGTGGATGTTTCATTTGTTCAAAAGGAAGGCTCGGATTTCAAAGTAAAATCACACACTGCAGCAGATAAGAAGGTTACCGTAAAGGCACCCGAAAGCATACTTAAGCATGTTGTCTCCGTAAAAACAGAGACTCTCTCCCCTGCCAAGGAAAAGCAAAACGCAAAGCTCATTGCCTATGATAGAAACGGAGCTATACTTGAAAGGGTAGAATGTATACCGGGAGAAACCGATGTCACCTTTTCTTTTTACAGCTCCAAAACAGTTCCCGTTGTATTAAAGCTAAGAGGCGGCACGGAGCACAAACTCCCCGAAAGCTCAAATATCAGAATTTTCGGCGAAAAAAATGACCTTGATAAGATTGAACAAATAGAAACAAAATCAATTGATATTTCCCCGTACGAAGTGGGAAGCGATATTGAAATGAAGCTTGTGCTTCCTAATGGAATTTCCCTTTATGATTCAAGCAATTCAATCATAGTAAATTTAAAGGAAGAATATTTTAAGTAAATACAAGCAACAAAAAAGAAACGAAACATGAGTTTCGTTTCTTTTTTGTTACGAATATTAATATCCTTTTGTTTTCCAGTCGAGTACTTCCCAATCTGCCGGAGGCTCACCAAAGTCGATTACATCCATAACCTTGCCGCCTGCAAGTGCAGATTCGTGTGCCATAAGCCCGGGAATGTTCCAGCGTGCTACCTCCCAGATGTTTGTAGGAGAAAGCTTGCCTGTTGCATACGCACGGCAGAAGTCATCAATAAGGAAGTGGTGTGTTCCGTTGTGTCCGTTGTGGATTCCCTCATATTCCTTGGGAAGTCTTTCCACAGGCTGAATGGGAGATACATTAAAGTAACCCTCACCGTCGGCGATTTTCTGAATTGCTTCATCATAGTTTGTATTGATAAGCTCGGTCACATGTTCCGGCTGAAGCTGAGCTGTTACGTCCTTCATATTTACACTCTTGGGGTCCTCTTCTTTCCACTGTGCAAGATGATGCTTTGCAACTGCAAATTCATATCCACCATCTGTTCCATAGAACTGGGAAATGTATGTTTCGGGAGCTTTCCAGCCTATACAGCGGTTTTCGCTGATTCTTGCAATACCGCCGTTTGAAAGCTCAAGAAGCATTGTGGTGTTTGAGAAGGGATTATTGTAAAGATTCTGTCCCTCTGTTCCGTAAATATCGGTTCTGGGGCTTCCTGCATAGCCAAGTGCCACAACCTTCTTAGCATATACGCCGGGCATTGAGCTTAACACCATTGCGGTTGAATGTGTGGGATAATACATGGGGGAATTCCTGCAAATTCCTTCCACCTGTCTCCGCCGGAGCTTTTGAAGCTGTCCTCCATGTTTCTGATATCGTGATTGTAGTGAGCTTCACCGTAGGTGAATTTACCAAAGGTTCCCTTTGCATATTCTTCACGACAGAAGATTGCAGGTGCTCTGTAAAAGCCTGTCTCACCCATAGTATATGTAAGGCGGGTTTTTGTTACAAGTTCAATAATTTCCTTGATTTCCTCTATTTTCAGTGAGCAGGGAACGGCACTGTAAACATGCTTGCCTGCCTTAAGGGAGGCGATCGCCATGGGGCCATGCTTAAAGCGTTGTGTGAATATAGCGATAGAATTAACTTCCTCCGATGCAAGTGCTTCTTCAAAGCTTCCGATGATTTCTACGCCGAATCTCTCGGAATAATCCTTTGCACGCTCAGGAATAAGGTCACAAACGTAAACCTTTTTAACTTCGGGGTGTGCCTTGAAAAGCGGTACGAAATTCTTTGCAAACCTTCCGCAGCCGATAACTGCAATTGTGATTTTTTCTTTCTGTACTGACATTCTTCTCAACTTCCTTTCTTATTTTTCTGCTTTGCCGATTGCAAATCCATCGGCATTATTAAATACATATTGTCCGCTGTTTCTCATACAAAAGGATGCGCGGTCATCCTTGAAACCGATTGAAATATAAAGCCCTCCGAAATAGGTATCTATTACCTGGGACATAATCGTAATCTGATTTTCTTCTACCCATGCACCGCTGTTTGCACAGTCATATTCGCCCTCTTCCCGAAATCCCATTTTATCAGCCGTTGCACGGTCTCCCAGGGAGAATTTCGTAAGACGGTTTTCTCCAAAGAAAAATTCAAGCCTTAGCTCTTTGCCGTCTTTTTCAAACTCAAGAACATTTCCGTCAAGATCAAGCTTGAAATATGAAATGTTAAGGGGGTTTTCATTCATTACATACTTTACGCCGTTTACTCTTTGTGCTATTGGGGAAGATTTTTCTCCATGCTGACACACAAGTGTGGTATTACTAAGATATTCTTCAAGAGCTTTTGCAGCAGCCGGATTTTCGGGAAGCTGCTCGCTTTTAACGGACGGAAGAAAATGATAATAAAACTCGTGATATGTGACACGCCTTGCAGGCTTATCCGCCTGATTATCGGAGGTGATTACAAAACAAATATTCCTCTTCATGTCGCACACTGCAAGCTGGTCTCCCATGCCCACAAGAGAAAATCCGTCGGGATGGGTTTTCCAGATAAGATAACCGTAACCCTGATTTCCGTAATACTTGCACATTCCTGCAAGGTTGTTTGTAGTCTGCACTTTGATTGCTTCCTCCATGAAATCGCGGTCTATATACTGCTTTCCGTTCCACTCACCTTTTTTCATAATGAATCGGGCAAATATAAGCAGGTCACGGGCTGTACACATTACGCCGCTGTCGCCTACGGTGAATCCACCCGGCTCGGTAAGAGTATAGCTTTCCTTTGAAAAACCGATTTCAAGAAGTACTTTTTCTTTCAGATATTCAAGAAAAGGCTTTCCCGTAAGCTTTTCGATAATGCATCCCAGAAGGAATGAGCCTACGCTGTCATAAAAGAATAACGTACCCGGGATTTTATTGGTTTTCTTTGTGTAATAAGCCTCTACACGGCTTTTATACTTTCCCCACCATATAACGTGGTCACCGATATTACTGCTCATACAAAGCATATCACGAATGGTACATTCTTCGTGGTACTCATCCACATTTTCGTTTCTGAATTCGGGGAAATAATCTACGATTACATCGTCAAGCTTTAAAATCCCCTCTGTTACGGCAACACCGATTGCCATAGCTACAAAGCTCTTTGAAACAGAGTACATTCTGTGAAGAAACTTTTCATTAAATGGCTTGTAATAACATTCTGCAAAAATTTTATCGCCCTTTGCCATAATGATACTATGATTACGCAGGCGGCAATCATCAAGAGTTTTTATAAATTCAAGGACTTTTTCGGAAGACACTCCCACTGATTCGGGAGTTACTTTTTCAAACATAGTCTTTCCTCCCTTTATTTCTCGTCCTGTGTGAATACCCAGGGCTTTTCTCTTTTTAAAGTTTCAAACTGCCTGGTATCCAATTTCCAATCCTCACCCTCACGGAATTTTTTCTTGAAGCTTTTCTTAAGAACGCCCTTTTCTTCAAGATGGATATAGCACGCTCTGTCGCAGGCTCTGCCGCAGATAGAGGTTCGGTAAAAATGCTTTGCAGGCGGATAAAAGAAAGTTGCGTCAAGAATCTTCTTTGCAAGCTCTACGTCAAAATCAGCCTCGCCTGCTATTATTTCCAATCTGTTTTCAAAATCTATATATGCTTCGGGAGGCATGAAAGGATTTTTACTTCCATTCGCACCGTTATAATACACGGCACATCTCCACGGGTCAAGAGAACCTTCCTCATTGATAGCCTTGCCGGGGCATGCCTTTATACATTCTCCGCACTTATCGCACAAGGACGGCTCAAGCATATCGGTTGCCTCAATCTCGGCGTCGGTAAGAATAAAGCAGTATCTTATAAAAGGTCCGTATTCGGGGGTGAGGACAGTATTAATCATACTTCTTTCACCAAGACCGCACTTTACTGCACAATCTGTAAAATCAATCTGATTTTCAGCAGTAACACCGCGGACAATGTCTGTATAGTCCACTTCGGGATTAGTGCTGTTTTCCTCATTCATAATAAGCTGATTTCTTCTTTGAGGAATTGCTTCAAATCCTTCTTCTTCGATAAAATTGCTTACGTTGATAAGGGCAAGGGGCATTACTGTTTCCTCAAGATTTTCAACACCCATTGTTGTGTACTGATAATATGTAGTTCCCTCTTCTACGCCTCTGTAAATACCGCGAAGAACTCTGAAACCAAGTCCGATTACCGTCTTTGTTTCGGGGAATACTTTAAAAATTGCATCACCCTTTGAAAATCTGTCCGCAGGAGCAAAGCCGACGATGTCGGCATCGTATTTTTTTGCAATTTCTATAATCTTGTTTTTCATATTCTGCCCACCTCCTTAAGATGCTTGTAGCACACAGTTTCGCATTTCTTTCCACAAAGACAGGGAACGTATCCGAAATGTGTATTGGGGAGTATTTTAAGGTCATCGTAAATTTCAAGGGCACTTTCCTTGTCGAATCTTTTTTCACCGTTTAAGATTGCTTCTCTTTCGGGATGGTCTTTAAGGAATTCATCTGTAATAAAAGGATTTGATTTATGTGCACCGCGGTAATATACACTGCACTGCCATGTATCAACGCCATCTTTTGAAACAGCCTTTCCGGGGCAAGCCTTCATACATTCTCCGCATCCGTCACAAAGCTCTTCCTTAAAAGGCTCGTCAAAGTCAAGCTCCATATCCGTAATTATGAAAACGAATCGCATATATGTACCATACTTGGGAACGATGACCTTGTTATGAAGACCGATGCTTCCAAGTCCGCATATAACTGCCGCCTTGTTATAGTCGATAATAACATCGGGTTCGGGTTTTCCCTCCTCAACAGCTTCGGCAAGTGCCAGCTCGTAAATCCTGTTTACTTCGGGGTTTGTGCTCTTATCACCCTTGATTTTAAAACCGGGGATATATCTCTGCAGGCAAGCATCATAACCTTCATTTTCAATTAGAGCACCCATTTTCAAAAGGAAAATTTCGGCAAATGTTTCGTCGATATACTTAACTCCCAGATTAGTATAATTGTAATACTGACGTTCATTCTCCATTGCATTGTAAAGCCCTTTGGGCACCTTGATTCCAAAGCCTATTATACTCTTTGCATTGGGAAGAATGTAAAAAGGGTTACGGTGCTTATCTTCATTTCGGAGAAGCTCGATATTGCCGATGCCGCAAACTGCAGCACCATATTCCTTTGCCTTTTGTTTTATAAATTCTGCATTCATTGTCACATCCCCCTTATCTATCCATTTTCCATGCTTTTTTAGTTCTGAGGGGCTGTTTGAATCTGCCTTCCATGCATCCGCCCTTCTTCTCAAGCACGCTTACGCAAGCACGGATACAACCGCCGCATTTAGCCATATTGTAGCCTACCCAGCTGGGGAAATATTTTTCAAGGGCTGTATACACCTTCATTATCTCTTTCTCATTGGCGTCATTGGTGATTCCTTCAAGAAGGTCAAGATCACCGTTTTCATTCTTGTCAAACACTTCCTTGGGAACAAAGGGATTATAGTATCTGCCGCCATGAGTATAGAACGCATAGCAACGCCACATATCAATATCGCCCCACTCAAGGATTTTGCCCGCAAGATTAACGGTCAGCTTTTTGTCTGAATTAAGAGGCGGTATACAACCTCCCGGACACTCTCTTACGCAGGCACCGCACTTTCTGCAAAGCGGCTCTCCGCTGTACATTTCATCATATTCAAGCTCGGCATCCGTGAAAATGAACGCCACACGCTGGAGCGGACCGAAGTCGGGTGTAAGAAGCATCTTACTCCAGCCTATTTCTCCAAGTCCGCATGCAACTGCCGCAATTCTGAACTGGAACTGCAAATCCGGAGGAACCTTGCCCTCTGACACTTCACGGGTAAACTGCACGCTTCTGTGGTGAGCTGTCTTTCCCTTTGCATGCTTGCTGACTTCAATCTGTTCTTCGGGAGAAAGGCTATTTCCGGGGCTTCCGTCCATGTCTGAAACAACACCTCTGGCACCTGTATTTCTGTAAATTACAGCCTCATAGCCTTCATCCTCAATAACTCTTCCCACATGATGAAGGACCGCAGGGGCGAAAATCTCATTTATTCCGCCATACGCCATAGAGGGATACTGGTAAAACTGCGTTCCCTCCTCAATACCCCTCTGCACTCCTCTGGGGATTCTGAATACAAAGCCTATTACACTTTTTGCGTTGGGAAAAAGATAACGGGGATCCATTTCCTTGGGTGCACCCTCAAAGCGTGACATGGGACCGATTCCGCATGCATCTGCACCTGCTTCAAGTGCGGCTTTTTTTATCATCTCACTCGTTAACATATACATCCTCCTTTTTAGCGTGATAGTGGCTATCCGAACCTCGTTTTTTACTTCCTCTTTTTCGCCGCTACTGCGTTAAAAGCCTTACCCATACGACAGTATGGGCTGCGTTTTTGCCTTGTATCGACAAAAAATAGTTTGTAAAAAATTCTGCGAACCTGAAACGGACAAAATTTTGTGCATATTTTGGTGCGGAGGTCGCAGACAGGCTGTCGCCTTTCAAGACCGACAAGCTGAAAGATGCCTAAATTTTGCCGTTTCAGGCGGGTTCGGATAACTACTGTCACGCTAGTTTTATCAATGCGTTTTCTATATTATACTTTAAATTATTTTCTGTTACAACAGGCTTAATCAAGCTGTTTTCAAGCAAATACGGAGCTATGGTTGACGTATGGTTCGGTTCCAGAAGGTCAAGCGTGCTTCCGATAAATTTTTTATCATCTATATACGCGCGAAGAATTCTTACAGGGTCTGAGTTTACCCTTGTAGCAAGCTTCATTGCAGGAAACAAATCCTCATACAAATAAATATCCTCTGGGCGTATAAATCCGGTATAATCAACTATTTTTTTAATGTTTTCCTCATTGGAAAGAAAAGTGTGGCAAATACCCTTGAAGGAATAACCGTTATCCATTTGTGAAATTTCATTTTCATGTGATACAAGGTTATCGTGAAAGGTATGTGCAGAGCAATTATTAAGGCAACCGCTGTTAGCCAGTGCGTAAAGAGTTTTCCCGTGATTATCACACCATTTCTTAAGCTTGCGGATTGTATCAAAATCACGATTAAGCTCCCTTTTTAAATAAAAGCTGTCAAAGAGGTGCTGTACATATTCCATTCCCTCAATAGTTCCTATACACATATTGACGGATGCACGAACATCAATGTCTTTGAAATTTTCTTTGATAAATTTGGCAATCAGAGGCGATGTGGTGGTTACTGAATTTAATATGTACTTATTCTGTATGAAATCGACGCACTCCCCTACCTTTTCAAAAAAAGCACGGGACTGGCTGTCCTTTCCGTAGCAGGTTGCATTAAGAAGGAGATTAAGAGCTATCCTTTGCGTCGTAAGCCTCTCAAGGTCTGAAATCTGTTTTTCCTGTGCCTCCCACGGTGTCATCAGAGAATTTCTGAGCTGATTATTTCTTCCGTTCGGGAAATCCCCCCACGAAAAATAAACCTCTGAGACGGATTCCTTTCTTTCTATGATGCTGTCAAGAAAGCTGTTATCACGAAACAATTGGTAACCTACTGCAAATTTCATTCCTACCACCTCCGATATCATATTTCATATTGACTATACCATACTTTTCTGCTATAATGTATAACATAAACAACAAAAAATATAACAAAACAAACAAAGGCGGATTTTTTTATGAAAATTTCGGATATTAATCCTCACATAAGATATGCAAGAGTACATAAGGCGTATTTCCGCACAAAAAAGGACATGAGCAAATGCTATGACTGCAGAATTTTTTTCTTTAATAATGTAACGGGCAGTGTTACGGCAAACGGAAAAAAACATAACATTCTGAATAAGACTGCAGTGTTCTTCCCTCCTGAAACCGAATATAAATTCAATGTTACATTCAAGGAAAACGGCAGTGCCGTTGTAATGGATTTTGACCTTGATAACAGAAATGAAGCCTTGAAATCCTCACTCGGAACAGCAACGGCAACAAGCTTTGACAAAAGTATTCTTCCCTCACACGATATAATAGAGGAACTATCAACGCCAATTGTCAGGATAATTCCTCAAATTGAAAGAATGCTTACACAATGCACGGAAAACTTCATTTTTAAAAACCGATTTTACAGAGAAAGTTCTTCTGCATTATTAAAGCTGTGTCTTTTGGAATTTATAAAGCAAAATGCCGCACATTCGCAATCAGAGCTGTGTGAGGAGGTGCTTTCCTACATACACGATAATTTCTCTAACAGCAATCTTACAAATGAAGATATTGCAGAAAATTTCAACTATCATCCCTACCATCTAAGCAGAATTATCAAGAATGAAACCGGAAAGACTCTCCACAAGTATTTGATGTATTACCGCCTTCAGATTGCAAAGGATTTTCTTCTTACCACAAAATATGACATTTCACAGATTGCGTGGCGCAGTGGCTTTTGTTCCTCGGCATATTTTATTAAGATATTCAGAGAAAATATCGGCATGACACCTAAGGAATACAGGCACCTGCAGATACATACGGAAATATAGCGAAATAAAAAACTTCGGACAATCTGTCCGAAGTTTTTTATTTCGTTACTTAATTAATCGTCTCAAGTATTCCTTTTGTAATAGCTTCGGCGAGCTTCGTCTGCCCCGCCTTGCTCATAATGAAAGCTCTGTCGCTTTCATTACTGATAAATGCGGTTTCCACCAATACAGAGGGACTTGTGGTTGTGCGGATAACATAAAGATGTGAGCCGTTCTGCGTCTTTTTCGGGGCAAGATTTGTCATATCAACTATATTATCGTATATGCTCTCTGCTAAGTCCGTACCCGTTTCGGAAGCAGGATGGTAATATACCTGTGTTCCGTTCACATCACCGTTTTCAATGGAATTGCAGTGAATACTTACAAAAAAGTCACACTCACTTGCATTTGCAAGCTCCGCTCTCTCTGCCAATGAAATATAGGTATCCTTATTTCTGGTGTAAATCACCTTTATGCCGTTTGCTTCAAGCTTTTCACCCACCATAAGCGCAATTGCAAGGTTAATATGGCTTTCATACGCCACTGCCTTGCCGTTTTTGTCATAACCTACTGCACCGGGATCAGTTCCTCCGTGACCGGCGTCGATTACAATAACCTTCTTTCCGTCTTTATCGACGATAGGTTTACTGTCCTCCACAGGCTTGTCCGTTTTATGGAAGCCTTTTTCCGCTGTGTAAAAGAGCTTGTTGCTTCCGTCAACTGTAATATTACAACCGAGTGCGGAATTTGTAATTATGATTTCATATATTATTCCGTCGTCAATCTTTATTTTCTGATTTTGAAGCTTAAGACTGGTAAAGGTTACACTGTAGCCGTTATCTACCTTTTTCCCTGTACCTACATATGTTTTATCAAAATAAACCTGCTGCTTGAACGCATCGTATATAAGCTGTGTATTGTCGGATTTTTGCACCCTTATAAGAATACCCTTTTCATGGGAGAGTATCACAGCCTGTGTTTTGCAGGACACGTCAAGAACCACCCTTGCAAAGCCCTCTCTGTTTGCATAGCGTACGGAATCAACGCAGTTTCCGTCTGCTTCTACCGTCCCGCCCATTTGGGGGAAAGCGGCATTTTCAAAGTCAAAAACTATACGCAGAGGGTCAGTGTAGCGTGTAACAGTGGGTGAAATGCCGTAGCGTGTTGCAATGTATACATAATCGTAAGTATCGTCACTTTCTACGCTTATTGTGCCAAACTCGCCCTGATTTTCAGGCATTACCACTTCATCGTCTTTATTTTCATCATCGGGCTTAGGATTATTTTCCCCGTCACTTCCGCCTATTATAAGCTCATCATCGGAAAAATCGGGGGCTGAAACAAAGACTGTACGCGTAGAATCCTCCCAGGAGACATCGTACCCCAATTTTTCCGCAACAAAGCGGATGGGAACCATGGATTTAAGAACCTCGGGGCCGTTTCCTATAAGCATCGGGAGAGGCTGCGGCTGGGAAATAGGTACAATTTCATCATTTATTATCGTGTTCCTGTCACCGATTTTTACAAATATGGAATTTCCGTTATTTTTAATTTCCACACGGCAGGTATCGTCATGCCAGATAACTTCACAGCCCAATGCCTCAAAAACCTCACGGACGGGAACCATTGTATAGTCATTTATAACAACGGGCTGCATGGGAAGATTTTCTATCGGCTTCCCGTTCACCGCTAAATGTATATCTCCTGCATAGTAATCATGGTATTCATCATTATAATAAATCTTTGCCGCATTGACATTAAAAGCGACAAACATCATAATTATGGCAAAAAATATTAAAAGTGCTGTCTTTTTCACGGCTTCACCCCTTTTCGAAACAATATTCGACATTATATGCCGTAATTCCTGTTCCGACTCATCATTTGTAACAAATTTGTAATAATTGTTAATTATTCCCAGGAAATTTGTCCTTTGGGAAGCTCTATCCCATAATGCTTATATGCAAGAGGAGTAACGCATCTTCCCCTTGGAGTTCTGTTAATAAACCCAAGTTGAAGAAGGTATGGCTCATACACATCCTCAATTGCAGAAGAATCCTCCCCTATGGTTGCGGCAAGAGTATCAAGACCCACGGGACCTCCTCCGAAGCTGTAAATTATGGAGGTAATCATTTTCTTATCCGTTGCATCAAGTCCCAAAGAATCAATTTCAAGCATCAGAAGTGCCTTGTCGGCAACCTCTTTTGTGATTTTTCCGTCAGCACAAACCTGTGCGAAATCACGCACTCTGCGAAGCAGTCTGTTTGCAATTCTCGGTGTACCTCTTGAACGTGAGGCAATCTCTGCCGCACCCTCCGGGGCAATGTCCACATTCATTATCTGTGCACTTCGGGACACAATCGTTGTAAGGTCTTCCTTTGTGTACAGCTCTAACCTTGAAATCACACCGAATCTGTCCCTGAGTGGTGCTGAAAGAAGCCCTGCACGGGTGGTAGCACCAACCAAGGTAAAGGGCGGAAGGCTCAGCCTTACCGACTGTGCACTGGGACCCTTACCGATAATTATGTCCAAGGAATAGTCTTCCATTGCAGGATAAAGGATTTCCTCAACCGCACGGGAGAGACGGTGAATTTCATCGATAAACAAAACGTCCTGCGGACCTAAATTCGTAAGAATTGCCGCCAAATCCATGGGTTTTTCAATAGCGGGACCGCTTGTCACACGAATATTAACACCCATCTCATTGGCTATAATTGATGCTAATGTAGTTTTACCAAGTCCCGGAGGGCCGTAGAGCAAGCAATGGTCAAGCGCCTCATGTCTTTGGAGGGCTGCATCAATATAGATTTTAAGACTGTCTTTAACCTTATCCTGTCCGATATATTCATCCATGGTTTTGGGGCGGATGGAATATTCGGCATCACTGTCGCCGTCAAGCTGTCTGCTTGAAATAATACGTTCATCAAATTCCATTTGACATTCTCCTTAACGCTTCTTTTATAACATCCTCCGTAGTAAGTCCCGTTGCATCTATCTGCATAACAGTTTTCTGCGCCTCCGAGGGGGATGCTCCCAATGCAATAAGAGCATTTACCGCACCTGTATCGGCACGCACCGCCGAAGCCGCTACGGCAGCTCCCCTGTCAGGAACAGACACTGCATCCTGAGTATCAATTTTACCTTTAAGTTCCAAAATTATCCTCTGTGCCGCCTTGGGACCTACGCCGGGTGCACGGGTGATTGCCTTTACATCTTCTGCAATAATTGCAAAAGCAAGATCCTGCACCGAGAGCGTTCCCAAAACGGAAATTGCGGCTTTGGGACCTATTCCCGAAATTGAAATAAGCTTGTTAAAATAATCTATCTGCTCGTTAGTGAGAAACCCAAACATTCCTACTGCATTCTCACTCATATGGAAATGAGTATATACAGTCACTTTATCTCCGATATCCCCTATTTTTGCAATATCGCTGGCAGGCATACTGACGCTATAGCCTACACCGCCCACATCGATTATGACGCCGCTTTCGCTTTTTCCTGCCAAAGCACCTTTCAAGAAAGATATCATAACATTAATCCTCCAAACTGTTTGATAGAGTTAAAACGCATACTGTTGCCGTGACACACGGCTATGGCAAGGGCATCTGCCACATCATCAGGCTTTGGAATCTCTGTAAGAGCCAGCATTGATTTCATCATCTGCTGAATCTGCATTTTGCTTGCCCGTCCGTATCCCGTGAGTGCCTGCTTCACCTGGAGCGGCGTATATTCAAAAATCGGTACATGATTCTGGTACGCCGCAAGAATTATAACACCTCTTGCCTGCCCTACCGCAAGTGCCGTCTTTGCATTATTGTTGAAAAAGAGTTCCTCAATGCTCATTGCATCAGGCTTATATTCCTGTATGATTTGGTTTATTCCCATATACACCTTATGAAGCCTGTCCTCAAGGGGAGTATGTGCCTTTGTTGTAATAGCATCGTAGGCAATGGTTTTGTACCTGTTCCCCTCTTTATCCACAACGCCGTATCCTACAATTGCAATACCGGGGTCTATTCCCAATATACGCATTCTATCACTCTGCTTTCTTCCTTATCATTGCATCCTTTACCACGGGGACATCGGTTTTTATATAAAGCGTCATTGCCGCATGGTTTGCAACGTCTATATCATTTAGGTTTTCGTCTTTCAAAACCTCTACTTTTTGAACAGCGAAGTCCTTACCCGGCTGCATGATTTCAATTTCGTCACCCTTAAAGAAACGGTTTCTCTGCGTTACCTTTGCAAGAGAGGTTTCGGGATCGTAATCAAGCACTATGCCTGCAATATCATATTCGCGGATGTAAGAGCTTGAACCGTAAATCTGCGCTCCCGTATCGGGGATTCCGAAAAAGAAGCCTGTATAATAATCACGGTGGCTTACCTTTTTAACTTCATCGAGCCAAGCGGGATTAAATTCATATTCTGCGGGATTTTCATAATAAGCATCGATGGCTTTTCTGTATGCGGCAATAATTGTTGCAACGTAGTACTCGCTCTTTACCCTGCCTTCAATTTTCAGGGAGTAAACACCGCTTCCCACAATTTCGGGAATATGCTCAATCATGCACAAATCCTTGGAATTCATTATAAATGTACCGCGTTCATTTTCAAACACGGGGAGATATTCTCCGGGGCGTTTCTCCTCCATAAGAGCATAGTTCCACCTGCACGGATGCGAGCATGCACCATAGTTACTGTCACGGGCTGTCATATAGTTACTGAGCAGGCATCTTCCCGAATAGGAAACGCACATAGCTCCGTGAACAAATGCCTCAAGTTCGCACTCGGAGCTTATATTGTCACGAATCTCTCTTACCTCGGAAAGAGTCATTTCACGGGCAAGAACTACCCTTTTTGCCCCCATTTCATGCCATGCCTGCACTGTGGCATAGTTTGTATTGTTTGCCTGAGTGCTGATATGTATTTCAAGCTTCGGGGCAACCTTTCTGCAAATGCTGAAAGCCCCCAAATCTGAAATGATTACCGCATCGGCACCCATATCGTCTATTTCCTTGAAATACCTTTCCATTTCGGCAAGGTCACGGTTATGAGGAATAATATTGGCTGTGATATAAACCTTTTTCCCCATGCTGTGTGCAAATTCTATTCCCTCACGCATTTCGTCGGGTGTAAAATTATCTGCGGCAGTACGCAGGGAAAAACATTCTCCCCCGATATACACCGCATCGGCACCATATTTCAGTGCAATTTTCAGTTTATAAAGATTTCCGGCAGGTGCCAGAAGTTCAACTTTCTGCATTATAGTCAGTCTCCTTATTTTTTAACAGACAGTGCTACACCGTCCCCTATCGGAATTATGGAGGTGGTGAGCTTTTCATTTGACATAATTTCTTCAAGATACATATGAAGCCGCTTTACAATTGTGATTTTACGTCTTTCTATCTTTTCCTCATCTTCAATCATTCCGTGATAAAGGATATTGTCGGAGAGAAGCACGCCGCCCGGATTGAGAAGCCTCAATATATCGGGCAAAAATTCTATGTACTGCCCTTTCGCCGCATCAAGGAAAATAAAATCAAATCCGCCGTCAAGCCAATGAAGAACCTCCGCGGCTTCACCCTCTATTACCCTGATTTTCTTTTCGTATCCTGATGCGAAAATATTATCAACAGCAATATCGGCATGCTTTTTATAGCGCTCAATAGTGATAATAGAGCTGTCATCGGGGAGATTGTCAGCCATAAGAATTGCACTGTAGCCAACAGCCGTTCCAACCTCCAGCACCCTTTTTGGCTTAATCATCTTAAGAAGCGTGATGATAAGCTGCTCCGTCTGCTTTTGAACTATGGGAGCGTAACTCTCCTCAAGCGAAGATTTATATCTTAAATTTTCCAAAAATTCACTTCGCTTTGGTATAAGCGAATCGAGATATTCCTGTTTCATAATTCACATTCCTGCTTTTAATACTGAATCTGTTCCTTGATTTTTTCCGCTACCTCGTTTCCGAAAAGTGCAGCTGTAATTTCAAACCCGAATTTATACGCACTTCCCATACCGTCGGAGGTTATAAAGTTTTCACACTTTACAACAGACTGCTTTATATATTTACCGCCCTTAAAGGTATCTTCAAATCCGGGGTAGCAGGTAGCCTCTTTCCCCTCCAGAAGCCCCATTTTACCAAGGATTGACGGAGCGGCACAAATAGCACATACAAGCTTTTTGTTATCCGATGCGTACTGCACCAGATTTTTAACCTCGGGGCTGTTATCCATATTATTTGTCCCGCTAAGTCCGCCGGGAAGAATCAGTGCATCAATTTTTTCGCACTTTACGTCACCGAGCGATATATCAGCCTTAACAACAATATCGTGTGCACCCTTTATATATTCTCCTGTCACTCCGACTGTTACAATATCTGCATTTGCACGCCTTAAAATATCAAGAGGAGCAAGAGCCTCCACTTCTTCAAATCCGTCTGCTAAAAACATATAAATCATTTACTTTTTCTCCTCTATATAATACTTCTCAACCAAAAATGCAGGTTGATAACTCGTTTTCGCCTTTCTGAGTCCTTCAATCCCCATGTCTTCTTCACGATTCACATAGGTACAGCCAGCCCACTCTTTCTCGCAAAACATTTTATTAATCGCCTGATAAGCACCACGGTAGTTCTCGTCTGCCAGTTCTATCTGAATCAATGCAGTATCCCGGTTAAGCCTTTCGCCAAAGCTCATGGCAACTATTTCGCCGTCTGACTTTATAACTCCGCCCGTTTGATTAAACGAAAAAAAGTTCTCAAAATAGGTCTGCATAGCCTCTGCTTCATAAGGATTTTTGTTCTTTTTCTTTGCCTTTACCCAGCTATCCGCTTTTTTAGCACATTCGCACAAAAGAATTTCATCCTTAACCTCGATATATTCATATTCGTAATTTTCAAGAAAATAGTTAAGATGATTCCTTTTTGAGTGGAGCTTTTTTCCGGAAAGGGAAATCATTTTCTCCGTAAGATAAATGTAGTCGAATGAGTCACGTGATTCGGCAAAGGTAAATTTATCTGAATATAATTCTTTAAGCTTTTGTGCGTTTTCCTTGCTTACAAGCCTGAAAATAAGCCTTTCACCATTCATTTTCGAATAGGAAGAAAGCTCCTCAATTGCTTTTTCAAGGTTTCCGCTTCCTATCGGAAAAAAGTAGGACGGTTCCTTTCCTTTTATATTAAAACGAATAAAGAGAAATTCGCCGTTTTCTGCAAGCTCAAGATTGTAGTATTTATCCCATATGAACATGGTCATAAATACTCCCTCGGACGCATTTGTTTCGTCCAAATCACGGTATCTGTTATATTTTTGAAAGTCCTTTGCTGAGACCTTTTTAAATTCAAGCATAAATTCTTTACATCCTTATTTATAACGTCTGCCCTTAAACAAAACCTTAAGTCCGAACTTGGGAAGTGCCAGCATACGCACAAATCTTGACGGCTGCTTTACAAGGCGGTAAAGCCACTCAATCCCGTGTCTGCAATAAAAATCCGGGGCACGCTGAACTGTGCCTGCAAACACGTCAAGGCAACCGCCTGCACCGATAGCAAGGCGTGCATTAAGCTTTTCACGGTTATTATAAATCCAGTTTTCCTGCTTGGGGAAACCAAGGCACACCATAAGAAAATCAGGTGATGCCGCATTGATTTCTTCAATCACAGGCTCGTCCTCTTTAAAATAGCCGTCGTGGGTGCCTGCAATCACAAGACCGGGGTATTTTTCTTTAAGCTTTTCTGCCGCGGTCTGTGCAACGCCCGGTTTTGCACCCAAAAGGAAAATGCTTTGCTTCTTCTCTGCCATTTTGGGAAGAAGATTACATACAAGGTCAAACCCTGCGACACGTTCTTTTATGGGATTTCTTAAAATTTTCGCACCGTATACCACACCGATTCCGTCGGGGATTACCATATCAGCGCTGTTAAGCACATCGGTAAACTCGCGATTATTCGATGCGTAGAGTATTATTTCCGAATTAGGCGTAAATATCATACTCAAAGAATCTGTTTCTAAAAGCTCCTCTGCTTTTTCCACTGCCTCATTCATAGTATATTTATTTACTTGCACACCTAAAATGTTTACTTTTTCCATAGTAAAAACCTCTTTTATCAACACATATAATTTCAATATATATTATAACATATTTCCATATTCAGTGCAACAAAAAATTAAGGCGATTCCCTTAAAAAGAAGAATCGCCTGCTATTACTGTTTTAAAATAACATCTTCTATCTCAATTGCACGGCTGTCGGCATCAAGCCCGATACATTTCCCGCAATTGTCACAAATTTTTCCGGGGGTAATATCACACTTGTCACATTCTCCGCAATCGGTACAAATCTTATTCTCATCAAGTATACACTTATTCAACCTTATCATTCCTTTTAAAAAGATATCTATATTATATACTATAACCGAAATCTTTTCAAGTAAGAAATTGAATAAATCATTTACTTACAGGAATATAAAGCATCTGACCGCTTAGGATATTACAATCCTTTACGCCATTGGTTGCGGCAATCTCATACATAAAATCACGGGTATCCTCTCCCGGAGCTTTGTATTCAAGAGCGATTTCCCAAAGAGTGTCTCCCGGCTGAACAGTGACGGTAATAACTTCCACCTTATCATCTATGGATTCCTGCTTAGAAAAAGCGGAATGTGCAAACAATATAAATACAACCATCAATATAGAAAAGAATCTTCTGCGCTGACGCTTTAATTTTCTCATTCTCTGTAATCTTCTTAATTTACTGCTTGTCTTCATAATAAGACCTCCAAACATTTGTTCGCTTTCTGATTATAATATAACAGAACATTTGTTCGGTGTCAATACTTTTTTTGAAAAATTTTCTATTTTTTTCTATTACTATGTAAAATATTGGCTGAATATAATACCTTAGTTTGTCGAACAATACTAACGTAAGCTTTGAGCTTGCAGAAAATATAGATATAAAATAAAAAAGGAGAAAATGAAAATGAGTAGAAGATCAAGAGTTCTCGTACCCGAAGCAAGAGAGGCACTTAACCGTTTCAAAATGGAAGCTGCTAACGAAGTAGGCGTAACACTTAACCAGGGTTACAACGGTGACAAGACAAGCCGTGAAAACGGAAGCGTTGGCGGACAGATGGTTAAAAAGATGATCTCCGCTTACGAGCAGTCTATGAAGTAATCATAACAAGTATATTTTTACCTGTTAGAGAAATAAAAATCCCGAAGAAAATTCTTCGGGATTTTTATTATTTATGGTATAAACTTTTATTTTCATATTTTGCTTCACAGCTGACATTAATGCCGAGCCTTCTGAGAATTTTCTCATCTTCCTCGCTGATTATAACAGAAAAATGTGCATTGCTTCCGTGAAGATTAGAGAGCTGTTCTTTCGCCGCATTTGCAATGGGGTTTGAAAGTGCCGAAATAGTAAGCGACATTAAAACCTCGTCGGTATGAAGCCTGGGGTTTTTGTGCTTAAGGTAGTTAGTCTTAAGGGCACATATAGGCTCAAGCACGTCCGCTGAAATAAGAAGAAGCTTATCATCAATATCACCCAACGCCTTGAGAGCATTAAGGAGAAGTGCCGATGCCGCACCAAGCGTGCTGGAGGTTTTTCCTGTGATTATTCTTCCGTCGGGAAGCTCCATTGCTCCTGCCGGTGCTCCCGTTTCCTCCGCTTTCTTAAGCGCTGCCTTGATTACGGGACATTTTTCGGGACGCATCCCTGCCTGATTCATAAGAAGCTCAAGCTTCATTATATCATTATCATCGCTGAAAGAACGAAGCTTGTTCACGCTTGCACTATAATATCTGCGAATAATTTCCATTTTGGAAGCGTCACAGCAGACTTTATCATCAACAATACAGTTACCTGCCATGTTTACACCCATATCGGTGGGGGATTTATAGGGAGATGTTCCCTGAATTCTCTCAAACATAGCATTAAGTACAGGGAAGATTTCCACGTCACGGTTATAGTTAACCGCCGTTTCCCCGTATGCTTCCAGATGGAACGGGTCAATCATATTTACATCGTTCAAATCTGCAGTTGCCGCTTCATATGCAAGATTTACGGGATGCTTCAAGGGAAGATTCCAGATTGGGAACGTTTCAAACTTTGCGTACCCTGCCGTAATCCCTCTCTTATGGTCGTGATAAAGCTGACTTAAGCAGGTTGCCATTTTACCGCTTCCGGGACCGGGGGCAGTGATTACCACAAGGGAACGTGTGGTTTCAATATAATCATTCTTACCAAGACCTTCATCACTTACAATATGTTTAATATCCGAGGGATAGCCTGCAATGGGATAATGCTTGTAGCACTTGATTCCCAGTGCGGTAAGCTGTTTAAGAAACGCATTGGCACTTGCCTGACCGTCGTAACGGGTAAGCACCACACTTCCCACATATAAATTAAGCTCACGGAAGGTATCGATAAGCCGGAGTACATCTTCATCATAGGTTATTCCGAGGTCAGCACGCATTTTATTCGTTTCAATGTCTGCCGCATTAATAGTCATGACAATTTCAACATCATCACTAAGCTGCTGAAGCATACGCATTTTACTGTCCGGCTCAAAGCCCGGAAGAACACGTGAGGCATGGAAATCGTCAAAAAGCTTTCCCCCGAATTCCAGATACAGCTTCCCTCCGAAAAGAGCAATACGCTTTCTTATCTGTTCCGACTGCATGGAAAGATATTTTTGATTGTCAAATCCGATTTTACCCATTCCCTTCTCACCTCGAATAAATAATACAAAAAATAGTATACCACATTTTCTTTCATTGTTAAAGTGTATTTTTCAAAATTTTTCTGTTTTTTTGGTTTTTATTTGACAATATTTTCTGTGGGTGTTATAATAGCGACGCTATGTAAATTTTTATGGAGGATGTCTACATGAATAAAGCAGTTTCTTTTATGAAAAATAATACCGTCCTCTCGATTGCGTTCTTCGCGGCTCTTATCACAAGCTTTATAGTGGGAGTAGATGAAAAATACATCGGGTATTTTGATTTTAAGACGCTTACCTGTCTTTTTTGTGTGCTTGCCGTTGTATGTGCACTTAAAAATATTAATTTCTTTTACATACTGGCACAAAAAATTGTGCGATGCTTTAAAAATGCAAGGGCGGCAATCACCGCAATAATATACATAACATTTATCGGCTCAATGCTGATTGCAAATGATATGGCACTGCTCACCTTTCTTCCGCTGGGCTATTTTGTTCTAAGTTCTACCCACAAAGAAAAATATATGTGCTTTACATTTATTATGCAGAACATCGCCGCAAACTTAGGCGGTATGCTGACACCTTTCGGAAATCCGCAGAATCTTTTTCTTTACACCAAATTCAATATCCCCACCGATGAATTTATGGGGATAATGGCACCTCCGTTTATTATTGCCATAAGCATCATCACCATATGCTGTTTTATATTTGTTCACCCCGAACCGCTTAAAATAAACGAGGCTTCACCTAAAATCAGTAAAAAAAGGACTTTCATCTATTTACTTCTCTTTTTTCTTTCAATCGCAATTGTTTTCAGAACAATCCCTTATATAACAGGACTGATTGTTATCCCACCGATACTTCTCATCATGGACAGAAAGTCACTTAAAATGGTGGACTATCCCCTGCTATTGACCTTTGTATTTTTCTTTGTATTTGCAGGCAATATGGCAAGAATCGGTGTTGTTCAGAATTTATTTGAATATCTGCTGGGAAAAAGCACGCTTCTTTTCAGTATTCTGTCCTGCCAGTTTATAAGCAACGTTCCCTCTGCCATACTCCTTTCACAGTTCACAAATAACTACGCCGAGCTTCTCTTAGGGGTAAACATAGGCGGTGTGGGAACGCTGATTGCATCGCTCGCAAGTCTCATCACTTTTAGGGAATACACAAAGTATAATCCCAAAAGAGCGCTCCAATATATAGGAATGTTTACAGCGTTTAATTTCGGATTTTTAATCCTGCTTACCATTTCGGAAATGATAATAATGCAATAAAAAAGAAGGCAGAGCCTTCTTTTTTATTGCATTATTATTTTAGTCGGTTATTGTTACGGTTTTTCCTGCGGGGATTTCGTATTTTTTCTTATTATAGTAGAACCATACCGTCATATCCGATGGGTTTTCTATGGTTTTTCCATCATCGTTCACGATAAGTTTATCTACGATTTCAACCGTTGCCCCTGACGGGATTTTGTATGTAACGCCGTCCTGATATACCCACAGCTCATAAAGAGTAGGATTATACACCTTTTTGCCGTCGGCAAAGTATTCAAGGCGGTTATATGCTTCAATATAGTCATATATTTCTATATTGGTTGCATACCAGATATCATCGTTACCCGACATTTTTTCGCAGAATTCTTCAATCACATTCCAATTCTGCTTCCGATTAAACTCATAGCTGTGTCCCCACACATAGAAAAGTCTCGCCTGTCGGTCAATGCTATGATCCAGAAATTCATCAGCAAGCTCCATAAGTCTGGGATTTGCATGATGACAGGTTGCAGGAAGCCGTAACCAATCTGTGGGGATTGCAAAGGATTCCGTGGAAACTGTAGTTCTGCAGTACTTGATTCCGCAAAGGCGAAGTGCCTCTACAACATCGTCATTGTAATTACCGAAGGGATACGCACCACCGGTGATTCTCCTGCTGAACATTTCTTCCAAATTTTTTCTGTCATCAATTATTTCTGAAAGCATCTGTGAAGTGGGAAGATTCGTCATATACTGATGAGTATATCCGTGAATCGCCACCTCGTGAGGGCTGTCTGCATAAAGTGCATATGCTTCGCTTTTCGGAAGTGCTCCGCTTATTGCATCGGGAGGATATACCGTTCCCTCCGGGGCAAAACGCCCGCTGCAAATATTAAATGTTCCTTTCATTCCATACTTATTGAAAATCTCGATAAGCCGTCTGTCAGGATGTACACCGTCATCATAGCTGAAGGTAAGCGCCTTTGCCCTGCCTCCGGGGAATCTCATAAATCTCATACCCATAATAATTCACTCCTGTCAGTCTTTTGCTTTCATTTCGCAGTAGACACATCTGTAAATTTTATTTTCGCGGTCGGTAAGCTTAAACACATGGTCTATTTCCTGCTCAACAGATGTGATGCATCTGGGGTTTTTGCATTTAGCTACGTTTACAATTCTTTCAGGAAGCTCACAGTGGCGTTTATTGGTCTTAACACCGTTTTCAATGGTGTTTATTGTGATACCGTTATCAATATAGCCCAATGCATCAAGATTCACGTCAAGGGCTTCATCGATTTTAATGATATCCTTCTTTCCCATTTTCTTGCTGTTTACGTTTTTTATAATTGCAACAGAACACTCAAGCTGGTCAAGGTTTAAAAGATTGTAAATTTCCATGCTTTTTCCTGCCGCAATATGATCGATAACTATACCGTTTACAATTTCATCAATATGCATAAAATCCCCCTCCTATTCTATACCAAGCAGTTTCAGAATAAGTGCCATTCTGATATACTTACCGTTTTTCGCCTGTCTGAAATAGCAAGCCCTCTCATCCTTATCCACTTCAACGGAAATTTCATTTACTCTGGGAAGCGGATGAAGAACACGCATGGTGGGCTTTGCATGCTCAAGCTTGTCGGGAGTAAGGATGTAGGTGTCCTTCAGACGAACATAGTCTGCTTCGTTGAAGAATCTTTCCTTCTGCACACGGGTCATGTACAGAATGTCAAGCTCCGGCATTGATTCCTCTAAGCTTTCAGTTTCAACAAATTCAATATTTTTCTTAACAAGAACTTCATTTATAAGATATTCGGGAAGCTTAAGCTCCTTGGGAGAAATCATGATAAACTTGATATTATCGTAACGAACCATTGCCTGAATAAGAGAATGAACAGTTCTGCCGAACTTAAGGTCACCGCAAAGACCGATTGTGAGATTGTCAAGTCTTCCCACTTCCCTCTTAATTGTAAGAAGGTCGGTAAGAGTCTGCGTGGGATGATTATGTCCGCCGTCCCCTGCATTGATAATGGGAATATCCACCTTGGTTGCAGCAACTGTGGGAGCACCCTCCTTAGGATGACGCATAGCAATAATATCGGCATACGCCTCTACTGTGCGAACTGTATCGGACACGCTCTCTCCTTTTGCCGCAGAGCTTGACTGAGCCTCGGAAAATCCCAGAACGTTACCTCCAAGCTCGTACATAGCCGCTTCAAAGCTGAGCCTTGTACGCGTGGAAGGCTCGAAGAAAAGGGTGGCAAGCTTTTTATACTTACACTTTTCCCTGTAGTTTTCGGGGTTTTCAATGATGTCATTTGCAACCTCTATAAGCTTGTCTATTTCCGGGAGGCTAAGGTCTAAAATGTCGATTAAATCCTTCATTTTTATCATCCTTTCCGTGATTTTTTCAATTTTTTATGCCTTTATCCAGCTTTCATCGGAAGGATTATTGCGGAATTTGATAAGACGCTCTTTATCCTCTGCCTTGATATAATTTTCCTTAGCCGCAACCTCAACAATTGTGTCAAAGTCTGTAAGGCTGATGTTTTTCACGTTTGCAGCAGAGAGTCTGTCAAGACCTTTCTGCATGCCGTATGTGAAGATTGAAGCAATACCCAAAACCTCTGCACCTGCCTCGCGAAGTGCTTCTACAACCTCGATAACGCTTCCGCCTGTGGAAATAAGGTCTTCGATAACTACAACCTTGTCGCCCTTTTCAAGTTTTCCCTCAATCTGATTCTGTCTGCCGTGATCCTTTGCACCGCTTCTTACATAACCCATGGGCATATCAAGAAGATGCGCAGTAATTGCCGCATGGGCAATACCTGCCGTAGATGTACCCATAAGTACCTGTGCTTCGGGATAATGTGTCTTTACAACCTCGGCAAGGCTTTTTTCAACGTCCAATCTTACTTCGGGAGCTGTAAGGGTAAGGCGGTTGTCACAATAAATGGGGCTTTTAATTCCGCTTGCCCATGTAAAAGGCTCGTCGGGGCTTAAAAATACCGCTTTGATTTTAAGTAAGTCTTTTGCAATTAATTCTTTCATCTTTATATATCCTCTCTTTCTATTAAAGCCGATGGGAGCCATCCCCCATAAGCCTTAAATTTGTTAAATTTTTATCCTTTAAATTTGTCGTCCTCGTGAGGCGACAGCCTAACTTCGTCCTCCGCATTCAAATTATATAAAATTTTCCTGCATTTAAGGTCGAAGAGTTTAAAAACTATTAATTTTGATGGAAGACAAAGAAATTTCAAGAATAATACTGGCGTATATTCGCAGAAATTTCTGTAGTATTACGCAAAATTAATGTTTTTAAACCTTGTGGGGGTTGACGCCCATCGGCTTTAGTCAACAAATTCTCTCACGCATCTTTCATATGCGGCTACAGGGTCATCTGCCGCAGTGATGGGTCTGCCTACAACGATATAGTCGCTTCCTACGCTCTTTGCTTTTTCAGGTGTCATAATTCTTACCTGGTCGTCTGCCGCACTGTCTGCAAAGCGGATTCCGGGGGTAACTGTCACAAAATTCTTACCGCAAACCTCTTTAACCCTTGATGCTTCATGAGGAGAGCATACTACGCCGTCAAGTCCGCTTTCTGCGGCACACTTTGCATAATGCTCAACAACCTCTGCCAAAGGTGCGTCTATAAGAAGGTCATTTTTCATTCTTTCTTCGCTTGTAGAAGTAAGCTGTGTTACGGCAATAAGAATGGGGCGTGTTCCGTCTTCACGGGTGAGTCCCTCGATTGCGGCTTTCATCATTTCCTTTGTGCCGAATGCGTGAAGGTTTGTCATATCAACATCAAGATTTGAAAGAACCTTCATGGATTTTTTAACTGTGTTGGGAATATCGCAAAGCTTAAGGTCGAGGAAAATCTTATGTCCTCTTTCCTTTACTGCTTTTACAATTTCGGGACCTTCCGCATAGAAAAGCTCCATACCGATTTTTACAAAAGGCTTTCTGCCCGAAAACTTGTCGAGAAATTCTACAAGTGCGTCCTTTGACGCAAAGTCACATGCTACGATTACATCCTTACCCATTAGTGAGCACCTCCGATTATACTTTCTAAAGATTCTATATTATATTTTTCCATGACTTTGGGAAGATCTTCGATGATATTCTTACATGCATACGGCTCTATAAGGTTTGCCGCACCGACCTCAACAGCCGTTGCACCTGCAAGCATCATTTCTATAACATCCTCCGCCGTTGTTACACCACCCATGCCTATGATGGGAATATTTACTGCCTCGTACACTCTGTAAACCATAGAAACGGCAACGGGGAAAATTGCACTGCCCGAAAATCCGCCTGATTTATTAAAGAGTATGGGCTTTCTGTTTTTAAGATTGATACGCATACCGAGAAGCGTATTAATCATTGCAATACCGTCTGCACCTGCCTCCTCGCAAGCCTTCGCAATGGAAACAATATCCGTTACATTGGGAGAAAGCTTCATGTAAACAGGCTTTGTGGTAACGCTCTTTACCGCACGGGTAATTTCTGCCGCACTCTCGGGGCTTGTACCAAAGCTCATTCCGCCGTGTTTAACATTTGGGCAGCTTATATTCACCTCAAGGATTCCCACCTCGTCCTGCTTGTCCATTTTTTCACAGGTGTAAACATAGTCCTCAAGAGAAAATCCGCTGACATTCGCCACTGCTTTTTTATTAAAGCACTTACGAAGCTTGGGAAGTTCCTCGGAAATGACTCTTTCAACTCCGGGATTCTGAAGTCCCACGGCATTAAGCATACCGCTTGAGCATTCCGCTATTCTGGGGAGAGGATTTCCGTAACGGGGGTCACGGGTTGTTCCCTTAAGAGAAATGCTTCCCAATATGTTTATATCATAATATTCTGCAAACTCATAACCGAATCCGAATGTACCGCTTGCAGGGATAATCGGATTATCAAGCGTAAGTCCGCTTAAGTTGACACTCAGTTTGCCCATTTTACTTCCTCCTTTACAAGAACAGGTCCATCCTTACAAATTCTTTTATTTCCGTAAAGGGTTTCACAGGTACAGCCCATGCATGCACCAAAGCCGCATCCCATGCGTGCCTCAAAGCTGAGCTGACCGCTTGTATTTGTATTGTCATACAGAGCCTTTAACATGGGCTCGGGTCCGCATGTGAAAAAGTATGTATATTCAATATCCTTTATAGCATCGGTAACAAAGCCCTTTATGCCGTAGCTTCCGTCGGCGGTTGTTACCAACGTATTAATGCCGAGAGCCTTGAATTCTTCTTCATAGAAAACCTCGCTCTTTTTGTTGAAGCCAAGCACTACCGTGGGAGTCTTCCCCTGTGCTAAAAGCTCGATTGCCAGCATGTACATAGGGGGTACGCCTGCACCGCCACCCACAAGGAGAGGCCTATCTCCGCTTTTATCAATATCGTAGCCATTACCAAGGCCTGTCAGAATATCAAGCTTCTCGCCTGCTTTCATTTCTGCCATAACCTCTGTTCCCTTGCCCACAACCTTATAAATGATTGTAAGAAGGTTATCCTTGCTATTACATACCGAAATGGGACGGCGAAGGAAAAATCCGTCAAGCTTAATATTTACAAACTGCCCGGGCTTTGTAATATCCGAGCAATCTCCGCGAAGCACCATTTCATATGTGATGTCGGCAAGCATTTTATTTGAAACTATTTCAAAAATACTCTGCTTCATGTTATATCTCCTTCCATACAATTTCGCCGTTTGCAAACGTCATCTTGCATCTTCCCCAAACCTTTTCGCCCTCAAAGGGAGTACTTCTTCCCATTGACAGAAACTCGTCGGGGTTTATATCATAGCTTTCCTCAAGGTTAAACACCGTGAAGTCAGCCTTTTCGCCTTCTTTAATCACGCCTTTTCCAAGGTTGAAACGCTCTCTTGGGTTCTTTACGAGTAAGTTTATAAGATGTTCAAGAGTCATCTTTCCCGTTTTTACAAAATGAGTATACATAAGTGCAAACGCCGATTCTATGCCGACAACGCCCATCATACTCTTTTCAAGACCTTTCCCCTTTTCCTCTGCACTGTGGGGTGCGTGGTCTGTGGCTATCATTTCAATTGTTCCGTCAAAAACGGCACGGATAAGAGCTTCTCTATCTTCAACACTTCCCAAGGGGGGATTCATTTTGAATCTTCCGTGTTCCTGAAGGTCATTCTCCGTAAGAATAAGGTAGTGAGGTGCGGTTTCTGCCGTTACATCCACACCGCGTTTCTTAGCTTCCGCAATGAGCCTTACGCTTTCTTTGGTGGAAACGTGGCATATATGATACTTCACGCCGACCTCTTCGGCAAGCTTAAGGTCACGCTCAACCATCTTCCATTCGCTTTCGGGGGGGATTCCTTTGTGTCCGTGGTTTTTGCTGTAAACACCGTCACGTATATATCCTCCGAAAAGAAGCTCATTCACTTCGCAATGAGCAGATATTATCTGATTGTTATTCCGTGCAAGCTCCATTGCCTGACGCATCATATCATCGCTCTGCACGCCTCGTCCGTCATCGGAAAAACCGACTGCGTGAGGTGACAGCCCTGCAATATCGGAAAGAGTTTCCCCTTTTTCTCCTACGGTCAAAGCACCGAAAGGATGAACGCCTATTAAAGCATCACGGGAAATGATATCCGTCTGCACCTTCATATTCTCTACACTGTCGGGAACGGGGTTAAGATTAGGCATAGTGCAAACATCCGTATATCCTCCCCGCGCACAAGCGGCAGTTCCCGATTTAATTGTTTCTTTATATGAAAAACCCGGTTCTCGCAAATGCACATGTACATCAGCAAAACCGGGGAAAATAAAACAATTATTAAAATCGAAAACCATAGCGTCAGAAAGAGCACCGCCGCCGATAGAAACAACTATCCCGTTGTCAATATTGATATCAGTTTTTATAAAACCGTTTTCAGTTAGAACTGTGGCATTTTTAATACTGTATCGCATGGTGTCCTCCTGTTAATTTATTCTTATGTATTATACCACAGCTTGTAAAATGTGTCAAATGTTTTTAGTCCCTCTTTTAGGTAAATATTTTTCCCAAAAAACACTTGATTTTCAATTATTTATGATGTATAATATCAAAGTATCAAATACGCAGGTATGGCGGAATTGGCAGACGCGTACGGTTCAGGTCCGTATGAGAGCAATTTCATGCAGGTTCAAGTCCGTGAACCCTTTTTAAGGGAGTAATCAAAAAACGGCTTGTGTAAATGCTAATAACTTAAAATTTAATATTCGCACCTGTGGCGGAATTGGCAGACGCGCACGGTTCAGGTCCGTGTGCCGGCAACGGCTTAGGAGTTCAAGTCTCCTCAGGTGCACCACCGAAAATCACAGCTGAAATTAATCGACTGTGATTTTTGTTTTGTTCAAATCACAATATATCAATTTGTAGTCCGTAATTTGAGGGGCACCAACACAAAAAGATTAAAATCATTTTTAAATATAGTATTAATAAACTTATTTTTAACTGTTGAAGAAATTAGCAATATTATGATACAATAGATAATGAAAGGTGGTAATAATATGATTAATTTTTTTAATCTTCTATTAGGAATGATTGATTTACCACAAGTATGCGGAGTGGTATCTACTAATTCAAAATATGGAAAAGAGATGTTAAAAAAAGATGCATTATATGGAGTTACTAAGGGGAAACTCAATGACAAGACATGGAAAACATTAGTAAGGATACTTCAATCAGATACCTTTAGAAATCTACTGGATAATTTTCTTGCTAATTTTATATTTCCTAATGAACTGAGGGAGCAAATGGTTGATCTTTACGGAGTAGACGAAAATATAGCTCGAAATTTTTGTGTGGATTTTTCAAATATAAGATTACATTATTGTCATGAACTTGTTAATACAAACTGTGAGGATGAACACCTTGTTCTTGTTAGGATTAAAATGACAAAACTAAGTTGTATCATTTTAGATCCTTGTATAACAATGCTTATTTCAACTTATTATCAAGCCTTGTTGCATTACATCACAATCGCAGAAAAATATTCTAATATAAGCACAAATTATTTTCATAATGCAGAAAGCTGTAGTCCTTGGATAGAAGAAATGTTTTGCCTTACATTCAGAGAGGTTTTAGGAAATTCCGACAATATTTACAGTTGCCGGATTTCAGAAGTCCCTTTGATAGATCGATTATCACCGACTCCGGCTTATGTTTTAAATGCAGAAAAAGAGACAACAAAAGGTGAAAATAATAACATACCTGTATTGCTGGACCCATCTTTTGTGTGTAAAGACATAAACCGATTTAACACAGAAGATGGGGCCAAAAAGCATTTGTATGCTTGGAGAAACAGAATTTCTTCTTATATGGAAAATAATCCGGATGCAAGCCATATAAGTAATTTAATATATATTGATTCACAATATGGTTACTCATATGATCACGAATTATGTGTCAATAACACTATATTATATGGGGCAACAGAATCAGTTCCATCTCCGTTAAAATGGTTGCTTAATAAATATTCTCACGATTGGCTCAGAGTCCCTTTTATTAAAGTACCTAGGTTCAAAGTAAAATCCACAGATGAATTATACGATATTATTAAAGCATTATCTGGATTTGACTTTCTGTTTCGAGGACAATCATCCGAACACTATCTTAACCGTTCATCCGAGCTAATGGAGAAATTATATGATGACAAAAAAGCCATAGAGCCTTCATTAGCTTCATATGCAGTAAGAGAAAATATAATGTTTGAAAAATATTATGTTGAATGGGCAACAATTATTAAAGCATATATATATTCTGCTCTTGGGAAAGACAATGCCAATAAGTTCTTAAGTAAATTTGATGATTTTAATTATTATTTGCTGTGTTTCTCGGTAGCCCAACATTATGGACTTCCAACATATGGATTAGATGTAAGTGCTTCATTTTCAACAGCTCTGTTTTTCTCATTTCACCAATTCACAGAGATAGATTTAAAAACCCGCAAATATACATATAAGAAGAAAGAAAAAGGAACATCTATAATATATGTTTTCAGCCCAACAAAGGGTGAATTTTTCAATTTCAATAGATTTGACCTTCATTATAATCTCTTCCCGAGGCCTCTAATGCAACAAGCGAGTTTTGCTCATTGTAGTTGGGGATATGCAAAAAATGCAATTGCAGAGAGACTTATAGCCGCGATTCAATTCGATGTTGAATTGATTGACTTTAAAACCATTAACCGTAGGTTGCGAAGAGACTATCATCCTGAATTATTTGAAGAAAATTTCTTTCCAAGCGATGATTGCTTTATTGATTTTTTGCGTCAGTATATTACAGATACCTCCATTTCATATAACAACGAATTTAAAGGCTATTTGAAAAAGTATATTTATCAAATTTAAAGATTATCTTGTGTTATTTATAAAACTCAAGATAATGAACTAAATGCAAAACGCGTTTTTTATAATTTGCCAAATATCTCCACGAAGTATTGAATGTATTAGTATTATATGATATAATAATAAGGTATTAATTTATTTATTGTTGGCGGATATCATATGGTAAATGTTATTATATTCCACAGTTGAATGTCAACGAAACTATTAATAATTTGAATATGATAAATATAGAATTATATTGGATTTGGAGGAATTTTACATGATTGCTTTCATTATTGAAAACCAGCAATTAGAATACTCAAAGTGTTTTTCAATTATACATTTTTTACATAGTGGAGAAGAATTTCATTTAAATTCTCCTGTCAAAATTTTATTGCTTAAAGATTATGAAATCAAAAGTAGTGGAAAATACAATTTTAACTTGATTTACAACAAGTGTATTAATTTTGAGCGAATAGTTGAAGTTACAGATAATGTTTCCTTATCCACTACTATTCAAAATTTTTTAGATAAAACTTCTTTTTGTTTTTTTGTAAAAAATATGGATGAAAACGATTTAGTTCATCTTCATTACTTTGAGTTAATAAGACAATATGAAAATGAGTGTTATCTTCTTATAGAATCAAACGATGAAAATTTCTTTCGAATATCAGACTTTTATCAAGTTGAGAGTCACTTGTACCCTTCGACTTATTCCAATCGTTTTTTCAAGAGCATTTCTGAGGATAAAGTAAAACGATTTGCCATTAACAATAATAATTTATCGAGGCATTTTTTACCTCTACTTAGAACTGTTCCTACAACATATTCGATATTATCAAAAAACATCTTTGAGGTATTTTCTTTTTCATCAGAGGAACTTCTAAATCCAATAACCGTAGATGGTAACTATGATCATGTGAAGGTGGAAAAACTAATACACAGTTTTTGTATTAAACTTATAAAAGAAATAAACACATACATAAAAACTAAGTATGTCAATTTTTATTGGGATAAATACAAAGAACTTCTATCACATACATCAGTTTTAGGATTATGTTACTTTTTATCATATTTACATAGTACAATCAGCAATAAGACTTTTAGTATTAACGAATCCGAAATCACTCATCTACTTCTTCAGTCAGAAGATTTTTCAATGGGTACTATGCAACTTTTCGAAAACGCTCTTAAGCATGCTGATTACGGTTTTTTTTGTTATAGAATACACTTTTCAAAGAGTAAAGAAACTTATTTAAAAAACAATTATAATATAAGTTATAATGATGAAACTGCGCCTTTTTATTTAGAAGTTTTAGTATCTGATTTTAACGAAAGCTATGATATACCTAAAAAATTTATTCAAAATATTAAATCTAGACCTAGTTTTAAAACCAGACCAGAATTGGTAAAAACTTTGGAGGAAGAGCTTGAATTAAAGGATTTTTTTACTCCTACAGACAAATGCAAAAAGTTTTGGCATGAATACTATTCGGACAAATCAAATATTGCTCTACATTATGGCTTAAATATTTTTGAACAGATTATTACATCATCGGGTGGCAAATTTGTATTAAATTCTTCAAATAAAGTGCAATTGTCTCCGCACGAATTTTATGGGCGTGAATTAAATAAAAGAAACGGTACCAAAAGATTTTTCCCACACATACCAGGAACACAGTATAAAATAATATTGCCTATAAAAGATATTAATTTTAGACAAAAGTCAACAGGACTAAAGGTAAAACTTGATACACCTCAACTGAAAAAGAAATGGAAACAATATATATTACATTTCACAAAAAAAGAAAATTTATATAATAAAATTATTTCTGAGAATGATATACTTTTTAGCGAATTCAAGCGTTACGATCCACAATATAAAGAGTCCTCTGTGATTAAACTTACAGACATACTTAAAAATAAGGTTTGCGATTTAAGTGGAAATACAATACTAGTTTTTGATGTCAATGAATTCTCTACGTCTATGGAAAGCGAAGTTTTTGGTAAAGCTTTAATTTGTTTGCTTGGTAGTATTCATTTGAAAAAAATTGCAATAATAAATGCATCACAGCAATTTATGTCAATGTTTATTCGAATATTTGGATTGCTGTATTATAAGGAAGTATCTCGAGATTTCCTTATAGACCGAGACATATATATTTGCGGTGATTTCAACCTTGAAGTTCACAATAATGTAGAAATTATTTTTAATGGTGAGGATATTAGAAATTCACTTTTGTTATCAAAACAAATTGCCGATTATAAGGGTGAATATTCTTCAGAGTTGTCAGTTTTAGAAAATATTGCAAACAAATGCGAAAAAACAAAAGGAAAAAAAAGAGTTTCCAAAATGTTTCCGTTTGATGTTCTGATAAAAACAAATAAAGGAACTTTATTTCAAGAAAAAACAGTATATGACTTACAGCAAGATTTACAACATTATAATTTTGGTTGTAGATTGTCTGATGTACACATGAAAGTTGGGTCAAAAATTCATATAACTAAGGATTTTTATGAGGCGACATTGTTATTTGGAATTGAAAATTATATTTCTCGTTTCGCATATCTCTTATCCAAGAGAATTTCAGAAAATGTAAAAATGAATAAAATTAAAGAAAAAATAGTTCTTATTGGCTATGAAACATATTCTGAGATGTTGGTAATAGAAACTCAAAGAATTTTGTCCAATTTATTCAAAATAGATACAAAATATCTTATTTATGAAGATTCAGCTAAGCATAAAAAATTCCGTGGTGTGGAAAAAATAAATGATTTTGAAGTAGGTTCTTCCAAATATGTTATAATTGTTCCAATCGGAAGCACACTAACTACACACGATAAAATTTTAGCGGAATTAAGGCGACAATTTGGACTAAATGATAATGAAAACGTTATCGCAAACCTGTGTGTTGTTTTAATTAGAGACGAAATAGAAAATAATAATGTAACAAACAACGAAAAAGTTTTTTGGTCCTATATTGATGAAACCCATGTTGTTTTATCAGAAGATTATGATATTGGCAACAAAAATAGAATTGATTATATCGTCAGCATAAATAACAAATGGGAGAACCCAGATTTTTGCAAGTGTTGTTTTCCTGAAAAGTTATCAGAAGAGAAACCGATTTTGAAGGTAAACAAAGCTTCAGTTATTCCTATGATAATGATCGGAATTAAAGAGACGAATGCACTTAATACATCTCAAGAACATATGCATATACAACATGGCGATATTTCAGAATTAAGGAATCATATGAAATATGGTCACTACGAAAGAGGTGATAATCATTTTGAGTATTATTTTAATACTGAAACACTTTCTTTAGAAATAGCAAAAACTGAAGCATTTGCAAATTGGCTAAAAGAAGTCAAAAGAAACTTAAAAGGGCATCAAAAAGGAAACAACACTTTAGAATATAATTTTGTTGTTGCTCCTCAACACCCAACAAATGCCGAATTTGTGACACAAGTTAATGAGAAAGTCTTTGAAAACCCTGCAAGTATAATTTTTTTGGATGTTAAAAAAGAGTATAGAGATAATATAAAAACAAAATTTAGTAACATAACCCAATTATACAATAATTTGTACACATATGGTAAAAATGCTACTATTAATTTTCACTATGTGGATGACACAATAACAACAGGAGAAACTTTTAACAGGACAAAGACGCTTATTCAATCACTTTTTCCAGAAAAGGCTTTTTCAAAATCTTCATGTAATAATATTAAAGTTAACGTTTTTTCTAGTGTTATAGTTCTTTTAGGAAGATGTTCTTTTGATACCAAACTTAACTATGTTGAAAAGGGAAGATTTTTTAATTATTTTGAATTAAATATTTCTTCCCTTCGAAATCATGAAGATGCATGCATATTATGCAAAAAACATGATGATTTTGAAGAAATGCGCAAACTTTCTGCTACTAATTCTATGGAACGTGCCTTTGCGGAAGAAGCAAAAAAATATTATGTTATTCCATATGATGATATTACTGCAAAATCAGCGCCATATGGCTTTGAACGTATGGTTATTACACATGAATTAAACAAAAAGCTAAATGAACTACAACATAATAAAAATAATAAAAATGATGTAAAAATGGTATTATTGGAGTTTATAGAAAATCTAATAAAAGAAACTTACAAAGCAGATAATAACGGTATAGTATATACCACGAAACTTTTATGTACCTTTCTGCTTGTAATTTCTAGCCCGTTCATAACATTTAGAAAAAGTGTATTAACAATATCTTTTGAGTTATTGTTAAAAATAGCTGACTTTTTACTTTTTGATCGCGAAATAGAATCCGATGATTATTTTGGCAATGAATTCAAAGACTATATATCATGTATTGAACACTGTTCAAATACCACTATATTAGAAGAATTTATACAAACTGTTTTCAGTGCAATATCATATTTGGGCTCTAATTATTTAATGCGCATAGATGTAATTAATGCTTTCTTCTTCTACGTAAAGCAGCATTTTTCGGTCAATAGTAATAATGATGTAGATGAGAAATGGATAATTTATTATTGTAAAATTATGAACCAAACCTTAATGCTAAACAAACAAGACAGCAGAGTATTATGGTTGGAAAAAATTCTAAAAACAGGTATTGAGAAGAAACTCACATCTACTTCAAAATTAGATTCAAACAAAAACATTGATATGGTAAAAAAAGTAATGCTGTTAGAAAATACTTTGATTTTATCTGACACACTAGATGAAGCGATATATTCAATTCAAAATACCATAATAAACATGAAAAATGATATATTTAATGAAATTTGTATGGAATTAAATAATTCTGTCAAATTATATTACTTAAAGGAGGGTTTTAACAATTTTACTAAGATTTCAGAAAATACTAATACCGATTTGGTTTTAAAAATTTTGTTTACTGGTGATGGTTATCTTCGAAATCGTGATGAATTCAAAAAAACACTTGAAAACACTGTGCAGGCATATTTTTGTGAAGCGTTTCGAAGCTTTTCTAATATAAATTATAATTTTAACAATGTAATAGAACGACTTTTGGATATGACAATTCTAAACCTACTTCTTATGCCAAACAGTAGCCTTTTTGGTGCACGCGAGGAACATTTAAAATTTTACAACTTTTTTATAAATCAGATAAAACTAGTTTTAAATGTACAAAAAGTCCAATTATTTATGTGTCGTGATGAATATATAGATTTCATTTGTTCGTCCGATGACAATAATGTGGAATGTGATGCAGAATATGAAAACTACATAAAAGACATTCTTACTGGCAATCAAGTTAGTTCAATCGCAGATACATATTATTATTGCAACAAAAATTGTTTAAACGCTATTAAAATTGTTAATAATTCTACTGACGATAAATGTGATTTTAATGCTATTCAAAGTGCAAAAAAAACCGCATGGTATCTTGTATTTGAAACAACCCCCAAATTATCTATTGAAGAACGGCTAACCAATGCAAGAAATCTACTCGTCATGAGAGAGAATTTATTAATGAGATTTAGAAAAGACTATGACAACAACTTATATGCAGAGTTTTCAGAATTGAGAAATAAAGTAAAAAAATTGACTGATGACAAAGCTGGCGGTCATACACCTTTCGCTGAGTTATCACAAGATTTTGATTATTTATGTAATTTATCTAATGATGAACAAAACAATCACGGTGATCAAGTTGCAAACTTTATGAAATTAATTACAGATTTATTAATAAGTAAATTATATGTATGTCATATTAACGATGATAGTTATCCCGCCCAAATTGAAGCACGAGCTGATGATATGCAATATAATGTATTAAGTAACTATAGACATATTATGTTATATGCTAATTATTTGGTTTTGCGCAAAGAAAATTCGTTGACTATTACGCCTAAAATTTCTTTTGAAGGCATCGATTGGGATACAGACTTTTCTTTTATGAAGAAATCTGAATTTATATGGGTCTCGATATTCTATGCACTAATTATGAATTCATTAAGACATGGTCTATCAATAGCAATTGATGAAGATGAATTCAATCGTTCTGTATATATAGAAGTTAAGACTGACAAAAAATATCTTATCATCACAAATGATTATATTGAAAAAAGCAATCCAGATAGAAAAAATGGTATAACATTGGATACGGTAAGTGCCTTTTTTTCTCACTATGGATATGCTTTCATTATAGATGAATTGCCACAAGAACAAAAATTTGTTGTCAAAATTCCATTAACTAAGGAGAAACGATATGAAGAAGAAACCTAAACGAATACTATTAATTGAGGATAATAAATTACATGCCGAAGAAACAAAAAAAATTATAGAAGAGTTAACTGGTATGTATGATGTAAAAGATAAGTGTTTTGTTTACTTACCGCAAAATGGTCATGATCTAAGTAGTCAATGTCAGATTATAGAGAGTTACATAAGGCAAGAAATAGATGATGATTCTTTTGACATTCTTATGATTGATATGTTACTAGGCGGAGACTCTGCAGAAAATCCTCTAGGATTAATCCTTATTAAAAAACTGTTTAAATCTTTAAAAAAGAAAAGTATTGTTATTTATACTGAAATGTCAAGCAAACAATTAGACATTGTTAAAAAATACAATAAAACTGTACATAATTCTCTTCGAATTGTAACAAAGCCAAGTAATTTCAATTTATTAAGTAATAGGGTTGATTGCGATAGCGATGAACATAAGAAAATTATACAACAAAACAATGAAACCTGTACTTTGGATAAATGCAGCTATAAGGACAGATTAAAATGTGATATGAAATGCATATACTACGAATTGGAGGATAAACAGTCTTGAATTCATTATGGGATATTTCACAAGGATATAGTAGAAGCGAATATGATAGCATTATTAATGCATTTGACGCTAATAGTAAAATAAGGAAGAATACAAGAACTGCATTTCACTACACATCGTTTGAAAATTGCATCAAAATGTTGAAATCGCCAAATGATGATGGTTGTTTGGAATTATTTGCTTCACATTTTAATTATATGAATGACACAAAAGAATTTTTTGAAGGTCTATATTATATTATTGATGTTTTAAAAGAGAAGTCCCTGCACTTTTCTAATAGTAATATACAAAAAACAATAAATGAGTTTATAAGTATTTTTGGAGATCCGGATACTATTCCTTATTATGCTATACCTCCGCATTATATTATATCATTTAATACAACTTACAATAATCTTGCCCAGTGGAAATATTATGGGAAAAATTGTGGTGTATCTATTGAGTACGATTTAAATAATTGCATGTTCTCTAACTATAGTTTGTCTGATGGATACTTCAGCCACGATTCCTATCTAGTAAATTATAAAAAAGCAGAACAGCAACAAGAAATAAACTCGATTTTGTGTAACTTATCGGAATTAGACAAGTCTGATAAAGAATTGAATAAGGAAATTCATTGTAAAAAGATTTTGTTAAAAGCCTGTGCAGCAGCATCATTCATGAAGAATAAATATTATAAAGAGGAAAAAGAGATACGATTATTATTTGCACCTTATTATTCAGATGAAACCTCAACCTTATCGTATGAAAATCAAAGTAAATTGATGCAAAAAGTGTATTATCGACCTAGAGGAATTGAATACATAATACCCTATTTAAAAATTCGATTAAAATCCAATTCTCAAAAAAAATATCCCATTAAATCTCTTACTGTCGGACCAGGACAAAATCAGGATTTAATATTTAATAGTCTTATAATGTTTGTTCAGTCAAATTTTAACACAAGACAAACCGAAGCAAAACATCAATATATAGAGAATGATTGTGTTTGTGTGGAAGTCAATGGAATTAAAATAAGAAAATCACTCATTCCTTTTAGAGGATAGTAAATTTATTGAAATAACAGCATATTTCTAGACGTATCAACTATGATGCGTCTTTTTCTTAGATTATTTTTAATTTATATTATAGACTTGTTACGATTTTTGTGGTACTGTTTGTGGTTGAATAAGGAGGTAAAGACAAATCATTGACAACTCTTATATATTTTATCGTTGGTGGTAAAATAAAACCAAAGGAGTTGATTCAAAATGAGAAAAATCACAAACGAACTAATACAAAAATTTAAGGAGTATTTAATTGACGAGGAGAAGTCCTCCTATACCTTGGAAAAGTATATCCGTGACATAACGGCATTTGTGGAATGGTGCAAAGAAACAGAATTGAACAAAAGTGTTGTACTTGAGTACAAGCAAGAGATAATAGAAAAATATGCTCCGGCAAGTGTAAATTCTATATTATCATCACTTAACAGTTTCTTCGCATATAACGAATGGTATGACCTGAAGGTAAAGGCACTTAAAATCCAAAGACAAATATTTGCAAGCAAGGATAAAGAATTGACAAAGGCTGAATATGAAAGACTGTTAGTTGCTGCAAAACAAAAGAAAAATCAAAGATTATATTACCTTATGCAAACCATATGTGCAACAGGTATCCGTGTATCAGAACTTAAAGCTATAACGGTTTCTGCTGTCAAATCTGGACAGGCATCAATCAACTGTAAAGGCAAAATGAGAATAGTTATCTTACCAAAGCAACTTTGCAAGATGCTAAAAGACTATATAAAACAAAATAATATAAAAAGTGGCTCCGTATTTGTAAGCAAAAACGGAAAACCACTTGATAGAAGCAACATATGGTCTGATATGAAAAAGCTATGTGAAAGTGCAGGAGTATCAAAAGATAAAGTATTCCCTCACAATCTCCGCCATTTATTTGCACGAACCTACTACTCCATTCAAAAAGATGTCGTAAGACTCGCTGATATTCTTGGACATTCAAATGTAAACACCACACGAATATACACAATGGAAACCGGAGAAATTCATAGAAAGCAGATACAAAGACTTGGGCTACTAATCTGCTGAAAATAAAAAACCACATAATCGTGATTATGTGGTCGTGCAATCGCAAAATTACAAATATATTATACTAAAAAAATCGAATTATGTCAATGATTTGTATAAACTTATTCCTAATTTCTACATAACAAATAAAAAATAGCATATTTTCAAGACCGATGAAGTTGAAAATAATCATCGGTCTATAAATCCTTGATAACAGAAGTTAAAATATCTTTATATGAATAATGGTTTGTCCTATGAATACCACATAATCACGATTATGTGGTATTTGCTTTGTTAACAAGGAGGAATCTATATATGGCAATTATTGATGTCATAAAATATGACGGTAATCCAGATGTGTTTGCCTGGAAATATCCAAACAGCGAATTGGGAACGTGGACGCAGTTGATTGTCAATGAATCACAAGAAGCTATCTTGGTAAAAGGTGGACAGGTTTGTGATGTTTTTGGTGCAGGCAGACATACATTGGACACTGCCAATATCCCGATTTTAAATAAACTGATAAATCTTCCCTTTGGTGGCCGTTCTCCGTTCACTGCGGAAGTATGGTATATCAATAAAGTCTTTTCGTTGGATGTTAAATGGGGTACTTCTACTCCCATCCAGTTGCAAGATCCAAAATATAAGGTGTTTGTACCGGTTAGAGCTTTTGGTCAATTTGGAATACAAATTGAAGAATCTAAAAAGTTTTTGCTAAAGCTTGTCGGCACACTTCCACAATTTGATAAAGGAAGTATATTAAAATTCTTCCGCGGAGTATATCTGACCAAAGCAAAGGATGTTATTTCTTCTTATTTGGTTCATAAAAATATCAGCATATTAGAAATCAATGCATATCTTGATGAAATATCTACATATCTGCAGGAAAAGATTTCACCAATGTTTGATAAATATGGGATTAAACTGGTTTCTTTCTTTGTTAACGATATAAATGTTCCGGAAGATGATGACGCAGTTATACAACTTAAAAAAGCACTTGCCAAAAGAGCTGAAATGGATATTGTTGGCTATAGTTATCAGCAAGAGCGTTCGTTTGATACTTTGGAAGGTGCAGCTACAAACCCTAATTCCATGCAAGGCGGATTAATGGGCGCAGGCATCGGCTTAGGAATGGGTGTTGGTGTTGGCGGAGCAATCGGTCAACAGTTTGGTGGACTGACACAAGCACTGAATACTAACGATACAAAAGAATGTCCAAAATGTAAAGCTCGAATAGGAATAAATGAAAAATTCTGTAATCATTGCGGTTTTGACACCTCTTCTCCTGTTGAAGATAGCAAAACAACAGATAAAACAATAAAATGTTCATCATGTAATGCGGATATAACTGAAAATACAAAATTCTGTCCGGAGTGCGGCAAGAAATATAATCCGTGTAGTACTTGTAAATCGGATTTGCCTGATGGTGCTACCTCTTGTTCCGTATGTGGGGCAAAAGTACCTACACCATGTCCGAACTGCGGCAATCTGTTAAGCGGAAACAGTAAGTTTTGTCCTGAATGCGGTCATTCATTAGTAAAGAAATGTAGTGGCTGTGGAAAGGTAATAGAAGATAACACAAAATTCTGCCCTGAATGTGGGACTAAGATAGAATAAGGGGGCGAAAATATGTTGAAAAATTCAAAATCTATTACTTTGATTTGCGGAGCTACCTCAATAGTCGCAACAATAATATTTTACCTACTGACATTTGATAATATTTTTACAATCCCAATGAGATGGATTTCCCTGATGTTTTTAATATTTGTTGAAGGCATCGGAACAGTAAAGGCTTTGTGTGTAAAGAAATCAATATTTGGAGTTGCAAACATTATAGCCAGCCTTTTTCATTTAGGTGTTGTTTTGATAATATCAATTATATTTGTTAATGTTTTTCCATTTCTGATAAAAACATATATTCTTTTAAATCTACTTGCGTTAGGTATTATGCTTGCAGTTGATGTAATTATTATTTATTTTGGCGAATACATAGGAAACAAAAACAAGGTATTATCAGAAAATCAAGCGGTTGTAGATAGTTTATACACAAATGCAAAAGGTTTGGCAATTGAATACAGAGAAAGCACTTATAGCAAGGATTTAGACGAACTAAGCGAACAGCTTAAATATTCAGATAACAGTGAATTATCAAATGATGAGGTTTTAATATCAGAAAAGCTTGAGGAATTACGCAAGTTATTATCCGATAATGATGAAAGTATTCCACAGAAAATATTAGAAATTAAAAATGCTATAAAGCTACGGTCTTTAAAAATCAAGAGCACTAAAAGAGGAAGTTATTAAAATTCAGGAGGTAAGTTACAATGAATGAACAAGGTAAAATCAGCGGATTGTATTCATGGCCGGTAATAATTTTAGCATTATGTATTTTTTGGCCGGTAGGTATATTTTTGATAATAAAGCGTGTTTCTGTTGACAAGAAAACCGCTATGGGTGCTGGGAAGCTTATAGGCGGTATTGGTATAGCATCATATTGCATTGCTGGAATTGGACTTGTTGCTTGTTTGAGTGATGGATTTGGGTCAGATGATATCGGTATGATATTCTTTTTTGGTATCGCTGGATTTGTATTACAGAAAGTTTCTAAAAAAATCAAGAGAGACGCTGAGGAAGTTAAGAAATATTTATCTGTAATTGTAAATGGCAACGAAAGACAGATTGATGTTATAGCTTCATCAATGGGAAAATCTTATGATGTTGCTAAAAACGATATTCAAAAGTTGATAAACAAAGGTTATCTTAAAAATGCTTATATAAACGAAGGTACACGAGAGGTTGTTTTGCCAAATAGCAATGCTCATATTCAGGCGGAACCTACCGCAAATGCAACTTCCGGTAGTATTGCAACAAAAATAGTTGCTTGTCAATGTTGCGGTGCAAACAACACGGTATTCGGAAATAGCGGAGAATGCGAATATTGTGGCTCTGCTTTAAACGTTAAATAAAAAAATAGTATACATAAAGGAGAAAAAAGATTATGAATTGTAAAAATTGTGGTGCTAATGTGCCGGAAAATGCTATGGAATGTCCATTTTGTAGTTCTAAAATTGAAATACCTACAGAAGCTACTGTAAGTCCCGTTGAAGTGCAAACACAAGTTCAACCTCAAAATGAATTGATGGGTAAGGAATATAGCTTTTCTGGAAATGACTTGGTGATTAGAGGCAGATGGGGTGTTAAACATAATGTTACAGTTGGAGAAGATAGACTGAATATTCAAACAGTTCCTGCGAAGAAAAATAAAATACCCGCTATTATGTTAGAAGATATAATGGCAATTCAAGAAAGTTTTCACATGAGAACTACCAATATCGTTTTGGCTATTTTGGGACTTGTTTTAGGTTTTGCAGGAGGTGGCTTTTGGTGTTTTGCGATAACAGCTTTTGTTCTTTTACTTTATCGTGAAAGAAAAATGAAAATTCATCTTCGCAACGGAAATGTGCTCACAATTTATTCAGATAACAAAGAAGCTACAAATGAATTTATAAACGATATGAGAAGAATTACGAAAATTCAATAGTAAATGAGGTGGTATTATGTCATACGATAAGTGCCCTAATTGTGGTGGTACGACAAGTATATCCCCAGGTAAAGCAATATGTGATTATTGCGGTTCTGAGTTTGCGATAGAAACTAATTTAAACGGCCATGCTGACAATAGCGAAACTCTTGCACAAAGATTATTTGATTTGTCCAATATAAAAAACTTCGATAACGAACATGGTCAAAAATCATTTGAAGAAATGTGTGCTTGGATTAATGCAGGAGATACTGTAGAGTCGTGCTTGGAGGGATTAAAAAACATAGCAAGAGAACATACGGATTGGGCTATGGAAGATATAAATGTTAATTTGTTAGACAAAGCAAAAAAACAGCTTGGCAACTCATTGCCCACAGATGAACAAATTTTATTATTTAAGGATAGTGGTCTTATTGCGAATGGCAAAAGTGGTGTTGTTATTACAAATAAATCCATTATCTGTTTTGCCAAGAAAAACTCTCGCAGATTGGCAATAAACGATATTTATTCCATTCACGCACTTGCACATATTATGAATAATGGAAAATGGTATTTTAACGCAAACAAGGATTTGGAAATTGATAACATAGCCTGCTCGCCAGCGGAACACGGACTAATCATGGCATTGGTTTGTTTGTTGGTACAAAGGTATAAAGGTTATGGTTACAAAATTAAAGTGTACAAAGGTGTTTTATAAAGGAGTGTATCTAATTATGAAAAAAGTATTTTTTAAGAAAGCTTGGGTTTCTATAATTGCATTAGTAGTTTTAATGACATCACTTGTTGGATGTTCAGATATTGATACAAACAGCGATTTACAAGGTTCAATATTTGATAGTAATATTTCAATGGTAAAAAATGGCCATCCCGAACTTATTCCCGATATAACCTATGAAGAAGCATATGACAATTTTTTTGCAAATCCGCAATGGAGAGGCTTTGAAGCAGATGACGGCTCAGAGGTTGTTGAATTCAGTGGAGAATGTACATATTATGATGAAGAGGCAAAAGTGTATATTCAGTTTGTAATAGAAGATGAGGAAAGTTTCTCAATGCACTATGCAGGACTTACGGTTGGTGATGAAAAATTTGATGCAGATGAACAGACTTTTATAGAGTTAGTATATAATCCATTTGAATCTTATTCTCAGGAAGTATTAGGCAAAGAATTAGGACAAGATGTCCAGGATGCTTTTTCAGAGATTTTCGCTTCAATAGAATAATTCCTTCGTTGACTTCCTCTCCCTTTCGTGGTATTGTTTGTGTCACAGGAGGTGATACAAATGGCTATGTACACATTGGAAGAAATTATGTATGGCGACAAATACGGAATTGAAAGTGCTGTGTTTGTAGAAGTATTCAGAATGGTTGAACAAAAAGTTGATGCCAAGACAATACGAGAACAACTGAATATGATTTATGTCAAACACGCACTAATGACAGCAAAAAGAATGATTGAAGAGGGCGACTCGATTTCGGATATACCGGAATTTGAGTCGCCCTCTTTGTGTAAGGAGGAAGAATAATGCATATACTTGAAGAATTCTGGTATGGGAACATCAACCCAGCTGAAAGGCCATTCCAAAAACAAAGAGGATTTGATAAGGCATTCAGGATGCTGACTAAGAATGAAGAAAAGTTACTTGAGACCTTAAACGAGCAGGAAAAAGAATTATTTGATAAATTTAAGGCTTGCTATGATGAAATGATGCAAATTACAGAATGTCAAACCTTTATAAAAGGATTTAAATTAGGTGCAAGATTTGTAATTGCATGCTTTGAAAATGAAAACGATATATTCGAGGAATAATACATCGGATATATCGTTAATTTATGTCTGCCAATACCCCTGCCTCTAAAATCGATTTTAAGCGCCAGTTACAGCGGTTGAGACAGGGGTTTGAGCAACAAACCATGCTGGGTAATGTAGTTACACCACACAAATAGTTTAATCGCAAAGTAGACGGCTGTTAAATGGGGATTTAGAAAAAATATCATAAATAAAAGAATTGTACAAAACAGAGAAAAATCTAAAATGGTATTGCTTTTATTCGAGTTTTAGAATATAATATATTTATAAAACACAAGGAGTGTATGATTATGGGATTTATATGTGCAAGAGAGGCAGCTGACAAATGGGGCATCTCTCAAAGAAGAGTTGCTGTCCTCTGCTCTGAAAACAGAATTGCCAATGCAACAATGATAGGCAACATGTGGATTATTCCAGATGATGCCGAGAAACCTATCGATGCAAGAAGCACTAGATATACTGAAACTGTAGAAAAAGGTGTTAAACCGTTCTTGAAATGGGCTGGTGGAAAAGGTCAACTCCTAAAAGAAATTGAGCACTACTACCCATTCGATAATACCATAACCAAGTATGCAGAACCTTTCGTTGGTGGCGGTGCGGTTCTATTTGATGTGCTAAGTAAGTATAACATTAAAGAAATTTATATAAGTGATATAAATGCAGAATTGATTAACACCTATCATATCATCAAGCATAGAATAGATGATTTAATCGCCTTATTAGAGACATATCAAGAAGAATATACAAGCCTTGATACTGAAGATAGAAAAACATATTATATGAGCATGCGCGAAAAGTTCAACGATATCAAGGTAAATGGTAATGAAACAAAGAATGTTACCAAAGCAGCCTTGATGATATTCTTAAATAAAACTTGCTTTAATGGACTGTATCGAGTGAATAAAAAAGGGCTATTCAATGTGCCAATGGGTTCATACAAGAATCCGCTTATATGTGACGAAAAAAATCTACGAGCAGTATCTGAAAAGCTTCAAAATGTGGAAGTAGTATGCGGAGATTACAAAGAATCAGCAGACTTTATAGACAAGCACACCTTCGTGTACTTTGATCCGCCGTACAGACCTCTTACAGAAACATCAAGTTTCACCGCATATACAGAAAGCTTATTCACAGATGAAGAACAAATTGAATTGGCGGAATTCGTAGATGAAATGAATAAAAAAGGTGCTAAAATAGTAGTGAGTAATTCAGATCCTAAGAATACTAACGAAGACGATGAATTCTTCGATAATATCTACAGTAACCATAGAATCAAGCGAGTTGAAGCTACACGAATGATAAATAGCAACAGTCAAGGCAGAGGCAAAATCAGAGAACTTCTGATATCTAACTTCTAAAATAATCTAAACAACAGAATAAAATACCGAGCACTGTGGAATTGATTCCACAGTGTGTACTCTTTGGAGGATTAAAAAATGAAACTTAAAGAAGCACAAGAAAAGATAATTAAATTATGCAATATTCCATTTTCAGAGATATTTACTGAAGATGATTTTGAAACAATAATTAAGAACAAAGGCAAAACAGGTCAGTTGCTCGAATTGGCTCTTGGAAAGAAGCTAGATAGCTTTAATATCGATTTTGAGGATGGCGAACTCAAGAGCAATAAGTGTGATGCTTCAGGTAAACCTTTAGAGACCGTATTTATAACTCAAATAGCCAGTGTTATTGATGAATTGCTTCAAAAGAGGAAATTCGAAGAAACACACCTATATGAGAAAATCAATAATATGCTTTATGTTCCGGTTTGCAAAGTGGGAAATCCTCGCACCTGGATGTTTTTAGATGCTGTACATATCGACCTTACTGACAAAAGATTTTCTTCTCTTTTGGATATTTGGAGAGAAGATTATTATAGCATTTGTGAACAACTCAAAAATCATATTGAAACACAAAAAGACGGATTTATTCATACATCAAACGGAACACACATTCAGGTAAGGAGTAAGGATTCAAAACCTTATCATCCAATATACTCAAATACATACGGAAGATATGTGTCCAACAAAAATCATGCTTTTTATTTTCAAAAGCAATTTGTATATGACATACTTAAAATGAGGGAGATGTAGTTATGCCACTCGAAAGATTAAGATATAACTTAAAATCAAGAGATAGAAAATCGGTTAGACGAGAAATAATTAATGTTTTCCTTGATGAAGAGCCTGGTAACGGCCGGGGCACAGATAGTTCGCGATATCATTATATAGTTGAAGAATTTGATGATTATAATATTGAACTACATAGACCGGCAGGATTGAACAAAGGATTTGATTTTACCGTACATATTACAGGAATGTATTTCAAAAAAAGCATGCGTTATACAACTCCAAGTCATAGGGATATTATACTCGCATTACATGATGTTAAAAATCACTACAGCAATTCAGAATATCAATTGATAAGTGAACAAATTAAAAACATTTTTTATGATAACGATTTTGATGTGTATTCTATAAAGAATATGGAATTTAGTGATTACGAAGGAGAGCTAAGACCTATTGCTATTATTCTCTTTGCGATCAAATGGCTCTTTATAGAACAAGACATAACATATTGGAATTGGTCAGGTAGAAATATGTTAATGAATGCACTTGATGAAGAAGGATTAATTTGATATGGCTAAAAAAATAATCAAATGGGAACCGGAAGATTTCGAATTGGAAATGACTACACATTGGTCATTTCCTAAACGAGGAGATTGGGCAACCCATGATGCAAAATGGCGAGGAAACTGGTCGCCATATATACCAAGAAATATTATTTTAAGATATTCTCAAGAGGGAGATTTGATATTAGACCAATTTGCTGGTGGCGGTACAACTCTAGTCGAGTCAAAACTTCTGAACAGAGATATAATTGGTGTTGATATAAACGATGTTGCACTTGATAGATGCAAAGAGAAAACATTATTTGATTACGAACCTGCTAAAGGTAAAGTATATATCAAAAAAGGAGATGCAAGAAATCTTGATTTCGTTCCTGATGAAAGCATTGATTTGATATGCACTCATCCGCCATATGCAGATATTATCAAATACAGCGATGGAATTGATGGCGACTTATCTCAATTAAAAGTCAAGGATTTCCTTAAAGAAATGAAAAAGGTTGCATCTGAAAGCTATCGTGTTTTGAAAAAGGACAAGTTTTGTGCAATCCTTATGGGTGACACTAGGCAAAAAGGTCATATGATACCAATGTCATTCGATGTAATGCGAATTTTCGAAGAAGCCGGATTCAAACTTAAAGAGTTGATTATAAAGGAACAGCATAACTGCAAAGCAACCGGTTATTGGAAAACAAACAGTGTGAAATATAATTTCTTGCTTATAGCACATGAGTATTTGTTTGTGTTTAGAAAATAGATATATTATTTTAATACTTAAGGAGTTTTATATAATGAATTGCATTGAACATAGTTTCAACGATTTAATTAGTGATTTTAATTCGTTTACTTTCTTTTATCCGGTATTTGGTTTACGGGAACAAAGAGGAAAAGTTGGAACACGAGGTTCTATAATATTCGAAATCAGAACTAAAGAGCAAGGACACAATACTCCCCATTTGCATGCTCATTACGGAAATAAAAATATATCTATTTCTTTAATTGATTTTTCTGTTCTTGCAGGTAATATACCTCCAAAGCAAGAAAGCATTGCTATAGAATGGACCAAACAAAATATTGATGTATTAAAAAGCAAATGGAACGAATATCATAGATATGGGATTCCAGTCTTGTAAAAAACATTAAATTATACACTAAACAGGGAGAATAAAATCAGTCTATAATATGATTTTACTCTCCCTGTTTTTAGATTTTTAAATATTTTTAAACATTCACTTTTCTAGCCTTTGGAAACACACCAAGAAAAGCATCTTCTTCATTTTCTTCAATTAGACGGACACATACAAGGTTTCTACGTGCTCGTGAACAAGCTACATAAATCAATTTTTGAGAATTTTCCTGTTTCACTAACTTCGAGTCATCAGGATTGTATAATAGAGAAAAATCATATTCATTCCAGAAAAACTCCTCCATAACTACTATTACATCCTTAATGCTTGAACCTTTTGTCTTATGCATTGTTATGTATTCTGTATTTTCTTCAAGATAGTTCGTATAATTTAAAACTTCCTTGAATTTAAGTTCTGGAGAAAATAATTCTTTAATAAACTTTTCTTTTTTATAACGAGATTTGTAATAATCAAACTCCTCTTCCGACTCTAGTTCAAATGACTCTTTAATCTTTGTAAAAGTGTTATATCCTTCATCATAAAGTGTCTTGAACTGTTGGTATGATAAATCTTCTGCAAGCTCCTTTAAATACTGATTATTTCTATTAATAATATTCTTATGTGTTTCTGTCTGCTTAATCAATTTATGCTTTAATACATAATCAAAAGCATCTTTTAAAGAGATATTATCATCATTCAGCAACGTTTCAATGATATTTTTTAGCTTTATTTTATCTTGAATTGTATGAATAACATATCCGCCATTGCGTATTACCTTAATCAAACTGTTGTAATCTTTTAAAACATAGTATTTACAAATGTCACTTATATCTAAAGCTTGTATAGCCCGCAAATGGTTTTCTAAATGATCGCCAACATCAATATATCTATCGTCAAATACCTTATATAAATTATCAAAAGAATTTTTCTTTGCAATAGCTTTATTTGTCAACATTAAAATTTTAGGATTTTCGCACAATTTCTTTGCCTCAAAGACAAGTTTATCAACCTGTCTTTGATATTCTTCTTTATCTTCAATAACACTAAAAGAAGTGGGACGCTTAGAACAAATTGAATACAAAATGTTAACTTGTCCATGTCTTTCTTTTTCAGTTTCGAATTCTCCGTTAGGTAATTGTGCAAGTGCAACATCCTGAATTATATCATCAAGACGAAGTGGATTGATAATATCTAAAACTTCATAAGAACAACGAAAATTATCTGATTTTGGGATCGTTTTCAAAACTCCGTCATTAATAAAAGTGTCTACATTTCCAACTCCGTCAGAATATATTGATTGCATTGTATCACCAAACAAACATACAGTAAAATTCGTATTTTCTGCAACTGTTAACAAATCACAAACAATTTCTGATTTTGTATCCTGATATTCATCTATAAAAATATAATCGTACTTATCAGCAATCATTTTTTTCAAGATTGGGTACTTTTCAAAAAGTAAATGGAATATTATTAGTAGCCCATCATGTCCATATGTAAGATCAGAATAACTATCAAATTTAGTTTCATTATAGTGAATTATTGAATAATCATCTTCTTTGATATGCTCTTCAATTATTTTGTTCAACTCGTTTATTCTTTCATTCAATAAACTGTTATACTTTTCCGGATCCTTATCATAATCTCTTTTACCCGTAACTTTTTCACAAGTCTCTTTTTTTATTGCGAATAATTTGTCTGCATATTTCCCATATAGCTTTTTAAATCGCTCATGTTCATCCTTTTTATATGTAGCTTCATTCATGCCATCTTCAAAATGTAATCGTTCCATTTTTGATAATACAAACAACTCAGAAATAACGCTTTTTATATTCTTTTTATAATCTTTTATAAGGTCATGCAAGAAAGAATGAATTGTACTAACTTGATATTTACTATTAGTTCTTTCCTGTATTTCTTGAACAGCAACATTGGTATGTGTAATGCATATTACTTTAGCATTAGGATTGCTTGTACTTAAATAGAGTAAAAGTTCTTTTAGGGACTCAGTCTTTCCACTTCCTGCGCCACCTTGAAGTACAAAGCTCTCATTTAAGTCAATGCATTTTTTGCATTCTCCTAATGAGTTTATTGTTTTTGTAGCCACTTTAATCCCTCCTCAATATAAGATGGAGTTTCCCATTCAATGCCTTTGGTATGTGCAATATATAAGAGTGATGATGAAAAATCAGATTTTTTTGAAATTATATCTTCAGTTAATTTATATAAATTATAAACTCTTTTTAGTTTTGATTTATTCTTCAACCCAAAGATATAATCCTTATTATCTTTTATTTTTTGCAAATTCACATTTATAAAAGAATCCTCAAAACTTCTTGCATGGTAACCTTTTTCCTTTACCTGATATACCAAATTAACATATTCACTATTGCAAGATTGCTTATGTTTAATCATATCATCATACCATTGTTTGAAATTTGAGTCTTCGATATCAGGTGCACCAAGATAGTATTTTATAGTTTCATTACTTGTATTGCAAGCACCTGCATCTTCGACAGAACAAGCCTCATACCGAACACCTTTTTTTGTCTGTTTTTCTTTAGTAGTATCAATATCTGTGATAATTATTGTAGGAATCTTTAAGAACTCCAAGAAATGACGAAATGCTTTTGCATTTGCTCCTGCTTGAACTATAGTTACATTTTGAGATGCTAATGACACATATTCCTCTAGTTCTTTATTTTTAGCATCAAATTTTGCAATAAAGTATTGCATCAGCATGCTTTCCGAGATTCCCTCAATAAATATAGCCTTATCGGCAAAAAACAACTCGGCAGATTCAATCGATAGGTATTGCTGTATAAATTTAAATTCATCTAAATTAGAATAGATTTTACTTAAATCTTCATGAAAGTTCTTAATTTCTATGTTATTATATTTTTCTTTATCCTTTATGTTTAACATGTATCTAATGTTTTCAAAAGGATGAGTTGCAACTATATGCGGAGAATGGGTAGTTATTATTGTCTGCATGCCTTTTATATTTTTTAATAATTCACTTATCTTTCTCGCAAATATATATTGTAATTGAGGGTGGGTATGTGCTTCAGGTTCTTCTATAAAAAGCAGCTTAATATCTTTGTTATTGTTAATGAAATTGTTTTTCTTGATTTCTATGTTTAGCAATAAATAAAGAATGTTCATATGTCCTAACCCATTTAAGTATTCAGGTAATTGAAAAGTATCATCGCCATAAACAACTTCAGAGGAATCTTTTACAATTTCCTGTGCTTTAAGGTTTGAAACAATTTTTAGGCCATCTAAACTTAAAAAATCTTTTGCATTTTTCAAAAAATCCTCAAAAAATGTTTTATAATTTGTTTCAAGGCTCTTATCCATCTTCTCTATTAATGCATTAATTTCTTCAAATTTGTCTGGAGCATTTACTGTCTTATTGTTAAAATAATCTGTTGCTAATGCAGACAAGACTTTAATACTTGTTTTTTCTTCCGAACTAGAAACACTTCTCTTTGCGTGTATTATTTCAAAATCTATAAGCTTCTTTATATCTTTTGAATCCTTTTTAATCAAGCGATATCTGTTTGTTGTGTCCAAATCGTCAAGGGTGTCAAAAATATAAATGTTTTTATCTAAGTAGTTCGTAATATACTTTTTAATATACTTTTCTTTTGAAACTTTTCCTAAACTCTTTAAATCTTCTAGTAATTTTCCTTTGTTTATGGCGCACTCAAAAAGAATATTTACATCTTTTCTTTCAGGATCCAAATCCATTATAAATTCTGACAAATTGCAAAGATCGTCATTTTCTTCGTATACTATGTTCAATATTAACTGTATTGACAATTTATTTTCATCCCTTGTCTCGTCTATTGTCAAAATATCTTTTCTTACCTTGACGGAAAAATCATCGTAAATAAAACTTATTCCATTTAAAAACTTTTCGAACAAAACTAAGAATGATGTTTTCCCAGTATTATTTCTACCAATCATAAGACATATGTCGTTTTTAAATTGCAATGTTGAATCTGAAAGTATCCTAAAATTTCTGATTTTCACTTCGTTAATATACATAAATCATCTCTCCTTCTTTACCCATCCGTATCCTTCAACATATTCGAGAAAAGGTTTCGCTTTAATTTCTCCGCTTTTATATTTCACTCGCCAGTTTTTTAAATCCTGCAATCGCTTATTTAATACATCTATTTCAGCTTGTGTTTCTGCTTTTCGTAAACGATAGTAGGTTGCCTGATATACTTTTTCGTATCTTAAAAGTGCCTCGTCTTTTTTTAGTTTATCAACAAAAGATTTCTTTCCGCCGAACTGCTTACAGGTCTTGTCTTCTGTATAAAGTCTATCGCAAAAGAGAGCTGCGGCATTGCCGGCAACAAAATATTTATTACAATTCTTGCACTTGTTAATCGGCATATCATTGATAACTGCGTACATCATTTCAAGATTTATTAAATCAAATAGTGAATCAATTAAATAAATATCTGAAACAACTAAATCTGCTTTTCCCTGTAACATTCTTCCGCTTACTTTTTTGTTTGAAGTATAGTTTTTGCTGCTTAAATTTAGTTCACTATCACAGAGCATATATCCATTTATTTTTGAAATTTTCTCTCTGCTATAAAAACACTTATCTAAAAAATTTGTAGCATACTTTTCTAACTTTTCATATTCTTTTTGAGCATCTAAAAACTTTAAAAGCTCATCCCATTCACCTGCAGAAATTATACAAGTTATAGTTCCAAGCTGATACTCTACCGTGTTTTTTTCTGTATGAATTATTATTTTTTCTCCTGTAAATTCAACTCTTAAATTCATGTTTTCTCACCTCAAAAATCCAAGAAATATAATTGTAACATTTTATGTCTTGACAAAAGTTTCTGATTATGTTAAACTATCCCTACCAAGAAATAAAGCTGTTCTTCCTTTATTTCTTGATTATATCATCTCTATCTCCGAAAGTCAATGGTTCGAGGTTTTTTCTTTTGAAAGGATGTGAAAAATATGAAAAAATACGCTTTAATTTGAGAAATATCCGCTTAATAAAAATAAGCAGGATAAAGGCACGGTGCACCGAGTGCATACCGTTGCCCTCAAACACCGACCGGCAGTGCCGTTCGGGGGATTCCCTATCAGGGGAAGATTTCAAAAATTGGTGCTAAATGAGCATCCAATATCTTGCGAATGCAGGTATAGCAAGAAAGTAAGGGATGCAAAAGTGGTGCTTTGAAGAAAGGAGGAAAATTTATGTCAGTCGCAGTAGTTTTCAAAAGCCCGTATGTTAAAGGCGGCAAAGCGGCAGGTAAAGCCGGATACATAGCAAGACGTATAGGTGTGGACAAGTCTATTAATAACAAAGTAGTCATCAATGCCAACTATATTGCAACAAGGCCAAAGGTAGAAAAGTTCGGAACTCACGGTTTGTTTTCAAATAAAACTGACCTGAATCTGAACGAAGTTTTAGAAGAATTAAGAGAGCTTAAATGTAATGTTTGGTTGCCAATGTTGTCTCTTACAAGAGAAGATGCAACAAGGTTTGGATATGATAATGCAAGAGCGTGGCAAACGCTTATTCAGTCCAAACAGGCAGACATAGCTAGAATATATAAGATACCACTTGATGACTTAAGATGGTATGCAGCATTCCATAATAAAGACCACCACCCACATATACACATGCTAGTGTATTCTGCTTCGGGTGGTGGTTTTTTAACGACACATGGGATTGAGCAAATGAAATCCTGTATGGTAAGAGAAATATGTAGAGACGAGTTATATCATCTATACGATGAGAAAACTCAGATGCGTGAGAAGTTAGTTGAGAAATCCAAGGAAAGAATACGGGAATTGAAAAAAGATTTCAGCGTAAAACCAAACACTGAAATCAACTCTCTCTTTAATCAATTGGCAGATGAAATGCGAACCTATAAAGGTAAAAAAGTATATTCATATCTGTCAAAAGAACAAAAAGAGATTGTAAACAGCATATACAAAAAGCTGTCAGAGGATAAGAATGTTGCAGCATTCTACAAAGAATGGTGTAACATTCAAGGTAGAATTATGGGTTACTATCAGGAAGATGAAATTGATTTCCCTAAGCTATACGATAACAGAGAATTTAATAAGATACGAAATCAAATCATTTCTGCGGCAAGCGAGAAAAGCGTAGAAAGTAATAATATAGATAAT
>JAZTXM010000010.1:0-30769 GCA_045636425.1 Clostridia bacterium | reverse complement strand
GTGCAGAGGTTAAATCAATCTCTCCGCCTGCATTTTTGTATGCAGTAAGAAGAGATGCACCCACCATAACATGATGCTCGGGACCGTGCATATGGCAAAAGTCCATTGACATCATTTTTTCTAATATGTGGATAGGATTTTTAGATTCTTCATTTAAGCACAATGCAATAATTTCGTCCATTCCGCTTGTGTGGCACTCACTGCAAACGAAATGGCCGTTTACGCATCTTGTCTTGCTGTTTTCTTTTTTATGGCAAATCACACATTCCATCATCGTATCTGTTTCCAGATATTCAAGCGGTGCTTTGCAAATTAAACATTCTTCGTTCATTTTTATATCTCCATATTTTATTATTGTTTAGGCTGATAAAGCCCGACTGTTTCTTTGTTTCTGAACTCGTGCTTTTCGTAGTAGCCAATCAGTGTGCCGTCTTCATCACGAAGAGCGACCATATAGACATCTTTGTTTTCCTCGTCATTGCGATAGGTGTAAATGATGTTGTTGTCCTTGTTTTCTTTAAACCACGCAAGCACCTTTTCTATCATTTCATTGGCTTTTGGCGGATGGCAATCTTTTATGCTTTTACCTGTCAAGTCCTTGTGATAACGCTCTATCGCAGAGGGATTCATATAAACAATGATATCATCCATATCACAAACAACGACAGGGGCAAGGTCTTGGTCAAGTATGCTTTTGAATAGTTTATTTATCATATCAGTTCTCCGTTTCAAATAAAACAAATTGATTTTTCTCAAACTCCAGAAGTCCTTCATCACGCATCTTGCATAACTCGTTCGACATGGCACTTCTGTCAACCGACAAAAAGTCTGCAAGCTGTTGACGGTTAAAAGGAATTGTGAATTTAGAGGTATTCTGCTTTTTCGCCTCTTCAGACAAATATGAAATCAGTTTTTCCCTTGTCGTACGCCTTGACATATGACCGAGCTTTTGCACAAGGTTTCTGTTTTTCTCAGAAATTGCAAAAAACATATTTATGACTACCATAGAATGAAATCGGCAGGCAGTAGAACAGGTGGTTAAAATCCGTTTCACATCAAAAAATATTACCTTGCTGTCTTCCACCGCAACAACATCATTTAGCATGGCACCGCTTTGGGGGCTGGCATACGCCTCGCCAAACATTTCACCGACGGAAATCTGACCCAATATACTGCGGTTACCCCAGTAATCATCTTTTTGTATGTGGAGATTTCCATCTGCCAGAATCATAATATCAGCGATGTGTTCCCCTTGTCTTAAAACATACTCACCCTTTTGGTATTCTAAAATCCTTGCGCCAAGGCAGGAAAGCAGTGAGTCAATTTCATCTTCACCTACGCCTGCGAACAATCGGGTGCGTTTTAATATCGGAATAAATTTTTTCATTAAGTTCACCTCTTGTTGTAAATACAACAGACTTGTTACAATTATTATACTATAATGTGAATAGAAAATCAAGGAGGTAACCTTTTATGATAAGAAAAATTATAAAAATTGATGAAGAAAAATGTAACGGATGCGGATTATGCGCTGCAGCCTGCCACGAAGGAGCAATAGAAATGATAAACGGAAAGGCAAAGCTCACCCGTGAGGATTATTGCGACGGTCTTGGTGATTGTCTGCCGGCTTGCCCTACGGGTGCAATTACCTTTGAAGAAAGAGAGGCCCCTGCCTACGATGAAGAGGCTGCCCGAAAGGCAAAGGAGAAAAAGGCATCAGCACCGCTCCCTTGCGGTTGTCCTGGAACAAATTCAAAGGCAATAAAGAGAGAAATCTGCGATATAAATGTTCCTCATACACCTGCAACAAGTCAGCTCACGCAGTGGCCTGTTCAGATTAAGCTTGTCCCTGTGAATGCACCATACTTTGACGGAGCAAATCTTTTGGTGGCTGCCGATTGTACAGCTTATGCTTATGGAAACTTTCACAATGAATTTATCCGCAAGCATATAACCCTTATCGGATGCCCGAAACTTGACGAAGGCGATTACACAGAAAAGCTTACCGCTATTATAGCAAACAACAATATAAAAAGTGTAACCGTTGTTCGCATGGAGGTTCCCTGTTGCGGAGGCATTGAAAATGCAGTTAAAAATGCCCTTCAGGCAAGTGGAAAATTTATTCCGTGGCGAGTTGTAACCATTTCAACAGACGGGAATATACTTGATTAAAAGGAAATTATAAATTCATCTACCTAAATACCTTTTCTAACATTTTTCTAGCAGAATTCGTTAGAAAAGGGGGTAAAAGTGGCAATACGCAAATTTTGAGAGCTAATTGTGGCTTTGAAGGATTTTAACCCCTCAAAGCCTTGATTTTACGCAGTTTTTATCGCTTCCTAACTTCTCTTATTTTCCGCTTATTTGCTCTAACTTGCACGACTCAAAATGCGTTTACCTTCACGGACACGTGGGTTCGAATCCCACCCCGTCCGCCAAAACAGACCTTAATTTTGATAAAAAATCGAGATCTGTTTTCTATTTGCTTGAAAAATACATATTTTTATGCTATAATTAATTTAAAGTTAATAAAACACAGAAAACTGCCACCGGGTAGTGAAATGCAAAAGCATTCGTTAACACATCGTTAGGTCTTAGAAGATGTGTGTACGGATGCTTGGTTTTTTCGGAGGTTATTATGATTTGGTTTAAAAAAGCTTTAGACTATTTTTCAAAAGCAGAAATTGTGTTATGGTGTTCATCAGCCATGTTGATTGTCCTGTCATTTTATGCTTTTGATAGGGAAAATTATTTGACATTAGCAGCATCTCTGATAGGGGTAACATCTCTGATTTTCAATGCAAAGGGAAATCCCTTTGGACAACTGATGATGGTATGTTTTAGTTTGCTGTATGGGATTATTTCCTTTAATTTTGCGTACTATGGAGAAATGATAACATATCTTGGTATGACGATGCCAATGTCAGTATTTGCCCTTATATCTTGGCTCAAAAATCCCTATCAAGGGAACAAGGCGGAAGTTAAGGTAAATACTATCAGCAGAGGAGAAACATATTTTATGTGGTTTCTGACAGCAATAATTACCGTTTTGTTTTACTTCATATTGGCATTCTTTAATACTGCAAATCTACTCCCAAGTACTATTTCTGTAACTACAAGTTTTCTTGCAGTATACCTTACTTTTAGACGAAGTCCTTATTTTGCCTTGGCTTATGCCGGCAACGATATTGTATTGATTGTATTATGGATATTAGCGAGCTTTTATGACATCAAATATATATCAGTTGTTGTATGTTTTGGTGCTTTTCTTGTAAATGATATTTATGGCTTTATAAGTTGGCGAAAAATGAAAATTCGTCAAAAAGAGTGATGATTTTAAAGTCATCACTCTTTTTCTATTCCTCTATATTTTCTATATTCCTATATCATTATTTATCACACTTGCATTCCTTACGGAATCGTTTCCGTATTTGTCGCGGATTTTGTCAAGAGCTTTTTCAAGGCTTTCGCGTTTCGAGCTTTTATCCTCATCAAAAAAGCTTATCTGCTGAACACTATCCTCGGGAACAATTCCGCCTCCCGTTACTGTAAGCATGCGAATCGGGTTTTTCATGTTCCAACTATGTCGGATAATTTCCATTGCCTTATCGGTTATATCCTTAGCCAGGTTTGTGGGGGATAGGAGCTTTTCCTGCCTCTGAATGGAAACTAAATCAGGGTCCTTAATCGTAACCTGCACCACTGTGCATTTTACGCCTTTTTTTCTCATCCTCACGGCAATGCTTTCGCTAAGGTGGGATATACCGCACAAAATATCCTTTTCGCCTATTAAATCACGGCGGAAGGTCATTCCGTTGCCAACTGATTTAACCTCATCATTCGCGTGGGGGTCAACGGGGGAATTATCCTCGCCTCGTGCATAGCGGTAAATCATTTCACCCTGCTTTCCCAAAAGGCTTATGAGCTTTTCCTCCTTTGCGCGTGCAAGGTCTCCTATGGTCATTATATGAAGCTTAGACAGAGCTTCCCTTGTTTTTCTGCCTACGAAAAGCAAATCTCCCACGGGCAGGGGATAGACAATGTCCCTGTAATTTTCCCTTGAAATAACGGTTGTGGCATCGGGCTTTTTGTAGTCACTGCCCAGCTTTGCAAAGACCTTGTTAAATGATACCCCCACGGAAATGGTGATTCCGATTTCCTCCCTTACTCTTTTGCGGATTGCGGAGGCTATTTCTTCGCCGCTTCCGAAAAGCTTTTGCGAGCCTGTCACATCGAGCCAGCTTTCGTCAATTCCGAATTTTTCAACCAAATCGGTATATTCAAGATAAATTGCATTTACTCTTTGGCTGTACTCCTCGTATAAATCATGATGGGGAGGTACTATCACAAGACCCGGGCATTTCTTTTTGGCGGAGTAGATAGTTTCGGCAGTGCGTATGTCATACTTTTTTGCAAGCTCATTTTTAGCCAATATTATTCCGTGGCGTGCTTCCACGCTTCCACCAACCGCCATGGGAACGTCATTAAGAGCAGGGTTAAGTGCCGCCTCAACTGATGCAAAAAACCCATTGCAATCACAATGAAGTATCACTCTGTCCAAAAATATCACCGCCTTTACAAAGATTGTACCACAGCTGCAGAAATCTTTCAAATATTTTTTCATTTGTAGTCAATTCTTTGCAAAAAAACTATTGACATTCCTTGAAATTCAGTGTATACTAAAGAAGTTGTAAAGCTAACTAACTTTACAACTTCCGAATTTTTTGCTGAAAGAGGTGGAGCTTCGGCACTGTTATGGAGAAAAATCTTGCTTACACAGAGCTTCTTGATATTTATAGAGGACTGCTTACAGACAAACAGGTTGAGGCAATGGAGTACTACTATGACAGTGACTATTCCCTGGGTGAAATTTCCGAGCTTATGGATATTTCCCGGCAGGGTGTACGCGATTTCATTAAGCGTGGAGAAGCAATTCTCGATGAAATGGAAAGTAAGCTTCATTTAATTCGCGTCTTCCGCAATGTAGGTGAAATTGCACAGCTTACCGAGCAGCTTAAGGCTACGAATAAGCGGCTTTCAGCAAGCAAAGAAATAAACGCTCTCGCAGATAAAATACTTGAAAGAACAAGTCTTATAGAGAACGGAGAAGAATAATGGCATTTGAATCTTTAGGTGAAAAGCTTCAGCAGACCTTTAAAAAGCTCAAGGGCCAGGGCGTTGTTACCGAAAAGGATATAAAGAGCGCCATGCGTGAAGTTCGCTTTGCACTTTTGGAAGCGGACGTGGGATATAAAGTTGTTAAAGAGTTTGAGAAGCGTGTATATGAAAAAGCAACGGGAAGCGAGGTTTTGGAAAGCCTCACACCCGGTCAGCAGATAATTAAAATTGTTCGTGATGAGCTTACCTGGCTCATGGGCGGTGCGCAAGCGAAGCTTGCAGTATCACCCAAGGCACCCACTGTTTATATGCTTGTAGGTCTTCAAGGTGCAGGTAAGACTACTACTGCCGCAAAGCTTGGAGGACTGCTGAAAAAACAGGGCAAGCGTCCCATGCTTGCAGGTTGTGACGTCCAGCGCCCTGCAGCTATAAAGCAGCTTCAGGTAGTGGGCGAGCAGATGGGGCTTTTCGTTCATGCTGATTTTGAATCAAAAGACCCTGTGAAAATTGCATCAGATGCAGTGAAAAACTGTGACACATCGCGTTTTGATACGGTTATAGTTGATACAGCGGGACGTCTTCATATAGATGAAAATCTGATGGAGGAGCTTAAGAAAATTAAGTCCTCGGTACATCCCACGGAAATCCTTCTTGTGGTAGACTCGATGACCGGTCAGGACGCAGTTAATGTTGCGGCAAGCTTTGATGAACAGCTCGGAATAGACGGCATCATTCTTACCAAGCTTGACGGTGATACCCGTGGCGGTGCGGCACTCAGCGTCCGTGCCACAACAGGTAAGAATATTAAATTTGCAGGTATGGGAGAAAAGCTTACCGACCTTGAACCTTTCTACCCCGACAGAATGGCATCAAGAATTTTGGGTATGGGCGATATGCTTTCCCTTATCGATAAAGCACAGGAAGCTTTCGATGAAAAACAGGCGATGGAGCTTGAAAGAAAGCTTCGTGAGCAGAAGTTTGACCTTAACGATTACCTTGAGCAGCTAAAGCAAATGAAAAAAATGGGCTCGCTTGAAAGTATACTTAAGATGATTCCCGGAGTAGGGGCTAAGCTTAAAGGAGTCAAGCTTGATGATAAGCAGTTTGTAAGAACGGAAGCAATCATCTGCTCCATGACGAAAAAAGAGCGTGAAAACCCCGAAATAATCAACGGAAGCCGCAGAAAACGTATTGCGATGGGATGCGGCCTCGGCGTGCAGGATGTGAATCTTTTCTTAAAGCAGTTTGCCGAAATGCAGAAAATGATGAAAATGTTTTCTGACCCCAAAAAGCTTAAGAAAATGCGTTTCCCCTTTTAATTAAGAATTTAATTTAATTTTATATATTTTTATGAGGTGAAAGAAATGGCAGTAAAAATCAGACTTAGAAGAATGGGTGCGAAGAAGGCTCCTTACTATCGTGTAGTAGTAGCAGATTCTCGTTATCCCCGTGACGGAAGATTCATTGAGGAAGTAGGTACTTACAATCCTCTTACAGAGCCTTCTGTATTCACAGTTGACGGCGAAAAGGTTAAGCAGTGGATTGCAAACGGCGCACAGCCCACAGACACTGTAAAGAGCCTTCTCAAGAAGAATGGTATCATCGACTGATTGGAGAGATATCATGAAAGAACTTCTTGAAACAATTGTAAAACCCCTTGTTCAGTTTCCCGAAGAAGTCAATGTAACACTTATCGACCGTGAGGACAGTCAGCTCCTTGAGCTGAGAGTTAACCCCTCTGATATGGGAAAGGTAATCGGCAGACAGGGCAGAATTGCGAAAGCAATCAGAACTGTGATGCGTGCCGCTTCCGGAAAAGACGGTAAGAAAATAATCGTTGACATAGTAGAAGACTGATAAAAACAAAGCACTGTAGAACATTAATTTGCTCTACAGTGCTTTTCATTTTGCAGTGAGTGAAAAATATATCATGCCAAGGGAGTAAGAAAATGATGCAGAACGGACAAACTGAGCCAAAGCTTTAGCTTTGGGTAACCCGAAGGCGTACGATGGTACGTCGAGCGGCGAAGTTTGTTCGTAGTACGGATGAGTAAAAAATAGGGATTCGTTGTTTTGACGAATCCCTACAATATATAATATATAATAGATAACAAAGATTAGTCTACGCAGGCTTAAAATACAGTTGCATAAACATAGACATCCGTACGGTGTGCGCATTTTATTACTCCCGAATAGGTTCAAAATCAGAAGCAGGGTGCTTGCACAGCGGACATATATAGTCATCGGGAAGTGTGTCCCCCTCATATACATATCCACAGATTTTGCATACATATCCCTTTTTCTTTGTTTCGGGCTTGGGCTTTATATTCTTGAAATAATAATCATATGTTACCGAAGGAGAATCGGAAAGGGTTTTTGCATCGGTCACTTCTGCAATCAGCATCATATGCGTACCGCAGTCAAGCGTTTTTACCACCTTTGCACTTATAAATGCATTGGTATACTTGGTCAGATAAAAAATTCCATTTTCACTTCTCTCTTTATCATTAAACGCGGAAAATTTATCTTCAGTTCTTCCGCTTTTAAATCCGAAGCTTTCAAATACGGAGAAAGGAACATCCTCCGTAAGCACGCTTACATTGAAAACGCCTGTTTTTTCAATCATTTCATATGTGTAGTTGTCCTTGTTTATACCTACCGCAATCTGAAGCGGAGTATCAGTAATCTGCATCACGGTGTTGATAATACAGCCGTTGTCCTTTTCCGCATCCCGTGCAGAAAGCACAAACAGCCCATAGCTAAGTTTGAACAATGTTTCTTTCATGTGAAATCCCCCTTTTTTAAATTTATTAACAAATCGTACCGCCGCCTACAACAACGTCACCGTCGTAAAGGACAACTGCCTGTCCTTTTGTCACGGCACGTTGAGGCTCGTCAAAGGTAACGCGGATTGTATTTTCATCAATCTGCACCGCCGTAGCCTCCTGCTCAATATGGCGGTAACGCACCTTTGCCTTGATACGCATGGGCGTATATAAATCGGGTACGCTGATTAAATTTATATTGTTTGCGGTAAGCTCTTTTGTAAAAAGCCCTTCATGGGGACAAAGCACAACCTCGTTCTTTTCCGTATCAAGGCGGCATACATATAAGGGAGCAGGGAGTGCAAGCCCCAAGCCCTTTCGCTGACCTACAGTATAGTGGATAATTCCTTTGTGATTGCCGAGTATATTTCCGTCCGCATCTACAAAATTGCCCGTAGGATAGCTTTTTCCCGTGTATCTTTCGATAAAGTCGGTATAGTCCTCATTCTTTACAAAGCATATATCCTGGCTTTCTTTTTTATGTGCATTGATAAATCCGTTTTTTTCGGCAATCTCACGTGCCTGTGCCTTAGTCATATCTCCTAAGGGAAAGATAACCTTTGAAAGCTGATTTTGCGATAGGGAATAGAGGACATAGCTCTGGTCCTTTGATAGGTCCTTCGCTTTTTTAAGACACCATCTGCCGCTTTCGTCGTTATATTCCACGCGTGCGTAATGTCCCGTAGCAATGCTGTCACAACCGAGGTTTTCCGCTTCCTCAAAAAGCCGCTCAAACTTTAAATATCGGTTACACTCTATGCAGGGGTTGGGTGTAGCCCCCATTTCATAGGCATGAACAAACTTGTCTACAACTTTCTTTGCAAAATGCTCTGAAAAATCGTACAAATAATGCTCCATACCAAGCCTTTCGGCAACCTTTTTTGCATCCTCGATGTCCTCTCTTGAACAACAGGCGTGTTCTTCGTCAAGCTCAATTCCGCCGCCGCCGAGGAGCTTCATTGTGGCACCGACACATTCAATATTCATATTTTTCACAAGAAGTGCCGCCACGGCACTGTCAACGCCGCCACTCATGGCAATTAAACATTTTTCCATAGTAAATTTCCTTTATAACTTATGATTCTCTTTTCACATTTCCAACAGCAGTTACCACCTTGTACCCTGCATTTTCCACTCTTTTTTCAAGGAGCGCACGGCTTTGTGCGGCTTCTTCACCTGTGGAAATCTTATTTTCGTACAAATCATACAGCTTTCTGTAGCTTTGGGGAGAAAGGTTTGGCATTACAACATTTGCTCCGGCACGAAGCCCCATTTCACGACCTTCGGGATGAAGCGTTCCCAATGCCGTAGTGGAGGGGATAAGAGCATATGGGAACATATGGCGTAGAATTGCAATCAGCCGCACAGTCATTTCGACGCTTCCGCTCTGATATTCTGCAAAAGGCGTTTCCTTATGAACGATATATGGTCCTATGCCTATCATATCGGGCTGTAATTCATGCAAAAATTCCAAGTCAGAAATTATATTATCTATAGTCTGAAAAGGGGAGCCGACCATAAAACCGCTTCCTACCTGATAGCCTATTTTCTTAAGGTCAAAAAGACAGCGTTTGCGTTCTTCAAGGCTCATACACTCAGGGTGAAGCTTATTATAATGCTCGCTTTCGGCAGTTTCATGGCGGAGAAGAAATCTGTTTGCACCTGCGTTGAAATAGGCAAGATAGCTTTCATAGCTTCTTTCTCCGATAGACAGTGTAATTGCACAGTCGGGAAACTCGCCTCGGATAGCTCCTACAATATCGCATATTCTTTCATCCGTGAAATATGGGTCGTCACCGCCCTGCAAAACAAAGGTGCGAAAGCCCAGTGTGTAGCCTTCTCGGCAACACTGCATTATTTCCTCTTTGCCCAGACGGTAACGCTGTGCGTTTTTATTATCGCAGCGTATTCCGCAATAGTAGCAGTTGTTTTTGCAGTAGTTTGTAAATTCAATCAGCCCTCTTATATATACATCTTTCCCATAAACCGCCTGTCTTATTTCATCAGATGATTTAATAAGAGCTATGTCATATTTATCGGTAGTAAGGAGAGAACGGAATTCATCTCTGGAAAGTATTTTATTTTCACGAAGCTTATATATTAAATCCGTCATAATTTTTCTCCCAAAAAATCTTAGTAGCAGCTTGCAAATATTTCCTTTATTTTTTCATAGTCAAGGTCAATATAGCTTTTAACAGTTCTTTGCTTGCCGAAGGTACAAAGGTCAGCAAGCCGCTCGCTGCTTTCGGGAATATCAAACTCGCGAAGTGTAAGGGGCATTTTAATTGAATTAAAGAAATCTGACATTGCTTCTATTCCCATAAGTGCTGCCTTTTCATCGTCCGATTCCATAACATCCCACACTCTGCGAGCAAACTGCGCAAAGCGGGAAGTGTTATACTTATACACAAATTTTCCCCAGGCAGGGAAAAGAACAGCCAGTCCTGCACCATGTGCAATATGGTCATATTCACCGCTCAAGGCGTGTTCGAGCTGATGAACAGCAAGGGCGTTTTCACGTCCGCATCCCGTCAGGTCATTATGCGACAGGGAAGAAGCCCACATCATAGTAGCTCTCGCATCATAATCATCAGGCTTTTCCATCAGCGTTTTACCTGCACTAATTATTGCCTTTAGTACGCTTTCACAAATTCTGTCGGTAAGGTCGGTGGGAGGACAGACCGTAAAATATCTTTCCATAGTATGAGCCATAATATCCACTATACCGCAGGAGGTCTGATACTCTGATACACTATATGTCAGCTCAGGGTTACAGATTGCAAAAAGAGGACGGTTAAAATCACTGTTATATCCTCTTTTCATATTAAGCTCCATGTTTGTTATAACGGCTGAGGAACTCATTTCACTTCCTGCCGCAGAAATTGTAAGGATGCAACCTACGGGAAGTCCATCCTTTGGTGTAGCTTTGCGGGTAGGGAAGTCCCATACATCGCCGTCATATTTTGCACCCGTAGCAGTGTATTTTGAAGAATCAAGTACACTTCCGCCGCCTACGGCAAGAATCATTTCAACGTTGTTTTCCCTTGCGACCTTGATTGCTTCTTTTACAAAAGAAAGCTTCGGGTTAGGCTCTACACCGCCCATTTCAATTACTTTGATTCCGTTTTCGGTAAGTGACTGCATTATTTCATCATAAAGACCGCTTTTTTTGATGCTGCTTTGTCCGTACTGCATCATTATGGTTTTGAATCCGTATTCACGAATGATTTTTCCTACTTCCTTGTGCTTTTCTTTCCCAAAATGCACCTTGGTAGGTGTGTAATAAGTAAAATCAAGCATTTTCATATCCTCCTACAAAATAGTTACCGACAAATCTTTCGGTCTTATTAAGTGAATTTCCTTTTGTTCTTTTTTTGCATATCTTACAGTATATGCAGTACCGCCCCTGAAAAATCCGCTCCATACAGCGATTAACCTTTTTGAGTTATCCACCATAAAGCGGTTTCTTGAAAGCATACAGGTGTCTGTATACAGGGGGCTTATCACTGTTTTGGTAGTTGCATGGCTTAAAATATTTTTAAATCTTTCCTTTTCGTTTTCTTTCCAGCCAAGCTGCTGCTCGGGGCAGGGAAGTGCGGCATGCAGACGAATTTTTTTATTTAATTTCATTTTTTCAATTACAGTTTCCGCACAAAAGGTGTCAATTCCGCGTGCCATTCCGCAATAAAAATCAGTATATCCGTCATTAATTGCCGTATCGATAACATCGGATATAACTTTTTTTAATTCCTTGCACCGAGGCTCGTCCTCTTTATTAATCCAAGGGAGCTGCGTAGGCCTGTGTCCTGTAAAGCAACAATACATAAATATCACCATATTAAGTATACCATAAGTATTGTAAAAACTCAAAATAAATTTTATAAATGTATAAAACTTTCCATAAGTGACCATAATATCGATAAAGGAGTGATTTAAATGGATAATACAGCTTTATCAATTGCAATTATCGGTGCAATCAACTGGGGTTCAATCGGACTTTTCGGTGTAGACCTTGTAGCACTTTTGTGCGGAGGGCAGACAGCACTTCTCAGCAGAATTATCTATACTGTTGTAGGACTTGCGGGACTTTGGTGTATTACACTTCTCTTTAAAGACAAAGTGCCTGTAAGAAGCACTCATTAACCAAAAACAGTGGGTATGCTCAAAATAACGAGCATACCCACTGTTTTTGGTTTTATGCTGTACCTTTCGGGCAGACACGCATACATACTCCGCATACGGCACCTCTGCCTACATGCTTGAATTTGTCTTTCATATAGTCACTACAGGCTTTAGCATCATAAATATCTTCCCTTGCCATTCCCTCGCAAAACTCAATATTTTTAATTGCCATAGCCTTGCAGGCGGAAGCACAGATATTGCAGTCGCCGCAAAGTGATTTTTGTTCCATGCACACCGTTTCAAGAGGTGCATTTGTAAACACCGTGCCAAGACGTACTCTTGGTCCATATCTGTGAGATATAAAAAGACAGCTTTTTCCTATATAACCGAGACCTGCACGCACCGCCGCCTTCTTATGGGAGAATAATCCCGAAAGCCCTTCTATTGACTGGCTGGCGGGAATAGCAGCGGCGTTGTAGCCCTGTGCTTGCAGTGCCATTACAAGCTGATGAGCTACGGAATCAATATAGGCGTTCATCGTTCTGTAATGCTGAAAATAAGTGTGCGTAGGTGCATCTGTTATCTGGTCAACAACTGCGTCGGAAAGATGAAATATAAGAGATACTGCATTTTCGAGTGTGGGGAAGGGCGTATCGGTGCATTTTGCAAAACCGATTTCTGAAACGAAACGTTCATCTAAGAAATTTTTAATATATTCATTCATGATTAAATATACTTTCTGATTTCCTCTGTCAGATTTTTTATGTAGTGGTCAAATCCCTCGTTTGAAGGATGAAGACATAAATCTGCAAAAAGCGTAGGTTCCTGCGGAACAAATTCAAATCCGTCTATAACGGTGATTCCACCGATTTCTTCACAAATTGAATGAATCGTTTTGCCGATATCTTCAAATAAACCATATGCTACTTCATTGAGCATAGTCTTACGCCAGATGGGTGTAATTGCAAAAAACTTTGCATCGGGATAATTATCTTTAAGGTTTTTATAAAAACCTTTGCAGTTATCATTAAATTCTTCTTTAGTACATCTGCTCCAATCGTTTGTGCCGTAAGCAACGGTAATATAATCGGGAGAAATATCATTTTTTATTTTTGCAAGCTCCGGTTGAAAGATTTCTCCGCCGACTGCCTTGTTAAAAGCTTCTGCATCCAATGCATCTGCAAGGCGGACAGCATATGTGCGGGATGGATTAAGTGCATCGTAACCTTGGGTGATGGAATCGCCGTAAATGAGCATTTTCTTACTTCTTTTTACAGGCTCAACATATGTTGCGTTATCAAGAGCAAATTCGGAAATAATAACCTTTGAGCCAAAAGGAAATACAATACGGATTTCTTTATCGCCTTTGTCAAGAGGAAGTTCCCAGGCGAAATCTCCCAGCATACATTCTTTCTTTATGTAACTCGGGATCATTTTTAAATGTGCATAATTATTGAGCTCGTATGCAATTTCTCCGTTTACATACACATCAAAGCTGAAATATTTACGGGTGGAACCCTCCGAAACATTGGCTTTTAATACAAGCTTGTCTCCATCTGTTTTAAAAATCGTCTGCATGGAAGAAGACGCAAACGCCTTTTTTGCAAATTTACCGGAAAGGTAGAAATCTTCTTCCTCTTTAGTCATGCGGTGAGGCTGAAGTCCTTTTTCTACTTCCGAAAAATAGACTGCACCCTGTATTATTGATTTAAGTTGTTCGTGGTTAAGTTTCATAGTCTATGCCTCCCTTGAAAAAAATCAATCTAATTATAGCAGATTAAGGAAGAGGAGTCAATTATTTGTTTCTTGTTATTCTGCCACGTATTTTCTGTGAAATGAAATAATCCACACGCCGCATCGGCGTATTTCACAAATCCGTAGGATTTATTTCATTGAAAAAAGCATCGACTGTGTCGATGCTTTTTTTGGAGGCGCCACCCAGACTTGAACTGGGGATAAAGGCTTTGCAGGCCTCTGCCTTACCACTTGGCTATGGCGCCATATTACAAAAGACGCATGGTGCGTCTTTTGTGTTTGGAGCGGAAGACGAGATTCGAACTCGCGACGTTCACCTTGGCAAGGTGACGCTCTACCACTGAGCCACTCCCGCATAAATGGTGCCTTCGACTGGAATCGAACCAGTGACACATGGATTTTCAGTCCATTGCTCTACCAACTGAGCTACAAAGGCATTTGGCGACCCGGAAGGGGCTCGAACCCTCGACCTCCAGCGTGACAGGCTGGCGTTCTAACCAACTGAACTACCGGGCCAAATGGTGGGAACAATAGGGCACGACCCTTTGACCCTCTGCTTGTAAGGCAGATGCACTCCCAGCTGAGCTATGCTCCCATTTGGTTGTTGCCATTGCCGACAACGTTGATTATTATAACAAAAGCTTTGCCTAATGTCAATAGTTTTTTTAAAAAAAATTACAAAATTAATTTCTACATTATTATATGCATAAGTAAGGGTAAAATATATGAATGAATTATAAATTATTTTTTAACTTGTCAGTAAAAGTTGACTTACTGACTAAAATGTGGTAAAATCTAAAAAGTAAAATGTGTAATTATGCTTATTTTCTTATAATGAGGTAAATATATGAAGAATCAGAACTCAAGAAAAAAAATAAAGAAGTCTCGCGGCAGTTTGATAAAACGCATAATATGCTACTTTTTTGTGGGAGTTATATGGGTAGGGGCGGCTTTATACGGAATAAAGCTGGCGCGTGATTACACTACACCTTATAATATTGAAATTGCCGAGCATTTTTCGGAAGGTATATTTGAAGATGTAGAAATTTCAGAGGAAAAGTGCAATATCCTTATTATGGGTACAGATAAAGAAGGATTCCGCACGGACGTTATTATGCTTGCCCAGGTTGACCCTGACAGGAAGCGTGCCACTGTTATGAGTATTCCTCGTGATACTTACGTTAAGTACGGCAGCAGAAAAATGAAAATCACAGAGGTTCATGCAGTCGGCTACAACAGTGCCAAAGGTGCATCGAAAGCGGTTCGCAGTGCAAAAGGCAGTGAGGCAACCATTATGGCGGTAAGAGAGCTTACGGGGGTGCCGATTAATTATCACGTAAAGGTTAGCTTTAAGGCGTTCAGACAATGTATTGACGAGCTGGGCGGTGTGGACTTTTATGTTCCGCAGAATATGTATTATAACGACCCTGCACAGGACCTTTATATAAGCCTCAGAAAAGGACAGCAGCATCTTGATGGGGACAAGGCTGAACAGCTTGTAAGATTCAGGCAGTATAAAAACGGGGATTTGGGAAGAATAAAGGTACAGCAGGATTTTATACACGCCGTGGCACAGCAGAAGTTAAGTGCAAAATATATCGGAAGCATTGGCGATGTATATGAAATCATAATTGACAATATGGAAACTCTTATGAGCCCCAACGACTTTGTACAGTGTGCTACTCAGCTTCTTTCTATCGGAACGGGGAATATTGAGACCATAACTCTCCCGGTATCAATGATTGACGGAAAACCATATGTAACACCTAATTACAATGAAATTGCAGATGTGAGGGAAAACTGCTTCGGTTATGATAAATTCGGAAATGATGTATAAATCTGAAAATATGTGTAAAAATTATGAAAAAAATGCTTGCATTGCAGAGAATAAAACGATATAATATTACCGATATTGTGAAAGAGGCGTGAAAAATGGCTGAGAACGTAAATGTAAGAATTACAATGGAAGGCGGCGCACAGATAGATTTGGAGCTTTATCCCGATTGTGCACCCGAAACAGTTGAAAATTTCAAATCGCTTGTGGAAGAGGGCTTTTATGACGGGCTTACTTTCCATAGAATAATCAAGGGATTTATGATTCAGGGCGGAGACCCACTCGGAACAGGTATGGGCGGCAGTGATAAGACTATCCGGGGTGAGTTTGCCATGAACGGATTTAATAATCCCCTTAAGCATGAGCGTGGCGTTATTTCCATGGCACGCAGTCAGATGCCCAACAGCGCATCAAGCCAGTTTTTTATCATGCATGAAGATGCCCCTCATCTTGACGGTAGCTATGCAGCTTTCGGCAGGGTGGTAAGCGGCATTGAAACGGTTGATGAAATCGCCGAAACTCCTGTAGGCTGGGATGGTCAGTCCCCCAAGGTTACTCCGGTGATTGAATCGATTAAACTTATTTAAGCTTTTAAATAATTTTTATTATTTATATATTTTTTAAACACGAAAGGATGTTTTAAAATGGCAGTAAAAGTTGCAATTAACGGTTTTGGACGTATCGGTCGTCTGGCATTCCGTCAGATGTTCGGTGCAGAGGGTTACGAGATCGTAGCTATCAATGATCTTACAGATGCTAAGATGCTCGCACACCTTCTTAAGTATGACTCTTCACAGGGTAGATACGACGGTCACACAGTAGTTGCAGGTGAAAACAGCATCACTGTTGACGGTAAGGAAATTATGATTTATGCTTGCAAGGATGCAAATGATTGCCCCTGGGGTAAGCTTGATGTAGACGTTGTACTTGAGTGTACAGGTTTCTACTGCTCTAAGGAAAAGAGCCAGGCACACATCAATGCAGGTGCTAAGAAGGTTGTTATTTCTGCTCCCGCAGGTAACGATCTTAAGACTATCGTATTCAGCGTAAACGAAAATACACTTACAAAGGAAGATACAATTATTTCTGCAGCTTCCTGTACAACAAACTGCCTTGCTCCCATGGCTAAGGCTCTTAACGATTTTGCACCCATCCAGTCCGGTATCATGGCTACAATCCATGCTTACACAGGCGACCAGATGATGCTTGACGGCCCCCACAGAAAGGGTGACCTCCGTCGTGCTCGTGCAGGCGCTGTTAACATCGTTCCCAACTCTACAGGTGCTGCAAAGGCTATCGGTCTTGTAATTCCTGAGCTTAACGGCAAGCTTATCGGTGCTGCTCAGCGTGTTCCTGTTCCCACAGGTTCTACAACAATCCTTACAGCAGTTGTAAAGGGTAAGGATGTAACTAAGGAAGGCATCAATGCTGCTATGAAAGCCGCTGCAAGTGCTTCTTTCGGTTACAATGAAGATGAAATCGTATCTTCTGATATCGTTGGTATCACATACGGTTCTCTCTTCGATGCTACACAGACAATGGTAGCTCCTATCGGAGAAGACCTTTACCAGGTACAGGTTGTTTCCTGGTATGATAACGAAAACTCTTACACAAGCCAGATGGTTCGTACAATTAAGTACTTCGCTGAACTTGCATAAGTTAGTTTGAAAGTTTAGAATCCGCCTGCACATCGCAGGCGGATTTTTTTTGAAAAAAATCTTGACAAAATAAGAGTTATCATATATACTATTTGAGTGTCCGTTACGGATGTAAAAAGTGGCCCGTTGGTCAAGCGGTTAAGACACCGCCCTTTCACGGCGGTAACACGAGTTCAAATCTCGTACGGGTCACCATATAAGGGCTTTTAGCTCAGTTGGTTAGAGCAACCGGCTCATAACCGGTCGGTCCGGGGTTCGAGTCCCTGAAGGCCCACCAATGCGAAAAGACGCCAGTAAGGCGTCTTTTTTGCATTGGTGAGGTTTTCAGGGACCAAAACCCTGAGAGGGCAAGCATAGGAAATGACAGTTTTTTTGCGAAATTGTCATTTTTTCATTGACAGATGCATAAAATGAGTGTATAATTGTATACAATAATACAAAAACACAGCAAGGTGGTATGTGAAATGCTTGAAATATCAAACAAAACCAATCTTCTGGAACAGAAGAGCTACAGGTATCAGCTTCAGGATATAGAGAATCCTAATTTGTATCGTGAAATATTCCCCTACGATGAGGTGCCGAAAATATCCTTCAATCACCGCAGGGTGCCTATCGGTATGCCCGAGGAAATATGGATTACGGACACTTCTTTCAGAGATGGACAGCAGTCGGTGGAGCCGTACAGCGTACAGCAGATAGTAGATCTTTATAAGCTTATGTCAAAGCTCGGCGGTCCATACGGAATTATAAGACAGACGGAGTTTTTTGTTTATTCCAAAAAGGACAGGGAAGCGTTGGAGCGTTGTCAGGATTTAGGGCTTAAATTCCCCGAAATCACCACATGGATTCGTGCGAGCAAGGAGGACTTTAAGCTTGTAAAGAATCTCGGCATCCGTGAGACAGGTATATTGGTAAGCTGTAGTGACTATCACATTTTCAAAAAGCTTAAAATGTCCAGAAAAGAATGTATGAATATGTATCTGGCAACCGTTGCGGAGGCATTTGAAGCAGGAGTATCTCCCCGTTGCCATCTTGAAGATATTACAAGGGCAGACTTTTACGGATTTGTAGTTCCTTTTGTAAACGAATTGCAGAAAATGTCACGTGATGCGGGAATCCCCGTTAAAATCCGTGCTTGTGACACTATGGGCTGTGGTGTTCCTTACAGTGAGGTAGCACTTCCCAGAAGTGTTCCGGGAATTATCTACGGACTTCAGCACTATTCCGATGTTCCCTCCGAAATGCTTGAGTGGCACGGTCATAACGATTTTTATAAAGCCGTTACCAATGCGTCAACCGCATGGCTTTTCGGTGCTTGTGCGGTAAACTGCTCGCTTCTGGGCATAGGTGAGAGAACAGGTAATGTTCCCCTGGAGGCAATGGTTATGGAATATGCATCGCTCCGTGGCTCTTTTGACGGTATGGACCCCACGGTAATTACCGAGATTGCGGAATACTTCAAGCACAATATGGGATATAAAATTCCCCCGATGACTCCCTTTGTGGGAAGAAACTTTAACTGTACCAGAGCGGGAATTCATGCAGACGGGCTTTTAAAGGATGAGGAGATTTATAATATATTCAATACAAAAAAGCTTCTTAATAAAAAGCCCTCCGTGGCAATTAGCAAAACCTCGGGACTGGCGGGAATAGCTTATTGGATAAATGATAACTACTCCCTTGAGGGCGATGCGTGTGTAGATAAGAAATCGCCCCTTGTTACAGAGCTTAAGGCGTGGATTGATATGGAATACGAACAGGGCAGACAGTCTATGCTGTCAACAATGGAAATTGAAAGGAAAATTGAAGAAATTTCTAAAGGAAAATTTAAAAGACTTTAATTTTCAGAGTGGAGGAAAATATGGAACACAAAACAGTGTCGCTTGCAGACCAGATATTTATAGAGCTTGAAAATAATATCCTTACGGGAGTATACACAAGGGGTGATATTTTCACAGAAATGAATCTTTCGGAAATGCTTGGAGTCAGCAGAACTCCCGTTCGTGAAGCAATACGCCGTCTTGAACAGGAAAGACTTGTGGACATTACCACAAAGGGCGTTGTAATTATGGGTATTTCCCCGAAAGACATTTCAGATATGTATGAAATACGCCTTCGCACGGAGGGGCTTGCTTCCCGCTGGGCGGCAAACGTAATGAACGAGGACGCAAAAAAAGAGCTTCGTGAAATAGTGGAGCTTCAGGAATTTTATACGGCAAAAAAAGATGCCGATAATATTAAAAACATGGATTCAAAGTTTCACGAGATTGTTTATAACAACTGTGGAAGTATAGTGCTTTCCGATATGCTTCATCAGCTTCACAGGAAGGTGATGAAATACAGAAAGGCTTCTGTTTCAAACAGTGAAAGGGCGTTTCAGTCAACAAAGGAGCACAGAGAAATACTTGATGCCATTCTGGCGGGAGACGCAGATAAGGCGGAAAAGCTCACCGTTGAGCATATAAAGAATGCAAAAGATAATATTGAAAAAACAGTAAAAGAATAAGAGGAGCATTTAAAATGGGACTTACAATTGCACAGAAAATTATCAAGGCACACCTTGTCAGCGGAGAAATGATCCCTGGCGAGGAAGTTGCTCTCAGAATAGACCAGACGCTTACTCAGGATGCTACGGGAACAATGGCATATCTTGAATTTGAAGCTATGGGAATTCCGCGTGTCCGCACGGAAAAAAGTGTGGCATACATTGACCATAACACGCTTCAGTGCGGATTTGAAAATGCAGACGATCATCAGTTTATAGGAAGCATTGCAAAAAAGCACGGCATTTATTTTTCACGTCCGGGTAACGGAATCTGCCACCAGGTACATCTGGAAAGATTCGGAAAGCCCGGCAAAACTCTCATCGGCTCCGACAGCCATACCCCCACGGGCGGCGGAATAGGCATGCTCGCATTTGGTGCAGGCGGTCTTGACGTTGCGGTTGCAATGGGTGGCGGTGAGTATTATATTACCATGCCGAAAATGTTTAAAGTAGAGCTTAAAGGAAAGCTTCGTCCCTTTGTTACTGCAAAGGATATCAGCCTTGAAATTCTTCGTGTTTTATCCGTTAAAGGCGGCGTGGGAGCTATTATTGAATGGGGCGGTGAAGGTATTAAGACGCTTTCCGTTCCCGAAAGAGCTACCATTACAAACATGGGTACGGAGCTTGGAGCTACAACCTCAATCTTTCCCTCCGATGAAATCACAAAGGCGTTTTTGGAGGCAGAGGGTAGAGGAGAGGACTATGTAGAGCTTTCAAGCGACCCCGATGCAGTATATGACAGAATTATTGAGATAAACCTTTCCGAGCTTAAGCCTCTTATCGCATGTCCTCATTCACCCGATAATGTTGTTGAGGTAGCATCGCTTAAGGGAACAAAGGTAAATCAGGTTTGTATCGGTTCATGTACCAATTCATCGCTCCTTGATATGCTCAAGGTAGCGGCAATTCTTAAAGGGAAAACAGTTTCTCCCGATGTCAGCCTTTCCATATCTCCCGGCTCCAAGCAGGTTCTCGGGATGCTTGCGGACAGCGGTGCTCTTTCCGATATTATCGCATCGGGTGCCAGAGTGCTTGAATGTGCCTGCGGTCCTTGTATAGGTATGGGCTTTTCCCCCAATTCAGGCGGTGTATCCCTTCGTACATTTAACAGAAACTTTGAAGGCAGAAGCGGAACGGCAGACGCAAATGTATATCTTTGCTCTCCCGAAACCGCAGTTGCGGCGGCTCTTACGGGAGAAATTACTGACCCCATGCTCCTTGGAGAAATGCCTGAAATCACTATGCCTGAAGCCTTCAAAATTGACGACAGTGCGGTAATTGCACCTGCAAGCGAGGAAGAAGCAGAAAATGTTGAAATCCTCCGCGGACCCAACATTAAAAAATTCCCCGATACTTATCCTGTTACAGATAGTATTGAGGCTCCGCTTCTGCTTAAAGTGGGGGATAATATTACCACTGACCATATTATGCCGGCAGGAGCAAAGATACTTCCTTATCGTTCAAATATTCCTTTCCTGTCACAGTTCTGCTTCGGCGTGTGTGACAAGACATTCCCCGAAAGAGCACTTAAAGCAGGCAAGAGCATAATTATAGGCGGCTCAAACTACGGACAGGGATCTTCGCGTGAGCATGCGGCACTTGTACCTCTTTATCTTGGGGTGAGATGTGTAATAGCAAAGAGCTTTGCAAGAATTCACGTGGCTAACCTTATTAATGCAGGAATTCTTCCGCTTACCTTTAAAAATGCAGAGGATTATGATAAACTCAATCAAGATGATTCTCTTGAGCTTTGCGGAATCTATGAGGGTATGGACAGCGGAGAAATTACACTTGTTAACAAAACTACGGGCGACAAAATTCTCCTTTCCTGCTCTTTTAGCGACAGACAAAAAGAAATGCTTAAGTGCGGAGGTCTCTTAGGCTATACCAAAGCAAAAAATAATTAAGGGAGTGAACAAAATGGCATATAATATAGAAGAATATTGCGACCACTTCAGAAAGCTTCTCCAGTCACAGCTTCTTCGCTGCGAAAGAATGGAGAATGAGTCGGGAAGATGTGATTTTTCAAAGAAAGAAAAAATAGTAATCGGAGTTATCGGGGGAGACGGAATAGGTCCTATTATAGTGGACGAGGCAAAAAAGGTTGCCGAAAAGCTCCTTTGTGATGAGATTTCAAGCGGAAAGATTGAGCTTAGAGTAATAGAAGGACTTACAATTGAAAACAGGCTTCAGAAGAACAGTTCTGTTCCCGAAGATGTACTTAGCGAGATAAAAAGCTGTGATGTGCTTTTAAAAGGCCCCACAACAACACCCAAGGGCGGAACAATGGAAAGTGCAAACGTAACGCTTCGCCGTGAGCTTGACCTGTATGCAAACGTGCGTCCCGTTACTATCCCCGAAAAGAACATTGACTGGATTTTCTACCGTGAAAATACCGAGGGCGAATATGTACTCGGAAGCAGCGGAATTGAAATTCCGGGTAAGCTTGCATTTGATTTTAAGGTTACTACTGACCTTGGTACACAGAGAATTGCCAGGGCGGCATATGAATATGCAAAGGCTAACGGAAAGAATAATGTTTCAATCGTTACCAAAGCAAACATTATGAAAAAGACCGACGGAAAGTTTTCTGCAATCTGCCATGAGGTGGCAAAGGATTATCCCGAAATAACCACAGAGGAATGGTATATTGATATAATGAGTGCAAACCTTGTGAATGAGGATATACGCCATAAATTCCAGGTGTTTGTGCTTCCCAATCTTTACGGAGATATAATCACCGACGAGGCGGCACAGCTTCAGGGCGGAGTGGGAACAGCAGGCAGTGCAAATATAGGCGACAGGTATGCCATGTTTGAAGCTATCCACGGCAGTGCTCCGAGAATGGTGGAGGAGGGCATAGCTCATTATGCTAATCCCCAGAGTATTCTTCGTGCACTTGTAATGCTTCTTCGCCATATAGGACTTAGCGAAAAGGCACAGAAGCTTGAGGATGCACTTAATTTGTGTAACAGTGAAAATGCAGTCTTTGTTACGGGGAACAAAGACGGTGCAACCTGTAGTGAATATGTGGAGTATCTGATTTCTAAGATTTAAAATATCGTTTAAAAAAGCTGTAAAAATTTTTTACAGCTTTTTTTAAAATATTTGAACCATACCTGAATTTATGTCGTATAAAGGGTGTAAAAAACAAAAAAGGAGAAAAAATATGAAAAAATTACTTACACTTATTTTAACAATTTCAATCATGGCATCTCTTGCTGCATGCGGAGATAAACCCACAAACAGCAATTCCGGCAAAGAGGAAAATAATGCCCCTGCTCAGAATGTAACTGATAATGTTGTTTCCAATGACGAGGATAACGATAAGTCAGATAAAGAGGAAACAAAGGAAGAAGTAAAGGAAGAATCTAAGGAAGAAACCAAGAAGCCCGAGGAAAGCAAAAAGCCTTCCGAGGACAAGAAGCCTGAGGAAAACAAGGCTCCTTCCGAGGATAAGAAACCTCAGGCGGACAAGGCTCCTTCCGAGGACAAGAAACCCGAGGAAAACAAGGCTCCTGTAGAGGAGGAAAAGCCTCAGGATGCTACTTTAGGACAGACTTTGCTTTCAGCATTTAAAACGCAGGCAAATTCAGGCAAGGATGTACTTTCCATTGCAGAAGCTCTTATTGCAAATCCCGCAATTAAATTCAGCGGCGGTGCAATGAGCGTTGAGGAAGGACTTCTTTCAGGCTTTGACAATGCGGAAATTACCGGCTTTAAATCAGGTGCTATGTTTGCACCCATGATAGGCTCGATTGCTTTTGTAGGATATGTTTTTGAGCTTCCCGAAGGTGCAGATACATCTGCCTTTATTTCAAACCTCAAAAAGAATGCTAATCTCAGATGGAATATTTGTGTAGCAGCAGAGGAAATGGTAACAGGAAGCGTAGGAAACAAAGTATTCTTTGTAATGTGCCCCACCTCATTAGAGGGATAATCAGGTTATTGAAACAAAAAAGGGTTGTAAAAGCGAGTTTTTTACAACCCTTTTTATAAGGAGCAAGCGTTATGATCTTTTCAAGCATTGCATTTTTATATTATTTTCTGCCCTTGACACTGGTTTTGTATTTTCTTACTCCAAGACCGCTTAAAAACACAACTCTCCTGTTGGCGAGCCTTTTTTTCTACGGATGGGGAGAGCCGAAGTATGTTTTTCTGATGATAGCAACGGTGCTTTTGGGGTATGTGTTCGGGCTTTTGATTGAGCGATACAGGGAAAAACCTATCTCAAAAGTTTTTCTTACCTTATCCGTTTTGTCAAGTCTTGCGGCACTAGGGTATTTTAAATATGCAGACTTTTTTATAACAAATTTTAATGCCGTCACAGGTCTTAGCATACCTCTTTTAAGACTGGCACTTCCCATAGGTATAAGCTTTTATACATTTCAGATTTTAAGCTATAGTGTGGACGTGTACAGAGGTGAAACCACTGCTCAGAAAAACCCCATTAACCTTGCGGCTTACGTGGCACTTTTCCCTCAGCTTATAGCAGGCCCCATTGTCAGATACCGTGATGTTGCCCTCATGCTGAAAAAAAGGGAGCACAGCTTTGAGAAGATTAATGAGGGGTGCTGTCGGTTTGTTATAGGTCTTTCAAAGAAAATACTCATTGCGAACACATTGGGAGAATTATGCAGTTCATTCACCCAATCCGCTGATTTATCGGTTTTATATTACTGGCTCTATGTCGTTTCATACATGCTTCAAATCTATTTTGATTTTTCAGGCTACAGCGATATGGCAATAGGATTGGGCAAAATATTTGGCTTTGAATTTCTTGAAAACTTTAACTATCCCTTTGTTTCAAAAAGCATAACGGAATTCTGGCGAAGATGGCATATTTCACTGGGGACATGGTTTAGGGATTACGTATATATCCCCCTTGGAGGAAACAGGGTAAAGAGGGCAAGGATGCTCTTTAATATCTTTGCCGTATGGTTCTTGACGGGCTTTTGGCACGGTGCACAATGGAATTTCATTGTATGGGGATTGTATTTTGGAATACTCCTTACACTCGAAAAGTTTTTCTTCCTCAAAAAGCTTGAAAAGCGCCCTTTGCTCGGACATATTTATGTGTTGTTTACTGCGGCAATAAGCTTTATGATTTTCAGTGCCGAAAATATGAGCGATGCCGTAGAGCGTGTAGGAGGAATGTTCGGCATAGGGGTAAAATCCCTTGTGTCGGCAGAATTTTGGTTCAATTTTAAAAACTACGCTGTGGTACTTTTGATTGCGTGCGTAGGGGCAACCCCCGCAATGAAAAAAATCAAGAAGTATGCAGACAGTAAAATGAAAAACAGATTTATTCTTGATATTTTAGAAATATTGGTGCCGATTGTGCTGCTTGTAATTTGCACGGCATATCTTGCAGACGGGTCATTTAATCCTTTCCTTTATTTCAGATTTTAGGAGGTGCGTTATGAAGCATAAAAATATAATTTCAGTTTTTATATTTGCAATTGTAGTCGGAACTATTTCCGTGAGCTGCTTTTTTAAGCCTCATACGCAGTACTCCGAAAGTGAGAGGCGATTGCTTGAAAAAAAGCCCGTTCTTACAAAGGAAACCCTTTTTTCGGGAAGCTACACTCGTGATTTTGAAAAGTATGTAACAGACCAGTTCCCCTATCGTGACGGATTCAGAAGCATAAAAGCTGTTTTTTCATCATATGTGTTTAACAAAATGGAGAATAACGGACTTTTCACCGAGGAAGGACATATTTCAAAAATAGAATACCCCGTAAATCCCCAAATGGTTGATAATGCTCAGCAGAAATTTGATAACCTGTATACAAAATATATGAAGGATAAAAATGTAAACATTTATCTTTCGATAATTCCTGACAAAAACTATTTTCTCGCTGAAAAGCATGGATATTTGTCTATTGATTATGATGCATTTATAGAGGACTTTAAAGGCAGAATGGATTATATGAAATATATTGATGTTCTTCCGCTCCTTTCTCTTGATGATTATTATAAAACAGATTCCCATTGGAGGCAGGAGAAAATTACGGATATAGCCGCCCATATTGCAAAGAGCATGGGTGCGGATGCATCGGCAGAGTATAGTGAGAAAACATTAGATAATCCTTTCAGCGGTGTATATCTCGGGCAGTCGGCATTACCCTTTAAGCCCGATACCATAAAGTATCTTACGAATGATATTATTGAAAACTGCATCGTGAAATACTATGACACGGGAATGGCAAAAGAGGGCGATATGTATAATATGGATAAAGCCTACGGAAAAGACCCGTATGAAATGTTCCTTTCGGGCTCATCGCCTCTTATTGCCATAGAAAACCCAAATGCCAAAACCGACAAGGAACTTATACTTTTCCGCGATTCCTACGGAAGCTCCCTCGCGCCGCTTCTTGCTCCGGGTTACAGTAAAATCACAGTGGTTGACATTCGATATATACAAAGTGATTTTTTAGGAAGCTTTATAGATTTTGACAATAAAGATATACTCTTTATGTACAGCACCACCCTCCTTAATAACAGTATGGCAATGAGATAATAAAAAAGCCGTAACAGAAAAAGTGAAATAGGAACCAACAAAAACATTGACTTTTATTTCCTTTCGGTGTATACTTGAAAGTGTATACGTAGGTATATTAATTAAAATTTATATAATCACTATAAGGAGTGAATGTTAATGAAAAAGTTTTTAAGCGTTGTATTGACATTGATGATGGTATTTTCAGTGTTTACAACAGTATCGGCGGCTACGGTTAAGCACTATGTGAATTCACTTTTTTCCCATGAAGACGGGACCCCAAAAGACGAAAATACCGATCCGTTCTTTACAATTGATGGTATGCCTGTTACTATTACTTCTTCTGTTATATCTGCGCCATTTGTATCAGGCGGAGTAGATGCTGATTTTACGGCGACTCTTGATATGGAAAAGGTAAGAAAATTTTTTAAAGACAGCGCAGACGAAGACGACGGCTTTATTAATAGTATTCTTTCAGATGATGACGATGCTGAAGCTGAATTTGACAGAGCCCTTGTAACAACGACGATAGAGGTTACTATAACTCATCCCGGTGTTACTGTGGAGGATGCGGCAAATGCAGGTGATTTGACAGATGATAATGATGGCTTTTTTGTTGAAAAAAAATTAGAAAGAGAAGTTAACTCTGGTAATATTAAAGTTAAATTTGAGCAAAGAGATCCCATTACAGTAGAAGAACTTCGAAGAGATTTGACTAATGATAATGATGGGTATTTATCCGATCTTACCTTTGACCTTAATGGTGCGGCAAAATATACAGAAGTAGGAAAGCATAAATTAGAAGTTAATATGATAGCTTGGTCAACGGTTACCTTTGATAACCAAACACTTGGAGAAGAAAACAAAGCTGATGATCTTACTTTGAGGGTAAAACACGAAGGATACGGTTACCATGAAGCAGACATTTACACCCCCTCACCCGGCGGTAGCGGCGGTGTATCAAGATACACCCTTACATATGAAACCAATGGCGGGGAAGCTATCGACAAAGAAACCTATACAAGAAACACAGAAGTTAAGCTGACAAAGGTTCCCAAGAAGGAAGGCTACATCTTTGAGGGCTGGTATCTTGATAAGGAGCTTACCCAGAGAGTAACCGAAGTAAAAATGACTAAAGATACAACTGTATATGCAGGCTGGGTTGTAGATAACGGCCTCGCAGGTAGCGGTTACGATACTCCCGAAAGTCTTAACGGCGATGATCACTTTGCATATATTGTAGGTTACCCTGAAGGAGATGTAAGACCTAACAATAATATCACCCGTGCTGAAGTGACAACAATATTCTTCAGACTGCTTAAAGAAAATGAAAGAAATATGAATCTCACACACGAAAACAATTTCAGTGATGTGGAAATTTTAGATTGGTACAACACAGCTATTTCAACTATGGCAAAGCTTGGCGTTGTAAACGGAAGAAATGCAGACAGCTTTGACCCCAATGCATTTATTACACGAGCTGAATTTGCTGCAATCTGTGCAAGATTTGCAGACGCTGACCTTAAAGCAGTTAATAAATTTACAGACGTTGCAGGACACTGGGCAGAGAAAGAAATTTATGAAGCAGCAGAATACGGCTGGATAAGAGGCTATGAAGATAATACATTCAGACCTGATAGATTTATCACCCGTGCAGAAGCAATGACTTTGATTAACAGAGTGCTGAATCGTGTACCCGAGACCTCTGATGATTTGCTTGACACAATGAAGAAATGGTCTGACAACAGCGATGAGTCTGCATGGTATTACATTCCCGTACAGGAAGCTACAAACGGTCATGACTATAATATGAAGAACCGCGTTTATGAAAAGTGGACTTCGCTTACGGAAAATATCGACTGGACAAAATATGAATAATAGCATATAAAACAACGCGGAGCAGGATTTCCTGCTCCGCGTTGTTTTATATGCTATTTGTTTTACAGTACCACGCCGTCCTTAAATATGGAAATTTCCTCGCATTTATTGATTTCATTTTTTGCCTGCTTGCCGTTTGCCACCTCTATGCAGTAGTCAAGAAGTGATTCGGTTGGGTCAATTCCATCCAGCATAGGGCTTGCATCAAAGTCAATCCAATTCGCCTTTCTCTCAGCTAAGGAATGGTTTGTTGCAACCTTAATTGTGGGAACGGGTGCACCAAGGGGAGTGCCTCTGCCTGTGGTAAAGAGAATCATATGTACACCGCATGCAGTGAGGTTTGTAACTGCCACAATGTCATTTCCCGGACCGTTAAGAAGTGAAAGCCCGTTTTCTTGAAGTATGTCACCATAGTCAAGCACGTCTACAACCTCGGATAAACCGCCCTTTTGCACACAACCGAGGGATTTTTCCTCAAGAGTTGTAATTCCGCCTGCCTTGTTACCGGGGGAGGGGTTTTCATATACCACCTGATTGTGGCGGATAAAGTACTGCTTGAAGTTGTTGATAAGGGAAACCGTTTTGTCGAAAATTTCTTCATTCTTGCAGCGTTTCATCAGAAGATGCTCTGCCCCGAACATTTCGGGCACTTCTGTAAGCACACAGCTTCCGCCCATTGAAATGAGCAGATCGGAAAGCCTTCCTACAAGGGGGTTTGCGGTGATTCCGCTGTAACCGTCGCTTCCGCCACATTTAAGTCCTATTTTAAGCTCGGAAATGCTTATCGGCTCACGCTGCATTTTTTCGGCACGCTTCTGCAATTCTTTTACAATTGCAATTCCTTCCTGAATTTCATCGCCTGCGTCCTGTGCGTTGAGGAATTTCACGTGATTCTCATCCCATGTACCGAGAACCTTCTTGAAAAGGTCAATATTATTGTTTTCACAGCCAAGCCCCAGTACAAGAACGCCGCCTGCATTGGGGTGCTTTATAAGTCCTTTAAGGACAAGCTGGGTGGTTTCGTGGTCATCACCAAGCTGTGAGCATCCGAAAGGATGTGTAAATGTCTTTGCACCTGTTTTTTCGGCAATAACCTTTGCCTGGGAATTTACGCATCCAACAGTCGGAATAATCCATACATCGTTTCTGATTCCCACGCTTCCGTCGCTGCGTCTGTAACCCATAAATGTGCGGTCGGTGGAAATTTTATCACGCTTAACCTCACCCGGCTCATAGGTGTATTCAAGCTCGCCGGAAAGGTTGGTTTTCATGTTGTGCGTATGTACATGGTCGCCCTTTTTAATGTCACATATAGCGTGGCCTATGGGCTGACCGTACTTTATAATATTTTCGCCCTCTTTAATGTCAAAACGTGCGTATTTATGACCGTCTTCAAGGTTGATTTCAACATTGTCAAGATTATTTATTAACATACTTCTTTACCTCCGCACAGAGGAATGTAAGATCCTCATCCCACAGTGACTTGTTTGCAAGAATTTCTTCAACAGAAGCTGTTTTCATAAATTCACAAACGTCTTTATCGTCGTTTGTCATATCAGTTCTGTAGAAGTCAAGAAGCTTTGCAAATGAGAAGATGAGGGTTTCGGGCATCTTATCATAACGCTTGATATACTCAAGGATTGAGGGAAGAACTCTTACCTTGAATTTACTTACGGAATTAAGTGCAATAGATGAAAGATAATGCTTTATGTAGGGGTTGGAGAAACGTGTGATTACGCTCTCAGCATATTCAATAAGCTCTTCTTTGGGAAGGTCAAGAGTGGGGATGATTTCATCAAACACGCACTTTTTGATATGATCTCTCATTTTTTCATCATCTACGCATGACTTAACCGTATCAAAGCCCTCCAAAAGTGCGTATGGAACAAGTGATGTATGTGCACCGTTAAGGATTCTTACCTTTCTTGTGCGATACATTTCAAGATTATCGGTAACGATTACGTTAAGGTCGCATTTATCAAAAGGAATCTCTTTGCAAAGCTCCTTGTAGCCGTCAATAACCCACAAATGGAAATACTCGGAGGTATTAAGCATGTTATCCTCATAGCCAAGGTCAATCTTCTCATCCTTGGGATAACCTGTGTTAATTCTGTCAACAAGTGTGTTGCAGAAGATATTTTCCTTTTCAACCCATGCCTTGAAATCATCACCCAGATTCCAAAGGTCTGCATACTGAAGAATTACCTTTTTAAGTACTGCACCGTTTTTGTCAATAAGCTCACAGGGGAGGAATACAAAACCGTCAAGACCCAGTTCAAAACGGCGTTTGAGAAGCATGGTAACCTTTGCCGGGAATGAAACATTTGCGCATAATTCAGGCTTGTCTGATTCACAGTATGCAATACCTGCCTCAGTGGTGTTGGAAATAACAAACCGGAAATCCTTGTTTTCTGCCAGTGCGAGGTATGCATCAAAATCGGTGTATGGATTAACACATTTTGAAATTACGTCAATCTTCTTTTCTTCAACACCTTCTGCACCTCGGCAGATGTGTGTGTAGGTATAGTTTTG
>JAZTXM010000009.1:0-46515 GCA_045636425.1 Clostridia bacterium | reverse complement strand
GCTCAGATTGTATTTTCTCATTCTTCTGTCAAACTCCGCTTTAAGAGTTTCCTTATTTAAAACATTCCAGTGCAGGCTCGTCCATAAAATGAACTCTACCTGTGAAAGAGTTTTTTCTTCTCCATCTAACACTACAAGTGGTGCTCCGTTTCTTACTACCAATTTTCCTTTTGTTACAAAATATTCAACCATTTTTTAATCCTCCAATTTTTAAATTTTTTTAATGAATTATACAAAAAATGGCAGACTATAGATTTCTATAGTCTGCCAAAAAAACATACTTGTTTTTAATTTTTATAAGAACATAATGTTCTCATCGCTTAAAAGCGAATATTTACGATAAATACCTACCACCTTTCGAAATTCGAGTTGTTATTTGCCATTTTTACAGCAAATAAAAGTGAACCGCAACTCCGCAAACCCGCATAAATACTAAGGTTTCGTCTTTGGTCCCTAATGTCCAGTGTTCAGGACAAAAATATTATTTTAGCAAATTATTTCGCAACTTTATATTTACATCTTTATAAATATTTTAGCATAAATTCCTGATTATTGCAATTGGCAATCTGGAGAAATATGTACCTATTTTCAAGCGACACCATATGCTTCTTATTGATGGAATTAATCATTATAAAAAGCTTTTTTCTTTCTGCCAATTTTTTCTCCAATGACAACTATTTCGTCTATTGATAGATTCGTTTTACTACAAATTTCAGGCATAGGGCAATTTTGCAATGACATTTTTAAAATAATTTTTTCTGTTTTACTCAATGTATTAAAAAAAGTTTCAGACATGATTTTATTTTCTACTTCTTCATAATCAGAATTGTTTCTCGAAAGGAAGTCGTGTAAAGAACAACCTTCCCCTCTTTTTGTAGCAAATTCCTTATCCATAGAAATCTCGTTCTTTTGCATTGCATAGTATTTATTTTCTTTTATCAAATCATTCTCCATATACATTTTAATAAATCTATGTAAATTTCCATATATATTCTCATATTCTTTTGCTGCCCGACAGAATGATTCTGCTGTTACTGATCTACGCTCATCTTTGGGAATAGATTTGCCTAATTTATGTACTAAGCTGTTGACTAAAGGCTCAAACGCAACAAAAAGCTGTTCAATATCAAAGCCGTGTATATCTTTGACCAATAAGATATCTCCAACCCAATACTTATTTTCTAAATCTTTTGAAAATTGAAATCGTATTGGTAACTTTAGTCCACATTCTTTTATAGCGGTTGGCAATTCTTTAACCGCCAGCACCTTCCTTGGATAATATCCTCTGCTGTTTATAGTTTCTTTTATAAACATTGTGCGTGTTGTTTTATTAAATCCGAATTCTACAGACTTGGGTAATTGCGCAATCAATCCGTTACTAAGTCTCAGCTTACCATTACTCTCCATTGTTACTGTCAATTTGCTTTCTGTAAATTCAGGGGCAAACCATTCTATTCTTTTGTACTTCATATTTTTCCTCCTAACAGAAAATGTCGTTTTATTAAGTTAAATGAAAATTGAGACCTTGAACTCCTTATGGTATAATAGTTTTACCCCTAAAACCTATACCTCCCTGAAAATCAGAGAAAGGAGACCAGGATCTCATGGATAAAATCACGCATAGTCCTATACGGCAAAAAAACAACGGATTCTGTAAAGCAGATAAGATTCCGTTGTTTTCTGTCATATTCTTTGTGCATATATTTCTTTCAAATCTTCGATAGCAAGCGAAGGATCCATTGTGTGAAACATCATATAATTTCTTTTCATTGTTTCAACCGGAGCTTGTTTATATATCAGTGAGCTTTTCTCGCCTGTATAAAAATGCCAATATCTGTATAGATAGCCTATCCAATACAGTACATCCTTAGAAAAAACTTCTCCGCCTGATAAAGATATGTTGTTATTTGATGAAACAATTTCATCAAGGAGGTATTCCTCTCCTGCCCACTGCATACGATTATATTTTGAATCTAAATCGCCGGCAATCTGAGATGTCATAAAAGTTTTGATAAAAAGTGCACTGCCATATTCTTTTTCGGCAGAGAGTTCAAACAATCTTCCTTGTATATCACAAAGCTTTAATTGCAATTCATCAAGCATTAAAATACCCCCTTTGCTTCATCAAGTATTTCATCAAAGAATTTACCATCACGGCGATATTTTTTACAAATATCATTTGCCAGAGAAATTCCCTTTGCCCTGTTTTCGTCTGCAACATCCTTCATAGCAAGCCTTTCAATGTACGAAAGCGTTATTTCTGATTCAATACGAACTGCATCACAACCTTTTTGTGAAACAGTAACATACTGTCTTCCAAGTTTCAAGGCAGAAAGACTGTTTACAAGAGCAAAATCAGTAATATTGCCAATGAAAAAGTTATCAATAACATAAAACATTCTGTCATTTGCTATACTGCCTATGATTAAATCCTTGTCTTTCATCATATCTCGATATTTATTGTAAAGGTCGGTATCTTTTATTTTTTCCATCTTGCCACGGTTATATGCTACAAGCATTGCCCACTCAATATCAGTATTAATCTCCAGGCTTTTCAGCATATTTGTGCAAACAGAAACAATGTAAAATTTCGACTCCTCATAATCACAGATAAGAGTAAGAGGTTGATTGGGATCTGTCCCCATATAAAAACCTTTACCAAAATCGCATTGTTTACGGCTTTTGGGTTCAATCCCTCCAACAACACCTGACTTAGAGCCATGATAAAGCAGGACTCTGTCTTTTTCAAGATTAATATTCCCGACAGCCTGATTTATTTTATCCAAAATCATATCGTAAAGTGGAATTTCCTTTTCCTTGCAAACTTCGTAAAGCTTTGTTTGTGCAAGCTTGTTTGGGACAGCATGACCATTCTCCCAACGGTTGACTGTTGCAAAAGATACACCTATCCAATCCGCAAATTCGCTCTGACTCATATTTAAATGACTTCTTATCTGTTTTATTATATTTTTCATAGCGTCACCCCCCATATAACATTATTTATATTTTAAATTATATCAAATGTTATATTACTTGTCAATATTTTAAAAGACTTCATGTATTAGTGATATCGGAATTCAGCTAATTCTTATTCCCCCTTCTTATATATTTTTTAGTCCCTTAATATAGAATGCGGGACTTTTTTTCTTCAAAAGCAAGGCTCTAACCCGCTATATTAAGGAAAATACTGATGTCGGGTTAAAATCGGAAATTTCCGATATAGTTTTATGGCATTTTTGTGTGCAAAATATAAGGGACTTTTTTTCAGTTCACCATCTGCTTACAAAATCAAAGGGAGCAGTTTAACTCTGCCCCCTTTGATTTTTTCGGTATCTCACTAATAAAATTTGAACAATCAGAACAATGTGTCATTTTGTAGTCGCCTATTTCTACAACAGCCTTTGGCATATTTGTTTTCTGCCAAAGCTGTGGATCAAAGCTGTCCTCTTTATATTTTGATGAGAATATCTTTGCACTTCCCTCACTGCCAAAAAGAACAACCTTCTTGCTGTAGGTGGCAACACCCTCAACGCATACCGGGCGTGAAACGCCTGTATAAACATCAAGTGAAACCCTGAAAAAGAAAGTAAGATCTACCGTATAGTAACCGCGGTTAAAGGGCATTTTTTCAACATCACTGAATACCCATATTACTTCGCTTTTTCTGCACTTCACATCTACTGCACGGTCGATTATTTCCTGTCCTGTTTCAGTTAAGTACACACGCATACATTCTATACATTCCTTGCTTCTGCAGGAATCGTAAATTTTATCTGTCTGTATACAAACCTTTTCCTTACATCCGAAAGAGCCGGTAAGCTTTTCTTCCATAGAAAAATCCTCCTTATACAATTTGATTGGCATCGCCTAATACCATTGTATGTAGGAGGATTATTTTTGTGAATTAAATTATTGCTCCGCCGTCAACGCCCAATATCTGACCTGTGATAAAGTCGGCATTCTCCGATGCGAGGAATAAAGCGGCTTTTGCAACTTCAAGAGGAGTACCGATTCTTCCAAGTGCTGTTTCGTTTGCAAATGCCTGAGTGTCCTCCGGAGAAATGTTTTTATTCATATCCGTATCAATAAATCCCGGAGCAATGCAGTTTACGCTTATTCCTGAGGGACCAAGTTCCTTTGCCAGTGCTTTTGTAAATGCAATCACCGCACCCTTCGAAGCACTGTAGCAGCTTTCGCAGGACGCTCCGCTTATTCCCCAGATTGAGCTGATATTGATGATTTTTCCGTGGTGCTGTCTTATCATATGCTTTGCCGCATATTTCGACATCAGAAAGGTTCCCGTTACATTTACGGAAAATAGCTTTTCCCACTCGTTCAACGTAATGTCACAAAGAAGATTAAACGAGGAAATTCCCGCATTATTCACAAGGACATCAATACTTCCGAAATGCGAAACGGTTTTTTCCACCATTTTTTCTGCATCCTCTTGGACGGAAACATCTCCTTTAAGCAAAAGACTTCCCGGAAGTCTTTCAAAAAGCTCCACAGCCTCTTTTTCGCTATTATTATAGTTTATTGCGACGTTATATCCATTTTTGTAGAAAAGCTCTGCAATCGCCGCACCTATTCCCCGTGAGCTACCTGTTATAAGAACTGTTTTAGCCATAAGTTTACTCCTTAATGTACTCCAGCGCATCAGAGAGTGAACGCACTGCAACAAGCTGTATTCCCTCTACTTTATCCAGGCTTCCCAATGAATCAAAAGGAAGCATACACCGTTTAAATCCCATTTTCTGAATTTCAGCAATTCGCCTTGCCGCCTGAGTAACGGTACGGATTTCGCCTGTCAATCCCACTTCCCCGAAAAACGCCATATCCTGCGGAAGCGGTTTGTTTCTGAAGCTTGAGGCAATTGCACAGGCTATTGCAAGGTCAGTTGCACTTTCGTCAAGCCTTATTCCGCCTGTTACATTCACATATGCATCATGGTCTCCTAAATGAAGCCCCATCCGCTTTTCAAGCACGGTCATAATAAGGGACACTCTGTTAAAATCAACACCTGTTGCCATACGGCGAGGCATTGCAAAGCTGCTTTTTGAAACAAGTGCCTGAATTTCCGCGAGTATTGGTCTTGTACCCTCAACCGAGCATACTATTGCTGAGCCGGGGGCATCAACGGGTCTTCCCGATAAAAGCATAAGCGATGGGTTGGGAACATCTATAAGTCCCTTATCAGTCATTTCAAACACGCCGATTTCATTGGTTGAGCCAAAACGATTCTTTACTGCACGGACAATTCTGTAGCTCTGATGCCTTTCGCCCTCAAAATAAAGCACACAGTCAACCATATGCTCAAGCACTCTGGGACCTGCAATGGAGCCTTCCTTTGTCACATGACCTACGATAAACACTGTTGTGCCTGTACTTTTTGCAAGCTCCATAAATTTAAGAGTACATTCCCTGACCTGCCCTACACTCCCCGGTGCAGAGGTAAGGTTAGCTGAATAAAGAGTCTGTATGGAGTCAGCAATTACAAGGGACGGCTTCATCAGCTCAATTGCAGAAATTATTGATTCAAGGTCTGTTTCATTAAGCACATAAAGTGAATCTGAAATCGCCCCCAGCCTCTCTGCACGAAGCTTAATCTGCTTATCCGATTCCTCGCCCGATACATAGAGGACCTTTCCGCTTCCGGCGGCAAATTTTGCTACTTGAAGAAGAAGCGTGGATTTACCTATACCCGGCTCGCCTCCGCAAAGGACAAGAGAGCCTTTCACAATTCCTCCGCCAAGTACGCGGTCAAGCTCACCGCTTCCGCCGCTGCATCTTTCCCCCTCCTCGGTTGAAACCTCTTTTATAAGTACAGGGGAAACCTTTTTTCTGATTTTTGCTTCGGAGGTTTTTTCAATTACCTCCTCTATCATACTGTTCCATGTTCCGCAACCGGGACATCTTCCCATCCATTTCGGTGACTCGTTCCCACATTCTTTACATACAAAAACTGTTTTGGCTTTCACTAAATCACTTCCCTCGGCACACGCTTGCTTATATTACAAGTAACTTCATAATTTATGGTTTCGGTAAGGCGTGCTATCTCATCAGCACTTATGCAAAGCTCCTTTTGCTTTCCTATAAGAACTACCTCATCACCCTTTTTTACATCCTCGATATGGCTTACATCCACCATAAACTGGTCCATACATATCCTCCCGATAATGGGGGCATAGCTACCGTTTATAATAACCCTACCCTTGTTTGATAAAAGCCTGGGATAACCGTCCGCATAGCCTACGGGGATAGTGGCAATTTTCATATCCTTATTGGCTGTAAAAGTTCTTCCGTAGCTTACACTATCGCCTTTTTTTATTGTTTTTACAAAGGCTACATGTGTTTTAAGCTCCATTACGGGCATTAAATCAAGAACAGCTTTATCCACTTCCTCCGACGGGTAAAGCCCGTAAAGGATTATGCCTGCACGTATCATATCAAAGAAAAACTCCCCATGCTGCATAATTGCTCCGCTGTTTGCCGCGTGATAAAGTTCTATATTTACATTCCGTGCTTCAAGAAGCTTCTTAAAGTATGTAAACCTTTCTGCTTGCAGTGAAGTAAACTCTTTATTCTTTTCATCTGCCGTGGCAAAATGGGTAAATACACCCTCAATGCAAATGTTTTCGAGGGAGGCTATTTTCAGCGCTTCCTCTGCACCAATTTCATCGGGAGTAAATCCAATTCTTGACATACCTGTATCGACCGGAATATGAATTTTTGCGGTTTTATTCATTTTCATTGCTGTCTGCGACATAGTCACTGCATCCTCATAACTAAGGATGGTGACAGTAATGTCATTTTGGAGAGCTTTCTCAAAACACACGGGTGCCGTATAACCAAGAAGCAGTATAGGTTTTTTTCCCCCCTGCTGTCTCAGTGCAAGAGCTTCTTCAATAATGGCCACTGCAAAATAATCTGCCTTATCCTCCAAAAGTTCTGCAAAGACGGCCGCACCGTGACCGTACCCGTCCGCCTTTATTACAGGCATTATTTTCACTTTGTCGGGCAAAAGTTTCTTTATATTATCAAAATTGTGCTTTATTGCCTCTTTGCTGATATATGCACACACTCTCTGATACTGCATTTACAAAACCCCTTATTTCTTAGCCATTGAAGGATTATCTGAACCCGCCTAAAACGGCGGAATTTAGGCATCTTTCGGCTTGTCGTTCTTGAAAGGCAAAAGCCTGTCGGCGTCCTCCGCACCAAAATCTGCACAAAATTCCGTCCGTTTCAGGTTCGAAGAATTTTTTGCAAACTGTTTTTCTGCCGATACAAGGCAAAAACGAAGGCAATACTGTCGTATTGGCAAGGCTTTTAACGACGTAGCGGCAAAAAAGAGGAAGCAAAAAACGTGGTTCGGATAATCCTTCAATGGCTATCCTTAAATACTGAAATGTTTTCAAATATATATGCAATCCAGCTTGCAATTGTAAAAATTGCCGATGCCCATATTAATACATCTGACCAAAAATATGCGTTCTCGCTGGAAATTACATCAAAACTTGTCAGCACCAAAAGCAGCATAGCAGCAATAAGGGTGAAAAGCTGAACGTTTGTCTTTATTTTTCCCCACCAAGAAGCTGCAATTACCTTGCCCTTTGATACTGCAACTACTCTCATGCTTGTAACAAAAAATTCACGAGCTATAATTATAATGGGTGCCCAAACGGCAGTTATACCCATCTGGATAAAGCACATAAGTGCACTGAAAACAAGAAGCTTATCTGCCATAGGGTCCATAATTTTGCCAAATGACGATACAAGATTGTGCTTTCTGGCAAGATAGCCGTCAAAGAAGTCTGTTATTGCCGCAACGCAGAAAATGATAAGTGCGGCAAGATAGAAATTTTTTAGCATTGCCACCATAAAAGCAGGAATCATAATAATTCTTGCCATTGTAAGTTTGTTTGGTAAATTCATTTTAATCCATCCTTTCAGTTTCTTCGCCGTACAGGTCATATACATCGCATGATTTAATCATTACCTGTGTAAATTCACCTGCACTAAGCTCTTTATGTGCTCCAAAATATATTTTCGGGTCTATTTCTATACTTTCTCCGCCGCTTCGTCCGTAATAGAGGTTATCCTCAAAGCCCTCTGTTATGACGGTAACGGTTTTTCCGATCATGCTTTCATTGCGTTTTAATGAAATTTCTTGCGAAAGCTCCATTATTTTATCGCGTCTTGCTTCTTTTATTTCTTCGGGAATCTGATTTTTCATCCTTGCGGCAGGTGTTCCATCTTCCTTGGAATAAGCAAAGACGCCCACTCTGTCAAAACGCACCTTCTGAAGAAAATCACAAAGCTCTTTAAATTCTTCTTCCGTTTCTCCGGGAAATCCTGTGATGATACTTGTACGAAGGGTAACATCAGGAATTTCTTTCCTAAGCTTTGCAATCAGTTCTTCAAGCTTTTCACGGCTTGTTTTACGTCCCATTCGCTTAAGCACCGATGAAGAGCCGTGCTGGACGGGGATATCAAGGTATTTTACAATCTTTTTCTCGTCTCTGATAGTTTTTATCAGTTCATCGTCAATTTCCTCGGGATACGAGTAATGTACTCTGACCCACTCTATGCCGTCAATGGCACAAAGCTTTGACAAAAGAGAGGATATCCTCTTTTCTCCGTACAAATCCATTCCGTACCGCGTTGTGTCCTGTGCCACTACTATTAATTCACGCACACCGTCCTGTGCCAAGGCATTTGCCTCTGCTAAAACAGCTTCCTCGCTTCTGCTTCTGTACTTTCCCCTTATGTATGGGATTGCACAATAGGTACAGCAGTTGTCACACCCCTCGGCAATTTTCAGATAAGCCACGTAATCGGGGGTAGTTCTTATTCTGGGGAGGTTTTCCGCCACATCTTTATCTATATCATAAATAAATTGTGACCTTTTTCCGCTAAGCCCCTCCTTTATTGCACGAACAATTTCATCAAATGCGGTTGTTCCCACTATTACATCCACTTCGGGAAGCTCATTTTCAATTTCTTTATAAAACCTTTGTGCAAGGCATCCGCACACCACAAGCAATTTACACTTTTTTTCCTTGTACTGTGCCATTTCCAAAATTGCATCAATGGATTCCTGCTGAGCACTCTCAATAAATCCGCAGGTGTTTACAACTATGATGTCTGCATCATCCACGTTGGCAGTAATTTCAAACCCATTTTCCGCCAAAAGCCCAAGCATATTTTCAGTATCGCACAGATTTTTGTTGCATCCGAGGGACACAAAGCCTATATTCAAGCCCACATTTTCACCTTCAATCATCACAAATCACGTCATCAAATAAGCATATACGATTCATTGCACCTTTAATTTCATTGGGAGAAAATCCCCTGCGTAAATAAAAATTAAATATACGTGTTCTTTCCTTTATATTTGAAAAATCGGAGTTTTTAAACCGCCGCTGCATTTCGGAAAGGAGGCGGTCATCATCAATTTCGGAAAAGGCATCCTCAATTGTATTTTCGATTATTTCACGGTCTATTCCTTTTCGCAAAAGCTCAGTTTTAATCCTTGCTTTGCCCCACTTTTTTAAGTTTATCGCATCACTTATAAAACGCTCGGCATACCGTGAATCGTTAATAAAACCGTAGTTTTTCAAAAACTGTGTTTCATCTTCAATTGTTATTTCGTCATAGCCTTTTTGCGTAAGCTTTTCACGGATTTCTTTTTCTGTTCTGTCCTTAAATCCAACTACCTTTAAGGCGTAATCTCTTGCACTAATCATTCAAAAACTCCATAAAAACCAAATTTGCACAATCCGTTCCTCTCTTTGTAAGACAGAGCCTGCCGTCCATTATTTCGAGCAAGCCTTTTTCCAAGAGAGGATTTACTCTTTCGGGAAATTCGCCGTTATATTCTACACCGCGAGTCATACGAAGTCCAAGCATGAAAAGCTCCAGCTTTCTCTCTTTCTCGGAAATTGGGGTGTAGTCTTCTTTTCTTCCTTTGCCGTTAATATAAGCACATATATCGGAAGCATTAGAGTAACGGGCACCGTTATAATAGGAATGGGCACCTGCACCGAGTCCGATGTACTCTTTATCCTGCCAATATCCTGAGTTGTGCCTGCTTTCAAAGCCCGGGCGGGAAAAATTAGATATTTCATACCTGTAAAGTCCAAAAGCTTTAAGGGATTCCTCTGCAAAATAATACATTTCCCTTTCCTCGTCCTCGTCGGGAAGGGGAAGCTCCATATCATAAAAGGGCGTCCCCTCCTCCACTATCAGCGAATATGCCGACACGTGAGGGGGATTAATTTTCCTTATACATTCAAGAGAATACGAAAGACTTTCCATATTCTGATGCGGAGTTGCAAGCATCAAATCAAGGCTGAAATTTGTAAATCCTGCCTTTTTAATCAGTTCACAGCTTTCAAAAATCTGTTTGGAATCATGGATTCTTCCAAGAGCTGAAAGCTCATTATCGTTAAATGATTGTGCTCCGAGGCTGATTCTGTTAACGCCCTTTTCTCTGAGCTGTGACAGAATTTCAAAATCCACCGTTCCGGGATTTGCCTCCACGGTAAATTCACAATCTTCCGATAAAATTATGTTTTTATTTACGGCATCTACTATTTTTATGAGATAATTACCTATTGCCGTAGGTGTTCCTCCGCCTATATACACTGTGTCGGTTTTTGTGCCTTTAATGCTTTCGATTTCCTTTATTAATGAATTGGTATATGCATCATAAAGTTTACTGTCCGTTACCGAATAAAAATCGCAGTACAGACACTTTTTCCTGCAAAAAGGAATGTGTATATAAATCATATCAATCAAGCTTGAGAACGGACATAAACGCTTCCTGCGGAAGTTCTACACTTCCTACCTGCCTCATTCTCTTTTTACCTTCCTTCTGTTTTTCAAGAAGCTTCTTCTTACGGGTAATATCACCGCCGTAGCACTTTGCAAGCACGTCCTTACGCATTGCCTTTACGGTTTCACGGGCAATAACCTTGCCCCCGATTGCCGCCTGAATCGGAACTTCAAAAAGCTGACGCGGAATTGTTTCCTTGAGCTTTTCGGCTATCTTTCTTCCTCTTGCGTAGCTCTTTGTGGAATGAACTATGAAGCTCAGGGCATCCACAACATCGCCGTTAAGAAGGATATCAAGCTTTACAAGATCGCTCTTTACATAGCTTCCCATTTCATAATCAAAGGAAGCATAGCCTCGGCTGCGGCTCTTAATTGCATCAAAGAAATCATAAATAATTTCATTAAGAGGAAGCTCATAGTGCAGGTCAGCACGTTCTGAGTCAAGATATGTCATCCCGATATAGTTTCCTCGTCTGTCCTGACAAAGTTCCATAATCGCACCAACGTACTCCTGCGGAACATAAATATGAGCATTTACAAAGGGTTCTTCCATATAATCAATTTCGGCAGGTGCGGGAAGATTTGTCGGGTTTGAAACCATTACTTCCTCACCTGTAGTTTTGTGAACGTTATAAACAACGCTTGGAGCAGTTGTTACAAGGTCAAGGTTAAATTCCCTCTCAAGTCTTTCCTGGATAATCTCCATATGAAGAAGTCCGAGGAAACCGCAACGGAAGCCAAAGCCTAATGCCGCACTTGTTTCCGCTTCAAACGCAAGCGAAGCATCATTTAACTGAAGCTTTTCAAGAGCATCACGAAGGTCGCCATACTTTGCACCGTCGGCAGGATAGATACCACAGTAAACCATGGGATTAACCGTTCTGTAGCCTGCAAGCGGCTCAGTAGCAGGGTTTTCGGCGTCAGTTACAGTGTCACCCACCTGTGTATCACGCACTGTTTTAATGCTTGCGGCGATATATCCAACCTCACCTGCTTTAATTGACTTTGCAGGCATCATGCATTTGGGATGGAGATATCCTGTTTCCACAACGTCAAACTCTCCGCCGGTTGCCATAAAGCGAATACGCATTCCGGGCTTAATTTCACCCTCCATTACGCGAACATATACGATTACGCCTTTGTATGAGTCATAGTAGGAGTCGAATATAAGCGCACGGGGAGGCGCAGTTTCATCGCCTTTGGGAGCAGGAATGTTCTTTACGATATATTCGGGTATTTCCTCAATATTAATGCCGTTTTTAGCACTGATTCTGGGAGCCTCCTCCGCAGGGATTCCGATAATATCCTCAATTTCCTTTACCACCTCGTCAGGGCGGGCACTGGGAAGGTCTATTTTATTGATAACAGGAAGTATTTCCAAATTATGGTCAAGGGCAAGATAGGTATTTGCAAGGGTCTGTGCCTCAATACCCTGGGATGCATCAACCACCAATAAAGCCCCCTCGCATGCCGCAAGAGAACGTGACACCTCGTAATTAAAGTCAACATGACCTGGGGTATCGATAAGATTAAGAACGTAATCCTTTCCGTCCTCCGCCTTATAATTAAGCCTTACTGCGCGGGCTTTAATGGTGATTCCTCTTTCCTTTTCAAGCTCCATGTTATCAAGCAGCTGCTGCTCCATCTCACGGCTTTCGATACTTCCCGTCAGTTCAAGAAGCCTGTCCGCCAAGGTACTTTTACCATGGTCTATATGTGCAATTATACAAAAATTTCTGATGTTTTCCTGCATATTTTTTCCTTTCATTAAACAAAACAATCTTATACAGAGTATATTGTATCACAAATTTTCCAAAAAGGAAACTATTTTTTGTTAAGAATTGCAAATTATTAACCCCTGTTTTCTTTTAACACGGCAATTTCCTTTGCATAGCCGTCAAGCTCGTTGGGCGTTTCAAGGAAAATCGGAAGATGCTTTAATCGCGGATTATTGATTATGGCTTTCATTGCCGAAAGACCTATTGAGCCTTCGCCAATTTTCTCGTGCCTGTCCTTATGGCTTTCAAACGGATTCTTGGAATCATTCATATGGATTGCATGAAGTCTGTCAAGTCCTACGATGCGGTCAAACTCATCAAGAACATCCTCAAGATTATTCACAATATCATATCCCCCGTCGTAAACGTGGCAGGTATCAAGACATACGCCGACCTTTTCCGAAAGCACTACCTTATCAATAATTGCTTTAAGTTCTTCAAAGCTTCGTCCTATTTCACTGCCCTTTCCCGACATTGTTTCAAGAAGAACCGTGGTTGTCTGATTGGGTTTAAGAATAGTATTTAAAAGCTCTGCAGTAAGCTCAATCCCTTTTTCTGCTCCCTGCCCTACATGGCTTCCCGGATGGAAATTATAAAGATTTCCGGGGATATATTCCATACGGGCCATATCATCCTCCATTATTCGTAGTGCAAGGTCACGAACTCTTTCATCGGCGGAAGAAGGATTTAGCGTATAGGGTGCGTGTGCCAGGATTTTTCCGAATCCGTTTTCCTCTGTGTATTTTAAAAATTCCCTAACGTCGGCTTCGTCTATATCCTTTGCGGCAAAGCCACGCGGATTTCTCGTAAAAAACTGGAAAGTATTTGCCCCAATTGATAGGGCTTCCTTCGCCATATGAAGAAATCCCTTTGAGGCTGACAAGTGACATCCGATATAAAACACAATAATCTCTCCTTAAAATATTGATTTTTAACTTATTTTAAAGTATAATAATATATATTGTTTACTAAAAATACGAGGTAAATTATGAAAAAAGTTGTAACAAAATCTTTTGCTAAAATTAATCTTTCTCTTGATGTGCTCGGAAGACGTGAGAACGGGTATCATGACGTTTGTATGGTTATGCAGACAGTGTCGGTATTCGACCAGATAACTGTAGAGCGTATTAAAAGCGGAATCGAGCTTTCTACAAATCTACCCTATCTTCCTCTCGACCAAAATAATCTTGCGTATAAAGCCGCTCAAGAATTTTTTAAGTATACGGGTATCAAAGAGGGTGTACGCATTGATGTTTCAAAGCGGATTCCCGTGGGTGCAGGGCTTGCAGGGGGAAGCAGTAACGCTTCCGCCGTATTAAAGGCAATGAATAAGCTTTTTAATGCAGGATTATCCCTTAAAGAGCTGTGCAAAATCGGGGTAAACATCGGTGCAGATGTTCCCTATTGTGTGCTTGGCGGAACACGCCTTGCAGAAGGCATCGGAGAAAAGCTCTCTCCCCTTCCAAAAATGCCCAAGTGCTGTATCGTGCTTGTAAAGCCGTCCTTTTCTATCAGTACAAAGGCAGTTTACGAAAAAATCGATTCATGCACAGACTACCCGCATCCCGATACGGCTTCCTTGATTAAAGGACTTGAAGAAAAAAATCTTGACAAAATTGCCGCCTCTATGGGAAATGTCCTTGAAGAAGTAAGCATCACCGAGCATCCCATTTTGGAAAAGGTGAAAGAGGAGCTATGCTCTTTGGGTGCAATCCGTGCACAGATGAGCGGAAGCGGTCCGACAGTGTTTGGTATATTTAAAACCTACGATGAAGCACGAAATGCAAAAAAACAGTTGTGGGGAAAATACAAAACAGTATATATTTGCTCCCCTGTATAAAAATTTTCATATACGGCAATACTTACATATGAGGTGTTGCAGTATGAAAAAACTCTTTACATTAACGCTTACGTGCTTAGTTGTATTTCTTTTCCTGGTAGGTTATTCAACAAAGGTTAATTCTGACTTATCACAGAATATTGTAAGGCTCCACGTTATTGCAAACAGTGACAGTGATGAAGACCAAGCCCTCAAGCTTAAGGTACGCGATGCGATTTTAGCACATAGCCAAAAGGAATTTACGAAAAAAGATGAGGTAAGCACGCAGCTTGACGTTTATAAAGAAATAGCCGAAAAGGTAATCCGTGATAACGGTTATGATTATGAAGCTACGGCAGAGTACGGAAATTTTTCTTTCCCTACCAAGGAATATGAAAACATACGCCTTCCTGCGGGGAATTATGATGCTGTGAGGATTAAAATAGGAAAAGCTGAAGGCAAAAACTGGTGGTGCGTAATGTTCCCTCCCCTTTGCTTTGTGGACGGAACTGCCAAAACTGCCGATTCCGAGGAAAAGCTTCGTTCCTCTCTTGATAAAGAAAGCTATGATATTATAACGGCACATTCAAAAGGCGAAGATTCTCCTTTTGAAATAAGATTTAAAATATTGGAAGTTTACGGAAAGCTAAGCGGAAAAGACAAGGTATACACCGCTTCAAAATAGTTGAAAGGACAGACAAAAGATGAGAATGAGAACAAGAAGTCACCTGGACGAAAGAATTGCCGCCTGTGAAAATCTGATGATGGAAAGCTTTGACACAGGCTTTTCGGGCGGCATGCCCTTACATATAGAAATCGGTTGCGGCAAGGGCCGCTTTATTACCGAAACGGCAAAGCTTAATCCCGATACTAAATACATCGCTGTGGAAAAGGTATCGAATGTTATCGTTCTTGCCATGGAAAAGGCTGCCGAGGCAGAGCTTAAAAACTTAAAATTCATGCGTGGGAATTTTCAAATTTTAGCAGAAAATATTCCCGATAAATCCGTTGACAGGATTTACCTTAATTTCAGCGACCCGTGGCCTAAAAAGGGCTATGCTAAACGCCGCCTCACCCATGGGGGATTCCTCGAAATTTACAAAAGGATTCTTAAGGATGACGGCGAGATATGCTTTAAAACCGATAATCGGGAGCTTTTTGATTTTTCTTTGGAAAGCTTTCCTGAAAACGGTTTCTCCCTGTCAGAGGTAACCTTTGATTTACATAACAGCGATTTTGAAGGAAATATTATGACAGAGTACGAGGAGCGTTTCTCACAAATGGGAACGCCTATCTGCCGTCTTGTGGCTAAGCTTTGATGGTTATTATTCTACCATATAGCATTTAATATTTCAATGATTTTTTGGGAGGGTCAAGAATGGAGCTTAAGATAGTTCATTGTGCAGATTTACATATCGGGGCATCTTTTTCATCACTCCCGAAAAATCTTGCCGGAATCCGCAAGGAGGAGCTTCGCCTTGCCCTTACCGATATTGTATCCTTTTGTAAGAACAAAGAGGTTGATGCTCTGCTCATCTGCGGAGATTTATTTGATAGCCCTATGCCCACAAAAAAAGACAGTGAATTTGTACGCAAGGAACTCTCAAACCTTGCACCAATTCCCGTATATATTGTCTGTGGAAATCACGACTATATGTGTAACGGATCACCTTTTTCCAAGGAAGGTTACTTTTCTTCAAATGTACATATTTTCCCGACATTTGATTTTGTTTTTGAAATTCCCGAAAAAAATGCCGCTTTTTACGGAAAATCTTACAGTGGCAGTGTAGTCACGCCGTCTTTTGAAATCACATCAGTTGACGAAAACAAACTGAACATTATGTGCCTCCACGGAGACATCACCCCAAACAGTGATTATAATATCATAAGCTCTGAAACGCTTTCAAAGCTGCATATAAACTACGCAGCCTTCGGCCACATTCATGACACATATGAATTTGCCGTGGGAAATACAAAATGTGCATACTGTGGAACTCCTGAGCCTCACAGATTTAACGATGATGCATCTACAGGCTTTATATATGCACAGATAACCCCCGACGAAACAAAAATTACTCCCATATCATTTTCAAAAAGAAAATATCACAACATTTCTATTGATGTAAGCGGATATTGTGCAAGTGAAATGATAGAAAAAATCAAATCACAGATTAAAGAGAGTGACATCTACCGCATCACTCTATCGGGCGAACAATGTGAAAGCGACATGATTGATACCGATTTCGTTCAAAAGAGCCTTTCGGAGGATGCATTTTACATTGAAGTATATGATAATACCACAGTCGGCTATGATTTTGACGAAATAGAAAAGGAAGAAAGTCTTAGAGGCGAATTTCTTCGTGAATTAAGAAAGCTCTCCTCAAGCGAAGAAGAATTCATAACCAGTGCCAAAGCAGGACTTGATGCACTTTCGGGGATTGAGGTGCAGTATGCAGATTAACAGAATTGAAATTATCTCATTCGGAAAACTCAAAAACAAAACAATAAGCTTAGATAATGGCATCAATATTATCTGCGGGGAAAACGAAAGCGGAAAAAGCACTGTTATAAGCTTTATTTATGCAATGTTTTACGGATTCGGAGAAAGTCGCGGAAAAAGCCTTTCTCTAAGAGAAAAATACACACCCTGGGACGGCGGTGTGTGCGAGGGAAAATTAAGCCTTACAACCGATGACGGAGAGGACATCACCATTTACCGAAAGGCGGGCAGTGTAAAAAAATATGACACCCTTATGGTATATGATACACACACAGCACAAGAGCTTTCCGTGTCCCCCGGGGAGCTTATTGGCATAGGGAGCGATACTTTTCTCAAAACGCTGTGCGTAAAACAGCTCGCCTGTGTAACGGACGGAGGAAATGAGGAAATCCTTGGAAAGCTTTCCAATATTGCAAGCACGGCAGATGAAAATATAAACTATGAAAAAGCCCGAAAAATATTAGAAAATTCCCGTCGGGAAATTGCCCCGAAACGAGGAGACGGAGGAGCACTTGCCGAGATAAAAAAGCGAATCTCGGAAGCTGAACATAAGAAAGCAATGCAAAGCTCAATAAATTCACAGCTTGCTAATGCTCAGTCACTTCTGAAAGACACAAAGGCGGAGCTAAAAGGGCTTTATGACCGCTTTGAAAAGATTTCCTCTCAAGATGCTTCTTTAACAACTTTTGACAAGGGCAAAAAGGCTTCTGAGGATAAAACCAAAAAGAAGATTGCCGTCAGTCTTTGTTTTTCAGCACTTTTATCGATGGCTCTGTCTTTTGTATTAAGTCTTGGCGGTATTAAATATCCGTTTGCTATCTGGTTAGTTTCCTTTATAATTCTTTTTATCATGCTTTTGGGAAAGAAAAATACATATTCGCAAACTGCTGTACAAAATGAGGAAAGCGAAGCACAGCTTCATACCCTGAAAGCTCTTCAAAAAGAGATTTTGGAAAAAGAAAAAACCGTACTGAATATCGAATCTGAAATCCGCTCACTTGAGCAAAGTATCGGGGAAAAACCAAAATCGGACCTCAGCGAGCTTTACAAGGAGAAAGCAATGCTTGAAAAAAAGCTTAATTCCCTTACTCTTGCCTCCACTGCACTTGACAACGCCGCACAAAGAATGAAGAATAATTTTACACCGTCCATAAATAAAAACGCCTCGAAATACTTTGAAATACTAAGCGGAGAAAAATACAAGGGAGTGTTTTGCGGTGAAGATTTTTCACTGAAAGTAGACGCGGATATTCCGAGAAGCTCGGAATATTTTTCGGGAGGGTGCGTTGATCAGATGTATCTTTCTTTAAGGCTGGCACTAACAGATATGCTTTTTAAGGATAAGACGATTTTTATGCTTTTAGACCAGCCGTTTCTCCAGTACGATGAAAAGCGAAAGAAAAACGCAATGACGCTTCTTGAGAGTCTTGGAGGAACGAGGCAGATTATACTGTTTGAAAATGATGTCGAAAGATTTTCTTCCAATAAAAATATAGAAATATTGACATAAGGGTCAGTTTTGAGGTATACTATAAGTTAGATATAAGGACAAATTCAAAAGGAGGACTTAATATGGCAGCAAAATCTGAAAACAAATATGGTAATATTATTATTTCCAACAACGTGATTGCCGGTGCGGCAGGCATAATTGCAACAAGCTGTTACGGCGTTGTAGGCATGGCATCACGCAGCACTAAAGACGGTATTGTAAGCCTTCTTAAACCTTCCAATTTTTCAAAAGGAATAAAGGTTACAATTGAAGATAACGAAGTAACTGTAGATATGTATATTGTAGTTCAGTACGGCGTAAATATCAATGCAATCTGCAAGAGCATTATTCACGGTGTAAAATATCGTCTTTCCGAAATTATCGGAATGGATGTTAAGGCTGTAAATGTATTTGTGGAAAGCATCAGACTTCCCAACGCATAATGGAGGCTAATATATGACTAAAATTATAGATGCATCACTTTTATCCAAGATGATAATTTCGGGTGCTAACAATCTGAGTAACAATAAAGAGCTCGTAGATGCTCTTAATGTTTTCCCTGTTCCCGACGGAGATACAGGTACAAACATGTCACTTACGTTTATGAATGCGGCTCGCAGTGTTGATTCGGAGAATACCACTGACGCAAGCGAAGCGGCAAAGGCAGTGGCAAAAGCTACCTTGCGTGGTGCAAGAGGTAATTCGGGTGTTATCTTATCGCAGATATTCCGCGGAATATCAAAAGAAATTACCAAGCCCGAAATTAATGTACAAACAATGGTTTCAGCCCTTAAAAGCGGTAGTGATACTGCTTACCGTGCAGTTATGAAGCCCACCGAGGGTACAATTCTTACAGTAATCCGTGCAGCCGCTGAAACTGCTTCACGCTACAGAGGCAATGATATTGAGGGACTGATGCAGGCAGTTTATAAGGGTATGAGCAGTGCCCTCGCCAAAACCCAGGAGATGCTTCCCCAGCTTAAGCAGGCAGGCGTTGTAGATGCAGGCGGTCAGGGACTTGTGTTTATTTTTGAAGGATTCTTGTCTGCCCTTTCAGGAAATGTCATTGCACTTAACGATGGTGCAATGATGCCCGCTTCCGAAACAAAATCTGCACAAAGCACGATTAACACGGAAGATATTAAATTTGCATACTGTACTGAATTTATCATTAATAAGTATGATGCAAAGGTTTCAGCAGACAAAATGCGTAATGCCATTGAGCCTAAGGGCGATTGTATGATTGTTATCGACGAGGACGATATTGTAAAGGTTCACATTCACACAAATCATCCCGGCTTCGTCCTGGAACAGGCGGTAAAGCTTGGCGAAATGGTTAATATTAAAATTGAAAACATGCGTGAACAGCACACCGACATTATAAACGGCGAGGCTGATAAGAAGGAAATTAAGCCTGTAAATGAGCATAAGGATGTTGCCGTGGTTGCAGTTGCAAACGGTGAGGGCTTGGTTACAACCTTTAAGGAGCTTGGGGTTACCACCATTATCTTCGGCGGTCAGACCATGAACCCCAGCACAGAAGATATTCTTAATGCGATTGAGGAAGCCAATGCAGACACTGTCTTTATTCTTCCCAATAATAAGAACATCGTATTAGCCGCAGAGCAGGCATCTCAGATTGCAGACTGCAAGGCTGTGGTAATCGCATCAAAGTCAATTCCCCAGGGTATTTGTGCAATGATGGAATTTTCTCCCGATGCCTCCTTGGAGGAGAACACACAGAACATGACAGAAGCAATGGAAAGAGTTGTAAGCGGTAATGTAACCCACGCAGTTAAGGATACACAGATGGACGGCATTGAAATCCGTGAGGGTAATATTATCGGGGTTTCAGGCGGACATATACTTTCTTCCGAAGAAGATATTTTCACATCAACGGTGTCCTTGGTTAAGCAGATTGCAAATGAGGACAGCGAAATTATTACTCTTTACTACGGAGAAGGCGAAACGGAGGAAGGTGCACAGGAAATTGCCGATGCAATTGAAGAAATCTTCCCCGATGCCGATATTTTGGTAGCAAACGGCGGACAAAGCGTGTATTATTATATAGTTTCCGTTGAGTAAGGTGATTGATGGTGACAAGACCTCAGGATACAGATATTAAATATTTAAAAGGTATAGGTGACGCCAAGGCGAAGCAGCTGCTTCGCCTTGGCGTTCTTACTGTCTATGATTTATTGACCTACTTCCCCATCCGCTTTGAGGACAGAAGCAGGATTATAAAAATCTGCGAGGTGGAGCACGACAAATATGCATGTGTTAACGCCACGGTAATCACCCCCGTCAGCGAGCATTACATACGTAAGGGGCTGACATATTACAAGGTGCAAGTCCGTGATGATTCGGGAATTATAACCTGTATTTTCTTTAATAATCCCTATATCAAAACCTATCTTAAACGCGGATATGAATACTCCTTTTACGGAAAGGTAAACATTCGCAGGGGTGCAAGGGAAATGCTCACTCCCGAATTTGAGCCTTCCTCACATTCGCAGTGTACAAAGTGTATTGTCCCCGTTTACCCACTGACAAACGGAATCACACAAAAGTTCCTTCGAAAAACAATAGCTGAAGCTTATAAAAGCTATAACAAATATTTAGTCGACCCGATTCCTCCCGAAATTTTAAAGGAATATTCCCTCTGCCCTATCGACTTTGCGATAAAAAACATACATTTTCCCAAGGATTTTGAATCCCTTGAAATTGCAAAAAAGAGATTGATTTTTGAAGAATTTTTCATACTGCAAACAACTCTGAGGAAAATGAAAAGCACAGTCGGAAAGGCACACGGCGTATCGTTTACAAACACTGATATATCCCCCTTTCTTTCCTTGCTTCCCTTTTCACTTACAAATGCCCAAAAAAAGGTTTGTGATGAAATTTTAAAGGATTTAAGCTCGGGAATTGTTATGAACAGGCTTGTTCAGGGCGATGTGGGAAGCGGTAAAACCGTGGTCGCGGCACTGGCGTTATTCATTTGTGCAAAAAACGGATATCAGGCGGCTATGATGGCACCTACGGAAGTTTTAGCACGTCAGCACTATAATGACCTTTCCCCCATTCTTGAAAGCCTTGGTATAAAATGCACGCTTCTCACGGGAAGCACAACCGCCAAGAATAAAAAAGAAATCTATGAAAAACTTGCGCATGGCGATATCAATATTGCATTCGGTACACACGCACTGATTACCGAAAAAGTTGTATTTCATAATTTAGCACTGGCGATTACCGATGAACAGCACCGATTTGGTGTAAGGCAAAGGATGCTTTTGGGTGAAAAAGGCGAATGTGTTCACACCCTTGTTATGACGGCTACTCCTATTCCCCGTACACTGGCTTTAATCGTTTACGGCGACCTTGATATATCGGTAATTGACGAGCTTCCTCCCGGCAGACAAAAGATTGACACCTACTGCGTAGGAGAAAATATGCGTGATAGAATCAATAATTTCATCAGAAAAGAAATTGAGCAGGGAAACCGTGCGTATATCGTCTGCCCTGCAGTAGAAGAATCCGAGACCATGGAAATCAAATCGGCACAGGAGCATTATGATTTTCTTTCAAAGAATGTTTTCTCCGATATTCCAATTGGGCTTGTACACGGAAAAATGAAAGCTAAGGACAAGGAATCTGTAATGTGCGATTTCATATGCGGCAATACGAAGATTCTCGTTTCCACCACTGTAATTGAGGTCGGGGTAAATGTTCCCGAAGCAACCTTAATGGTGATTGAAAATGCAGAGAGATTCGGACTGAGTCAGCTTCATCAGTTACGCGGACGCGTAGGGCGTGGAAAAGAAAAAAGCTATTGCGTTCTTTTCTGCGGAAGCTTTTCTGATGAAACAAAAGAACGTATGAAGATTATGACAAAAAGCAACGACGGATTCCAGATATCGGAAACAGACCTTAAATTACGAGGACCGGGGGACTTTTTCGGAACACGCCAGCATGGTGAATTAAGCTTTAAAATTGCAAACCTTGCAAACGATTTTACGGTGCTCAAAGAGAGCGGAATTGCCGCAGAAAAATTGCTCCACGAGGATTCAGACCTTTCCAAAGAAGAACATCATTATATTAAGCTGGAAGCCGAAAAGCTTTCGGAAAAACTGACACTATAACTAAGAAAGTGACTGTAAAAAACTTTTTTACAGTCACTTTCTTAGTTTATGAATATTAACTTATTATGTAGATTATATTCTTGCTACGCCTGTTTCCTTAGCTGTCTTAACAACTGCCTCGGCAACAACCTGTGCCACTCTCTTGTCAAGAGCGGGAGCAATAATATTATCCTCTGTGATTTCATCATCGGGGATAAGAGAAGCAAGTGCAAAAGATGTTGCAACCTTCATCTCCTCATTGATGCAGCTTGCTCTGCAATCAAGAGCACCGCGGAATATACCGGGGAATGCAAGAACGTTGTTAATCTGATTGGGGAAATCCGAACGACCTGTTCCCACAACTCTTGCACCTGCTGCCTTTGCCACATCAGGCATAATTTCGGGAGTGGGGTTTGCCATGGGGAACATAATTGCATCCGATGCCATGGACTTAACCATTTCGGGAGTTACAAGATTAGGAGCGGAAACACCGATAAATACATCGGCACCTGCAAGAGCATCTGCAAGAGTTCCCTTCTTATGTTCAAGATTTGTTACCTTTGAAATCTCTTCCTGTGCTGGGTTGTTGTTTTCGTCTCCCTGACAAATGATACCGAATCTGTCACAGAAGGTCAGATTCTTAACACCGATATTCATAAGATGCTTACCGATAGCAATACCTGCAGAGCCGGCACCGTTGATAACAACCTTTACTTCGCCGATTTCTTTCTTAACAAGCTTAAGTGCATTGATAAGTGCTGCCGCAACAACGATAGCTGTTCCGTGCTGGTCATCGTGGAAAATCGGAATATCGCAGATTTCCTTAAGCTTCTGCTCGATTTCAAAGCAACGGGGAGCAGAAATATCCTCAAGGTTAACGCCGCCGAAGCTTCCTGAAAGAAGATAAATTGTACGAACAATTTCGTCTACATCCTTTGACTTTATGCAAAGAGGAAATGCGTCAACATCGGCAAATGCCTTGAAAAGCGCACACTTTCCTTCCATAACGGGCATGCCTGCTTCAGGGCCGATATCACCAAGTCCGAGGATTGCAGTACCGTCTGTAACAACGGCAACAAGATTTGAACGTCTTGTAAGCTCGTAGGACTTATTAACGTCCTTGCTTATTTCAAGACAAGGCTCTGCAACACCGGGGGTGTATGCAAGAGAAAGATCCTCTCTTGAGTTAATGGGCGCACGGGAAATAACTTCTATTTTTCCGTTCCATTCGTAATGTTTTTTTAATGATTCCTGTCTGATATCCATAACTTATACCTCCCAAGGGAATTTATATTGCGTGAGACCAAGCTCATCACGAACTGCAATGATTTCTTTCTGAACCGATTCGTTAATCGGAACACCGTCTTTACGTGCAAGACGGATTTCATATTCTTTCTCGCCTGCTGTATATATACGCTCTGCATCGGGAGCCTTCTTTGAAGCACGCATGCTGCGGCAAATATCTCCTGCTTTCTTTCTGCAGAGGTCTTCTCCTAAGAAGTGATTTGTATCAATAGCAATAAAGAAATGACCGAGACTGTAAGGAGCTTTGTTTCCGTCAGCATCTTTGCCTGTAAGAGCCTTACCGTAGCTGCCGTCCTGGAGAACTGCTGAAAGAAGTTCAACGAACATAGCGAATCCGTAACCTTTATAGCCGCAGCCTTCTTCACCGGGACCGCCCAGAGTACAAAGAGCAGCTTCTCCGCGTGCCATAGCCTTAAGAGCATCTGCTGAAGTTCCCTCATAAGCTTCGCCCTGAAGATTAACGAGTGCCCCCTTAGGAGCATCCTTACCGATACGTGCATAATATTCAAGCTTACCATTCTGATATGTAGAACTTGCAGCGTCAAAGTTAAAGTCGAATGGCTCGTCAGTAGGAACACCCAAAGTAAGCGGGTTTGTACCGAACATACCTTCTACACCGAAAGTCGGAGCAACAGTAGGACGTGCATTTGTACCTGTCATACCGATACAGCCTTCTTTGGCAGCCATAGAAGTATAGTAACCTGCAATACCGTAATGACATGAGTTACGAACAACTACCATACCCATACCGTATTCTTTAGCCTTAGCAATAGCCATGCTCATAGCTTTGTGACCAATTACTTGACCCATACCGTCGTGGCCGTCAACAACAGCCGTTGTTGGTGTTTCCTTTATAATTTCAAAATTTGTAACGGGATTTTGAATGCCATCTCTGATTCTGTCAAGATAAACGGGCTTGAAACGGTTTACGCCGTGAGATTCAATCCCTCTCTTATCAGATTCGAGAAGAACGTCCGCGCAAATTTCGGCATCTTCTCTGGGAATTCCATAACCAACAAAAGCGTCAATAACGAAATCGGTAATGGTTTTCCAATCAACTATGTTAGTCTTTGCCATTTCTTTTACCTCCAAAAATATCATTTTCAAAAAAAAAGTACACTCATCCCCTGGGAAATAAGTGCACTCCAAAATCCTAACACATTTTACATTATAATGTAAAACACAAATAATGTCAATACTTAATTATAGATTTAATAAACAGTATAATATTTTAGTTGACGAATTTTTCATTCTAATGTAGAATAGAAACTATGAAACGAGGTATTGTTTATGGATATACGTGAATTTAAAAATACATACAAGGAATATGCACCCTCAGTAGTATGGGACTGGTGCGCAAAGCCCGCTCCTGAAGAAATAGATTCCATGCTTTACAGGCTTTCGGAAATGGGAATTGCACGTGTTTTCATCCGACCCTCAAAGGGACTGGTGCTCCCCTATTTATCCGAGGACTATTTTGAGCTTATCCGCACCGCAGCACGCAGAAGCGGAAAGTACGGCATTGTTTTGGGCATATGCGATGAAAATTCTTCCGCAAGCGGCAATGGCGGCGGCGAAATAACAAGCGTTCCCGACTACAGAATCCGTGATATTTTAAAGGTTTCAAAAAAGGATATTGAAAAAACAGATGTAATAGTAAGTGAAAGTGCCGATGGTGCAATTGTACTTAGGGATATGAGTCGTATGCGTGCCTCGGGGCGTATGCCGATTGCCGATATTACCAACGCATTTGTAACGGAATGTTTCGCGGATGCTGTTTATGACAAATACCTCAGACAATGCCAACGATTTATCGGAATGGAAATAAAGGCTTTTATGACACAAATCAATCTGCCCGAAGGGGCGCTGCTCTATTCCCCATCCGCACAAAAGCAAATCGGAATTTCCGATACTAAGCTTTTGTGTGAGAAGCTTACGGAAAAAAGCAGTGCTACACATAGCGAATACAACGTAGCTTTCGGTGAAGCCATTGCCGACAATTTCACGGGTATCATCAGTGAAAAATGCCGTAAAAACAACCTTGAGCTATCGGTAAGTGCAGACGGAAACAAAAACATTTCCCGTCAGGCACAATATCTCAAGGCGGACAGCATTGCACTAAAGGTTCAGTGCGAAAGCCCTGATTTTTTGCAAATCAAGCTTGCACAGACAATAAGCGAGCAATTCGATAAACCCCTTTATATAAGGCTTCTTCTCCCCTCCTTTGCACCCTGCTGTGAAAGATACAATAAGGCGGCATTTCTTACGGGATTTGGCCCCCACGGAATCATTTTTGACAGCATGGCTTTCTCCCTTTCCGACAGACGAAAGTATGAGAAGCATACGGTGACCATGTCCGATTTCGCGGAAAAAGATATATCGGACAGACTATCAAGGCTTACTTTCTTAAGCTCAAACACAAATTCAAACACAAGAGTGCTTGTAGCGTATAATCCTCTACACGAGGACACTCTTAGCAGCCTTGCATCCATGCTTATGAAAAAAGGTATATGTTTTCATATGATGGAGGAAAGCCTGATAAAGAAGCACTCTTTGATTTCAGGCGGTGATTTAGTTATCGGAAATTGCCGTTACAACACCATAATTTCCCATGATTCCTCTTTCCCGATTCCCGACGGTTTTACAGGACGGATAACTATGGCAGATGAATACAAAGCAGAGGTCTTTGGAAGTTTATGTGCTGACAGCGATATAACGATTAACCGCCGCTACAACAATGACGATGAGTATATATTTATCACTGCCGAAAGCGACACAAAAATAACAGCAAAAAGCTGTGAAAAGAAGCTTTTTGCTGTAGACTCTTCAAACGGCGAAATATATTCAGTCCCTACCAAAGACGGTGAATACAATTTCAACTTAAAGTCTGGAAAAACAGCTGTGCTTATTTATTCCGACAGTCTTTCAGCAGATATTGCCCCGCCCTTTACGGATGACATTGAATTTGCACCTCATGAAAAAGTATGCGATGTTCCCTTCGCCCTTTCAGCCGCAGATGAAAATATTCTTCCTCTAAAGAATGTAAATGCCTGCTTCGGACGAAAAAGCTACCGTGAAAACAGCATAGATAATCTGCACAAGGAATTTTATCACCTTGCTGACGGCGAGACAGTAAAGGTTAAATACCCCTTTAATGCGGATAAAAAAAATATCGGTCAAGTTACAGCTTACATTGAAAATGCGGACAATCTGGAATTTGCCGAGCTTAACGGAAAAAAGCTAATCGATTTCACCCCATCTGAAAAAGACCCTCGATTTATGGGCATAGATATAACAGACCTGCTTTCCGACGGAAAGAACACCTTTGCCGTTGAATACAAAAAGAACAACAACTATACTCCCGATTTTTCCAGCATCACACCGTCACATTTTTATTCGTATAACATAACCTCTTTTGAACCCATTTACCTGTGCGGTGATTTTGACTGCAATGAAAACTCGCTGATAAGGCTTCAAAATTACAACAACGACATAACCTCATCGGGAATGGCGTATTACTACGGAGGGCTTACATACGCGGTAAAGCTCCCCGATAAGGATTTATCGGGTAATATTCTTTCTGTCGAGGGTGATTTTGATATCTGTAAAATAAGAATAGGCAAACGCAGTCACACATTTTTCTGCGAAACGCCTATGCTTGAGGTGTTTAATCTTGACTGCGGTGCTGTTGCCGAAATTACGGTGTATAACACCCCATTTAATCTTTTACGCACGTCAAAGGAAGAAGCAAAGCCATTTGGAATTAAGAATATAGAGTTATGCAAATTTAACTATTAAGCAAAAAGAAACGCATCTTTCGGATGCGTTTCTTTTTGCTTAATAGTTACTATTTATTTGCCACCTTACTATAGTTTGCAATCGTTATTCCGCCGCAAATCAGCACAAGTGCCATGATAAGATTAAGAAGCGAAACGTTGCTGCTTTCGGGAAGCATAAGCGTTGAGAGTATTACTCCGAACACAGGCGTCATAAAGCTGTATATTGCCACTTTCGATACAGGGTTATATTTAAGAAGCATACCCCACAGAGCGTAGGCAACTGCCGAAAGAAGTGCAAGATATAAAAGAACAAGCCCTGCTTTAATACTTGTAACAACAATCACGCCTCCCATAAGAAGCCCCACAAGAATCATTACAAATCCGCCCATGATAAACTGATATCCGCTGATTACCACAGGGTCTTCACGATGCGAAAACTTTTTCATTAAAACTCCCGACACGCCATATGCCATATTGGAGAAAAGCACAAAACCGTCACCCATAAAATTAAAATTCAGACTAAGGCCGTTAAGATTAATCAGAATAATTCCCACAAATCCCAGAACACATGCAAAAAGCTTTTTTGCGGTAAGCTTTTCCTGTCTGAAAATAAGTGTTGCAAACAATATAGAAAAGAATGAATTTGAACCGCTTATAACAGTTCCCTTAACTCCCGTGGTATTGGCAAGACCTATGTAAAAGAATAAATATTGAATTATAGTCTGAAAGCACGCTACAGTTGCAACTGCTCCCATATTTTCACGCTTGGGTACAAGAAGCTTTTTCCTTGCTATGCTATATATCAAAACAGTGATAATTCCTGCCGAGAAAAACCTGACCCCTGCAAAAAGAATTGTTGAAGCCACATCATTTTCAGGAAGCATCAGTTTATATCCTGTTTTTATAAAGGGGGTGGCACTTCCCCACAATGCACAGCAAAACATTGCCGCTAACGCTACAAAAACAGGGTTTGTCATAAGTTTATTTTTCTGTTCCATTATATTACTCCTTTCAAAACACATTATATTGTATCATATGTTTTTAATTAATTCAACTAAAATATACTATAACAGTCATGAATGCAATAGGGAAATAAAGTTTCCCATTTGATTCGACAAATTTCCCCAAAAGCATTGACAAATTCTACATTTTGGCATACAATATAGGTAAGATTATTGCCCATTTATGCGGCAAAATCATATTTGAAAGGCAAATATTTTTCCTAAGGAGGCACCGATAATGAGATTTGGAGAAAAAGTGCGTCAACTCCGAACCGAAAAGAAACTTTCCCAAACCGAGCTTGGAAAGCTATGCGGACTCTCTCTGCGTACAATAAGAAATTATGAGGTGGCAGGCAGATATCCCAAAAAACGTGAGGTTTATTCAAAGCTTGCTTTTGCCTTAGGTTGCAGTATCAATTATTTACTTGCGGAAAATGAAGACAGCGATAAAGCGGATTTGTCTTCAGTAAGCAGGGTGGAAAGTCTGATTAATGAAATATCGTCATTCTTCGCAGACAGCGAAATAAGCAATGATGACAAGGATTCTGTTATGCGTTCGCTTAAGGCATCATATTCTATTGCAAAAAAACGCAGAAGAAAGCCTCTCACTGTCAGAATCAGACGCAGAGTATCCAATGAAAGGTAACGATAAATTATGTTTATAGGTGTTTATGACTATACTGTTTTGCTTACATATCTTAGCCTGCTTTCATCCGTGTTTGGCATCACACAGGCTATTGGCGGAAATTTCACAACTGCTGTTTTCTGCCTTGCATTTTCAGGAGTATGCGATGCTTTTGACGGCAGAGTGGCACGCACAAAAAAGAATCGCACCGATGATGAGAAAAATTTCGGCATCCAGCTTGATTCATTGTGTGATGTGATTTGCTTCGGGCTGTTCCCTGCTCTGATTTGTTATTTTCTGGGGCTTAAGGGAATTATCGGCTTTGGTATAATAGCTTTTTACTGTCTGTGTGCGGTAATACGGCTTGCTTTCTTTAACGTGATGGAGGCTAACCGACAAAAGACAGAGGGCGGTTGTGCAAAGATATACCGTGGGCTTCCCGTAACCTCTATATCAATCATTCTCCCCCTTGCTTTCTGGATGCAGTTTTTAATTCCAAGCTATGCTTTCCCGATTCTGCTTCACTTTGTTTTGCTTATAACAGGATTTTTATTCATTCTTGATTTTAAGCTTCGTAAGCCCGGTCTTAAAACCATATTAACCCTCATGGGGCTTACAGCCGTTATAATCGGAGTAATATTTACATATACGAAAATTACTACTTCAAAAAATATACAGACTATAAAAACAAGTTTTACAGGGGAAAGATATGAAACAAAGATTGCGTGACGGCAGCACAATTGAATTTAATGGCAAGCAGGACCGAATGCTCCAAAAGCTTTACGGCAATTTTTTCGGAAGACTTTTCTTGAAGCCTTTAACACGGCCTTTCATATCAAAGGCAGCAGGCGTTTTTCTGTCCTCCAAATTTTCATGCCGACTGATAAAATCCTTTATTGAAAAAAATAATATTGATATGACGCTTTACGAAGAAGCCGAATACAAAAGTTATAATGACTTCTTCTGTCGCAGAATTAAAGCGGAAGTTCGGCCCGTTGATTTTTCTCCCAAAAGTCTGATTAGCCCGTGCGACAGTAAGCTGACGGTTTTAAAAATTACCGACACTACAAGATTTGTTATAAAGCAAACAGAATACTCCGTCACTTCCCTTTTAAAAAATGAAGATTTAGCACAAGAATATAAAAACGGCTTTGTGCTTATTTTCAGACTTTCCGTTGATGATTATCACAGGTATTGCTACATAGACGATGCAGAAAAAGAAAAGACCGTGACCATCCACGGCAAATTACACACGGTAAATCCCATAGCAAATGATTACTTCCCTATTTATAAAGAAAACACAAGAACCTACAGCGTTCTCCATAGCAAAAATTTTGGAGAGATAGTTATGATGGAGGTCGGTGCACTTCTGGTAGGAAAAATCGTAAATCATCATAATGACACCGTTTCCGTACAACGAGGACAGGAAAAAGGCTATTTTCAGTTTGGCGGTTCTACGGTAGTTGTTCTACTGAAAGAAAATGCCGTGAATATTGATGAGGATATATTAAAAAATTCCGCCCAAGATTACGAAACAGTGGTAAAATTCGGCGAAAAGATAGGAACAAAAAAAGCTTGACATAAGTCAAGCTTTTTTGTTCCTACTTTAAAAACATTCTTATTAATTTTTCTTTGAATTTATTATAGGGCTGATACCGCATTGGAAGGTCAAGCCATGTTTTTTTATCCACAATGCTTTTGTGATGCGAGAATGTATCAAATCCGACTTTTCCGTGATATGCTCCCATTCCGCTTTCACCCACGCCTCCGAAGCCCATATTGCTTGTAGCAAGGTGTATGATTGTATCGTTCACACAGCCGCCTCCAAAAGCACAAAGTGTTGTCATCTTTTTAATATTCTTCTTGTCGGAGGAGAATATATAAAGGGCAAGCGGTTTTTCTCCCCTGTTTATATTTTTAATAACATCATCAAGCGATTCAAAGGTAAGAATCGGCATTATGGGACCGAAAATCTCCTCCTGCATAACAGCATCTTCATTTGTTACATTATCCATAACCGTTGGCTCTATCTGGGCAGTTTCAAAATTGCTCCTGCCTCCATATACAACCTTATCCGCATTAATTAAACCAAGAAGCCTTTCGAAGTGCTTCTTATTAACGATTTTTCCGTAGTTTTCATTCTTAAGAGCATTCTCGGAATACTGCTTTTTTATTTCCTCAATCACATATTTTACAAATTTGTCCTTCACACTCTTTTCACACATAATATAATCGGGTGCTACACAGGTCTGTCCGCAGTTAAGATATTTACCGAACACAATTCGTTTTGCGGCAAGCTTGAGATTAGCCGTTTTATCCACAATACACGGACTTTTGCCCCCCAGCTCCAACGTTACGGGGGTGAGATTGGGTGCCGCCTTTTCAAGTACAAGCATACCTACATTCTTGCTTCCCGTAAAGAAAATATAGTCAAATTTTTCATCAAGAAGATATCCGTTTTCTTCCCTGCCTCCGCTTATACAAGAAACATATTCGGGCACGAACACTTCCTCAATAATTTCTTTTATGACACGGCTCACCTCGGGCGAATATGCACTTGGCTTTACTACGGCGGTATTTCCTGCCGCAATGGCGTTTACAAGAGGAGAAAGCGTTAAAAGCAAGGGATAATTCCATGGACTCATAATCAGAGTAACGCCGTAGGGCATGGGCTTCACAAAGCTGTGCGAATGGAACTGCGGCAGAGGGCTCAGCACGGTTTTATCCTTTGCATACCTTCTTATGTGCCTGAGCATATGGGTTATTTCGCTGAGCACCAGCCCTGTTTCACACATATAGCTCTCAAACTGGGACTTTCCCAAATCTTTTTTTACTGCTTCCGAGATTTTAGTTTCGTTTTCTTTAAGAGATTCTCTAAGCTTTTTTAAAGCATCTATTCTGAATGCGACACTAAAAGTTTTACCTGTGGAAAAGAATTTTCTTTGCTTTGATACTATTTCTGAAATTTCGGATCTTGTCATCATTTTTCCTCCACTACACAATAATAAAGTTTTTGCAGTTCCTTTGCATTCATGAGCTTAGGAACAGGGTAAAGCGGATTTGCTTCTTTGTCGGCATATGCAGCTAACTTAGGAATGTCTTCCTTTTTTACTTCGGGAAGATATCGGGGAATATTCATATTGTCATTCATCATTCTGATTTTTTCAATAAATTCTTTTGCCGCAGCCTCTGCATCGGTACTCTTATCGGCAATGCCGATTGCTATTGCAAGTTTTTTTAGTTTATTATACACGCTTTTTCCATAAAGTTCAAGTGTATACGGAAGAAGAACTGCGTTGGCAAGCCCATGAGGTGTATTATATTTTCCCCCTAAAGAATGTGCAACTGCGTGGCAATAACCTACATAGGATTTTGAAAATGCCCTGCCCGCAAGAAATGACCCCCAAAGCATATTTTCACGTGCCTTCAAATCGTTTCCGACCTTGTATGCCTTCTCCAGATTATTGCAAATAAGCTTAACAGCTTCAATACAATCTTTGCGTGTTGACTTGACGGTAGACCTTCCTATATATGCCTCAACCGCATGGGTTAAAGCATCCATTCCGGTTGAAGCGGTTAACTGTTTTGATAATCCAACAGTAATTTCGCCATCCAAAACCGCTACCTTCGGAATAAGGCAAAAATCACTTATGGGAAATTTGTGATGATTCTTTTCATCTGTTATAACTGTTGTAACAGTGACCTCGCTCCCTGTGCCTGCTGTGGTCGGCACCGCTATGAGAAAGGGAAGCTTTGAATGAATCTTTAAAATTCCCTCCATCTTCGCAATCGGTTTTTTCGGTCTTGCCGCCTTTGCTCCGACTATTTTCGCACAATCCATACATGAACCGCCGCCAAAGCCGATTATTGCACCGCATGAGTTTTCTATGTACATATTATACGCCATTGTTGCGTTTTCCACGGTGGGATTGGGAACAGTTTCGTCAAAAATAAAATACTTTATCCCGTACTTGTCCAATGCAGTCTTTAACGGCTCGATTAACCCTGCCCCATGAATGTTTTTATCTGTGACAATTAATATTCTTTTAATACCTTTATCCTTAAGTACAGGCGCCGCAGCTTTAGTGTTATGAAGAATGGCAGGCGAAGAATAAGGCAATATGGGAATCGCAAGCTTAAACGCCGTCTGAAATGCTCTGCAATATACTTTTTTGAAGAAATTCACTTTTTTCACTTCCGTTTACAATAATCTTTGCATCGGTTTTTTAAAAACCGATGCAAAGATTATATCACTTTATAATTACTCTGTCAACAAAAAAATTGATTGACATCAAAGTAGGATTATTATACAATTATACCATGAGTAAAAATTTAAAAAGTCTTTTTGCGCAAAAGGTTGCGGGTTTCCGTTTGCCGCGATATAACGAATTGCCCAATGTAGGACTTTACCTTGAACAAACAACTGAATATATAAACGGATATCTTAGCGAAATAGGTTGTCCCCTCCTCACCGCATCAATGATAAGCAACTACGTTAAAAGCGGAATAATCGCTCCTCCCTTAAAAAGGAGGTACTACAGAGACCAACTGGGTTACCTTATTTTTGTTGCTTTCGCAAAAAGTGTTATCTCCATGGATAACATTTCAAGCCTTATAAAATTCCAGCAGGAGGAATACAATCGTGAAACTGCGTATGAGTATTTTTGCGATGAGCTTGAAAATATGCTCGCCTACATTTGCGGCTTGAAAGATTCTCTGGATAACATCGGTACTACCAACACGCAGGTAAAGACCATGTTCAGGAGTGTTATTATCGCATCATCTCATATTTTATTCCTCACGAACTGTTTTAACAAATAGAAAAAGCAGAGAACCATCAGATCTGATGGTTCTCTGCTTTATGAAAAAGATTGGAGATTACTATGTTCAGACGCTTTGCATCATATTACAAGCCCTACATCGGTATTATAATACTGGATTTACTTTGTGCCGCCGCTTCAACGGTGTGCGAGCTTGTATTTCCCATGATTGTCCGTGAAATAACCAACACTGCACTAAGCGGTGCTTCCCAGGTGCTTATGTCAACGGTAATCAGACTCAGCTCGATTTATCTGTTTCTCAGATTATGCGACACTGCTGCACAATATTTTATGGCTAATATCGGTCATATAACGGGAGCGAAGCTGGAAACTGATATGCGCCGTGACCTTTTTAACCATTTGCAGAAGCTTCCTTTCAGCTATTACGATAATGCGAAGGTAGGACAGATTATGTCCAGGGTAACAAGCGATTTATTTGACGTTACCGAGTTTTCCCACCACTGTCCAGAAGAATTTTTTATAGGCGGAATAAAGATTATAGGGTCGTTTATTATTCTTTCGGGAATTAATTTTTATCTTACCCTTTTAATTTTCCTGCTTCTCCCCCTTATGCTGATTTCGGCAGTGGTTTTCAGAAAGAAAATGAAAAACGCATTCAAAAAGCAGCGTGAACAAATCGGAGAGCTTAACGCCGACCTTGAGGACAGCCTTTTGGGAATTCGTGTAGTAAAGAGCTTTGCCAATGAAGATATTGAGCGTGAAAAATTTGAAAAAGGAAATCGGAAATTTCTTGATACAAAAAAGCACGCCTACAGATACATGGCACTTTTTCAGGCAGGGACAAGATTCTTTGACGGAGTTATGTATATCGGGGTAATAGTAATCGGTTCAATATTTATGGTAAACGGATATATTAACAGTGCCGATTTAATTGCATACCTCCTGTACATTCAGACACTTATCACTTCAATCAGACGTGTTGTGGAATTTACAGAGCAGTTCCAAAAAGGTATAACGGGTATTGAGCGATTCTACGAAATAATGGACGAGCCTGTACTCATTGAAGATGACGAAAGCTCCTGCGACGTAGAAAGTCTTAATGGTGAAATAGAGCTTCGGGATGTCCGCTTCAGATACAATGAAAACGGAACAGATGTGCTGAATCACATAAATCTCCATATAAATCCCGGCGAGAATATTGCTATTGTAGGTCCTTCGGGCGGTGGTAAAAGCACCCTTTGCAATCTGATTCCGAGATTTTATGATATTGCAGACGGCAACATATATATTGACGGAATTGATATTCACGATATAACATTAAAATCACTAAGAAGCAATATTGGTACGGTACAGCAGGATGTTTACCTGTTCAGCGGCAGCGTGTATGACAACATAGTGTACGGAAAGCCGGGGGCAACACGCACTGAGGTTGAGGAAGCGGCAAAAGCGGCAGGTGCACACGAGTTTATAAGTGAGCTTCCCGACGGATATGACACATACGTAGGTGAACGAGGGGTAAAGCTTTCGGGAGGACAAAAACAGCGTATATCCATTGCAAGAGTTTTCCTTAAAAACCCTCCCATATTGATTCTTGACGAAGCTACCTCCGCTCTTGATAATGAAAGCGAGTATGTTGTTCAGAAATCCCTCGAAAAGCTTTCACAAAACAGAACTACCTTTACAATTGCCCACAGACTTACAACCATTAAAAATGCAGGGCGTATTCTTGTGCTGACACAGGACGGAATTGCAGAAGAAGGAACGCACGAAGAATTAATTGCAAAAAACGGTACTTATGCAAAGTTGTACTCACTTTACACAAGCAAATCTTAATTTATTCTTCCACCAAAAAAGTCGGTTCAATATGAACCGACTTTTTTTTGCTACCATATTACTACTCGTTTTTCAGGCGAAAGATACATGCCGTCGCCTTCTTCAATTTGAAAAGCTTCATAAAATTCGGGAAAATTCATAAGAGTTCTGTTTACCCTTATCTTGCCGCTGCTGTGAACATCATTACGGGATAAATACTCATAAAACTCACGAGTTGCTGTTCCTGCCCAAACTGCTCCAAACGATTTATACATCGTCTTATGGTCAAGATTTTTTTCGTTTGCAAGCTGCGTGATACATGCCACCGCTCCTAAATCGGCAATATTTTCGTTAAGTGTAAGCGTGCCGTCATTTTGAATCCCCGGCACGGCTTCCAAGCCGTCATAAAGCATCGAAATTTTTGCACAGAGCTTTGAAAACTCCGCACGGTCCTCATCACTCCACCAATCATGCATATTTCCGTTTTCGTCGAACAATGCGCCGTTACTGTCAAATGCATGGGTGATTTCGTGTGCAATGATAAAGCCTATACCGCCAAGATTTTTCTCATAAGAGGCATTTTTATCATAAAGCGGTTTTTGCAGTACGGCGGCAGGCAGAGTTATGTCGTTCATAGCCGAATTATACACAGCGTTAACCGTATACGGAGTGAGAAGCCACATTCCGCGGTCAGGCTCTCCATTTTGCATTTTTCCGTAATATGCCCTGCGAGCCTTATTGATTTTTATCATATTGTCAAAATATGTTCCGCCCTGCTTTGGAGAAAGGATCATAGCATCATCAAGATACGAATCAAAGCTATCGGGATAGCCTATTTTCACTTTCATTGCATCAAGCTTTTTCTTTGCCTTTTCTTTCGTTTTGTCATTCATCCAATTCAGGGAATCTATGCGTTTTTTAAATACTTCGATAATTTCACGTGTCATTCTTTCAACTTCACGCTTGGACTCTTCATCAAAATAGTGAGCTGAATAAACCTCTGAAATATAGTCGGGCATTGCAGTGTCAAGCACGCCTGAAATATAGTCCTCCACAATGTACTCACTTTCAATTCCCGTAACTGCATTACTATATTCTACCGATGCACAAAGAAAATCCTCATTAAGCGTTTCCCCGATTTCTACAGCCAGTCTTATTTTCATTGCAAGCTTTAAAGCTTCAAGATTTGATTGACTGTACATATGGGAAAAAGTTTCCAAAATCTTTGTGTCGGATACAACTATCTTTTCCTCTGCCTGAAGTCCACATGAATTAATCAGCTTTTCAATATCAAAATCCGGGAAAAGAGAACATATCTTATTATAGGATAAAACATTATACACCGCTTGAATATTATTTGTTTCCTGTGTGTTGTGCATGTTCTGTGCAAGTGTTTTTTCAAATTCAAAATAGATCTGTGCGTTTTCCTGTGCCGATAGCTCATCATCACCTAAAAGCGAAAACAGAGTGCTTATATATTCAAGATATTCGTCCTTGTTCTTTCCGTCCGTATAGGTTTCTTTCGGTGCTAAAGGCGTAAAAACGGAAAGATATAAAAGATAATCCTTACCTTCCTCTAAATCATAGGTCAATTGAAAATCCAAAAATGCAGGCAGACACAGCTCCTCGGCTAAAAGAGAATGAAGCACGGTCAGCTCCCCTATACTCTTTGCCGAATCTATTTTTTCAAGATATTTTTCTATGGGTTTAATTCCTGCTTTGTTACGGTTTTTGGTATCAGCCGCACACTTATAAAAATCTGCAATTTTCTGCTTTGCACTTCCGGTAGGATGATTTTGAGAAACTATTTCTTTAATGATTTTATCAATATTTCCTTTAGATTCAAAAGAAAGCGATTCTATAGTTCCATTAACAGGGTTTCCCGTAAGCAAATCCATTTCTTCAAGGGTTTCCTTATTGATTGATGCATAGAAATCATCCTTAGGATTTGCTCCGCACAAAGAATACATACGTTCTATAAAAAGCTTCATTTGCTCTTTTGTAACGTTTGATTGCGGTGAAAAGGTTTCGGGGGCAGTTCCTGCAACCAGTCCTGCTGAAAAGATTTCACTAAGCTCATCTTTTGCCCATGCGGGAATATCCGTAAAAACTTCGGATGAAAGTGCTGTGCGTGCATTGTGACCTACAGGTGCGGGAACATTTTTAAAAGCCCTTTTAAGCATCACCAAAGCCTCCGCACGGGTAACGGGGCGTTCCTCGTGCAAAAGTCCGTCCTCATAGCCTTTTAAAATATCGCTTTTTAAAACTCCCTCATTATAAAAATCGGCAGCTTCCAGAAGCATTGCGGCTACTTCACCGCGAGTGGCATATTCCCCCTGCGCAAAGGAAACAGATGAGGAAAAAAGTATTAAAATTGAAATCAAAAATGAAATAGTTCTTTTGACTTTCATAAAGATTCTCCTTGCAAAATTTGCCGTATATATTGATTATACCACAATCTATACTCAGAATCAATACACAAAGGACATCGAAAATCAGAAATAATGATTAAATATTTGCAAATAAGGAAATAATTTTAAAAAAAGTATTGCAATTATCTGTGTTTTATGCTAAAGTAATGGAGTATGACAAGCGAAATCTAACGGAGGTGTGTAAAATGCAGATGGCGTTGACTATCACTTATATTGTAGTAGCACTTTTGCTTACAGTTATTGTTTTGTTCCAGAAGGGTAAGGATCAAGGCGCAAGCGCTATAACAGGCGGTAGCGGTGACACATTCTTTTCCAAGAATAAGTCAAACACACGAGAAGCATTACTTGAAAAGCTTACAGCAGTATTTGCGGTTCTTTTCATTATTCTCTCGGTTGTGCTCTCTCTTGGTATTGTAAAATAACAAAACCTGTAGGCGATGTAAAAAAACTCTGTTTTTTACATCGCCTTTCTTATGGGGATAGAAAAAAATGCTTCAGAACGGACAAACTGAGCCAAACCGTAGGTTTGGGTTACCCGAAGGCGTACGTGGGTACGTCGAGAGGCGAAGTTTGCTCCGTAGCAAAAAGGCTTAAAAATATGGAAAAATCGAATAAAATGAGATTTTTCAACCAAATTAAAACACTTTACGGGTTGTAAACAGTCTTAATTTTGCATTATTGTCACCTTTTTGCGTTCTGGACTTTTTTTACATCCCCTTTATTTTTTTGAAAGGCGGTATTTCCTTGCAGAAAGAAAAGATTCGTGCATTTATTAACAGCGATGAATATGTACCAATGACAAAGGAAAATATTGCGCTGCTCTTATGCGTACCCCAAAAAGATATGGATAAATTTGAAAGCATTATTTCAGAGCTTGAAAATGAAGGCAGTATAATTTCAGGCAGAAAGAAAAGGCTTTTTAGTTCAAAGTCCATGGGGCTTATTGAGGGGATATTCCGTGCCACGGGTAAGGGCTTTGGCTTTGTAGCTAATGAAAACGGAGACATTCATATTCCGAGTGAGAATGTGATGGGCGCCCTTAACGGCGACAGAGTTCTTGTAAAAATCCAAAGAAAATCGCATGGCGAAAAGAAGCGTGAGGGAAGCATTTTAAGAATACTTGAGCGTGCAAATAAAAAAGTGGTGGGCATATTCACCCAGGAACGTGGTTACGGCATTGTAACACCCGACAGTGACAAGCTCCCCGACGAAATTTTCGTTATGCAAAGAGATGTAAACGGAGCACTGAATGGGCAAAAGGTAGTTTGTGAAATAACCGAGTATGACTCCCCCACTTCCTCTCTTTCCTGCAAAATAACAGAGGTATTGGGCTTTCCCTATGACTTCGGGGTGGATGTTCTTTCGGTCATAAAAAGCTATGATTTCAGCACTGAGTTTCCCCAGAAAGTACTTGACGAGGCACAAGAGGTTGCCGTAATCCGTGACGACGATTTTACTGACAGACTGGATTTAACAGGCAAAACCATCATCACAATTGACGGTGCTGACACAAAAGACATAGACGATGCCGTATCGGTGGAAAGAACGGACGAGGGCTACAGGCTTGGTGTTCATATTGCCGATGTAAGCAATTATGTGAAGCCCGATTCGCTACTTGACGAGGAAGCCTTTAAAAGAGGCACCAGTGTTTATCTTACGGATAGGGTGCTTCCCATGCTCCCCGTAAAGCTTTCAAATGATGTTTGTTCTCTTAATGAGGGCGTGCTAAGGCTCACAATGTCGGCATTTATTGATTACGATACGGAGGGCAATGCTTTATCCTCATCATTTTATAAGTCATATATCAAAAGCACCAACCGCATGACTTATGAGAATGTACGGCTTTTGATTGAAGAAAAGCCTGAAGATTTATGCAAAGAATATTCTCATCTTCTCCCCATGCTTTCTGATATGTACGAGCTTTATATGCTTCTTTCCAGGAAAACTTCCGAGCGGGGAAGCATTGATTTTAATATACCCGAAGCCAAGGCGGTGTTTGATAAGGACGGAAAAACCATAGATATCGTTTTAAGGGAAAACACATTTGCAAATAAAATTATAGAAGAATTTATGGTAGCGGCAAACAGTGCCGTGGCAAAATATTTGTGGGAAAATAAGAAAATTCCTTCTATTTACAGAGTTCATGACGAGCCTAACCGAGAAAAGCTTGCAAATACACTGAATTTCATATATAATATGGGTTATGGAAAATCCCCCAATTTAAATAAAATAATGGAGGATGTAAAAGAAACTCCCTATGAAGCCACAATTTCCACAATGCTCCTTAGAAGCATGGCAAAAGCGAAATACAGCAGTCAGAACGACGGACACTTCGGATTAGGGCTTGCGGATTACTGTCATTTCACCTCCCCCATCCGCAGATATCCCGACCTTGTTTGCCACAGGGCATTAAAGGCGGCTATCGAAAATGACGCGGATATGAAAAAGAAGCTTCGCAGTTTTGTGGATGAGGCGGCCGTGCAGTGCAGCGAAAGAGAAAACGCCGCCGCAATGTGCGAAAGAGATACTCTTGACATTAAAAAAGCGGAATATATGCAGCCTTTTGTGGGTGAGGATTTTGAGGGCGTGATTTCTTCCGTGACGGGATTTGGATTTTTCGTTATGCTCCCCAATACCGTTGAAGGTTTGGTAAGATTAGAAACGCTGAACGATGATTATTATGTTTTTGACGAAAAAACACTTTCTCTTTACGGCGAGAGAAGCGGACGCACTTTCACCATTGGCGAGGGTGTAAAGGTTAAGCTTACGGCGGCAAACAAAGTAAGCCGCAGAATAGATTTTAAACTTCTTGAAGGAGGCAGTCAAGGTGGCAGAAAAAGAACAAAGAAGGCTTCTGGCTCAAAACAGAAGCGCTCATCACGAGTTCTTCATAGAAGAAAAGTACGAGGCAGGCATTGAGCTTTTCGGAACAGAGGTTAAATCCGTCCGTATGGGAAAAGTCAACCTTAAAGAAAGCTATTGTGAAATAGATAGTAACGGAGAAATGTTTATTCTCGGAATGCATATTTCTCCATATGAACAAGGAAATATTTTCAACAAAGACCCATTAAGACCAAAAAAGCTATTAATGCACAAAAGGGAAATTATGAAGCTTTTAGGAACTGTAAAGCAAAAAGGGTTGACACTTATCCCCCTTGATATGTATCTTAAAGGACAGAGAGTAAAGGTCACAATCGCTGTGGCAAAGGGTAAAAAGCTTTATGATAAGCGTGACGATGCCGCAAAGAGAGATGCAGGCAGAATGATTGAAAGGACACTTAAAGAAAGAAATTCCTATTGACAAGCTTTAGCAGTCTGATGTATACTATTACTTGCCGCCAAAAAGGCGGCATCAATACGGGGCCGTACCGGTTTCGACGGGGATGTTGAAGCATGGGAAGCGAGCCGCAGCGGGAACTGCGTTAAAATCCCAATTTTTAAATTTAAACGCTAACAATAATTTAGCTTACGCTGCCTAATTAGTGCAGCCGTTCTTACTCTGAGGACCACGGCAGGGATAAGAGCGTCACACAGTGGTGAACGTGACATGGTTAAGCTTTGCACCATGCATGACAAATGAAGCTACCAAAACCGCTTGGGCTGTCACTTGCCTTGCGGCGGAGGGAATGATTAATAAGTGACTGCGCTCGGAGATGCCTGTGTGAATATGTTTTCGGACAGGGGTTCGACTCCCCTCGGTTCCACCAAAAAAGCAAAGGAAGTGCACCGCAAGGTGTGCTTCTTTTCACTTTTTTACGTTTTTTTCGACAAAACAATTGAATTTTTCATATTTTACCTGTATACTGAAAATTGTATGCGAGGTGTTTTATGAAAAGAGCTTACAAATACATTTCTATTATAATATTTTTTGCGGCAATGGCAGCTCTGACATTGATTGCGATACCTTTTATCAGGTCTTTTAACGAACCGGAACAGTTCAAGTCATTTATTGACAAATTTGGTGTTCTTGGAATCCTTGTAATGCTTCTGATACAAATAGCACAGGTCGTAGTGGCTATGATACCGGGAGAGCTTATTGAATTTGTTGCAGGCAGTATGTACGGCTGGCTGGGAGGACTTGTGGTATGCCTTTTAGGAATTGCTATTGGGCAGATAATAATTTTCAAGCTGGTAAAAACCTTCGGAAAAGACTTTGTGGAAGCTGCCGCGGGGAGCAGTGCAATGAACAAGCTGAAATTTTTAAAGGATGAAAAGAAGCTTAAACGTGTTATTTTCCTTTTATTCTTTGTCCCCGGTACTCCAAAGGATTTGCTTACATATGCCGTTCCCATTACTTCGGTAAGCCTCAGGGATTTTATCATCATTACCCTTTTTGCCAGGATACCGTCAGTACTTTCTTCCACATATGCAGGCGACGCCTTTGCGGAAAGTAAGTTTAAAACCCTTTTAATTACCTACTTCTCGATTGCAGTTATATCACTTATCGGCATGGGTATATATAAGCTTTATCTAAGAAAAACAAAGAGGATGTAAAGTCAATCTTTACATCCTCTTTAACATTTATATTCTTAAAGAAGCTCGCGTCTGAGTTCTTCCCCGCTTTTCGGGCTGAGATATGAGGGTGCTATATCAAGCACGCTTTTGCATCCCGATACGCCTTCTTTACTGAGCTTATATGCGGCTCTTGCATATGCCACAAGCACAGAAGATGTAAATTCGGGGTTGGAATCAAGCTTTAAGCTATATTCCACAATATGATTATTTCCCTCGCCCGTCTTTCCGCTACGGATTACAAATCCGCCGTGAGGAATACCGCTATGGTCACGCAGAAGTTCTTCCTTGGATATGAAATGCACTGTTGTATCATAATTTGCAAAGTAGTTGGGCATTGTTTTAATCTCGTTTTCTATACGGCTAAGGTCTGCCCCCTCCTCTGCTACTACGAAGCACTCACGGGTGTGCTTCTGCCTTGTAGTAAGAGCGGGGTTCTCTCCGTTTCTTACCTTGTCCAGTGCTTCTGGCACGGGGATTGTATACTGACGTGCATCAATTACCCCCTCTATACGGCGGATAGCATCTGAATGTCCCTGGCTTACGCCCTTACCCCAGAAAGTATAGGTACTGCCCTCGGGTAAAATTGCTTCGCCGAAAAGGCGGTTAAGGGAAAACATACCGGGATCCCAGCCTACGGAGATAACTGCAACCTTTCCGCCCTCTTTTGCTTCCTTGTCCACATTTGCAAAATGCTCCGGAATTTTTGCGTGGGTATCAAAGCTGTCTATTACATTAAAAAGCTTAGCCATTTCAGGTGTCTGCACGGGAAGGTCGGTGGCACTGCCGCCGCAGAGTATCATAACATCGATATTCTCTCTGTATTCCTCAACCTTGTCTGCGTGAACAACGGAAACGTCGGGGGTATTGATTTTAAGTGTTGAGGGATCGCGGCGGGTAAACACCGCAACAAGGGACATATCGGGATTTTGCTTTATAGCAGCTTCCACTCCCCTGCCAAGATTTCCATAACCGAATATACCGATTCTGATACTCATATTAAAAACGACCTTTCGAAAAAACTGAAAAAAGTATAACACAAGTAAAAAACAATATCAATAGTTAAATGATACTGTATTCAAACATTTCGCAGTGCAGTCTTGTGCCGATATCCGCACCCATTGGTAAAAGAGCAAGGGCTATAAACACCTCTTCCGTACCGTCATCGGGACGGAGATAAGCGTATTCACCTTCTATGCGCACTAAAGTATAATCTTTCGGTTCCATAATTTATCCTTTAAATACTGCGATTTCATAAGGACGGAACGTCTTTTCCCCGTCCACGCGGTCCTTGTAATTGGAAAGAACAAGAGTACCGAGATTCGTGCAGTCGATATCCGATTCATATTCAAAATTGCATACAACCGTGAACTTTTTGTCCCCTAAAGCACGGGTGAATACAAAGTATTTGTCCTCGGTTTTGGAAACAGCTTCAAATTCGCCGTTTATAAATGCTTTATTTTCCTTGCGAAGAGAAAGCAGATCCTTATAAAAACGGAAGATGGAATTTTGGGAAGCGAGATCGTTTTCAAGGTTAATTTCCTTCACACGGGTGGACAAAGGTATCCAAGTTTTTGCATCTGAAAAGCCGCCGCCAACGCCGTTTGACCAAGGAACGGGACGGCGGGCATTATCTCTGCCACCGAAGTTTATCTTCTTAACCGCATCTTCTTTGGAATACCCCTGCTCTACAAGACGGTTGAACATATCAAAGCTTTCAACGTCATCAAAGTAAGTCATATCCTCATAGAAAGAGGAAGCTATACCGAATTCCTGCCCCTGATAAATAAAGGGTACGCCTTTAAGAAGGTAAAACATTGTTGCGATACAGGTTGCGGATTCGTAGCGCAGCTCCTTATCGTTTCCGATACGGGACAAAAAGGGCGGATTATCGTGGTTATCGGTAAACAAAGAATAAAGCAGACCGTGCTGTCCGGTAAGAGTCTGCCATTTCACAAGAATATCTCTTACTGTACAGAGAGAATCCTCCATAGGAGTGAATTTTTCGCTTCTGCCCGCTTCAAGGTGGTCAAACTGGAACAGGGTGGAAAGCTCGTTCCTGTCTGCGTCTATATGGCGTTTTATTTCTTCAATATCGTTTGCCCAGCATTCGCCCACCGTAAAGAGATGGGCTGTCTTTTCTCTGCCGAAAAGAAGGTTTATATATTTGTGCAGATTGGGACCGAAGCAGTTTCTGCCCTTTTCAAAATCCTTGGATATCTGGTCAATAACGTCTATTCTGAAGCCGTCTGCACCCATATCCACCCAGAAATCCACCACATCCTGCATTTCTTTAACAACCTTGGGATTATCCCAGTTGAGGTCGGGCTGACCGATAGTATATGAATGGAGATAGTACTGATCTCTTTCGGGTACATATTCCCATACAGAACCGCCGAAACTTGCGCGCCAATCGTTTATAGGCTTATCAAACCAATAGTAATAATCGCTGTAAGGGTTATCTTTGGATTTTTTAGACTCTATAAACCACTTATGCTGATCTGAAGTATGATTTGGTACAAGGTCCATAATAAGCTTCATACCGCGGGAATGCATTTCGCGGATAAGTTCACGCATATCGTCCATCGTGCCAAATTCGTCCATTATTTCACGGTAGTCTGCAACGTCATATCCGTTATCCTTATTGGGGCTTTTATAGCAAGGACAAAGCCAGATAGCGTTTGCACCAAGTTCGCATATATAATCCAGCTTTGAAATAATACCGCGGATATCGCCGATACCGTCATTATTGCTATCCATAAAGCTGCGAGGATATATTTGGTATATTACAAGATCAAGAAAGCTTTCCTGTTTTTTATCCATAATTAACTCCGATTTTTCTGTATATTTACAACAAATATTATTTAATGCCGAAAAAGATTTATGCGGTATTTCTTTTTTGTTTTTTCTTATTACGCAAATATGCGGGAAGGAAAATCAGATATGCACCCAGACATACCGTAGGTATATAAAGCAACGTACTTACATACCACCCGAACATTTCGGAAATTTGTTTAAAAACTATAAGCGAAGAATTTCTGGGACCTACGAAAAACATATTTATATCCCCTCCGGAAACCTTCCAAAGGGAAACGTTTATAATAAAAGCCAAAGCGCACAAAGACACAAAGGTTGCAACCGCACCCCAATAATCCTTGATAGTCTTGGCGTATCTACCGGACATAAGCAGATATGCGCCTATGAAAATGAGTGTAAGATGCCATAAAAATGCGTGAATAGTTAAGGTTAAATGCTCATGAACAATACCGGAAGGCTCGATAAAAGCCATAATTCCACCCAAAAGGTTGAAGGTTGTCATAAACGCATACATACCGTTTTGTACCTTACCCGGTTTCATCAGCGCGGCGATAAGACACAAGTACATAGGAACGCTGCAAAGGTGGAACGGGAAAATACCGAAATTATATTTATGGTCCTCCATATGGTAGTAATAAAAAAGCTGTTTGTAAAGCTCGGTAACCATAAGGAAAACGCTGACGCTAATAAGAAGTATCTTGTTACCCCTCTCGCTGATATTCCTCAGCTTCCACGCCAGAAACAGCAGTACAGCCAAACCGACAAAGGTGAAGATCAGATGAAATGGTCCGTACGCTTTGGGTTTTGTCATTTCCCAAGCTGTGAAATTTATAAACCGTTCTATAATATCAGAAAGACTGTCCATACAAACATCCCCTTAAACTTGATACTATAAAGTATACCACGTT
>JAZTXM010000008.1:0-124054 GCA_045636425.1 Clostridia bacterium | reverse complement strand
CGATTTGGGGACAGTCCCCAAATCGGAACTTTTTTTAGTCTATATCACGGTCACACCCTGCGATGCACTTTACAAGACATGCTGTAGAAGTAATTAATAGTGAAAAAAACGTAAGAAGCAGTCCCGTTATGATTGCTCCGGCGATACTGGTTGCCGCAAAGGTAATGGCAAGAAGTATCACTGATGTGAGAACTGTACCTAAAATTCCCGCAAGGAAAAGCGGAAGAATGGGACACAGGCAATCTCGGAGATATGGTCTTGTGGGCGAAAGTGCCAAAAGTGATATTGCAAGATATACAACGGCTATACCGAAAGTAGTCCACAAAAATGCAGGAGTCACGGTTATAACAGCAGTAATTCGAAGAACTGTTGCAACTACGCCGATAATAATGCTTGCGATAATCGCAAGAGCACCGCAGTTATTCCTGCAATTGCAAGAACAATTATACATAGTTATTCACCTCCCATTTCAGCATATGTGAAAGGGAGGTGTTTTGTTACACGCCTGATTTTGAGTAGTCTACAAGCATTTGCGAATTGTTTGTGATGCTCTTAAACACGACGGCATCAGGAAACTTGTGCAGTATTTCTTCTAAAAGGGGAGCCGTGGGCTTATAGGTAACACAGATTATCATCTGCTTATCTTCTCCCGAATACGCTCCGTGTGCCTCCATTATCGTGGCGGGAATATGAAGCTTTTCGGAAATTTTTTTATAAAGGCTGTCTGCATCGGAGGTAATAATCTCAAATTTAATTGTTTCTTGTTCGCCGCTCTGCATTTGCTTGCCCGTACTGCTGGTTATAAAGGCATAGAGAATACTGCAAATAACAGGGTCAAAGTTCATACCATAGACAAAGTATGATGCAAGAGCAATGCACATGTTAAAGGTGAGAATGATGCTCATAAAATTAAGGTGCGGTTTTTTCTTTTTTACTATTGCGGCAACAATATCCATACCGCCGGAACAGCTGTTAAGCTTTAATGTAAAAAAGTAGAGAATCCCCCTTATCACTCCGGCGGCTACAGGTGCAAGTATGGTGCTGGAGCCGCTCTCTGTATGATAAGCAAAATTAGTTATCACAGACTCCTTAAGGAAAATAACCGCAAATGAAAAACTAAGCACGTACACTAACGTTTTTGTGGCAAAGCTACGGTTGAGATAAAGATATGCACAAATAAGCAGGGGGATATTTCCTAAAAGGGAAAGGTAACCCATGTTAATATCAAGCACATCCTGTATCATCGTGCATATTCCGTCCAGCCCCGATGGTGCAAAGCTGTTGGGGAATACGAATGTTATGTAATTTGTAGCAGATAAAGTAGCAAGCAAAACAATAACAATATAGGACAGTAGTTTTTTTATTGTCGGCATAAAAATTCTCCTTTAAAGTATTTGACTACATTATAAAACGGTGCTATAATATAGTCAAATACTAAAAAAATATAATATCAATAGATAAAAGCTATGAGGGGAGAGCCATGTTTTCCAAGTACGAATATGTCTACGCAATTTATACCGAGAAAAGCTTCACCAAAGCGGCAAAGCGGCTTTATATTTCACAACCATCGCTGTCTGCGGCAATAAAAAATATTGAAAAAAAGGTGGGGGCACCGCTTTTTGAGCGGAGCGGACACTACATAACACCTACCCAGATAGGCAGGGAATATATTGCTTCTGCGGAAAAAATCATGCATATTGAGAGCGATTTTGAAAACAGAATTCACGATATATATAATCTTGAAAGCGGAAAGCTGACCGTAGGCGGGACGAATTATCTGTGTTCATATGTACTGCCTGAAATCATAAACAAGTTTACCTCATCATATCCGAAAATTGAGGTAACACTTGCCGAAGCCAATTCGGGAAATCTTCTTGGAATGATCAATAATGAAGAAATTGATGTCCTGCTTGACAGCTATGATGAGAATATGTATATTCACGAAGGAAGCCCTCTGCTTAATGAAAGGATACTTCTTTGCGTGCCTGCTGATTGGGAGATTAACGAGCAGTTTAAGGAAAATCAAATCAGACCCGAAAGCATTTACGGCAAGGAGGTAAATCTTGACAAAATCACACCTGTGCCGATAGAAGCCTTTTCCGATTGTCCTTTTATTTTGCTCAAAAAAGGCAACGACATGTACAACCGTGCTTATGATGTGTTTGAGAGAAAAGGCATAGCTCCAAATGTGGTTTTCAGTGTGGACCAGCTTAATATTTCCTATGCCCTTGCCCAGTCGGGGATGGGTGCTTGCTTTGTAACGGATACCTTGTTCAAATTCGGAAAATTCGGAAACAATACCGTTCTTTATAATATCTCAAAAGAACATAGCACAAGGATGCTATACATTGCATATAAAAAGAATCGCTACTGCACCAGTGCAATGGAAAAATTTATTGATACGGCAAAAGAGGTAGTAGCATCGAGGAATTAGCTCTTGAAATGAAATAAAATGACACAAAATTGGGACTGTCGCCATTTTGTGTCATTTTATTATTCTGTAATCTTAATATTCCTTTCAAGGACACCTTTCCCCCTCCAGGAAAAGGCACGGTTTTTATATTTCTTCATAAATTCACGGTTTGAAAGGGCGTCAAGGTCGGGAAGGGAAATAGAGTCAACTAAATCCTCTGTAAACTCTTTCATAGGCTTTGGCGTGATATTATTGTGGGGGCATACCCTCTGGCACATATCGCACCCGAATACTAGGCTTGATTTTTTCAGTATGGCGATTTCACTTTCTGTGAGGTCGCCTTTTTTCTGGCTTATATGAGAGGCACATTTGTTAATATCAAATTCTTTGCCCAAAGCACCGCCGGGGCAGGCGGTAATACAGCGGTTACATCCTATACATGTCTTTTGGAGCGGTGTATCGGGTGATAAATCCAAATCGCATAAAATATATCCTATAAAAAAGTAGCTTCCGAAATCATCATTTATCAGCATTTTGTTTTTTCCGTAAAATCCAAGACCTGCCTCATATGCAAGACGGCGGTCAACCTTCGGGCCTATATCGGCAAAAATTTTGCACTCGGCATCGGGGGAAAGTGTGCGGATGAAATCGCATACGGGGGAGAGTTTTTCTTTTATAACGTGGTGGTAATCAATCCCTCTTGCATACAGGGACAGATTCCCCGCGGAATAACCGCAAAAGTAAGGAAAAAGGCAGACAATGGCACTCTTTTCCCCATAGCGAGCTACGCCACACTTTTCAATGCCAAGAGAATGTATGAAATTTAAAATTTGATTTTTCATATTATCACCTGATGTATTTTTCCAAGAACGGATGACTTAGTCATCAGTTCGTATCATCGCTATTGCAAGGTATACCCTGTCAAATCCCATTTTCCGAAGAAGCTTTGCACAATAGTTAGAGGTTGCACCTGTTGTATAAATATCATCTACCAAAAGTGCCGTGCCACTGTAGGAGTTTTCCGTTGCAAAAAAGCACTTTTTCACATTTTCACGCCTTTGAGCGGCATTGAGTGTGTGCTGCGGTTCTCCGTCCGTAGTTCTCAGGAGAGTGGGGACACATGGAATATTGAGGATTTTGGAAAGCTCCTTTGCAATAAGCTCCGCTTGGTTATATCCACGGTTTTTAAACGCTCCTTTGTCCTGGGGTACAAAGGTTATGAAGTCAAAACTTGTATAGTGTGGAGAATTGATTATTTTATCTGCCAGCACATATGCAATTCCTTTTGCATAATAAGGGTGACCTGCTTTAAGTGCAAGGACTGCGTCTTTGGCTTTTTCTTTATATATCAGCGGTATAAATGCGTGCTCAAAATACGTTTTGTTGAGACGGCAATTTACACATATAATGTGTGAGGTTTCCTCCACGGGTCTGCCGCATATCTTACAGCTTTTGCCCTTGATATAGGGGAGGGAGGTCATACACCCATGGCAAACGGGTGTTTTATCCTGCAGGATTTTCCCGCAAAAAGGGCATTTGGGCGGAAAGATGAGGTCAAGTATCTTATTAAGCATTTTCCATGCTCTCCCTTAATCTTTTTTCAAGACTGCTGTAGCGAAGCTGTAATTTATTATTCTTTACCATAGTAGAAACGCTCTCCAGATTTCCCACAAGGATTACAAGCTTCTTTCCCCTTGTTACTGCTGTGTAGAGAAGATTTCTCGTCATCAGCATGGGAGGGAAGGAGCATACGGGGATTATAACCGCACTCCATTCGCTGCCCTGGCTTTTGTGTACAGTGAGTGCATATGCCATTTCCAAATCCTCCACCGAGGAAAAGTCATATTCCACAATCTTGTTATCATCAAAGAGAATCCTCATGGATTTTTCTTTCTGCGATATATCAAGTATCGTTCCTATATCGCCGTTGTATATGCCGAAGCCGTCACCGCTTCCGTCGGGAAGCGACCAAATCATATCATAGTTGTTACGTGTCTGAATTACCTTATCGCCAACACGGAAAATCCGCTCGCCGAATTTCTTTTCCTTTTTGCCCTGAGAGGGGGGATTAAGCCTGCTTTGCAAAACCTTGTTCAGATTAATCGTTCCCACAATACCCTTTCGCGAGGGGGAAAGCACTTGAATATCGCTTATGCTGTCAAATCCGTAAACCTTGCCAAGTCTTCCCATACAAAGCTCGCAAATGGTTTCAAGGGCATCCTCGGGAGATCTTCCCATAAAGAAAAAGTCCGTCTTGCTGTCGTTCTCAAGAGGCATTTCGCCCATATTGATTCTGTGGGCGTTGGTGACTATCCGGCTCTGCTCAGCTTGTCTGAATACTTCGTTCAGCCTTACCGCAGGGATAACTCCGCTTTGGAGCATATCATGCAGAACATTTCCTGCCCCTACGGAGGGAAGCTGGTCACTGTCACCTGCCATAATCAGGCATGTCCCTCTTTTAAGTGCTTTTAAAAGGGAGCCGAAAAGGATAATATCAACCATGCTCATTTCATCAACGATTACAACGTCGGCGTCAATGGGGTTATACTCATTTCTGCCGAACCGCTGATTCTGAGCATCGTTTACCTCCACCTCCAAAAGACGGTGAAGCGTTTTTGCCTCCATACCGCAGGATTCACTGAGCCTTTTTGCGGCTTTCCCCGTGGGCGCACAGAGGGCAATTTTATATTCATGGCTTTGGAAAATTTCCATGATAATTTTCATAATGGTGGTTTTTCCCGTTCCGGGGCCGCCCGTGATTATAAGCACGCCGCCGCTGAGTGCCTTTTTTACGGCTTCATTCTGCATTGCCGAAAGTTCGATGGCACTGTTTTTGGAATGGATAAATATATCATTTGGAATATCCTTTGAATATGGCTTTGCAAGAGCCATAAGCTCGCTGAGCTTAACCGATGCGGAAAGCTCCATGTTATAGTAGAGGGGGAGATATACAAAATCCTCCTCAAATATCAGCTTAGCGTCATATTTCATTTGTGCAAGGGTCTGCTCGACCTCCCCTATGTCACAGCCGAGGAAGGAGGCAGTGCCTTCGGAAAGCTCGGAATATTTAAGACAGGTATGCCCGTTTAGTGCCGCATAGGTAAGCATATATACAATTCCGCCCGAAATTCTTCCGGGATGGTTTTTGGGAAGCTTCATTTCCTGTGCAATGCGGTCAGCAGTTTTAAAACCGATACGTTCAACGCTTTCGCACAGAATGTATGGGTTTTCCTTTACAAGCTCTATTGCTTTCTGTCCGAAGATTTTATGCACCTTCAGTGCAAGGTTGGGAGTGACCCCATATTCCTGAAGAAAGATAACGGTTTGTGCCGCATCCTGACGGATAAGGAATGATTCGGAAATTTTCCTTGCACGGTTTAGTGAAATGCCGTTTATCTCAGCAAGCCTTTCGGGAGAGAGGGCAATAATCTCCAAAGCTTCCTCGCCAAATTTACTGACAATCTTTTTTGCCGTAGCCTCACGGATACCGCTTATGATTCCGCTTGAAAGGTAAGAGAGAACAGCACTGACCTTTTTGGGCAGTGCTCTTTCCATAGACGTAACGGAAAACTGCTCCCCGTAGGAGGGGTGGTTTACCCATTTGCCTGTCATAACCACCTGCTCTCCGGGGGCAATAAAGGGCATATGTCCGCATGCCGTAACAAGGGAATTGTTACAACTGACATCGCATACCGTGTATCCGTTTTCTTCATTCTGATATATTATTTCATAAATCTCGCCGTTAAGCGTCTGGGTTTCTTCGGGCATCATATGTGTTCCTTCCAATACGAATCTCGATAATGCAATTGTCGGGCAGTCGGCCCAAAAAAGAGCCAAGCTCCGATTTTTTACAATGCATTGTCCTTTCAAATTTGATACTGTTACCCTTGCAGATAACAAAGGCTATCATCATCAGTGCAATTATTAAGGCAGTAATCGCACCATACATATACTATCACCAATAATAGTATATGAAAAGGGGTGTAAAAAAGTCAAAGCCTCTTTTACACCCACCTTTGTTTTACAGATAATTCTTCAGAGCATCAACCTTGTCAAGTCTTTCCCAGGGAAGATTCAGTTCATTTCTTCCGAAATGACCGTAAGCTGCCGTCTGGTAATAGATAGGCTTTCTGAGGTCAAGAGTATTGATGATTGCAGAAGGACGAAGGTCAAAGTTTTCGTTTACGATTTCGCCCAATCTTTCATCGCTAAGCTTTCCTGTGCCGAAGGTGTCGATACGCACCGATACGGGCTTTGCAACTCCGATTGCATAGGCAAGCTGAATCTGGCACTTATCGGCAAGACCTGCCGCAACAATATTCTTGGCAATGTAACGTGCCATATAGCAGGCACTTCTGTCAACCTTCGTGGGGTCTTTTCCCGAAAATGCACCGCCGCCGTGGGGAGCATAGCCGCCGTAGGTATCTACTATAATCTTTCTGCCCGTAAGACCGCTGTCGCCCTGAGGACCGCCGATTACAAATTTGCCTGTGGGGTTAATATGGTAAATTGTATTTTCGTCAATGAGGGAAGCGTCCAGAACAGGCTTTATAACGCTTTCAATCATATCCTTCTTTATTTGTTCCTGTGTAACATCGGCAGTATGCTGTGTGGAAAGAACAACTGTGTCGATTCTTTTCACCTTGTCGCCGTCATATTCAACCGTTACCTGTGTTTTTCCGTCGGGGCGAAGATAGGGGAAAAGTCCCTGCTTTCTTACCTCGGTAAGCTTCTTTGCCATTTTCTGTGCGTAGTAAATGGGTGCAGGGAGGTATTCCTCGGTTTCGTTTGTAGCAAAGCCGAACATCATTCCCTGGTCGCCTGCACCGATGTCGTTACCGTCGGAAGCACCTTCCTTTGCTTCTTTGGATTTATCAACGCCCAGAGCAATATCCGCAGACTGCTTGTTAAGAGTGCTGAGGATGGCAATGCCGTCTGCCGAGAATCCCATGTTGGGGTCTGTGTAGCCAATGTCCTCCAAGGTGCGTTTTACGATTGAACGAACATCATAGGTGTGCGTGGTTGTAATTTCACCGAACACCATAACCATACCCGTTGCCGCACAGCTTTCGCAGGCAACACGTGCCTCTGGGTCATGTGCTAAAATATCGTCTAAAACGGCATCGGAAATTTTATCGCAAACCTTATCGGGATGCCCCTCCGTAACCGATTCAGATGTGAAAAGTTTTTTGTTTGTAATCATTTGTAAGTCCTCCTGTGTTTGCTTAGAAAATAAGCCCTAAAAGGCCGTATGAAAAAATACTCATAATAATACCTGCACAAATTACGCCTCCGGCAATTGCAATCATGGCATCTTTAAATTTGAAATCGAGGAAGCTTGCAATAAGTGCTCCCGACCACGCCCCCGTACCGGGAAGAGGTATTGCCACGAAAATAAACAGTCCCCATTTTGCGTATTTTGTCACCTTATCCTTATTTTTCTCCACTTTTTGTTCAAGATAGAGGGGGATTTTAGAGAGGTGCTTTGTGGTTTTCATCCACGCACATATCTTTTTGATTAAAAGAAGAATAAAAGGAATCGGAATGAGATTACCGATAATCGAAACGATAAATGAGGGAACAAGGGGCATCTTAAGTGCCATTGCCAGAGGTATTGCACCGCGAAGCTCGATTAAGGGAATCATGGAAACTAAAACTATGTACACATAGTTTGCAAATTCCGCCCCAAGTCCAATAAGCCCTACAAGCCATATGGCAAAAGAGTGTATGGCGGTTGTAATTGATTTTATCATTGAAAGCCTCCAAAGCATAATTATTTCATTATAATATATATTTTAATAAATAATATGCGATTTGTCAACCAAAAGGAGGATTTATGCCTCTGAAAAAAATAGAAAAACAAAAAAATGTTCATTATTTTTACGAAAACAGACTTGATTTTCGTCATTCGGCATGATAGAATGACCAAAAATCGAACAAATGTTTTTCAAAAAAGGGGTGGTTTTATGATTGTAAAAGAAAAAGTACATTAGATAACTGTTCGAGCAGTTAACCAACGTACTTAATCACGGATATGCAAGATGCAAACCCTAACCAATTTGTATTTTAGCATATCCGTAAATTGAAATCAAGAAAAATTTAATGATTTACGGAGGAAAAGAAATGGAAAACAGATGTCAAAGATGTAATCGAGAGTTATCTGATCCCAATGCAGTTTTTGGCTGGAGGTGTGCGGAAATACTGGGCGTGTCAGGCGAACTGTCAGTAATGGGTGCAGAAATTTTTAGAAAATTTGTACAAGGGGTTGTTAAAGCAAAAAGCCTTTTCGGCAAGAGTAATTTTGAATTTACAGATGAAGAATGGAAAAATTTATATTCAGCTTTTGCAAAAATGTCTTTATGGGAAGGTGTGGATGACAAAAAAGTAAAAGAAGCAAGGAAAGAAAGCTATTCAGTAATAAATGGCAAAAATAACAAGGTTACCGAATTTGTAAAAACACTTGCAGAATACTATAAAACTACCATAGGGAATACTCCAATACATAGCATATTGAATTTTGCAAATGATAAGACTTGGAAAGAAGGAGCTTTGGCTTTGGATTTGGCAGGGTATCACCTAACAAGCGACTTACTTAAATTAGCAGCAAGCGGAAGCGGAAACAAGTACATAGCAAAAGAAGGAAGCTATGCATCAAATCTATTAAAGAATGATAAAGGGTTAAACGACTTTGTAAAAAGTAAGATTGAAGAATATGTGAAAAAGCATAAAAGTCCGCATCTGTTAATTACAGATGAGTCATATGAAATTCCTCTTGGTAATGGCGATTTGGGAGCTGCATTACATATTGTTGATATTGATATAGATGCAAGAAGAGGAAGAGATGGAAAGTGGAATGCAATGGTGAAGGTGACTGATAAATTTGATTTTACAGAATGGGTAACTCCGATTAATCAAGGTTCTCTAAAAAAGAACTTTTTATGGGCGGCTAATGATGTTGCGATGATAAGCTCGGAACTAGGATTGTTAGATCCTGTTGGGGTTGAGATAAATTATACGAAAAAATATTAAAGGAGAGTCTTTATGAAAAAATTACTGGTTTTATTGGCTATAATATCTTTGCTTTTATGTGCTTGTGGTAGTGACCGTGACCTTGAATATGAGATTTGGAAGGATACTGAGGCTGCTTTTGGCAATGGAAATTACCAAATTATGCATGGGTACAGGAATGACGAAGATATTAGTATACTTTATAATTGTAAGCATAATCAAGAAGTTATGACAAATGTTGAAAATTATGTGGAAAAGGAAAATTACGTTTTCTTTGTAGGCCATTTTCGTGGGCAAAGGGTTTTTTGCAAGCTAAATATTGAAACTAATTTGCTCACTTACTATGCAGAAGAAAATGGTGACGAATTCTTTATGGCAGGTATTGAAAAATTGATTGAAGATAAGCAAATTGAATTACTATCTTCGTTTGATGAGTTTAGCGAGGAAGATAAAGCGGAATTCAGGCATCTTATGAATAACTAATGAGAATTAGTAATATTTGAGGAGAAGTCGTATGATGAAGAAAATTTTAATTCTTCTATCATCTGTTTTAGTTTTTAATATGAACCATTATTATACCGAAAAAATAGCCATTTAGGGACGTACATTTTTTGGCACGAAATCTATTCTAACTGAGCCATTTTGTGTACGTCCCCAAACGGTTACAAACGGGTTATATGAGATTTGTCAACCAAAAGGAAGATTTATTTTTGAATATAGCAAGACCTGCTCCGTAGGAGCAGGTCTTGCTTGTTAGAATTTTGCTTGGCGACAGGGGAGGACGTACAATTAAAAAAGTGCACCAACAAAGTTGATGCACCGAAAAATGCACGCTCCTTGTTTATTGCGACATAAACCATACTTGTTCAAAACTGTATGCAGAAAAAGCGTACATTTTTACCAAAAGGTAAAAAAGTACATACAATTTCAAACAATATTGGATTATGTCGCACCACAACTATAGCACAAATACTAAAATTTGTCAATGAAATTAATCGGCAGCCTCGAAAAATAGAAAAAATCGGAATATTTCCCTTGACACAGCTTGACATCTGTGATATTATGTTATACTGCATTAAGATGCACCCATATCCCCTAAAATATGGATAATATGGGAAAAATAAGGTTTTAACAACTACTTTTTGTGTTTTGCGGTATTGGTGCATTCTACAATCAATTCCGCAATGTGAATGAACTAAAAATTTGTTCACGGTGTGTTCCGAGTGCATTCTACACAGGAATACGGAATATTTAAAGGAAGTTGTTCGTTATTAAATTTTGAAGAGGTGATGAAGGTGAAGCCTATTAAATTAGGAAAAAACGAAAGAATGACCTTCGCAAAAATCGATGAAGTATTGGAAATGCCAAACCTTATCGATATGCAAAAAAGCTCATATGAGTGGTTTATTAAGGAAGGTCTTCGAGAGGTTTTCCGTGACGTAAGCCCCATTACGGATTACGCAGGAAATCTCATTTTGGAATTTACCGATTACAGAATTGACGAACAGCCCAAGTACTCTATTGAGGAATGTAAGGAAAGAGATACCAACTACGCAGCACCGCTCAGGGTACAGGTTCGCCTTATCAATCAGGAAACAGGCGAAATCAAGGAGCAGGAAATCTTTATGGGTGATTTCCCTCTTATGACAGAGCAGGGTACTTTCATTATTAATGGTGCAGAGCGTGTTATCGTTACACAGCTTGTTCGTTCACCCGGTATTTATTACGAGCAGAAGTTTGACAAGGTTGGTAAGAAGCTTGTCAATGCTACAGTAATCCCCAACCGCGGTGCATGGCTTGAATATGAAACAGACCCCAACGATGTTTTCTCTGTTCGTATAGACAGAACACGTAAACTCCCCGTTACAGTTCTTATCAAGGCTATGGGTCTTGAAACAGAGCCTGCAATACTGGAGATTTTCGGTGATGATGAAAGAATCCTTGCAACCTTTGCAAAGGATACAACAAAGAACCGTGAGGAAGCACTTTTTGAAATTTATCGTAAGCTTCGTCCCGGTGAGCCTCCCACGATTGACAGTGCTACCACTCTCATCAACGGTCTTTTCTTTGACGCAAAGAGATATGACCTTGCTAAGGTAGGCAGATATAAATATAATAAGAAGCTTGCTATGGCAGCTCGTCTTGAAGGACAGATTGCAGGAAGCGATATTGTCGATGAAAAGACAGGCGAAATCATTGTAGCCGAGGGAAATCGTATTGATGCGGCAGCGGCTCAGATGATTGAGGACAAGGGTATTAACCGCGTTCTTGTTTCGGTTGAGGATAAAAAGGTTGTTGTATTCTCAAACAATATGGTAGACCCCGAGAAGTATGCAGGCATCAGCCTTTACGATATTACACACGAGAAAGTAAGAAAGAATATTCTTGATGAGATTCTTGAAGAAGCAGCAGGCGATGTTGACGAAATAAAGAGACTTGCAGAGGAACGCATTGATGAGCTTGTACCTAAGCACATCATTGTTGATGATATGTTTGCTTCCATTAACTATTGCAGCAACATTTGCGACGGTATCGGTCAGGTTGATGACATTGACCATCTCGGAAACCGCCGTCTCAGAAGTGTGGGCGAGCTTTTGCAGAATCAGTTCCGCATCGGTATTTCCCGTATGGAGCGTGGTGTTCGTGAGAGAATGAGCATTCAGGAGCTTGATATTGTTACTCCTCAGTCACTTATCAATATCCGCCCCGTTGTTGCAACAATCAAGGAGTTCTTCGGTTCATCACAGCTTTCTCAGTTCATGGATCAGAATAACCCCCTTGCAGAGCTTACTCATAAGAGAAGACTTTCAGCACTTGGTCCCGGCGGTCTTTCCAGAGAGCGTGCAGGCTTCCAGGTACGTGACGTTCACTACACCCACTACGGCAGAATGTGTCCCATTGAGACTCCTGAAGGACCCAACATCGGTCTTATCAGCTCACTTTCCACATATGCACGTATCAATGAATACGGATTCATTGAAGCTCCCTACCGTAAGGTTATCAAGGGCGAAGGTGTTGTAACCGATGAAATCGAATATATGACAGCAGACATCGAGGATAAGTATGTCGTAGCACAGGCTAACGAGCCTATTGATGAAAACGGCAGATTCCTTGATAAAAAGGTTTCTGCACGTTACAGAGAGGAAATCCTCGAAGTTCCCGCAGAAAACATTGACTACATGGACGTTTCCCCCAAGCAGGTTGTATCAGTTGCTACAGCAATGATTCCTTTCCTCGAAAACGATGATGCTAACCGTGCACTGATGGGTTCTAACATGCAGCGTCAGGCAGTTCCGCTTCTTAAACCCGAATCTCCCATTATCGGTACAGGTATGGAATACAAGGCGGCTAAGGATAGCGGTGTTGTTGTACTTGCCAAGGAAGACGGCGTTATCGAAAAGGTAAGTGCGGACGAAATCGTAATCAAGGACAAGGATGGGGTAAGACATAATTATCACCTCCTTAAGTTCCTTCGTTCCAACCAGGGTACCTGTATTAACCAGCGTCCCATTGTTGAGGAAGGGGAAGAGGTTACAAAGGGTACAATCATCGCAGACGGTCCCGCTACAGATAACGGTGAAATCGCGCTGGGAAGAAACATGCTCATCGGATTTATGACCTGGGAAGGTTATAACTACGAGGACGCCGTGCTTCTTAACGAAAAACTGGTGCGCGACGACGTTTATACTTCTATTCATATTGAGGAATATGAATCCGAATCCCGTGATACAAAGCTCGGACCGGAAGAAATCACACGCGACATTCCCAATGTGGGTGATGACGCACTTAAAAACCTTGACGAAAGAGGTATTATCCGTGTAGGTGCGGAAGTACGCTCCGGTGATATTCTTGTAGGTAAGGTTACTCCCAAGGGTGAAACAGAGCTTACACCTGAAGAAAGACTTCTCCGTGCAATTTTCGGTGAAAAGGCACGTGAAGTTCGTGATACATCTCTCAGAGTGCCTCATGGTGAGGCAGGTATTATTGTTGACGTTAAGGTGTTTACCCGTGCCAACAATGATGAGCTTCCTCCGGGAGTAAATGAAATTGTAAGATGTTATATCGCTCAGAAGAGAAAAATCAGCGTTGGTGACAAGATGGCAGGCCGTCACGGTAATAAGGGTGTCGTTTCCAGAATTCTTCCCACAGAAGATATGCCCTTCCTTCCCGACGGTACTCTCCTTGATATCGTGCTTAATCCCCTGGGCGTTCCCAGCCGTATGAACATCGGTCAGGTACTTGAGGTTCACCTTGGTATGGCAGCAAAGGGCCTTGGCTTCAAGGTTGCTACACCTGTATTTGTCGGTGCAAACGAAAAAGATATTATGAATCTTCTTGAGGAGGCAGGTCTTCGCCGTGACGGTAAGACAGTTCTCTACGACGGGAGAACCGGTCAGCCCTTTGATAACCCCGTAACAGTTGGTTATATGTACTTCTTGAAACTGCATCATCTTGTTGATGATAAGATTCATGCAAGAAGTACAGGTCCTTACTCACTTGTTACTCAGCAGCCCCTGGGCGGTAAAGCACAGTTCGGTGGACAGAGATTCGGTGAAATGGAAGTTTGGGCACTTGAAGCGTATGGTGCGGCTTATCTTCTTCAGGAAATTCTTACAGTTAAGTCGGACGATATAGTAGGCCGTGTAAAGACCTATGAATCAATCGTTAAGGGTGAGAATGTTCCCACACCCGGTATTCCCGAATCATTTAAGGTTCTTATTAAAGAGCTTCAGTCTCTTGCACTTGATGTCAGCGTTCTTAACGCTGAGGGCAGTGTTGTTGACCTTAAGAGCGATGATGATGACGAGCCCAACATGGATGAATACCGTGACGAGCTTCTTACAACCGTAAATGACGGAATGGCTCCCGGCTACAGTGAGGTTAATCCCGAGGATGAAATTTACGGAATCGTGGAAGGAACCTTCTCTGACGACGATGAAGAAGACGAAGATGAAATGATGGCAGATTTCGATGACGAAGATTTTGATATGGAACCCACCGATGAGGAACTCATGGAAATCGAAAATCAGAATTTAAAGGATTAAGGGAGGGGTAGTAATTATGGAATTTAATACTTTTGAAGCAATGCAAATAGGCCTCGCATCTCCCGAAAAAATCAGAGAGTGGTCTTACGGCGAGGTTAAAAAACCCGAAACTATAAATTACCGTACCTTAAAACCCGAACGTGATGGTCTTTTCTGTGAAAAGATTTTCGGACCGCAGAAGGACTGGGAATGTCACTGCGGAAAGTATAAGAGAATCAGATATAAGGGTATTATATGTGACCGATGCGGAGTTGAAGTTACAAAGTCTAAGGTTCGCCGCGAAAGAATGGGTCATATTGAGCTTGCGGCTCCTGTTTCCCATATCTGGTATTTCAAGGGAATTCCCAGCAGAATGGGACTTCTCCTCGATATTTCTCCCCATATTCTTGAAAAGGTATTGTATTTTGCACAGTATATCGTAATTGACCCCGGTAAGACAGAGCTTAACAAAAAGGATCCTCTTACCGAAAAGGAATATATGGCTTACTACGAAAAGTACGGTGACCGTTTCCGTGCAGGAATGGGTGCCGAAGCCATTAAGGAGCTTCTTGCTGAGGTTGATATTGAAGCCCTCAGTGCAGAGCTTAAGGAGGAGCTTCAGACAGCGCAGGGACAAAAGAAGGTTAAGATTTCAAAGAGACTTGAAGTTGTTGAATCTTTCAGAAAGTCCAACAACCGTCCCGAATGGATGATTCTTGACTGCGTTCCCGTAATTCCTCCGGAAATCCGTCCTATGGTGCAGCTTGACGGCGGACGATTTGCTACAAGTGACCTTAATGACCTTTACAGAAGGGTTATTAACAGAAATAACCGTCTTAAGAGACTTCTTGAGCTGGGTGCTCCCAATATCATTGTAAGAAATGAAAAGAGAATGCTCCAGGAGGCTGTGGACGCACTTATTGATAACGGCAGACGCGGCAGACCCGTAACAGGTCCCGGAAACCGTGCTCTTAAATCACTTTCCGATATGCTTAAGGGTAAGCAGGGTCGTTTCCGTCAGAATCTTCTGGGTAAGTGTGTTGACTATTCAGGCCGAAGCGTTATCGTAGTTGGTCCCGCCCTTAAGATTTACCAGTGCGGTCTTCCAAAGGAAATGGCACTTGAGCTTTTCAAGCCCTTCGTAATGAAGAGACTTGTTGAAAACGGAAGTGCACACAACATCAAGAGTGCTAAGAGAATGGTAGAAAGAGCACGCAACGAGGTTTGGGACGTGCTTGAAAGCGTAATTCGCGAGCATCCCGTTCTTCTTAACCGTGCACCAACACTTCACAGACTTGGTATTCAGGCGTTTGAGCCTATTTTGGTAGAAGGCAGAGCAATCAGACTGCATCCCCTTGTATGTACAGCGTTTAACGCTGACTTCGACGGTGACCAGATGGCTGTTCACGTTCCCCTTTCTCCCGAAGCACAGGCAGAGGCACGCTTCCTTATGCTCAGTGCAAATAACCTTCTTAAGCCTCAGGACGGCCGTCCCGTTACCGTTCCCACACAGGATATGGTATTAGGTAGCTACTATCTTACCCTTGTTAAGCCCAAGGAAGTAAAGATTACCGATGCAGGCGACTCGAACCTTGAGGTTGGAAAGGTATATAAGTTTTACGATGCGGTTCACGCACAGAATATTGAGCTTGAGGCGCAGGGTAAAAAGATAATTGAATTTACCGAAGAAGGAGTGGGAACATTCCCCGGAGAAATCGGTGAAGGAAAATATTTTGCAAGCATAAATGAAGCCATGATGGCTTATGATTGCGGCGATGTAGGTCTTCACGCTCCTGTTAAGGTAAGAATCGAAAAGGAAATTGACGGCGTAATCGAAAGCAGAATCGTTGAGGTTACAGTGGGTAGACTTATATTCAATGAAGTTATTCCTCAGGACCTCGGATTCGTTGACAGAACAAATCCGGAAAACGCATTCCTGCCCGAAGTTCAGTTCCTTGCAGACAAGAAATCTCTCGGTAAGATTGTCGATGCTTGTATTAAGGTACACGGCACAACAAAGACTGCCGAAGTTCTCGACTCCATTAAGGAGCTTGGCTACAAATTCTCAACCCGCGGTGCTATTACCATCAGCGTAAGCGACATGGAAATTCCCGGAAGTAAGGCAGAACGTCTTGTAGAGGCTGAGGAAGAAGTAGAAAAGATTACAAAGCTCTACAGAAAGGGTCTTATTACTGATGATGAGCGTTACAGAAAGGTTATTGAAACCTGGCAGGGCGCTAACGACAGAATTACAAAGGCTCTTATGGATAACCTTGATAAATACAACCCCATCTACATGATGGCAACATCAGGTGCCCGTGGTAGTATCAACCAGATAAGACAGCTTGCAGGTATGCGTGGTCTTATGGCTAATACACAGGGTCGTACAGTGGAAATTCCCATTCGTGCTTCTTTCCGTGAAGGTCTGAATATCCTTGAATATTTCATTTCTACTCACGGTGCTCGTAAGGGTCTTGCCGATACAGCTCTGCGTACCGCCGACTCTGGTTACCTTACACGTCGTCTTGTTGACGTATCACAGGATGTCATTATCCGTGAAATTGACTGTAAGACACACGACGGTATCAATGTTTCCGAAATCGTAGAGGGTAAGGATGTTATCGAGCCTTTGGAAGAACGTCTTATCGGCAGAGTAAACTGCGATGACATCGTTCATCCCGAAACAGGCGAGGTTATTATCCCTGAAAACACCCTTATGAATAAGGAATTGGCAGACAAGGTTGTGGCAGCAGGTGTTAAAGAGGTTAAGATCAGAAGCGTTCTTAACTGTCATGCCAAGGTTGGCGTTTGTGCTCACTGCTACGGTGCAAACCTTGCAAGCCGCGGCGAGCTTGTTAATATCGGTGAGGCAGTTGGTATCATTGCGGCTCAGTCAATCGGTGAGCCCGGTACACAGCTTACAATGAGAACATTCCATACCGGTGGTGTTGCCGGTGACGATATTACCCAGGGTCTTCCCCGTGTCGAGGAGCTTTTCGAGGCGAGAAAGCCCAAGGGTCTTGCAATTGTAACAGACATTGCCGGTACTGTTACAGTTAATAAGACCAAGAGCAAGACCGAGGTTATGGTTGCTGATAGCGAAGGTATGGCACAGACTTACCTCATTCCTTACGGCTCAACTCTTAAGGTGCAGGACGGCGATGTTATTGAGGCTGGTGATGAACTTACAACAGGTTCCATTAACCCTCACGACATTTTAAGAATCAAGAACCTCAGAGCTGTTCAGGAATATCTTGTTAAGGAAGTTCAGAAAGTTTACCGTTCACAGGCGGTTGATATTGCCGACAAGCATATCGAAGTTATTGTACGTCAGATGATGCGTAAGGTAAGAATCGAAGAGAGCGGTGACAGTAATTATCTTGTTGGTGAAACAGAAGACCGTATCAAGTTCGGTGAACTTGTAGAGCAGTATAAGGCTGAAGGCAAGAATCCTCCCGTAGGTGAGGAGCTTCTCCTTGGTATCACCAAGGCGGCTCTTGCAACAGATTCCTTCCTGTCAGCGGCTTCCTTCCAGGAAACAACAAGAGTTCTTACAGATGCAGCTATCAAGGGTAAGATTGATCCCCTTGTAGGTCTTAAAGAAAATGTTATTATCGGTAAGCTCATTCCTGCAGGTACAGGTGTTCCCATGTATCATAATGTTGAGGTAGAAACAGCCGGAAGCGATTATTCCGACATTCTTGCCGATATGGTACAGAACATGAACGCATCGGGAATTAAATAAGAATAACAATCAGAAGAGAATGGAATCCGTTTTGGGTTCCATTCTTTTGTTGCAAAATAAAAAAACTGCTTATTTCTGCATAAAAATGCTTGACATTCCCAAAAAGCTTTGTTATAGTATTATAGTGCTATAGGTGTGAAAGTGGGCTTTTGCCGTGTTTTCACATATATTGCAAAAGATATTATTGGAGGTGAAATCATGCCAACCTTTAATCAGCTTGTCAGAAAGGGCAGGGAAACATCTGTATCAAAGTCTACAGCTCCCGCACTTCAGAAGGGTCTTAACTCCCTTAAGAAGGCTCAGACTGATCAAAGCTCACCGCAGAAGAGAGGTGTTTGTACTAACGTAAAAACACAGACTCCCAAAAAGCCTAACTCAGCTCTTCGTAAGATTGCCAGAGTAAGACTTTCTAACGGTATCGAAGTTACAAGCTATATCCCCGGCGTAGGTCACAACCTGCAGGAGCATAGCGTTGTTCTTATCCGTGGCGGTAGAGTAAAGGATCTTCCCGGTGTTCGTTACCACATCATCCGCGGTACTCTTGATACTGCAGGTGTTAACGGTAGACTCCAGTCAAGATCTAAGTACGGTGCAAAGAGACCGAAGAAGTAATTTTTCCGTGCGAGAAACGCACAAATAGTGTGACGTACGGATTTATATATATTTGTCGTTGCACTTACGGCGGCAGAGTGCCGCAGAGTACCTATGAATTCATTTAAAATTTTATGAAGGAGGGAAGAATAGTGCCAAGAAGAGGTTTTATTCCCAAAAGAGATGTATTACCGGATCCGGTATACAATGACAAGGTGGTAACTCGCCTTATCAATAATATCATGCTCGATGGTAAGAAGGGTACTGCACAGAAGATTGTGTATGGTGCTTTCGAAATCATCCAGGAAAAGACAGGTAAAGAGCCTGTTGAAGTTTTCCGCGCAGCTATGGACAACATTATGCCCGTTCTTGAAGTTAAGGCAAGACGTGTCGGTGGTGCAACCTACCAGGTTCCCATGGAAGTTCGTCCCGAAAGAAGACAGACACTTGGTCTTCGTTGGCTTACAACTTACTCAAGAGCAAGAAGCGAAAGAACTATGGCTGAAAGACTTGCAGGTGAAATCATGGATGCTACAAACAACCTTGGTTCAGCTGTAAAGAAGAGAGAAGATACTCACAAGATGGCAGAAGCTAATAAGGCATTTGCTCATTATCGTTGGTAAGAGAAACTTTCTGTTATTAGTTTTATAAGGAGGATATTATGGCTAGAGAATATTCACTGCAGAAAACCAGAAATATCGGTATCATGGCTCATATCGATGCCGGTAAAACTACAACAACAGAAAGAATACTTTTCTACACCGGTGTAAACTATAAGATCGGTGAAACTCATGACGGTAGCGCTACCATGGACTGGATGGAGCAGGAACAGGAGAGAGGTATTACCATCACTTCCGCTGCTACAACAGCTCACTGGAATGACCACAGAATCAACATCATCGATACACCCGGACACGTTGACTTCACAGTTGAAGTTGAGCGTTCTCTTCGTGTGCTCGACGGCTCTGTTACAGTATTCTGTGCAAAGGGCGGCGTTGAGCCTCAGAGTGAAACTGTTTGGAGACAGGCAGATAAGTATAACGTACCCAGAATGGCTTATGTAAATAAGATGGACATCCTTGGTGCGGATTTCTATAATGTTGTAAAAATGATGAAGGAACGTCTTCAGTGTAATGCCGTTCCGATTCAGCTTCCTATTGGTAAGGAAGACGATTTCAAAGGTCTTATTGACCTTGTTGAAATGAAAGCATATGTTTACTATGACAATCTTGGTAAGGATATCCGTGAGGAAGAAATTCCTGCAGATATGCTTGCTGATGCCGAAGCTTACAGAGCTGAACTCATAGAGCATGTTGCTGAAACAGATGAAGAGCTCATGATGAAATATCTTGAGGGTGAAGAGCTCACAATCGAAGAAATTAAGAAGGGTATCCGCATGGCTACAATCAATGTTACAATGATTCCCGTATGCTGCGGTACTTCTTACAGAAACAAGGGCGTTCAGAAGCTTCTTGACGCAGTTGTTGACTATATGCCCTCTCCTCTTGACATTCCTGCAATCAAGGGTATCAACCCCAAGACAGAGGAAGAAGAGGAAAGACCCGCAGACGATAACGGTCCGTTCAGTGCCCTTGCATTCAAGGTTATGACAGACCCCTTCGTTGGTAAGCTCTGCTTCTTCAGAGTTTACTCAGGTAAGATTGAAACAGGTTCTTACGTTCTTAACAGCTCCAGAGATTCTAAGGAAAGACTTGGTCGTATCCTTCAGATGCATGCAAATTCCCGTAAGGATATTGACATTGTATACAGCGGTGATATCGCTGCTGCAGTAGGTCTTAAGAATACAGGTACGGGTGACACTCTTTGTGCCGACAACGCACCTATCATTCTTGAATCTATGGAATTCCCGGAACCCGTTATCCGTGTTGCAATCGAGCCTAAGACAAAAGCAGGTCAGGAAAAGATGGGTATTGCTCTTGCAAAGCTTGCAGAAGAAGATCCCACTTTCAAGACATATACAGATGAAGAAACAGGTCAGACAATTATCGCAGGTATGGGTGAACTCCATCTTGAAATTATCGTTGACCGTCTCCTCCGCGAGTGCAAGGTTGAGGCTAAGGTAGGTAAGCCTCAGGTATCTTATCGTGAAACAATCACAAAGACTGTTGATCAGGATCACAAGTACGCTCGTCAGAGTGGTGGTAAGGGTCAGTACGGTCACGTTAAGATTACTGTTGAACCCCTTGAAGCAGGTGCAGGTTACGAATTCGTTAACAAGATTGTCGGCGGTGCTATTCCCAAGGAATATATCCCCGCTGTTGACCAGGGTATCCAGGGTGCTATGCAGTCCGGTGTACTTGCAGGTTACAACGTAGTTGACGTTAGAGTAACACTTTATGATGGTTCTTACCACGAAGTTGACTCTTCTGAAATGGCGTTCAAGATTGCCGGTTCTATGGCATTCAAGGAAGCTTGCAGAAAGGCTAACCCCGTTCTTAAGGAACCCATCATGCAGGTTGACGTTAGCGTTCCCGAAGAATACATGGGCGACGTTATTGGTGACCTTTCTTCCCGCCGTGGCCAGATCCAGGGTATGGAAGCAAGAAACGGTGCACAGGCAATCGGTGCTTACGTTCCCCTCTCCGAAATGTTCGGTTATGCTACTGACCTTCGTAGTAATACACAGGGTCGTGCAAGCTACTCAATGAGCCCCTCTCACTATGAAGAGGTTCCCAAGAGCATTATGGACGAGATTATCTCTCTCAGAAATAAGGGAGAATAAGAAACTAGAAAAAACTAGTTGATTTTCAATTAATTTTGTATTATAATTAATTACAAATAAATCCAATTAATAAAGGAGGAAATTACAATGGCAAAGGCTACGTTTGAAAGAAATAAGCCCCATGTAAACATTGGTACAATCGGTCACGTTGACCATGGTAAGACTTCTCTTACCGCAGCAATCACAAAGGTACTTGGTATGAAGGGTCAGGCTGACTTCACAGCTTACGATCAGATCGACAAGGCACCCGAAGAAAAAGCAAGAGGAATCACGATTTCTACTGCACACGTTGAGTATGAAACAGATACTCGTCACTACGCACACGTTGACTGCCCCGGACATGCTGACTACGTTAAGAACATGATCACAGGTGCAGCTCAGATGGACGGCGCTATCCTTGTTGTTTCTGCAGCAGATGGTCCCATGCCTCAGACTCGTGAGCATATCCTTCTCAGCCGTCAGGTTGGCGTTCCCTATATCGTAGTATTCATGAATAAGAGAGACCAGGTTGACGATGACGAGCTTCTCGAACTCGTTGAAATGGAAATCCGTGATCTTCTTACAGAGTACGAATTCCCGGGAGATGACATCCCGATCGTTTGCGGTAGTGCACTTCAGGTTCTTGAGTCTGCTTCTACAGACATCAACGCTCCCGAATATGCTCCTATCGTTGAGCTTATGAACAAAGTTGACGAGTACATTCCTACTCCTCAGCGTCCCACAGATCTTCCCTTCCTTATGCCCGTCGAGGACGTATTCTCTATCACAGGTCGTGGTACAGTTGCTACAGGCCGTGTTGAAAGAGGTACACTTCTTGTTAACGAAGAAGTTGAAATCGTTGGTCTTGCAGACGAGGCTCGTAAGGTTGTTGTAACAGGTATCGAAATGTTCAGAAAGCTTCTTCCTCAGGCTGAAGCTGGTGACAACATCGGTGCTCTTCTCCGTGGTGTTCAGAGAACTGAAATCGAAAGAGGTCAGGTTCTTGCAAAACCCGGCAGCATTCATCCTCACACAAAGTTCAAGGGCGAAGTTTACGTTCTTACTAAGGATGAAGGTGGCCGTCATACACCTTTCTTCAACAACTACCGTCCCCAGTTCTACTTCAGAACAACAGACGTTACAGGTGAAATCGCTCTTCCCGCAGGCACAGAAATGTGTATGCCTGGCGATAACGTAACAATCTCTGTTGAACTTCAGAAGGCTATCGCTATCGAAGAAGGTCTTCGTTTCGCTATCCGTGAAGGTGGTAGAACAGTAGGCAGCGGCGTTGTATCTGCAATCGAAGAATAATCTATTGCACAATTAATAAAAGAGTGAGCAGTTTTGCTCACTCTTTTTGTATGCGAAGAAAGTGCTTTTAGTTGCCGTGCTATATTTTGATAGTCAGGGATTTTGTAGTTTTCTGTTGCAAAATGGAATATTTTATGTTATAATTCTGCCATGAACAAAACACAAATGAGGTGGTTATGGTGAACGATGTGAAAGGCACGTTGACTGTGGAGAAAGAACAAGATACTCAATATGATGCGATACTGAGGGAGCAGAAAGCCTTAATAGCGGAAAAAAGAAAAAGGCGCCGCAGGAAGAAGCAACTTATAAATATGATTACCATTTGTATGATTCTTCTTTTTGCGTGCATATGGGCAATAGCGTTCATAAGCACAAAGGATAAGGGCGTCAGCAGTGAGGGCGGTGGTGAGAATTTCGGAAACACCATTATTCCCGATGATGCACTTGAAATTAATGAGCTTAGCCCCTATAGGGATATTCCTTATTACAAAGAGGATAACGAGGATCGCTATAATGCATATGCAGCACTTAATCCCGAAACGGAAAAGGAAGACATCGTGTGGAGAGTTAACGCATATCAGGACAAGGTCAAGTATGAGCATGATGTAGAGGCTTCGGGATATGATGACCCCACGATAATAGTAAACAAATATTATAAGGTTCCCGAGGGATACAAGCCTCCCGACCTTCAGCAGTTTGATGGTCAATATCTGAGAAAGGACACCGGCGAAGCCTATAAAAAAATGCGTGATGATGCAAGGCGTGCAGGCTACAGAATCCGTGTGGTGTCGGGCTACAGAACTGTTGAATATCAAAAGAATCTGTATAACCGATACCTTGAAACCGACACAAAGGAAAATGTAGACCGCTACAGTGCAAGACCGGGCTACAGTGAACATCATACAGGCATGGCAATGGATATTTTCGGCTCGCGTGACGGGCTTCGTGAATTTGAGAATACCCCCGAATATGAATGGGTAAGAGATAATTGCTACAAGTACGGATTTATAATCCGATACCTTAAGGAAACGGAAAATATAACAGGTTATGAAGCAGAACCCTGGCATCTTCGCTATGTAGGTGTAGAAGTAAGCACCGACATGAAAGAAAAGGGAATAAACAGCTTTGAGGAATACCATGCAAAATATTTAGGATAAAAAATACGAGGAGATGGATAGTATGTTTTGTAAATCTTGCGGAACACAGCTTAATGACGGTGCAAAGTTTTGTAAAAACTGCGGCACAGCCGTTACATATGTAAGCGAAAAGAAAACGGTGGCAGAAAACACAGTGAAGTTTACCCCCGTACAGCCCGAGCCTCCTGTAGAGGAGGTAAAGCAGCCTGCCTATGTTCCCCCTGTTCAGCCTACGACGCCGAATGTCGTGCCGAAAAAGAAAAAGGGCACATCGCCCGTTCTTTACGTGGTACTTGGTATTGTTACAGTGCTACTAATTGCCGCAATAGCTTTCTTGGTAATGACCATTAATAAAAAGGACAATAATGACGGCGGCGATAACGGAGGTATTGTAGAAAAGGAATATGAAATTTTCCTTACGGTAGATGAATATCAGGAAGAAACAGAAGAAAAATCCTGTACCTTAAGCGGTACTATATCAACCGAAAAGGAAAAAGCTACGCTCAGCATTAACGGACAGAAGATTGCCACCGTATCAGAAGATGACGGGGAAAAGGTATGGTCAAAAAAAGTAACTCTTGAAGAGGGAACAAACTCCTTTGATATTGTGCTTTATACCGCTGACAACGCAAAGACAAAAACCGAAAGTGTGGAAATAGAATATAAAAAGCCTCTGCTTTACGCTGAGGGAACAATCCTTGTGAAAGCAGACCCCGACGGAGTTAATATAAGACCTACTCCCGAAATCAGCGAGGAGAGGGTAATGCTTATTCCATCTGACGATTTTCAGTCGCAGTTTGTATGTCAGGGTGAAGAACATCTTGATGAGGAGGAATTTATCTGGTGTAAGGTAATGACTCCCGACGGCAAAATCGGCTGGGTTAGGTCTGACTTAATGAAACCGCTTTATTAAAATGCAAAAAGGAATTCGTTTTCGGCGAATTCCTTTTTGTTTTTTAGTGAAACAGCGGTTAACCTGAAAAGTCTTCTATCATTTGCAGTGCCTCACTTATGCTTTCAAACCTGATTCCCTCTGCAAGCTGTGCTCTGTCGGATTCGGGTAGCAGGCTAACGCTGATATCGTAGGTCTGCCATAGCCTTTCCTCACCGTCAGTCCCTAAGTAAAGTGCCAGAATTCCGTCCTCCTCTTTTAAAATATATTTCGGAATGGGTTCTTCGCTTTTTTTTACAGGGGGGTCGTTTTTTTTGCTTGAAACACTGCTTATATTTTCCCTTTGAGGCGTAACGGCAACACGCTCGTATGCATTGCGGGCCCTGGATTTTTCACCGCGTACGCCCTGAATATAGCCTATCATTGATGAGAAAAATGTAGTGGTTATAAGAATAGCTGCGAAAACAGCTTTTCCGTTAAAATTCATGTGAAAAGCTCCTTTTATGGGGGATTTGTTCCTATTTTTACCTCCCAAAACCGATAATATACAAATAATATGCACTTTGTAACACTTTTTTAATGCTTTGGTGTTATACTAAATGCTGTATAGGTATTTTACATAGTATCACTCATGGGAGGTGTACTCTGATGCAACGAAATAAAGCGTCCGTAAAAAAGTCAAAAGCTTCAAAAAGCAAGTTTAAAAGAGCGGCGATCAGAATTCTTATCGGTATAGGCATTTTAACTTTTATGCTGATAATGGGTGTGATCGGACTGCTTTTCGGAACACTTTACGGCTATGTAGAGGATGCAGAGCTTGTAAATGTTGATAATATGCGTCTTAATCTTACTTCGTTTGTCTATGTACAGGATTCACAAACGGGGGAAATGATAGAATATGAGCAGCTTTACGACACGGAAAACCGTGTCTGGGTTTCAGGCTCCAAGATTCCTGAGCATTTGAAAAATGCTTTTGTGGCTATTGAGGATGAGCGTTTCTATAGCCACAGCGGCATCGATTATAAGCGTTTTATAGGTGCTGCTGTTCAATATATTACCAAGGACGGAAATTCCAGCTACGGCGGAAGTACCATTACACAGCAGCTTATTAAAAATATCACCCAGGATGACGATTATTCAATAAAGAGAAAAATCCAGGAGGCATACCGTGCGTATAATTTGGAAAAGGAGCTTTCCAAGGATGAGATTTTAGAGTATTATCTTAATACTATTTATCTCAGTCAGAAGTGTAACGGCGTGGCAAGTGCGGCAATGACATACTTTGGCAAGGATGTATCGGAGCTTTCCCTTGCTGAATGTGCATCCATTGCAGGCATTACTCAGTTCCCCACAAAGTATGACCCTCTTGTAAATCCCGAAAATAATAAGCAAAGACAATCGGTTATTCTCAAAAAAATGAGAGAGCTTGGCTTTATTACACAGAAAGAATACGAGCAGGCAAAAAATGAGGAGCTGAAGTTTGTCAAGAAAGATATAGATGAGTCGGAGCGTTATCAGAGCTATTTTGTAGACGCGGCAATCGACCAGGTTATTGAGGATTTGATGAAAGAGTATGACTATACTAAGGATTACGCAAGTAAGATTTTGTATAACGGCGGACTCAAGATATATCTCTCAATGGACCCGAAGATTCAGGAGGCAATGGATAAAGTATATAACGACCCTTCTTCGTTCCAGAAGGCATCGGGAACTCTGCAGCCCCAGTCATCTATGGTAATTATGGACCCCTACAGCGGACAGGTTAAAGCACTTACCGGCGGCAGGGGAGAAAAGGACGGAAACCGTACACTTAACCGTGCTACACATACTCTCCGTCAGCCCGGATCAACCATAAAGCCGCTTTCCGTATATACCCCCGCAGTTGAATACGGCTTGGTGACTCCTACTTCAATAGTTAATGATGCCCCCGTTACTTTCGGGGATTGGTCTCCGAGAAATGACGACAGAAATTTTGCCGGAAGAATAACGGTTGCAGCGGCACTCCGCGGCTCCCGAAACGTACCGGCGGTAAAAATATGTAACTATACCACAGCAGAGGCGGCATTTAACTTTGTAAAGAATAATTTCCGCATAGATTCTGTGGTAGAAAACAGAAAGTCAAACGGAAAGACCTTTTCTGATATAGGGCTTGCCCCGATAGCATTGGGAGGTCTTACCGACGGTGTAACAGTTCTTGATATGTGTGCCGCTTACAGCGCTTTTCCCAACGGCGGAAAGTATATTGAACCCACAACGTATACAAAGGTGCTTGATTCCGAGGGCAATGTGCTCTTGGAGCATAAGGCTACAGAATACACTGCTATGAGCGAAACAACTGCAGAGCAGATGATAAGTATGATGCAAGGAGTAGTAACAGGCGGTACAGGTACATCTGCAAGAATACCCAATGTACGTGCAGCAGGTAAAACAGGTACTACCTCAAGTAATAACGACAGGTGGTTTGTAGGATTTACACCCTATTACGTGGGTGCAGTATGGTTTGGATATGACCAGCCTACTCCTCTTCGCGGATTCTCTCCAAATCCTGCGGCAGTTGCATGGAGAAAGGTTATGACAGAAGTTCATAAAGGACTTCCCGACAAACCTTTCTTGGAGGACGAGGTAAAAGGAAAGTACAACATTTTGATTTGTAAGGACAGCGGAATGAGGGCAACTCCTTTATGTGAGAATCTTGGCGGAAAGCTTTACGAAAAAAGTAAGATTCCCACAAAGCGTTGCAGCGAACATCCCTATACGTTTAACGAGAATGATATTGCCGAAGGCGGTGTGCTGACGGAAAAGGATGAAGAAATAGAAGGTATTGTAGATGAGGGCGGGGAAATAGAGAACCCCTCTGAAAGCACATCCGATGTGCCTGAGGCACCGCAAGAAAATCAGCCCCCTGCAAATGACGGCAGCACACTCGTGCCGAATGATGCGATAGAGGGAGTCTAATCAAAGGAGAAAGCGATGAATTATAAAGAATATTTAGTAAAAAGAAAGTTAGGCGCCGCAGAAATTTTGGCTACGGTTATGCTTTATTTCGCAGCGTTCATGTTGGCACTCTGTTGCCTCTATTATTTGCGTGGACTTGGCGGCGTTGAAAGCTTGCTTGCAGTGGGTGCATTTTACCTGGCATATATTCTTGCATCCAGGTTAAAGAAGGAATTCGAGTATATAATTGTTGAGGAATCAGTAGATATCGATGTGATTTTTAATGCATCCAAAAGAAAGAATCTGATATCTTTTTCGGTAAAGCAAATTGAGGTAATGGCGGCAACGACTGATGAAAAATACAATGGCCGTCTCAAGGAGCAGTTTGATAAGGTTATAGATGCTTCTACATGGAAAAAGGGTGCGGTCGTATATTTTGCTATCCTTGAAAACAAAGGGCAAAAGACAATTGTGAAATTTGAGCCGTCTTTATCGTGTTTGGAGTATATGAAAAAATATGCTCCCGATAAAATACACATAAGCGAAGCGGCAGAGGATAACGAATTCGAATAATTACTTGCAGGGACTGTTTAAACAGTCCCTTTTTGAGAGGGCGGGAGAATTATATGCTGTTTTTAACCACCGATATGATAAAGGAAGCGGAAGCACGTGCCATGGAGAATGTCAGTGCGAGAGAGCTTATTGAAAATGCGGCACTTGCTTGTTTTAATGAAATAAAGGAGTTTAATTCATTTCGGATATATTGCGGTAAAGGTAATAACGGAAGCGACGGTTATGCAGTTGCAATTTTACTTAAACGGGACGGGAAAACTGTTGAAATTGTGCAGGTAGAGCCGCCTCAAAATGACGATTGCCGTGCTTTATGCAAAAAAGCAATTGGGGAGGATATTCCCATTGTTCAGGGAGCTTTATTCCCTACAGAGGAATTTGAGTGCAGTGTTGACGCAATTTTCGGCATAGGTATCAAGGGGGAAATAGAAAACCCGGATATAATCCGTGCTATTGAAATGATTAATTCTTCGGGGAGTTACGTAGTTTCCTGCGATGTGCCCAGCGGATTTGACAGCGATACGGGCAAAAAGTGCACCGTAGCGGTAAAAGCGGACAAAACGGTCACTTTCACAGCTCCCAAAAGAGGGATGCTTTCCAATGAAAGCATTGATTTGTGCGGAGAGATAGTTATAGCCGAAGTGGGAATCCCTGTGGATTATAACAGTATCCCTCAAAGTACGTGCGTGCCTCTTACAGAAAAGCTGGCAACTACAATTATCCCCAAAAGAAGCCGATATTCCCATAAAGGCACTTTCGGTACGGCGGTAATCGTTGCAGGGAGTAAAACCATGTCGGGTGCTGCGGCAATGGCGGCACAGGCGGCATTAAGAAGCGGATGCGGACTGGTGAAAATAATCGCTCCCTCACAGATATGCCCTATTTTGAATATATTGGTAAAGGAAGCAATTGTTATTCCCGTACCTGAGAAGGAAGGGATAATGCTCCCAGAACTTTCCTGCGAGGCATATGATGCTATACGGACTGCCGACAGTGTTCTTTTGGGGTGCGGAATCGGAAAAGGCGACCACCATCTGCTGATTAAAAACATACTCAGTGCGGCGTCCTGCGGTGTTATAATTGACGCGGACGGAATAAATGCACTTGCAGGAAACCTTGATATTATAAAGAACAAAAATGTTCTTTTGACCCCTCACGTAAAAGAATTTTCCCGAATAAGCCAATTGGAGGTAGGGGACATAGAAAACCGCCGCATACAAATTGCCGATAAATTTGCCCGCGAAACGGGAATAAACCTTCTTTTGAAAGGGGCGAGAACGGTCATAACCTACGGCGGAAGCAATAAGTATGTCAGCCTTAATTCCACAAGTGCTCTCGCTAAGGCAGGTAGCGGCGATGTGCTTTCGGGAATAATTACTTCTTTCGCTGCCCAGGGGCTTTCTCTTACCGATAGTGCGGCTCTTGGCTGCTATATTCATTCCAGAACAGGTATTATTGCAGAAAAGAAAATCGGGGCATACAGTGCCATCAGCGGAGATTTAATTGAGCTTATTCCTGCAGCAATAAAAGAAATTACGAGGTAGTACACTAAAATTTGTTTTTATTGTATCAGTTAAAGGAATTGTGTGCATAATGAAGGTGTAGATGCACAATCTTTCAGAAACTACATAGCTTTGGAATAAGTTACATTTGACCTCCGACCGAAAATATAGTATAATAGACATATATTTGCTGTAAGGGAGGGCATGTCAGATGAAACTTTGGACAAATCGCAAAATATCTGTCACATTGCCCGATTTATTGGTTGAGGAGATGGATAAGATTGCCTTGACACTTAATCGGTCACGGAGTGAACTCATGGCGTTGGCAGTAAAGCAGTATGTCGATGAAAGAAAGAAAATTGAATTAAAGGAACAAATGAAAAAGGGATATCTGGAAATGGGTGAGATAAATCTTGATCTTGCCCGGGAATCTCTGTTATCCGATGAAAATGCATGTGAAATCTACGAGAAATATTTGGGGGAAGATTAAATCCCTTCATCGGAGGAATGAAATTTGATTGTAAAACGCGGTGATATTTTTTATGCTGATTTAAGTCCCGTTGTAGGCTCGGAGCAAGGTGGTATAAGACCTGTGCTGGTAGTTCAGAATGACGTGGGGAATAAGTACAGTCCTACTGTTATTGCGGCGGCAATAACCAGTAAGATTAATAAGGCAAAGCTTCCCACCCATATTGAGCTTGATGCACAGAAGTATGGCTTAAGCCGTGACAGTGTGATACTTCTTGAACAGGTCAGAACAATTGACAAACAGCGGCTTCGGGAGAAAATCGGTAAATTAGATGAACTGCAAATGATAAAGGTTAATGATGCTATTTCCGTCAGCTTCGGCTTGGTGGAATAACATAATGAAAGGATTGTGTTACGAATGAAAAAAACATTGGCGATTATCTTAAGTGCTATAGGCGTATTTGCGGCGGCATATGCCGCACAGCCGGGTACAAATGAGGATCCTCTTGTGACTAAAAGCTATCTTGAGCAGATGACACGCTTTAACGTTGTGGAGGTTCCGCAGGGGAAAAGTGTGTACGGGCAGGCCGGAACGGAAATGATTCTCCGTCAGGGAGAATGCACCATTATCGGAACTCAGAAGGGCGGCGTAAGTGACGTTACCATGGGCTATGACCTTGCCGACGGTATAGAGGTACAGGGAAATCACCTTCTCATCGTTCCCGTAAATGACGGAAGAGGCGTAAAAGCCTTAACAAACTGCCTTATTATGATAAAAGGCGGTTATGAGATAAGATAAAATAATGGCTGTAAAAAGTTTAAACTTTTTACAGCCATTATTTTATCTTATGTGTTCGGATACAAATTCGCCTATTCTTTCAAGTGCTTTTTCGATATTCTTTATGCTGTAAGCATAACTGCAGCGGATAAAGCCTTCACCGCTTTCGCCAAAGGCTGTGCCGGGTACTACGGCTACCTTCTTTTCATAAAGAAGCTTTGTAGCAAATTCCTCGCTGGTAAGTCCCGTGGCACTTATATTGGGGAATACGTAGAATGCACCGAGAGGCTCGAAACAGCTAAGCCCCATTTCGCGGAAGCCGCTCACCATCACCCTGCGGCGGTGGTCGTATTCACTACGCATGTATTCAACATCATCATCACAGCTTCGCATTGCTTCAATAGCCGCATACTGACTTGTTGTGGGTGCACACATGATTGCGTACTGATGAATTTTCGTCATCTGCTTTATAACAGGCTCGGGACCGCAGGCGTAGCCAAGTCGCCACCCCGTCATTGCAAATGCCTTACTGAATCCGTTTACGGTAACCGTCCTTTCCCACATATCCTCTATTGCGGCAAAGGGGACATGGGGCTTTCCCGTATAGGTAAGCTCACCATAAATTTCATCCGAAAGGACAAAGAGATTATGTTCCTTTACAACCTTTGCAATTTTTTCGAGGTCCTCTCTTTCCATTACTGCCCCCGTAGGATTATTGGGGAAGGGAAGAATAAGAAGCTTTGATTTGGGCGTGATTTTTTCAATCAGCTTTTCAGCGGTCAATTTAAAATTATCCTTTTCCTCCGTCTGAATTGTAACGGGAGTACCTCCCGCCATAATTGTACAGGGCTTATAACAAACGAAGCACGGCTCGGGAATCAGAACCTCGTCCCCCGGTGAGATAATTGTGCGGATAAGAAGGTCAATAGCCTCGCTTCCACCTACGGTAACAAGAGTTTCGGTTTTTGGATTGTAGCGGAGGGCATATTTTCTCATAAGATATGTGCAAATTTCGTTTCTGAGCTCTACAAGACCGCTGTTTGCACTGTAGTGGGTGCGTCCTTTTTCAAGGGAATAAATACCTGCTTCTCTCACAACCCAGGGAGTAACGAAGTCAGGCTCGCCAACTCCTAAGGATATTACATCCTTCATTTCTGCGGCAACGTCAAAAAACTTTCGGATGCCGCTGGGAGCAAGGGAAGAAATACTTTCCGATATTAATTTTGAATAATCCATCATATGCTGATAACCTCCCGGTTATCCTCTTCCTTTTCGGTGAAGAAAATTCCGTCCTTTTTATAGGTCTTAAGCTCAAAGTGAGTTGCAGTGGAAACGACACTTTCCATTGGGGCAAGCCTTTCCGAGACAAACATTGCAACCTCTTTTAAACTTTTTCCTTCAACAGTTACCAGAAGGTCATACGCACCTGACATAAGCGTAACGGATTTTACCTGCGGAAATTTGTAAATACGCTCGGCAACGGTATCGAAGCCGCCACCACGCTGAGGAGTAAGCTTAATTTCAATGTTGGCAGTGGTGGTTTCCTTGCCTGCCAGCTCCCAGTTTATAATGGTTTTATAGCCAAGGATGACATTTTCATCTTCCAGCTCCTTTATGGCGGCCTTCACTTCACCCTCCTCTATACCAAGCATAATCGCAATTTTGGATGAAGTCAGACGGCTGTCCGATTCAAGTAGCGATAAGATTTTGTTTTTCATAGTAATCACCCTTTCTTTTTCTGAATAATATTATTATAATGGAAACAGACAGAAAAATCTACTGTTTTTTTCAAAAATACCAAAAATATTCCGAAAGAATGTCCGCAAATATGATTATCTGAAAACTATAATGTAAAACGATGCAAAAAACAATTGAAATCTGATGTATAATATGGTATGATATATTTTGTAGGATTATTGTTAACTGAAAGGAAGATGTTTATGTGCGGAATAGTTGGATATATAGGTAACAAAAATGCGGCTCCCATTCTTCTTGAGGGGCTTTCCAAGCTTGAGTACAGAGGCTACGATTCAGCAGGTATAGCCGTAGCTGAAAATGGCAAGGTACAGCTTCATAAGGCTGTGGGTAAGCTTGAGAATCTTATAAAAAAGACAGATGGAGGCAAGAAAATGCCTGAAACCATCGGTATAGGTCACACCAGATGGGCAACCCATGGTAAGCCCACAGAAAACAATGCACATCCTCATGCCTCAAGCCGCTTTACACTGGTACATAACGGAATTATTGAAAACGAAGCAGCACTCAGAAAGCAGTATCTTGAGGGCGTTAAATTTAACAGTGATACAGATACTGAGGTAATTGTGCATCTTCTTGAGAAGTTTATTAAAGAGGATAAGGATGTCAAGGTTGCAATTGCACATATTATAGGCGAGCTTGAAGGATCTTTTGCCCTTGCAATTATTGACAAGGAAGATATGAATACAATCTATGCCGTAAAGAATAAGTCCCCCCTCCTTGTTGGTAAGGGAGACGGATTCAATATGATTGGCTCAGATGCCATGGCAATGATTGCAAATACAGATACATTCTATGAAATTCATGATAAGGAATTTGCGGTAATCACACGTGACAGCATTGAAATTTATACATCATACTCAAAAAAGGTGGAGCGTGATTCTTTCCATGCGGAAATTGACGTTTCCGATACCGAAAAGGGAACATATCCTCATTTCATGCTTAAGGAAATCGAGGAGCAGCCCCTTGTTATCCGCAGAATTATGCAGCAGTATTCTGATGAAGAGGGAAATCTTGTTGTGGATAAGGACATTATAAAGGACATCAAGGCAAGTGACAGAATTTATATTATTGCCTGCGGAACGAGTTATCATGCAGGCCTTGTAGGGCAGACCTATATAGAACAGCTTGCAAAAATCCCCACAATGAGCTATATTGCCAGTGAATTTGTTCATAACATGCCTCTGCTTTCAAAGAAGCCTTTCTTCATCTTTATCTCTCAGAGCGGTGAGACGGCAGACAGCCGTGCAGTGCTTGTAAAGGTAAAAGAGATGGGCCACAAGTGCCTCACAATTACCAACGTAAAAGGATCTACTCTTTCCAGAGAATCAGACCATACAATGATTCTTCATGCAGGTCCTGAAATTGCAGTTGCATCTACAAAGGCATATACTGCACAGATGGCAGTACTGGCTGTGCTTGCAAACGCTCTTTCCGATTCTCCCATGAATATTAAGTACGAGCTTGCAAAGACGGCAACAGTTATGGAAAGCCTTTGCAACAACCGCGAGCTTTTCCACGAGCTTTCAAAGGAGTTTTTTGCAACAACACGTAATTGCTTCTATATTGGCAGAAGCACCGACTATTATGTATGTCTTGAAGCGGCACTGAAAATAAAGGAAATTTCGTATATTCAGGCAGAGGGCTTTGCCGCAGGCGAGCTTAAGCACGGCACAATCGCCCTTATTGAAAAGGATACTCCCGTAGTTGCATTTATTACAAGGGAGGCTGTAAATCTTAACACACGCAGTAACATCAAAGAGGTTCGCTCAAGAGGTGCTAAGGTGCTTACGATTTCGCTTAAGAGAATCAGTGCACACAGCGACCAGGTTGTTATAGGCGATGTGGATGAAATGTTTGCACCTCTTGTAAGTGCACTTCCCATGCAGTACCTTGCGTATTATGCGGCACTTATCCGCGGATGCGATATTGATAAGCCGAGAAACCTTGCAAAATCAGTAACCGTAGAATAAAAATGCGGAGTGCGGAGTGATTCTGCTTTCCAATAACGTATTGAATTAAAGAATGTAGGGGCAGATAAAAAAACGGCTCCTACATTCTTTTAAATACTTATAAGGTGATAACTATGAAATCAAATTCCATAAATAAACTCTCCTTTTACCTTCAGATGCTTAAAGCACGCTATGGTAACGGAGAATATTTCATTGAAATGAACATAAGCTTTAAATCAGGGACGAAGCAGTTTCCTGCTTCCGTAAAAAAAGACGGGGAGAAGCTTGTGCTTTCCTTTTCGGGAACAAAGAAAGACTTTGAGTGGAAAGAAATTGAGAATATTGCCAAGGATTACGATGCAATGGTGCTTATATACAAGGAACGCGGCACAGATGCAATAATAAATGCCGACGACAGAAACGTAACCCTTAAATATGATGACATTGCCCCCATTGAAAAGAACACCACTGCCACGGTAGGAGAGAGGCAGTATCTCATAGCTCCTCCCAAAGCAAACGCTTTGCTCAAGGAAATAGGCATAATGGGGCAGAACGGAAAAATAAAAAACGATATGGTCCGGAAATATAATCAGATAGACCATTTCGTGGAGCTTATTGCCGACTACCTGAAAAGGCTTGACGGAAAAATTGAGGTACTCGACTGTGCCTGCGGAAAAAGCTATCTTTCTTTTGCACTTAATTACTACTTAAAAGATGTGCTTAAAAAGGACTGCCATGTTACAGGCGTTGACTATTCCGAGATTGTTATAGAGGCTTCAAAGAAAAGTGCAAAAAACTTAGGATATAGCAATATGACCTTTGTGAAAGCGGATTTGACCACGTATACCCCTGAAAGAAAACCCGATGTGGTTATCAGCCTTCATGCCTGCGATACGGCTACCGATATGGCAATCGGTGCGGCAATTAATGCAGGGGCAAAGGCGATCTTTGCCGTTCCCTGCTGCCATAAGGAGCTTTTGGGGCAGTATTCCTACGAGCCGTTTGCTCCGCTCTTAAAGCACGGCATATTCAAGGCAAGGCAGGCGGATTTGCTTACTGATTCGCTTCGCTGTCTGCTTCTTGAAGCTTCGGGATATTCCGTTACGGCGCAGGAATATATTTCACCCGTGGAAACCCCGAAAAATTTGCTTATAAAAGCATTTAAAGACGGTAAAAACGCAAAAAAGGCTACACGCGAATATTACGAACTGAAAAAAATGCTGGGGATTACTCCCAAGCTGGAGACACTTATAAAGCTGGAGGCAGAATAATGGATTTTAGCGAAAAGACAGTAAAAAAGGAGTATATTTTCAAGGGAGAGGTAATAAACCTCCGTGTTGACACGGTGACAACTCCGTCGGGAAATCTTGCTACGAGAGAGCTTGTGGAGCATCCCGGAGGCGTGTGTGTTGTACCTCTTTTTGATGACGGAACGATAATTATGGAATGGCAGTACCGCCGTCCTTTTGATACAAACACATATGAAATTCCCGCAGGAAAGCTTCATTACGGGGAGGACCCCTTAGAATGCGGAAAGCGTGAGCTTGAGGAAGAAACGGGATATTGTGCGAGAAATTACACATATCTCGGCAAAATGTACCCCACCCCCGGATTTTGCGGAGAGGTTGTACACATGTATTTGGCAACCGATTTGTACGAGGGAAGCTTAAACCGTGACGAGGATGAATTTATGGAGCTTGAAAGAGTGCCTCTTTCTGAAGTCACTGACAAGGTACTGAGCGGAGAAATCGTAGATGCAAAGACCTGTATTGCGATTTTGAAGGTAAATGAGATGAAAAACAGAGGAATGATTTGATGAAGGTTTCATTCTATGCATTAGGCTGTAAAGTAAATCAGTATGAGATAGACTGCTATGCAAAAATCTTTGCCGATTCGGGCTGGGAAATCGGAAGCTTTTCCGAAAAATGCGATGCATATGTAATTAACACCTGTGCCATCACAAATATAGGAGAGAGAAAGAGCAGGCAGATAATCCGCCGTGCTAAAAAACAAAATCCCGATGCGGTCGTAGCCGTAACGGGATGCTATGCCCAGACAAAGGCGGAGGAAGTAAAGAATATGATTGAGGCGGATGTGGTGCTGGGTACTGCTAACCGCTTGCATATATGCCGCATTGTAGAGGCTAAAATTAAAGGCGAGGATGTAGACCTTCTTTGTGACATTATGAAAGAGAAGGACTACGAGGAATTAGAGTGCGAGGGTAGGACAGAACGTACACGTGCATATATCAAAATTCAGGACGGGTGCGATAATTTCTGCTCCTACTGCATAGTACCCTATGCCCGTGGACCTGTGAGAAGCAGAAGACTTGAAAATATTGTCTCGGAAGCACGCCGGCTGGCAGCGGAAGGCTTTCGCGAAATAGTCCTTACGGGAATCAGCGTGGCGTCCTATGGCAAGGATTTAAAGGATAAAATCACTCTGAAAAATGCCATAGAAGAAGTATGCAAGGTTGAGGGAATAGAAAGAGTTCGCCTCAGCAGTATTTCACCAAACATTTTTGATGATGAGTTTATAGATTTCATTGCAGAAGAGAGGAAAATGTGCCGACATTTTCATATATCGCTTCAAAGCGGAAGCAGTAGCGTGCTTAAACGCATGAACAGAAAGTATACGGCAGAGGAATACCTTGATACTATTTCAAGAATCCGTACCGCTATGCCCGACTGCGGAATTACCACGGACATTATCTGCGGATTTCCGGGGGAGAGTGATGAGGAATTTCTTGAAACCATGGAATTTGTGAAAAAGGCACGCTTTTTGAAGGTGCATGTGTTCCCTTATTCCGAGAGAAGTGGAACTGTTGCGGCACGGATGGAGCAAGTACCTCATAGCATCCGCGAAGAACGTGCGGCAAAGCTTACTGCCTTGACCGAAGAGATTGCCAAAGAAGTGGAAAAGAGCTTTATCGGGCAAAGTCTCTTTGTGCTTTTTGAGCAGACAGAGGGAGAGTATGCCGAGGGGCTTGCAGGAAACTACCTGCGTATTTACTCAAAAGGCACAGAGGAGCTTACAGGCGAAATCCGAAATGTGAAAATCAAGGAATATAAAGACGGAAGAATATACGGCGAAATAATATAATGATAATTAGAAACCCAATCCGATGCAGATTTAAAGCAGGGATTGGGTTTTTTTGAGGCGCTTGTAAATTAGAACTAAAACCCTCTAAAAATAATTTAAGTAAAATTATGATAAAAGCAGACTTGATTTTCGTCATTTGCTGTGATATAATAGCAAAAAAGCGAACAAATGTTTCGAAAGGCGGTGGTTTTATGATTGTAAAAGAAAAAGTACATTAGAAAACCGTAGGGCGGTTAACCAATGTACTTAATCACGGATATGCAAAAGCAAATCCTACCCTATTTGCATTTTAGCATATCCGTAAATTAAAATCAAGAAAAATTTAATTAATTTACGGAGGAAAGAAATGGAAAACAGGTGTCAAAGATGTAATCGAGAGTTATCTGATCCCAATGCCAATTATGGATGGAGATGTGCGGAAATATTGGGTATAGATAATTTGGAGAAAGGTTTAAGTGAAGAGTATAAAATTGCTTTAGCAAACAGCATTGTCAAAACTGACAACATGATTAATGGAAGCAATATTAATCTCAGCGACGATAGTATGAAAGCATTTTCAAATGCTCTTTTGAAGCAAAATTTCGCAAACAGTATTGGAAGATACGACTTAGAAAGAGAAGCGAGAGAAGAAGGTCTTAAAATATTAACTACAGGAAGAACAATAGGTTACGAAAATTCATCCGATTTTTGGAGGAGTATTTTTAACAATGGCTATGATGCCGAGGAAAGCCAAAGCTCGAAGCTAAGAACAGTGAAATTTGCATTGTTGCATCCTATCATTGCATTAGAAATTGGTCAGTTTAAATCAGGGGCAACGAACATTACAACAAATTCAGTGAGGTTTGCAACAAATGATCTAGGCTTGAAAGAAAATTCAAGTAAAGAAGGAAGCCAGGTAAATGCTTTTCGTCATGTTTTATGGCAAGCAACAATTACTAAAAGGTATGGAGCAGATATTGCGAGGGAAGTTGGGTTTGCACATGAGGAAAATCCAAATGCTCTTGGAGAAAGGTATTCGATGAAACATTTTGAGAATACGGAGTTTGCAAAGTCTGCAGACGCTGATCAGACATGCGATTTGTTAAATAATATACAGGGTAGAACAATAGGAGTAACAACAAAAAGCAATGAAATGAATAAAATAGCCCTTGATGTTATAGACAAATACTATATTGATGGATTTTGGACAAGCGAACCTACTAAAAATGGAACATACAAAATTACTAAGAAGAAGCTATCTAAAAAGCAATATGAAACGGCGAAAAAACGCCTAAAACTTCTTGATAGAGATGGATATACTAAAGAGCAGAGGGAAAGGAGATAAAAATGAAAAAATTGTTTTTCTGTTTGTTATTAATTGCAATAATTTTTTGTGCTTGTATTGTTGGGTTTAAACTATATAAGCATAGCAAGGTAGAGGCATATCGCGATACGCTGAAAGGTTATACAGATAAAGAAGCGTTTTGTTTTTCCGATGCAACAGATTTTGATTGGGATAGAGCGGTAGCCTTTGAATTTCCTGCAACTTTAAGAGATATTGAAGATGCCGCAGGAGTGAAAATTGATTTTGATTATGATGTAAGTCATGGGATTATATTTATTAGCAACGGAAAAATAATTTTTAAGGATATTTCTGTTATGGATCCCGAAAACCCCTCGGATATAATTTATGAGCTTAACGATAAGCATTTGTCTGTTTACGAAAAGGATACTATGGTTTATGTCGAAAAATGTGATGACGTTTTTTATTATGTGAAAAAGCAGTAATTTAGCAAAATGATATGCACACCAAGAGGCAGACTCTTTTGGTGTGCATATTTTTTTCCCTTAAAAGTCTTTACAAAGACACAAAAAAGCGGTACAATAATATATTATGGAATAACTATGGAAACAAGGGGGAGAAAGCTTGAAAAAAGGGGATATATTTTTAATTGTAATCGCTGTAGCTTTTCTTTTTCTGTGGCTTATTCCCAAGGAGCAGGGCGGCGAGGCGGCAATTTACGTCGACGGAAAAATATACAAGCGGATTTCTCTTGAAAAGGATTGCGAAATAAACGTAAATAGTGATTTCGGAGAAAACACAGTGTCTGTAAAAAACGGTGTTGTTACAATAGTACAAGCAGATTGTCCCGATAAGCTTTGCCAAAAAGAAAAAATTGATTCTTCTGGAGGAAGCATTGTGTGCCTTCCCAACAGACTTAGTATAATTATAGAAAATACCAAATCGGATAACAAAGCGGATGTATTATTATGATAAAAACAAAGGATATTACAAGGACAGCGGCACTTATCGCCGTAGCCGTGCTTTTAGGATATGTGGAAAGCCTTTTCCCACCTGTTGCCGCAGGGGTTAAGCTTGGGCTTGCAAATACTGTGGTTTTATTCTCACTCTATACGCAAAGCGTGGGAAAGGCATGGATTATTGCCATTTTGAAGGTGCTTTTGTGTATGATGCTTTTCGGCAACGGTGCGGCACTTTTATATAGCCTCAGCGGTGCACTTATGAGCGTGTGCATTATGAGCATTGCAAAGAAAACGGGGCAGTTTTCCCTTGTGGGAGTAAGCAGTTTAGGCGGAGTTTTTCATAATATGGCACAGCTTTTGTGTGCATATTTCATTATAGGAAAAGGCGTGCTTTTTTATATGCCCGTGCTTTTGGTATCGGGTGCGGTGTGCGGAATCCTTACGGGTATCGCCGCACATATTATTGTGAAAAGGAGGGATTTATTTGGCAAGGAATGATTATTTGCATTTATCGGAAGAAAAATCTCGCGAAATTGAAGAAAAGCTGAAGCTTCCGCTAAAGCAGGTCGTAAGGCGTAACAATGACCGTGATCGTGCCAAAATATGGCGTCCGTGCTACGTGCGTGATATAGAGAAAATCCTTCACCACCCTTACTACAATCGCTATACCGATAAAACACAGGTGTTTTCCTTTTTCAAGGATGATGATATTACTCGCCGTGCATTACATGTGCAGTTGGTATCGAGAATTGCCCGTAACATCGGGCGGCTCTTGGGATTGGACCTTGACCTTATAGAAGCAATCGCTCTGGGGCACGATATCGGGCATACGCCCTTTGGACATGCAGGGGAAAGGCTGTTGGGCGAAATATACCACTCCCGCATGGGAAGATATTTTAATCATAACGTACACAGCGTAAGAGTTCTCGATAAGATATTCAATCTTAATATCAGCCTTGATACCCTCGACGGAATCCTTTGCCATAATGGTGAGCTTGAACTTAAGGAATATTCCCCGTCACCAATATCGGGATTTGAAGAGTTTGATGAAAAGGTGGAGGGCTGTTATATCGACCGCGATAATGTGAAAAAGCTGATTCCCTCAACGTTGGAGGGATGCGTTGTCCGAGTCAGCGATATTATAGCATATATCGGCAAGGACAGGCAGGATGCGGAGCGTGCAGGGGTAAAGGTTCCTTACGCAGGCACGGATAATTCCCATATGATAAATAACTTTGTGGTTAACATTGTGGAAAACAGCTTTGGAAAAGACTCAATCCGAATGGACGGGGAATACTTTGAAGCACTGAAAAAGGCAAAAAGCGATAACTACGAGCGTATTTATCTTGCGGACAGTGTTAATGAGCAGTATAACACCTGCCTTAAGACAATGTTTGAGATGCTTTATGAAAGGCTTATAAAAGATTTGACGGATAAGGACAGCCTCATTTACCTCCATCACATTGATTACGTAAATACACGCAGAGGATATTACAAGTCCGAAACGGCTTATGAGGAGGAAAATACTCCCGATGATATTGTGACGGACTTTATTGCATCGATGACAGATGACTATTTTATAGATATATGTGCACATCTCTTGCCCGATGCACCCACTGTAAAATATATTGGCTACTTTGACAAATAAGAAAGGATGAAATATATGGATAACAAAAAAATGGCAGAGCTTCTGCTCCCCAATATTGACAAAACTCCCGAGTATTACGAAAACCTTTACCCCGAAAGAAATCTTCCCGAGGGTGCAAAGGTTACAAGGCTCGGCCCCAGCCCTACAGGCTTTATTCACTTAGGTAATCTTTTCGGTGCAATTACCGATGAAAGATTAGCACACCTCAGTGATGGTGTGTTCTATCTTCGCATAGAGGACACCGATAACAAGCGTGAGGTTGAGGGTGCTGTAGATGTTGTTATCAACACTCTGCGTTATTTCGGTGTGGAGTTTGACGAAGGTGCTACAAGTGACGGTGAAAAGGGTAATTACGGCCCCTACCGCCAGCGCCAGCGTGCCGAAATTTATCAGACCTTTGCAAAATGGCTTATTGAGCAGGGTATGGCATACCCCTGCTTCTGCACTGAGGAAGAGCTTAGTGCAATGCGTGAAAAGCAGACCGAGCTTAAGGAAAATTTCGGCTACTACGGTAAATGGGCAGTGCACAGAAATATTACGGTTGAAGAAGCACAGAAAAATATTGAAGAAGGAAAGCCTTTCGTTCTTCGTTTCCGTGCTCCCGAAAATATGGGTAAGACCTTTACCGTTAAGGATGCAATCCGCGGTGAGCTTACCATGCCCGAAAACGAACAGGACGTGGTTATTCTTAAATCAGACGGAATTCCCACATATCACTTTGCACACGTTGTAGACGACCACCTTATGCGTACCACCCACGTAGTACGCGGTGAGGAATGGCTTGCAACGCTTCCCATTCACGTACAGCTTTTCAGAGCTATGGGATGGAAAGCACCCACCTACTGCCACACAGCACAGCTTATGAAGATTGATAATGGCGTAAAGCGTAAACTCAGTAAGCGTAAGGACCCCGAGCTTTCCCTTGATTATTATAAGAGCGAGGGTTATCTTCCCGGAGCAGTATGGGAATATCTAATGACTGTGCTTAACTCAAACTATGAGCAGTGGAGAATGGACAACCCCGATAAAGATGTGAAAGAATTTGAATTCACTGCAAAGAAAATGGGTATCAGCGGTTCTCTCTTTGATATAGACAAGCTTAACGATGTCAGCAAAAATTACCTAGCCACTCTTGACAGTGAAACTGTTTATGATTATATTACCGCGTGGGCAAAGGAATGTGATGAGGAATATTACAACCTCCTTACCCGTGACAAGGATTTTGCAATCGGAATGATTGGTATCGGAAGAGGCGGAGAGAAGCCCCGTAAGGATATCAGCCACTGGAAGCAATCCAAGGATTTTTACAGCTTCTTTTTTGACGAACTGTTCAAAATAGACGACAGCTTCCCCGAAAACGTCTCCGATGAGGACAGAAAAACAATTCTTTCAAAGTATATGGAAACATATGACCATAGTGACGACCAGTCTACATGGTTTGCAAAGGTTCGTGCAATCGGTGAGGAACTCGGTTATGCACCCCAGCCTAAGCTTTACAAGAAGAACCCCGAAAGCTATAAGGGGCATGTAGGCGATGTCAGCGGAGTTATCCGTGTGGCTGTTACAGGCAGAGGAAATTCTCCCGACGTATGGTGCATTCAGCAGGTGCTGGGTGAGGAACGCACCATGGAGAGGATAAAGAGGGCATATGAGCAGAAATAAAAAGCTTGCCATCGTTTTTTCGGTGATGACCTGTGCGATTATTCTTCTTGTCATAATGCTTGTAAATGAATTTGGCACAGAAACCGAAAAGAAACCGATAAACAAAGAGCCACAAAAGGTTACCGTTACTCTTAAAGCAGTGGGGGATAATCTTATTCATTCTCCTATATACAATTCCTGCAGGACGGAGGACGGATTTAATTTTGACGGACTCTACAAAAATATCACTCCCCATATAAAGGATGCGGACATTGCCGCTATAAACCAGGAGACCATTTTTGTGGATTCGGTTTTGGCACTAAGCGGATATCCTGCCTTCGGCACACCGCCCGAGGTCGGGGAAAGTGTGGTAAAGGCAGGCTTTAATCTTGTAACCCACGCGACTAACCATACTTATGATAAGGGTGCGGACGCCGTTTTCCATACAATAGACTTCTGGAAAAACTACGAGGATGTCACGGTTATCGGAATAAATGAAAATCAGGCTAAGCAGGACAGCATCACCATTTGGGAAAAGGACAATCTTAAAATTGCACTTTTGAATTTCACCTATGGGCTTAACGGCTACAGACCGCCTGCCGATAAATCCTATCTCATAAATATATTCGGCAGAGGCGAGAGGGAGGAGGAACTCCTTTCTAAAGCGGAGGAATCCGCTGATATTACGGTGGTATTCCTGCATTTTGGCACGGAATATACCCATAAGCCAACCGCGTCGCAAATAAAGGATGTGGAGTTTTTGACAGAGTGCGGGGCAGATATTATTATCGGCACGCACCCCCATGTGATTCAGCCCGCGTGCGAGCATATTTCCGAAAACGGAAAAAGGTCGGTGGTTTTCTACAGCTTAGGAAATTTTGTTTCCAATCAGAAAGAAAATCCCAAAATCCTCGGCGGTATGGCAAATGTCACGATTACCAAAGAGGGAGACAGCGTAAGTATTGAGAATTACGAAATGCTCCCAACGGTAACACATCGGGAAAATGGTGTGTACAGCGTGTATATGCTAAGCGATTATACCGATGAGCTTGCAAAGAAAAATACACGGGGAAGTTCCCTGTCCGTGCAGAAACTTCAAACCATGTTTGATGATGTAATGAATATAGAGGTAAAGTAAATGAATGAGTTGCCCAAACGCAAGCAAGTCAGGTTAAAAGATTATGATTATTCCAAGAACGGCTATTATTTTATAACGGTATGTACCCACAACAGACAAAGGTTGTTTGGTGAAATCGTAGGGGCGACCCTATGTGGTCGCCCGAACAATCCGCACAAAATGACGGAGAAATGGTTATTGGAATTAGAAAATAAATTTTGTGGTGTAAAAATTTGTGAGTATGTAATAATGCCGGATCATATTCATTTTATTATATCCAAAGCGGGCGACCACATAGGGTCGCCCCTACGCGATATTGTGGGATGGTTTAAGACGATGACAACAAATGAATACATTGCAAATGTAAAGAATAATTTATTTTTACCGTTTCATAAAAAAGTATGGCAACGCAATTATTACGAACACATTATCCGTGACGAAAACGATTATATTGAAAAGGCACAATACATGTTAAACAACCCCTTAAAATGGGAGTTAGAGCATAACGAATAGTTTAACAAAACCCCCGTATTTCTAAAGAAAAATTTTCCTTAGAAATACGGGGCTTATTATTAGCTCTCTATAAACTTAAGTGTCGATGCAACGTAATTATCGTACATTGGATCATTCTTTCCAAAGGGTGTCAATCCCCTTGATTTAGAAAGCTCTTTAACAGTGTTTTCCGCGTCCATTAATTCCTTGTAGAGAAGATATTGATTCGTCTTAATTTTATCCATATCGCCTAATACAGAGGAAAGCTGACCTATTATTAAGTTCTGCCGAAGCTCCGCCTCATATATATTATATGCACCGTTAGCTCCTTCAAGAGTGTCACATCTGCCGCTGGAAAGATATTCGCTTATAGAGGCTACGGCAACAAAATAGTGATATTTTGGATAAAGAATATCGCTATTGTAATGCTCTGCCAAAGCAGATTTTAGCCTTGCCAACAATTGGTTTTGTTCACGTAATAAATTTGCAGAATGCATGGTACAAGCTTCCAATTCTCTTTTGGATTTATGGTATAAGGACATCTTGTCGTTATACAGAGCAAGTGCATTTTTATATTCGGTGTCTGCTTTTTCCATTTCCATCTTATAGGTATCATCAGCTTTTTTTAGTTCTTGTTCATATACCAATTCAGCATCTTTTAGTTTGCGTTCGTAAAGTTCTTTTTGTTTTTTTACCTCATTTTCATAAAGAAGCTGCTTTTGCTTGCAGAGTTCGGGAAATTTTTTCTTTTTTGTTTCGTATTCGTGAAGTTTCTTTTGATACTGTATGTAAGCCTCTTTGTATTCTTGTCTTTTTAGAAGGGATTCACCTATAAAGTATACAGAAGCAAAAAGAGATATTAACGTAAGAGGCATGCTTTTAATTAAACAGAAAAAAACGAGGAAAGCTAAACAACCTAATGCACCAATAATTTCCAATCCGTTATTCAAAACAGGTCTTTCAGGTGGCGTCGGACTAACAACGGAATATTTTTCCGGATCCACGTATGGTTTTGTCACATTTTCTTTTTTTACGTGAGTTTTATTTACAACACGTTTTGTAGGCTTAACAGGTACATTTTGCAATGGAGCCTGAAGGGTGTTTTGTTGTCTATTAAGAATTTCAGTATACCTGTCAATTAATTTTTCCTGTATGTAGACAGCTTTTTCCAAAGCTAACGCTTTATTGATATAATCTTTAATATTAAGCATAAGAATGTCTCCCCAATATGATTTTGAAACAATTATATCACCAACATCCTCTAAATGTCAACAATATATTCCTATATGTAAGGAAACACGACTTTGTCCCGTTAGCCGAATATGGCAATTGATGAATATGTCATAATGCATGACCATATCCATTTGATTTTAAAAATTGCAAATGATGGTGAAAACGGGCGGATGATATCCGCCCCTACAAAGACAAGAATGACCGTAATCGGGCAGAAACGATGGGTCTCAAAGGAAATAGGTTTTCCTATATGGCAAAAATCATATTACGAACACATTATCCGTGACGAAAACGATTATATCGAAAAGGCACAATATATGTTGAACAACCCATTGAAATGGGAATTAGAGCATAAAGAATAATTTAAAAAAGCCATATTTCCAAAGAGCTTTTCTCCTTAGAAATATGGCTTTTTTGCGGGCGGATATTATCCGCCCCTACGATTTCTATAATTTTGTTGTAAATGACACAGCCTTACCCAAAATGCGAATATTTTTCGCCTGCTTCTTTGTATATACGATAGGTTTATATTTGGGATTTTCCGAAACCAATGTTATAGCATCGGGCGACTGATAAACCCTTTTGAGTGTGGCTTCATCGTCAACCAAGACTGCGGCTATCTCGCCGTCATCTATTGATTCCTGCTTGCGAATGAAAACCACATCACCGTCTTTTATGCCTGCACCTGTCATGGAATCTCCGTGAACACGCAGACAAAAATCTGCTCCGCACTCATCGACAGGAGAGTAATATTCATACTCCTCCGATGCAAAAATCGGCTGACCTGCCGCAATTTCTCCAAGCAGCGGCAACTTCCTTTTACTTATCATCATTGCAGCATCGGGGAGCACTTCCTCCTCCCAACCCATAAGATATGAAGGTGTACAGGCAAAAATTTTAGCCATCTCAAGCACAGTTGCGTGCTTGGGATTTTTTATTTCACCGCTTTCATAGCGTTGTACCGTAGCTTCCTTAACGCCAAGTGCGTTGGCAACATCTAAAAGTGTCATTCCCAGGGCTGTACGCCTTTCCTTAATTCTTTCATGTAATTTCATAATAATTTTCCTTTCATTATTACTTGGAAAAAACTGCTTCTACAACGATTATAACACAACTTACCTAAAATGCAAGAAAAATTTTAAAAAACTTACGTAAAAAGTATTGACTTTCGTCATTTCATGTTTTATACTGACTTACGTAAAACGTAAGAAGAGGAAAATACTTACACGAAAGGAAAGAAATAACTATGGAATACGAAGGCAAATTTTGTGTTGTTTGCGGAAGAAGAATACCTGAGCTTTCACGCCGAAAGAAAACCTGCAGTGATTTTTGCCGCAGACGCAAGAAATGCGGCTATGCCCCGTATCTGGGGCACGATAAGCTCCCTTATGACGATTTGACCGCCCTCCAACAGCAGGCACACAAAAAAGGAATGAGCTACGGTAAATATATGGCAAGTCTGTCCTCTCGGGCGGACAATAGCAGGAAAGGAGGAGAGGGCGTATGCCGATGATAATTCAATGTCCCTTTTACAAAATGGACAGTCATCTTAAGCTCTACTGTGAGGGATGCAGTATGAAGTTTCCCGATATGACTACGCGAAGAAATTATATTGAAAATTATTGTGCAAACCATATTAACTGGCAAAAGTGCAGTGTGGCACACTCTATGCAGTGTTACTATGACAGAAAGGATGAAGAATAATGAATTATAAAAATGAAATAATACGCCGTGATAAGCGAATCGAAACCTATAAAAATACAGTTATGGAGCTTCGGGAGGAAATTACGGCTTTAAGACAGCTTCTTGATTGTGCGGCGGCAAACATTGTGCTTCTGACCAAGGAAAGAGGCGGTAAGGTCACCCTTTCTAAGACGGAAGTAAGCGATGCTCTCGGCAAATACCATCTTAGTGCCGAGCGCGACAAAGACGGAAATTACGCACTGGAGATAAAAGAGGAATGAACATAATCTGGACTCCTCAACCCAGGCAAAGGGCTTTTATGGAGAGGAAGGAAACGGAAGCTCTTTACGGCGGTGCGGCAGGCGGAGGGAAAAGTGACTGTGCAATAGCCGAGGCACTAAGGCAGGTACATATTCCTCATTACAGAGGGTTAATTCTCAGGAAAACCTACCCTCAGCTTTCAGAAATGGTGGACAGAAGCCGTGAGATATATTACCCTGCATTTCCCGATGCCAAGTTCAACGACCAAAAGCACTGCTGGACCTTCCCCTCGGGAGCAAAAATCTACTTTGGAGCCATGCAGCACACAAAGGACAGAACAAACTACCAGGGAAAACGCTATGACTTTATAGATTTTGACGAGCTGACGCATTTTACATGGGATGAATACAGCTACCTTTTCAGCCGCAACCGTCCCAACGGACCGGGTACACGCTGCTATATCAGGGCACAGGCAAACCCCGGAGGTATAGGGCACGGCTGGGTGAAGGAACGCTTCATTACACCTGCTCCGCCGATGACACCTATATATGATGAGGTAAAGATAGTTTTCCCCGACGGGAAAACCGAGCTTCGCCGTCAAAGCAGGATTTTTGTTCCGTCAAGTGTTTTTGATAACAAAATCCTGATGCAAAATGACCCCGACTATATTACAAGGCTTGCATCGCTTCCCGAAAATGAGAAAAAAGCACTTCTTTACGGTGATTGGGACAGCTTTTCGGGACAGGTTTTTACGGAATGGAGAAACAACCCCGACGGATATGAAAATCGGAGAAATACCCATGTAATAAAGCCTTTCAAAATTCCCTCCTCATGGAAAATATACCGCGGATTTGACTTTGGTTATTCACGCCCCTTTTCGGTGGGCTGGTATAGCGTAGACCACGACGGAAAGCTGTATAGAATTAAGGAGCTTTACGGATGTACAGGTACCCCCAACGAAGGCGTGAGATGGGAGCCGGCACGAATTGCGAGGGAAATCAAGCGTATTGAGAATGAGGATATTAATCTTCGCGGTAAGTATATAAACGGCATTGCTGACCCCTCCATTTTTGATGAAAGCCGCGGCGAAAGCGTCGGCAGACTGATGGAAAGGGAGGGCGTATACTTCGAAAAGGCAGACAATACCCGTATAGCAGGGAAGATGCAGCTTCATAACCGACTGGCGTTTGATGACGAGGGTATTCCTATGCTCTACATATTTTCCACCTGCAAGCATTTTATAAGAACCGTTCCTGCTCTTGTTTACAGCCAGATTGATGTTGAGGACATAGACACAACCGCAGAGGATCATATATATGATGAGGTTCGATATATTGCCATGGCAAATCCCATAAATCCGCCTCCCACAAAACTGCCGCAGATAATGTATGATCCGCTTAGCACAGATGATTATAAGCACTATAACTACTACAGGTTAGGATGATGGAATGAAAAAGAAAAAATACGACTGGAAAGCAATTAAAACCGAATTTGTTACGGGAGACGATTCTGCGGTAGCTCTCGCAAAAAAGCACGGAATTAATCAGGCCACGCTCTACCGCCATTATCAGATTGAACGTTGGAGTGAGGCAAGGCAGGAATACAGGGAAAACGTTATGGAAAAATGTGCTGACAATGCAGCCTGCATGGCGGCAATAAAGCTGGCAAAGGAAATTGATATAGCCGACAAGCTTTCCGATGTACTCAACGAAGCAATTGAGGATAAAAAGCAGTTTTACCGATATATCGTAAAAGAGAAAAACGGAAGTGACAGCGGCGAGGAGGAACGCATATTCGGGAAAATGGATATGCAGTCACTCAACAATGCCATAAAAGCGCTTTCCGCACTTCAGGAGATAAAATGTGTAATGTACGGAATACTGACGCCAATCGAGGAAAGAAAGCTTCAGCTTAGTCAGGAAAAGATAACAGAAAGTGAAGAAACAGCACAAACAGGCGTGGTGATACTGCCACCCGTAGAAGATTAATTACAAAGGAGAGGAAAAAATTGAAGCTAAACAATATTTTTGCCCCCAAAAGCAATTTTGCCTCAAAACGAAAAATCGGAGAAAGCGAAATTGTAATGGCAGGGCAGATATTAAAGGATTATAAAAATGCCAAAGCAGCATTAGAGGAACGGATTGTAGAGAACGAACAGTGGTGGAAGCTTCGACATAAGGACTACAGCAAAGAAAGAGCAGATAAGCAAGACTCAGGGAGCAGTAGTGCATGGCTTTTTAATGCCTTGGCAAACAAGCACGCAGATGCTATGGACAGCTTTCCCGAAGCAACCGTTCTTCCGAGAGAAAAAGATGATGAAGAGGAGGCAAAGAAGCTTTCTGCCATTATTCCCGCAATTATGGAACACAACAATTTTGAGGAAATATATTCAAATAACTGGTGGTATAAGCTTAAGCACGGCTGCTGTGCTTACGGAGTTTTCTGGAACAGTGAGCTTGAAGGAGGACTTGGTGATATTCAGATAAAGAAAATTGACCTTTTGAACATCTTCTGGGAGCCGGGTATTACCGATATTCAGAAAAGCAGAAATCTTTTTATTGTAAGCCTTCGCGACCAGGATATTTTAGAGTGTGAATACCCCACTCTCCGCGGCAAGGATTTGGGAAACAGTGTCGATATTAAAGAATACATCTATGACAGCACTGTTGATACATCAGGAAAAGTAGCAGTTGTGGACTGGTACTACAAGATAAGGAATGAGAATGGAAAAACACTTCTCCACTACTCAAAATTCGTGGGAGAAAATCTCCTGTTTGCTTCTGAAAACTTAGAGGAATATGCCTATAGAGGTTGGTATGACCACGGCGAATATCCCATAGTTCTTGACAGCTTGTTTCCCGAGGAGGGAACGCCTGCGGGCTTTGGCTTTGTGGCAGTTACCAAAAACCCTCAGATGTATATTGATAAGCTTAACGATGCCATTTTAGAAAATACGCTGATGGCTTCAAAACCCAGATATTTTGCAAAAATCAGTGCAGGGGTAAATGAAAACGAATTTCTCGACTGGTCACGACCCATAGTACACGTTGAGGGTGATATTAATGAGGAAAGACTGCGTCCTATCAGCGTGATGCAGCTTCCGCCCGCAAGCATGGAAATGCTTCGGATGAAAATAGATGAGCTTAAGGAAACAAGCTCCAACAGTGACTTTAACAGAGGTGCTGCCGTAAACGGAGTAACTGCGGCGTCGGCAATAGCGGCACTGCAGGAAGCGGGAAACAAGGTAAGCCGTGACATGCTGAAGGCAACCTATCGTGCCTATACCAAGATAAATTATCTTTGCATAGAGCTTATACGTCAGTTTTACACGGAGCTTAGAAGCTTCCGCATAAATAATCCTGACGGCAGTTATGGATTTACCCAGTACAGCAATACAAATATCAGAGTTCCCCAAAAGGAAGAGGGGGGTCGCAAAAGCGTGTTTGATATTGCCGTAAAAACTCAGAAAAAAAGTCCCTACAGCCGTCTTTCTCAAAATGAGCTTGCCAAGGAGCTTTTTAACATAGGATTTTTCAATCCTCAAAATGCGATGCAGTCATTAAGTGCACTTGAAATCATGGATTTTGACGGTAAAGCGGCAATTGAAGCGAAAATCAGGGAAATTGCTAATCAAAGCAGGGAGGTAGCAGAAAATGATACAAGTAACGGCGCTCGGGCGGAAGAATTCCTTTTACCTGAAAATTAAGGGAAGAAGTCTCAAAACCAGAAAAATTTATTCTAAAATAGAAACCCTCTACAACGCACTTTTATCTCTTGCAGAAAAAGACGACAGAGTAATAAAACTTAAAGGTAGCTCCGATCAAAACGTGTTACGCCTTGCCATAACGGGAGGAAGGCATACGGAGGGAGCTTTTAATATGGTGCTTTCCGGCATAAGAGAATTAGAAAGGAAACATCCAAAAAATATTGCGTTTAATGAAAGGATGATTTGATATGAAAAAACAGGAAGAAATGCTTGCAATCTCTGCCGAAAGCGCGCAGAGCGGAGATAGTAAAGAGGCTGAAAATGTGGCAGCAGACAGCCGGCTGCCTGCGGGCGAAGAGAGTCTTGCCGCCGAAGACACAAAAAGCAAAGATGATGAATTTCGTGCCCTTATTGAAGGCGAATACAAGGCGCAGTTTAATAAAGCGGTGCAGAAAATCATCACAAAAAGGTTAAGGGAGGTGAAAAGTATGAAGGAAGCAACAAAAAAAACTGCCGCAATTATAGAAAGGCTCCTTGCCGAGAACACTTATCTCAAAAAGGAGCGTACAAGAAGGGCGCAGGATACAGAGGTTAATTCTCTTGTGTCTGATTGGAAAAAACAGGCAGAGGAAACAAAGAAGGCTTACAGTGATTTTGACCTTAAGAAGGAACTTGAAAACCCCGAATTTTGCAGACTTTTGAAGCTTGGCGTTGGTATGAAAACCGCTTACGAGGTTCTCAACATAGACACCATTTTGGATAAAAACTCAAAGAATGCAGAAAAAATGGTAGTTGATTCAATCAGACTTAAGGGAAACCGCCCTGTTGAAAACGGAAGCGAGGATGCAGGCGGAATTATTCTTTCAAGCAATGTTTCAAAGCTTAATAAAAAGCAGAGAGCGGAGCTTGCAAAGAGAGCGGCAAAAGGAGAAAGAATCAGTTTCTGAAAAAGAAAGAGAAAGAAAGGATGAAGTAAATGTTTAAGTTTAATTTGCAGCATTTTGCTGCAGGCAATGTTGTACATACCTCGAGCGGTATTGCAAATTCCAACACAGGTGAGGTAGCTTCCTATGGTGAAGCAGGCGGTCTTTCAAATGAAATGAAGACCTATTATTCAGACTATCTTATTGATATGGCAGAGCCCAAGCTGGTGCATGACCAGTTCGGACAGAAGTGTACAATTCCCAAAAATGGCGGTAAGACTATTGAATTCCGTAAGTACGATCCCCTTCCCAAGATGACTACACCTCTCCTGGAGGGTGTAACTCCCGACGGTCAGAAGATGGAACTGGGCGTTGTCAGGGCAGAGGTTAAGCAGTACGGTGGCTTTATTGAGCTTTCCGATATTCTTATGCTTGCGGCTATTGATAATAATCTTGTTCAGGCAACCAAGCTTTTAGGCGGTCAGGCAGGAAGAACCCTTGACGCAATCACAAGAGAGGTTCTCTGCGGCGGTACAAACGTACAGTTTGCCGAAGGACAGGTTGCATCAAGATGCCTTCTTGCAGGAGGAAAGGATTCAGGCAATCATTATCTTACGGTTGACAGTATAAGACGTGCAGTACGTTATATTAAGAAAATGAATGCGGAAACGATTAACGGAAGCTATGTGGGTATTATTCACCCCGATACTGCTTACGACCTCATGAGCGATCCCAAGTGGATTAATGTTAAGACTTATTCCGATCCCGAGGGTATCTATCAGGGTGAAATCGGTAAGATTGAGAACGTAAGATTTGTTGAAAGCTCCGAAGCAAAGGTGATTCACGCGGAAGATCTTTGCAAAGAAAGCAGAAATCTTACAGTTTCATCCTACAGCACACTTTCATCTGCAGGCGAGGCAACACATGGAGAAGGAAGCTTGTACAAGCTTGTCGTAGAGGAAACTCTTACGGAGGAAGATGCAGCAAGACTTGTGGATGCAACCATCCAGCTTGGTGTGGAAGACAGTATTGAAGTATTAAGTGTAGGCGGTGTTGACGTAGCGGGCAAAGCTCTCTATCTTCACGCAGAGCCTGTTAATACTCCTTCAAAGGGTGATATTTTATACCCCGGTGAAGCAGGCTTTAAGGGTTGTGACGTTTATATAACCCTTATTATCGGCGACAACGCTTACGGTACTACAGAAATTTCAGGCGGCGGTTTGCAGCACATTGTAAAGCAGCTCGGCTCTGCAGGTAGTGCCGATCCCCTTAATCAGCGTGCTACAGCAGGCTGGAAGGCTACAAAGGCGGCAGTAAGACTTGTAGAACCGTATATGATTCGTATTGAGACAGCAAGTACATTCGGTAACTAAAAAGTTGGGGATGTAAAAAAAGTCCAGACCGCAAAAAGGCGGCAATTATATAGTACAAAACCAATACTAAAATATCTAACTTTTATTTTTGGTTGAAAAATCTAATAAAATTAGATTTTTCCGAATTTTAAGCCTTTTTGCTACGAACAAACTTCGCCTCTCGCTGTATACACATACAGCTTCGGGTAACCCAACAAAGCCCATAAATGGGCTTTGTTGGCTCAGTTTGTCCGTTCTGAATCATTTTTTTCTATCCCCAAAAAAACCTAATAAAACACAGGAGGAATATTTTATGGCAACTAAAAATACTTTGGAAAAAACAAAGGCAAAGGTCGTTGATGAAAATTCATTGGTGGAAATCGAGCTTTTCCGTGATAATAAGGACTACAAGGACAATGTTTTTGTGGCAGTAAACGGCGAAAGCTGTGTAATCGCCCGCGGCAAAAAGGTGAAAATCAAAAAGAAGTTTGCAGACATAATCGCCCTTTCGATGAAGCAGGATGTAAAGACTGCCCGTCTTATGGAGAGCTCTTCGGATGAATTTTTTGCACAGGCCGCCGCAAGGAATATTTAAAGGGAGGTAGTGCCTATGGCAAGCTTTAATCTTGGAAGAATAAAAGGCGATAAAGGTGACAAGGGAGACACAGGTGCAAAGGGTGACAAGGGCGATAGAGGAGAAAGAGGCGAGAGAGGAAGCGATGCTCCGATTCCTGTTTTCACAATAGGTGAAACTAAGACACTTCCCTCATCTGAGGAAGCGTATGTGGAATTAAATGCGGAGGATTCGTTAAATCCCGTTCTCAATTTTTCCATTCCCCGCGGTCATGACGGAAAAGACGCTGACGGCGACATGAAGTCAGCAGTATATGATTCTGAGGGAATAAATCAGGATATATTTGCTTACGCAAGAAACCTTGCAGATGCATGTATGAAAAAAGACGGCGGAAGGCTTTCAGGTGCTCTTGATGCAGGGGAAAATTCCCTGACAACGCCTTGTGTGCGTAATGTGTCTGTTGTCACGTCACTTCCCGAAAGCGGAGCAAACGGCGATATCTGCATTATAGTAGAGGAGGAAAACGGCAAAAAGCTTGGTGAGTGTGCAGTGGGGACCTCGTTTATTGTAACAGAGGGAGAAACCGAGTGTGAATATATCATTATCGGAAAAAACTTTCATGGGGAAAACAGCGTTACACTTCTTAGAAAGCACCTTACGGATATAGTTCTTCAGTTAGACACAAATACCCGTATGTCATATGCTATGAGCGATACAGATGTATTTCTTGAAACAATGTATATAAATCTTTTTTCCGAAAGAATAAGAAAGCTTCTCATTCTCACAAACATTGAAAACGGCTTTATGCGCAGGTGCTTTCCGCTCGCTTATACAGAGCTTTATTCCATGGAGTATTTCTCCTCGACTGACCTAAGATGTGCCACAAAAAAGGGAACTTCAACAAAAGGCGTATACTTTACAAGAAGCGTATCCGATAGCAATAATGCCTACGGAGTATCGGATGTGGGGAATTTTACCACTCTCAGAAAAGCAGCACAATACCCTTTAAGACCGGCAATAGTGCTTCCTTATGATACCGTGGTGGAAAATACGCAGTATAATTCTTCTCCCGCAGTGAAGCTGTATGATGCGACCTGCGGAATATATGTTTTTGCAGACGGAAAATGGAAGGAGTGTAAGAGTGATGCGTACAATTAACTCTGTAATAGAGCATACCGCAAAGCTGCACCCCGACACTATTCCCGATGCCATTAAGTGCCGCTGGCTCAGCGAGCTTGACGGAAAGATAATGCGTGAAACCATGCAGAAGAATGAATTTAAGCCATATTCTTTTCCCGAAGACGGTGAAAGAGAGCTTGTGGTGGGAGAGCCTTACGACAACATATATGAGCTGTACCTTATTGCCATGAGCGACTTTTTCAGCGGAGAAATGGCAAACTACAGTGCATCTGCAATTTTGTTCGAGCAGGCATATTCGGAATTTCGGAAGAATTATCTGAGAAACAATCTCCCACCCAGGCAGAATTTTATATGTTAAGGAGGGGTAGGTATGCATCTTCCAATAATTAAGGGCGGCAGCAGGTATAAAAAAAGCACCACATACTTCGGCGGAATTAATATGCTTCAGGATTATTCCGAGGGTGAACTTTGCGAGTGCAGCGGAATTTCTCATTTGAGCTTCCCTGCCATTACCCAAAGACAGAAAAGCGAGGCAGTGTTTGAGTGCAATGCACCCTCAGCTATGATTTTCGGAAAAAAGGAATGTATTGCCGCAGACGGAGTACTGTACTACGACCGCAAAAAGGTAGCCACGCTCACTCCCGGAAGAAAAAACCTTGCAATTTTAGGTGACAAAATCGCGGTTTTTCCCGATAAGATTTTTTACGATACCAAAACGGGAAGCACGGGTGATCTTCAGGGCGAGTGCAAAAGCCACGAGGGAGTTACGGTAACCTTTTCCAAAAGCTCTATTAGTGTTCCCAGTGTCTACAACGAGGAAACCGTTATGGTGGAAAGGCTTTCATTTTCCAAGGATACTGAGATTTTTACCTACGGCTCGGTGACCTGCCAAAATGCGGAATATACCTTTTCGGGCTTTAAACTGAAGAAAGTACAAGAGCTTACCCCTGATGTCATATTCAGGGAAAAGTGTGAAAAAAATCAGTACAGGCGTGTCGTGAGCATCCGTGAAGATGAGGAAACCCAAACCTGTGTGGTAGATAATGAACTCATAACCGTATCTAACAGCATAAAAAATCTGTTTTCACAGCTAAAGAGCGGAGATGTGGTGGAAATATCGGGATGTAAAAAACATACAAGTAATAACAAGACGGCACAAATTGTTAGTGCATCGGCATCCATTCTTCGGTTCGCCGATGAAACCTTTACAGAATCAGAGGAAACCGCTGTGATTACAATTAAGCGTAAAATTCCCGATTTTTCCTGCGTGTGCAGTTATGAAAACAGACTGTGGGGCTGTGAGGGAAATACTATATATGCCTCGGCGTTGGGGGATATGACAAACTTCTTCATATACAAGAATTTATCCACCGACAGCTTCAGTGTAATGTCAAATTCTGCAGGGGATTTTACAGCCTGTATGCCTTTTGGTAACTGCTGTTTGTTCTTTAAGGAGAACGGCTGTTTTAAGCTTTACGGAAATCGTCCGTCAAATTTTCAGCTTACCGAAAGCTACGCAGGCGGAGTCCTTGCTGCCGATTCAAAAAGCATTGTAAGTATCGGAGGCAGAATTATATACAAGGGTAATGGCGGAATTTACACATTTTACGGCGGAGTACCCCAATGCATTTCTCAAAAGCTGATGGGAATTACAATGGAAAACGCTGTTTCGGGAAGTGACGGAAAACGATTCTATATAACCGCCGACACAGAGAGTGGCAGAGAAGAATTTGTCTGGGATATGGAGAGAAACTTGTGGAGCAAGTCAGGAGTGAGGGATGTTATAGGTTATTCTTTCTATGGCGGAAATTTATATCGTTTGCACCCTCACGGAGTGGAAAAGCTTCTGGAGGAAACAGATGATAATACGCAGTGGAGCATTACTCTTTGCCCCTTTGACGAGGATTATCACAAAACCAAAAATTACACAAGACTCTATATAAGCGTACATCTTTTCGAAAACGCATACATAAACACTCAGATTAGCTGTGATAACGGACCCTGGAGTGATGTTAATACCTGCTATGCAAACGAAAAAAAGTATTTGAATATACCCTGCGTTATAAAAAGCTGTCACAGCGTAAAACTAAGGCTTTCGGGAAAAGGAAAGTGCCTTCTTGAATCGATAACGAGAGAATTTTCAGTTAATTAGGAGTGAGTGCTATGTTTATGCAATTAGCGGATTTAAACGGAAAGTCAGCAGAGGAAGCAGTGCGTATAATAGAGGATTATCTGCGTTCAAATGAGCAGCTACTGGAGTATATATTAACACATCTTGACAGCTCCAACATTATTGAAATTGATTTAAGCAAAACAAATATTTATAAGGGGGATGAAAATGAGCTATAACAAAGATACCGACTATCAGGCAAAAATTAATGAAGCGGTAAAAAAGGGCGACTATGAAAGTGCCGCCAAATATGAGCAAAGCCGAAATGAAAAGATTGACGGCGAAGGTCTTAGCGTTTCCAAAACAAATAATTACAGCGGATGGCTTGACAAAACCGATTATTCAAATGTAATACGCAGTCAGATTTCCAGCGGTGCATCAAGGAGTGATGTTGCCGATACTCTTAAAAAGAGAGTTCAGAAGGCAAGCGGTACACAGGGCCTCAGTCAGTATGCGTACGACGATGTTTATGATGCCGCCGTAAGATACATAAGAGGAAGTGACTTTTCTTATGCGGAGCGTATGCCTGAGTACAGAGACAGCTACAGTGATGACATAAGTGATCTTATAAGAGAAATCAGAAACATCAGGGATTTCAAATATAATCCTCAGGAGGATGAACTTTATAAGTACTATCAGGAGCAGTATAAGCGTGAGGGAAAACGTGCCATGGAGGACCTCTTGGGAGAGCTTTCCGCAAATACCGGTGGTGTTGCTTCAAGCTATGCGGCTACGGCGGCATCGCAAAGCCTTGATTATTACAATAAAAAGATGACCGATATAATCCCGGAGCTTTACAGTAAGGCTTTTGACAAATATCTGGAGGAGCTTGGAATTAAGGAAAAGCAGCTGAGCATACTGGGAGAACTTTCGGATAAGGAGTATTCAAAATATCTTGATTCCTTAAAGCAGTATAATACAGAGCGTGAATTTCAGTATGATGCCTATATCGAAAGCCTTGAAAACGAATATCGTCAGCGCGAGGAAGAGAGGGATATTCTTCGTGATGAAAGAGATTACGATCTTCAAATGCAAAAGCTTGAAGATAGCCGTCAGGGAGATAGGCAAAAAGAGGAACAGGACAAAATTGACAATGCGCTCTTAAAGTGGAAGCAAAGCGGAATTCTTGATAAGGAAAGTGCGGAAATCCTCGGACTTCCCGAGGGACTTCATACCAGCGATTACGACTACAAGAAGGCACAGCAGTATAAATTGTACAGAAAATAAGTCTGTATTATCGCCTGAAAAAGCAAAAAAAGACTTGCCATAAACATAAAAAAAGTTTATAATAAGTCTTATACATAGGCGAAAGGATGAAAATTATGTACAGGATTGCAGAAAAAGAGGTGCTTAATCCTACAGTTGTAAAAATGGTTGTTGAGGCTCCGCTTATTGCCAAAAAAGCTCAGCCGGGACAATTTATTATTTTCAGAGCAAAGGAAGACAGTGAGCGTGTTCCGCTTACCATTGCCGACTACGACAGAGAAAAGGGCCTTGTTACCATAATCTTTCAGATTGTGGGAGAGGCTACGATGGAGCTTAATACCCTTGAAGCGGGCGATTATATCTTGGACTTCGCAGGTCCCCTGGGAACGCCCAGTGCCATTGAAGGGCTTAAAAAGGTCTTAGTTATCGGAGGCGGTGTGGGTTGTGCCATTGCATATCCCATAGCGAAGAAGCTTCACGAAAACGGAGCAGAGGTACACAGTGTAACGGGCTTTAGAAATAAGGATTTAATAATTTTAGAGGACGAGTTTTCCAAGGTGTCGGATGTGCTTAGGATTATGACCGATGACGGAAGCTACGGTGAAAAGGGGCTTGTTACAGAGGCTCTTGAGAAGCTTGTTGCCGATGGAAACGAATACGATGAGGTTATTGCAATCGGACCTCTTGTGATGATGAAATTTGTCTCTCTTACCACAAAAAAATACGGCATTAAAACTACGGTTTCCATGAACCCCATAATGGTGGACGGAACGGGCATGTGCGGAGGATGCCGCCTTACTGTAGGCGGAGAAACCAAATTTGCCTGCGTGGACGGCCCCGATTTTGACGGCCATCTGGTGGATTTTGATGAGGCTATAAGCCGTAGCGGTGTTTACAGAGAATTTGAAACAATACGCCGCGAAGAGCATTGTAACCTCTTTAAAAAGGAGGTAGAGTAATATGCCGAATATGAATCCTGAAAAATGCCCCATGCCCTCACAGGAGCCGGGCATAAGGAAGCGTAACTTTGACGAAGTGGCAACAGGCTATACCTACGAAATGGCAATAGAGGAGGCAAAAAGATGCCTTAATTGCAAAACCAAGCCTTGCCAGAGTAAATGTCCCGTGGCAATCGATATTCCGAAGTTTATTGATAAGCTTGCAAACGAGGATATCAAGGGTGCTTATGAAGTTATTTCAGAAAGCAGTGCACTTCCTGCCGTATGCGGTAGAGTATGCCCTCAGGAAAGCCAGTGCGAGAGTGCTTGTGTTAGGGGAACAAAGGGCGAAAGCGTCGCAATAGGCAGGCTTGAAAGATTCGTAGCCGATTATTGCAGGGAGCATTTCGAAGAAGAAATCCAAAAACCTGAGCTGAACGGACACAGGGTTGCAATTGTGGGCGCAGGCCCCTCAGGACTTACTGCTGCAGGAGACCTTGCAAAGCTTGGTTACTCTGTTACAGTTTTTGAGGCTTTGCATACCCCCGGCGGCGTGCTGGTCTATGGTATTCCTGAATTCCGTCTTCCAAAGGCTATTGTTAAGGAAGAAATAACAAAGCTTGAGAAAATGGGTGTAAAAATCGAAACCAACATGGTTATCGGTAAGATAATAACTGTTGACGAACTGTTTGAGGATGGCTTTGAGGCGGTATATATAGCAAGCGGTGCAGGGCTTCCCAGATTTATGAATATTCCCGGAGAGGCACTTTGCGGAGTATATAGTGCTAACGAGTACCTTACCCGAGTGAATCTGATGAAGGCATACTTGCCCGATTCAAAAACTCCCATTAAAAAGAGCAACCGTGTTGCCGTAGTCGGCGGCGGAAATGTTGCCATGGATGCGGCAAGGAGTGCAATGCGTCTGGGTGCCGATGAGGTTTATATAGTTTACCGCAGAGGCATGGAGGAGCTTCCGGCACGAAAGGAAGAAATTGAGCATGCCATGGAGGAAGGAATTGTCTTTAAGACCCTTACAAACCCTGTCGAAATTATAGGCGATGAAAAAGGCTGTGTCCGCGGAATTAAATGTGTGGAAATGGAGCTTGGAGAGCCTGATGACAGCGGAAGAAGACGCCCTGTGGTTAAAGAAGGAAGCGAGTTCCTGTTAGAGCTTGATACGGTGATAATGTCCATAGGAACATCACCTAACCCCCTTATAAGACAGACTACTCCCGGGCTTGAAACCAATCGTCATGGCTGCATTGTGACAAACGGCGATGATGGACTTACATCCCGCACGGGTGTATATGCCGGCGGTGATGCCGTAACAGGTGCGGCAACCGTAATTCTTGCCATGGGTGCAGGAAAGAGTGCGGCAAAAGCCATTGATGAATACATCAAAAACAAAAGTTAAAATTAAAAAGTAAGAATCCCTCATGAAACCACTTAGTGGTTTTATGGGGGATTTTTTAGTTAAGGAGAAGTGAAATGAATAGTATTACAATAAATATCAACGGACAATTTATTCGCAAATCCACGAAAAACGCAGGTGCGGCAGGAAGTGCAAATTCTCGCGAATTAAAATTTATATTTGACAAAAGCTGGGAGGGATATGCAAAGAGAGTTATATGGCGTGACAGCTTCGGTGAAAATGAAACCTCCGTCATTCTGACTCCGCAAATTGCATCCGAAACTTCGGAATATTCATCATATATTCCACAGGAAGCCACCGCAAAGACAGGCTGGTGCAGCTTTACCGTGGAGGGATATTACACAGCCTCACCCGACAAGGTTATGATGAGTGTGCGTGACTGCCTTTTCGTTTCCCATGCAGAGGGGGAAGCAAATATTCCTCCCGTAACAAAGAACGAGGCAATGCAGCTTCAAAGTGAAATTGAGGAAATTATGCCGAAGGTAAACGCCTTGATGGAAGAAACGAAAGGTGAAGTATCATCACTTTCGCAAAGGATGCTTTTGTGGGAGGAATATAACTCAAAAACTCATTATGAGGCAGGTAACAAAGTTACTTTTAACGGCTCTTCCTTTGTATGCAGACAAAATTGCATAGGAGTATCGCCTGAAAATGAAGAATTCTGGCTTATGATAGCCGCCCGCGGATATAGGGGAAGTAAAGGAAATCAAGGCCCTCAAGGAATCCGCGGAGAGGTGGGCGAAAAAGGCGAAAAGGGTGATAAAGGCGACAAAGGTGACCAAGGCGAAAGGGGCGAACGAGGGCTAAATGGCAGTGTTGTTCCTGCAAACGGATTTTACAGCTTCAGTGTTGATGAAAACGGCGACTTATGGCTGAGCTACCCCGACTCCGACAACGCCCCCGATGTAGAGCTTAATGAAAAAGGTGAGCTTATACTTAAAACCGACCAAAACGGAGAAACCGCATTTAATGTGGGATGTGTAAAAGGTGATAAATTTACCTACTCGGATTTTACCGAAGCTGAAAAGAACGAGCTTCTCATTCGTGCCATTCCCGAAATTGAAGCCGTGAACAAGGCGGCATCTGAGGCAATAAATTCTGCAGCAAATGCTCTTGTATCAGAGGAAAACGCCGCTGAATCCGAGGAAGTAGCCTCCCGTGCCATGGAGGATTTACTTGAAATGGTAAACGGCGGAGATATTATCCTTGCAACGGGCGGCAAGCTTCCGTTATCAAGCATCCCTGCAACCGCAACACAGGAAATATATGCCGTTTCAAGCGAGGATGAGCTGACATCCCTCACGGCACAGCGTGGAGATTTGGCAGAGCTTATTGAAGACATTGATGGAGAGCAGACTATCACAAAAACATGGCAGTGTCTTGGCGATGCTTCGGTGCGTGAAAATTGGGTAGTATGGGGTACAAGCTATGCAGTGCAGTCAGGCAATGCAACTACCGCAGACAATGCACTAAACGCTAATAAAATAAACAATCACCGCATCGTGGAAATGACAGAGGAAGAATTTCAGGCGGCTGTCAAGGATGAAAACACATATTATCTTGTGTATTAAGGCGGTGATTATATGATTTACACAGGCGAAAACAAATCAATACTGTGCAAGGGCGATTTCCGCCCTGCACAGCTTTACAAGGGAAATAAAAAAATAGCAGGGTATGAGCTTGGTGAATTTCAGGGCACAGGAAGTGTAACGCTTGAAAATTGCTATAATGATACTCTGTACGAAGCTAAAATAACGGGCAGTAGTGTACCAGAAGCACCCATCGAAGTGCAAATTACTGCACGTGGAAAGAATTTTATTGATAAAGATATTGTCGATATAAAAAGGTCTAATTGTTCTCTGTATGAAACAAACGGAGATTTAATTACCGTACAAGGCAATGAAGGAGCTTCAGCCTATTTAGCCAGTGCAGGTACTCTTACATTAACATTTCCTGATACCCTTCCAAACGGAATATATACATTTTCTATGTATGTAACCTTGCTTGAGGAAGGAGTATGGGGGACAGGAATGAGAATTCTCGCAAATAATAGTAAGCTTTTTTATGTTGATAGTAATACTGTGGGATTGCGTAAAAAAATTAAAGGCACTTACACCGCCGAAGATGGGTTTTCTTCTCTTGTAATTAGGCTCAATGGTAGTAAATGGCTGATTGATGTAGGTACATTACAGGTCGAGAGTGGGGATAAGGCAACGGATTATGAACCTTTTGTTGAGCCACAGACAGAAAGCATATACCTTACCGAAGAATCCGTCACGTTACCGCCACTGCCCACTTTCAAGGGCACAACCATATACGAGGTAGATACAAGTCTTCCTGCTAAAATCGAAGGAAAATATAAAAAACAGGGGGTGAAATAATGAACATTAAAAATATAGTTTTAGCCTCTCTTGCAGGTATGGCAAGTGCGTTTTCAGAAGCGTTGGGAGGGTGGGACTCTTTCCTCAAGGCACTTATAATGTTTATGATTGCGGATTATATAACGGGAATGGTTGTGGCACTCGTTTTCCATAAATCACAAAAAACAAAGAACGGAGGTGCCTCAAGCAGTGTAGGGTATAAGGGAATAGTAAAAAAAATGTGTATTCTCATCCTCATTGCCCTGTCGGTGCGTGTGGATGAAATCAGCGGTACGCATTATGTACGCGGTGCAACAATTTTCTTTTTCCTGGGGAATGAGGGGCTTAGCGTAATTGAAAATCTGGCACTTATGGGAGTGCCATACCCCGAATTTGTGAAAAAGGCACTGGAAGCAGTAAAAGAAAAAGGGGACAATCAGTCATAAGACAGATAAGTACACATATTATATAACGGAGGGATTAAATAATGAGTGAATTTAAAAGCTATACCATATCGGAGTTTAAAAAATATGTTGATGCCTTAAGGGTAAGCCGTAACATCAGCCTGATTCAGATTCATCATACATATTCGCCAAGCTACAAGCAGTTTACGGGCAGCAATCATATTACGCTGCAATCAAACATGCGAAGCTATCATATAAAGACCAACGGATGGAGTGATATAGCCCAGCATTTTACAATTTTCCCCGACGGAGTGATTGTAACGGGTCGCAGTATGGAAATGATTCCCGCAGGAATAAAGGGGGCAAACAGCGGTGCAATATGCGTTGAATGCTTAGGTAACTTTGACCGGGGCGGTGATAAAATGTGCGATTCGCAGAAAAATGCCATAGCAGCGGCAATAAAAATTCTTGCCGATAGATTTGGTATAAATCCTAAAACAGGTGTTGTGTATCACAGTTGGTGGACCTCGGACGGCAAGAAAATCGGAGACTATGATGCCGCAAAATCTTCAAAAACCTGTCCCGGTACAAACTTTTTCGGGGGCAGCAGCCGCAGTGCCTTTGAAAAAAATCTGCTTCCGCTGATAGTAAATGCAGAGTGCGGAGTACGGAGTGCGGAATTAAAAGAAGTGGAGTCAATCAATGACATTGTATGGGAGATTGCTAATGCAGGCATAATTTCGGACAGCAATTTATGGATGAAAAAGTGTAAAGAGGATAATAACGTATATTGGCTGTGTCGTAAAATGGCGAATTACCTGCGAGGAACACTGTAAGAAGAAAGAGGTGGAAAAAGTCAAACTTTTTCCACCTCTTTCTTTTATTTGTTAAGTATCTTCCCAAATAAAGTTAACCCTATAAACACCGCCAGATTGGTGACCACCACGCTGGCGCCTACGGGAATTTCCATTGAGTAGGACAGCACAATTCCCAGGAAGAAGCAAATAATACTGATTAGTGCACTGCATAGTATCACGCCTTTAAAATAGCGGCAGATACGCATGGCACTTAGGGCAGGGAATATTATCAGGCTTGATATGAGAAGAGCGCCCATAATACGCATTCCCAATACGATTGTAATTGCAGTCAGAACGGCTACCGCCATATTATAAATATTTACCTTAACGCCTGTTGCGCGGCTGAAGTTTTCGTCAAAGGTAATGGCAAAAATCCTGTTGTAAAAAAGCACATACGAGAGTATAACCACAATTGAGAGAATTACGCTTATAATTACATCCTCACGGCTCATGGCAAGTATGCTTCCGAACATATAATTGCAAATATCGGTATTAATTCCCGTTGTCACAGATGTGATTATAATTCCCACAGCAAGTGCCGCAGAGGAGAAAACCGCTATTGCCGCATCGCCTCCCAAGGAACTTTGCTCACTAAGGCGAAGCAGAAAGAATGCCGCTATTATCACTATCGGCACTGAAACCGCGAGCGGTGCCATATTAAGTGCCGCCGCAACGGCAAGAGCACCAAAGGAAACGTGGCTGAGGCCGTCGCCTATCATGCTGTAGCGTTTTAATACCAAGCTTACCCCCAGCATCGATGAGCAAAGACTTACCAGTATTCCCACTATCACGGCTCTTGTTATAAACGAATATGAAAAAAGAGTGATTATAGTATCCATTTTATTCCTCTTTTCTGTAGGCTTCGGCACTTCCGTAGAAATAAGTATCGCTTCCGCTCAGATTAAGGACGTGCTTTGCAAGGTGAAGCGACTTATTTATGTCGTGTGATATCATTATTACGGTCATGCCCGACTGATTGATTTTCTTTATTGAATCGTAAAATTCCTCTGTGGAGCTTTGGTCAAGTCCCGATACAGGCTCATCGAGAATCAGAAGCTTTTGTGCCGCACACAAAGCCCTTGCAAGAAGTACCCGCTGAATCTGTCCTCCCGATAAGTTGCGGAAGCACGCATTTTTTAAATCATAGACCGAAAGAAGCTCCATATTTTTTCTTGCGGCTTCCTTTTCCTTTTTTGTATAAAAGGGACGGGTTCCCATTTTGTTAAGACAGCCCGAAAGAACAACCTCCCATACTGAGGCAGGAAAATCCTTTTTTATAACCTGTGATTGGGGTAAATACCCGATTTCCTTTTGCTTTAAATCGGAAGAAAACACAATCTCTCCGCAGGAGGGAGCTTTAAGAGCTAACAGTGCTTTTACAAGGGAGCTTTTTCCGCTTCCGTTTTCCCCGAAAATTACAAGGAAATCGCCGTCCTCAACCTTGAAGCTGACATTTTCAATAATATTCTTGCCATCGTAGGAAATAGCAAGATTCTTTACTGTTATAAGGTTATTCATAGGCACACTCCTCTCTGTTACAGTCCTCACACAGCCCATACATTATAGTACGGCGGTTGTCCACCTTAAATTTATGATGCTCCATAATGTGGGGCGCAATGCTCATTAAAAATTCGCAGTCAACGTGGAAAAGAGTGCCGCACGAGGTGCATTTAAGGTGAAAATGGTCGCCATGGCAATCTGTGCTGTACTGGTAACAAGCACCCTTGTCGGTAATATATTTTTTCAGCATACCGCTGTCAACAAGCTTCTCAAGCCTTCTGTAAACGGTTGCAGTGCTGACCTTTTCCCCGCAATTTGAAAGCTCGTTTACAATATCCTTTGCAGTAATATGTCCGCTGTTTGATTTGATAAAATCAATAATGGCGGTTTTTTGTTTCGTTTCGTAATCCGATTTCATCTTTATCACCCTTTGTGAATTTGAAAATCATTCTCATATTACAATAAATTATGAGTTTTGTCAAGTAAAAAGCACCGCTTAGCCAAAACAGAATAGTCCGAATCCGCCTGAAATAGCTGAAAATAGGCTTTTTCTGCGTTGTCGGTCTTGAAATACACAAAGTATTCCTTCGCCCTTCCGCCTTGAAAAATCTCAATTTTGAGCTATTTCAGGTTCGGGGAATTTTTTGCAAACTATTTTTCTGCCGATACAAGGCAAAAACGAAGCCCATACTGTCGTATGGGCAAGGCTTTTAGCGACGTAGCGGCAAAAAAGAGGAAGCAAAAAACGGGTTCGGACTATTTTGTTTTGGCTACATCAGCGGTGCAAAAAGACGAAGAATAGCATTAAACATTTTTCTGAAAATGTTCATCTTCGTGCAGTAATCAATTGTTATCATACGGCATTTTTTGACGGTGTCGTTAAAATCCTCCGCCACGGAATAGACGACGGGTGCACCCACGAAGAAAGCGGCACACTCAAAGTGAAGATACAAACTGCGGTAATCCAGATTGATGCTTCCCACTATTGCCACTTCGTTGTCACAGCAGAAGGTTTTTCCATGAATAAATCCGGGCATATACTCATACAGCTTTACGCCACACTCGATAAGCTCTTTGTAATAGCTGTACGCAACCTCCCTTGCATACCAGTGGTCAGCCACGCGGGGACATATTATTTTCACATCCACGCCGCTTTTTGCCGCATTTGCCAGCGCGTTCATCATCTGATGGTCCAAAATAAGATACGGGGTAGTAATATAAACATATTTTTTTGCCCTTGAAATAATATCCATATACATAAATTCGCCCGTGGGATGCTTATCCTGTGGCATATCCGAATATGGCATCACATATCCAGAGCTCTTTTTGGAGGATTCCTCTGTTGTAAAGACGGGCTCAAAAAGTGCAATATCTTCTTTTGCTTTTGTGGTATGCCACCACAAATGGAGAAACATTTTTGTAAAAGAAAATGCGGCAGGACCTTTTATCATTACCGCCATGTCTTTCCAATGTCCGTGAGGATAGTTTACGTTTATATATTCATCGGAAAGATTTATTCCGCCCGTATATGCAGTTTTTCCGTCTATAACAAGAATTTTTCTGTGGTCGCGGTTATTTTGCAGGGAGGAAATAAATGGCGTAAAGGGACTGAACACACAACACTTGATGCCGTATTTTTTCAAAGTCTGCGGATATTTTTTGGGAAGAAGCGTCATGCTTCCCATTCCGTCATACATTAAGCGGACGTCGATTCCCTCGGAGGCTTTTCTTTTGAGCACCTCCAAAACACTGTCCCACATTTTTCCCTCTTTCACGATAAAGAATTCCAGGAAGATATACCTTTGTGCTTTTTCAAGCTCCGTAAGAACGCTTTCAAACATATCCTCGCCCACGGGAAAATATTTTGCTTCATAGCTTGGGTATGCAGAAAGCCCCGATACATTGTTAATATACCGTACTGCATTCTCCCTTTCGGGGAAATTATCTGCAATTTCCTTCAACACGCGTCCGTCCTGGGGATAGTTTCGGTTAATTTCCTTTTCCGATTGACTTAGCTTACTGAAAAACTTTTTCGTATGCATTTGCCCCGTTATAAACAGATAGAATAATCCCCCAAACAGAGGAAATATCAGTATGGGTACAACCCACGCTAACTTATAGGAGGGGTTGGAATGGCGGTTTATTATGATGATAACCGTAATCAGACTGATTATTTTCAGAGCTCTGTCTACATAGATGAAGTAATCGCTTATACGCATTAGGCTCATCAACATTAAACTAAATTGCAATATGAGAAGTAAAGAAACAATTGTAACCTGACTGAACATTGCTTTCAGTAGCTTACGCATGGTAATACGCCTCCAAAATGATTATTCTCTTTCGGTTAGTCGGAAATTTCCGCGGTTCTTGTAAGGTCATTCCACTCTACCCTTGCCCCGGCTGCCTCGGCAATAACTCTTGCCGATACGAGATTGCTTCCGTTTATATTAATCGGCGGTGCAACGGTGGGGGAAAGAACTCCGTTAACCGTGATTTCACCCGAAGGACTTACCGTAACCGTGCGTCCCTCTTTTTTGCAGGTGACAATCCCCGTCGAGCCGTCCCATTCTACAGTATACCCCATAAGCTCCATCAATGTACGCAGGGGGAGATAAGTTCTTTCATAATAAATAATGGGCACTGCATTGTCAAAATATACCTTTTCTCCGTTGTAGCTTACATAAACAACAGTGCTGAAAGGCATTTCCATATATTCTGCGTATTTTTGAGAGTAGGAATCCTTAACGCCGTGCAGAGTCAGATTAACGCATCCTGCAAAGGCATATTCGTCAATCCATTCTACACTGAAAGGAATATTTACAACTCTCAGCTCACTGCAACCGCCGAAAGCCATGGAGTCAATGTAAATTATACTTTCGGGAAGCTTAACGCTTTTTAACTTATCGTTTGCAATAAACGCACCGCTTCCTATAGCTGTAATTCCTTCGGGAAGCTCGGGGTGTATATTGCTTCCTTTATATGCAATCAGAATTCCGTTTACGCAAACAAAGTCGTTTTGCTGATTATACATCCACACAGTATCGTCAAATGCACCTGCCCCTATATGGGAAACAGAGGGGGGGATGGTGATTTTCTCAAGGCTGTAGCAATGAACAAACGCATTTTCTTCAATTTTCTGAAGTGTGGAGGGTAAAATTACCTCTTTTACGGTTGTATTGTATGCAAATGCATTTGCAGCTATACTTTTAATGCCTTCGGGAACGGTAACGCTTTCGGAATCTCCATTATACTTAATAAGTGTTGTTCCACCAAGCATTACAAATTCAGAGTCAGAGCCTGTCAGCCAAAGCGTGTTATTAAAAGCATCGGGCTCAATGTTATCAAGAAAGCCGTCAAAAGAAACCTGTGCAAGAGCACCGCAGTCTGCAAATGCACGGCTTCCTATATATGAAACCGATGCACCTATCTGGACACTTGTAAGCTTAGGGCATGATGCAAAGGCTCCCGACGAGATGGTACTGATTCCGTCAGGAATACTAAGAGTTTCAAGAGAAGGAGAGCCTAAAAATGCATTCGGTCCTATTGAAACTACATTGTATCCGCCCAGGGAAGTGGGAATCACAAGGTCCTTAGGTTCGCCTGCAAAGCCCGTTATCGTTCCCGATGCCTTGTCAAGAAAGTAGAGGACATTTCCTACTTTATAAACGGGAATTCTCGGTGCGGCAACCACACTTATCTGACTTGTTACAAGAATAAGAAAAGCAATTATAATTGCACGGATTTTCTTCATTTGAATCACCTCTTAAATTAAGAATCCCCCGTATTATAGCATATTTACGCCTTTTTGTCAAATTGGGGCGGCTGTGCATATTATGTAATGAATTAAAAAAGTAAACTCAAGGAGTGTTTATATGCCAAGAATATATTTAAGTCCCTCCACTCAGGAGGGAAATATGTACGTTATCGGCGGAAGTGAGGAATACTACATGAATCTTATCGCCGATGCCATGATACCTTATCTGCTTTCAAGCGGAATCCAATACACCAGAAACAGCCCCGGTATGACTGCATCGCAGGCAATAGCACAGTCGAACAGCGGAAATTATGATTTGCATCTGGCACTTCATTCAAACGCCGCCCCCGAAGGACAATACGGAACATATACAGGGGTAGACGTTTATTATTCCCCCATAAGCATAAGGGGAAGGCGTGCGGCAGATATTTTTGCCCGTAACTTAAAAAGCATTTATCCCAATCCCTCCAAGGTAAGGGCGATTACCACTACAACCATAGGCGAAGTAACTCAGACAAGAGCCCCTGCAGTATTTCTGGAGCTGGGGTATCACGATAACGTAGGCGATGCAAACTGGGTCGCCGATAACATTGAACGAATTGCGCGAAACCTTGTACTCTCCCTCACAGAGTATTTCGGAATCCCGTTTGTAGAGCCTATGACTCCCCGTATGGGAACAGTTTCATTAAGCAGCGGAACTCTTAATCTAAGGTCACGCCCGTCAAGAACATCAAGAATCATCACGTCCATTCCAAACGGTGCAGTATTGACCGTTGTGGGACAGTGGCAGGATTGGTACGTTGTAAATTACAGAGGGCTTGTGGGCTACGTTGCCTCTCAGTATGTAAAATTAATGTAAATGTACTTGATTAATGAAGCAAAGTATAGTATAATCATACAAGTAGTTTTACCAATGATGTAAGGAGTGGTTATATGCCTTTTGTAATAGCTATAGTTATGATAGTTGTGTTCTTTCTTCTTACCGCGCGTGCAAACCGTGTTCCCAAAACGGGAAGGGACGCCGATGCGAATGGGGAGAGAATCACCGCCGTTATAACAAACCGCAATAAAACTGCGGAAAGAGCCGTATGGCTTCGTGCAGTGTCAAAAGACGGCAGAAAATTCAAGGTGAAAATGAAAGCCTCCGAGGCGAAATATTGGATAAAAGGTGATGAAATATCCATTCTCCTTTCAAAAGAAAATCCGAAAAAGTATCGTGTGCTTTTCAATGATTATTTCCGTGAAAATGAAGCAAGAATCCGTGAGGAGGTACTCGGGCATCTTGAAAAGAATGTGAAAAAACGCCTTGCGGCACGCTTTGTGGGATATAGCGATAAAACCCTCAGAGCTTTCAAAATGTGCAGTGTTGATACGCACAATATTTTCATGTTCACAACCTTTATGCGAATGATTGATTTTTACAGCATTGTAACTATCGTTATGGTTGCTTCCTTTGTGGGTTGGTTTATTACAAAAGCTCCCACCATGGGCGTGATGTTCGTACCGCTTGCGGCAGTGCTGATACTTGTAATGCTTCTCAAAGGCTCAATTGATTTTTGCAAGAGAATAAAAGACGAAGTTATAAAGTCGGCTAAAATAAATAAAGCAAAGCAAATGAAGGAAATGTAAAAAAAGTCCCACTTTGAGGAATCTCCCCCAAAGTGGGATTTTTTAATCAATAATTTCTGCCACGGCGGAAAATTCTCCTCCGCCCTCTATGTTATGAACTAAATTATAAACATCGGTGGCATTGCATTCAAGCTTAAATAAAGCGTCATCTTTCAAGACAGCCCCCCTTGATGCTATGAGAAGCGAAGAAGTCTCTTTCATAAGACGGAGAATCTCGCTTCCTTTTTTATTAAACGCAAGGGGACGGATATAGGTGGGAGACACATACTCCTTAAAATCATTTCCTATAATCATATTGCAAAGGATTCTGCGGATTCTGCTTTGGGTATATCTTCGGCAGGAGGCTTCCGCCACAATTTCTTCAAAGGTGTTTTTAAATGATGCCTCCTTAAGCCGTGATGCAATTTCCTCATTGCAGTCGGGAAGAAGCATCAGCTCCTCCTTTTTTATTGATTTGAGCCTTGATGCCGTAATTATATCAAAATCCCTCATAAATGTAGGGCTTGACTCATAATTATAAAGCATGTACCCTTTTGCATCGTCGCCGTCCTTTAACTTTGCACGAATGGCGGAAGCAGAGGGGACGGGGGATTTAATATCAGTGTCGTTATAACCGCCTCCCATGCGGCATATGGTGGAGGGGGTGATTTTGGAGCCAAGCTTTTTTATCGCCCTTATATATTCAACGGCGAGGATGTTATTCGGCTCAGTTAAAAGGGAAGCTTCCTTTGTAATAGCTTCTGCCGCCACCTGCCTTGCCATAGGGAAGCTCATTCCCTCGGAAAGCTTTTCATTAAGCAATACAGAAAACTCCTCGCTTTCATCATTTAAAACCTCAGCGCATTTTGTAAGGGCATCAATATCGCCGCATTCACTTCCGAAATACAGAGAATTAACCACTCCGCTCCCATTAAGCGTTTCTACACCGCCTTTTGCAAAGCCCTCTGCCGAGGAAAGGGAATAAAGAACGGGAAGCTCTATTACCAAATCCACGCCGTTTGCCGCGGCGGCTTTTGCACGGTCGTATTTTTCAAATATTGCACATTCGCCCCTTTGCACGAAATTGCCGCTCATCACTGCTATGACAGCATCATTTTCCTGTCTGATAGTGTCGATAAGGAGCTTGTGACCTGCGTGCAGGGGGTTAAATTCTGCGATTAAAGCACCTATTTTCATAAAATCCCTCGCTTTTTGGTAAAAAAATGTTGAAAAATGGATATTTCTATTATATACTATATAAGTAAAAAAATAAAGGTTTGGAGGAATAAAAATGAGTAAATTTTTGGATAGCGTCAAGGAGAGAGCGAGAAAAGACAAGAAGACCATCGTTCTTCCCGAATCTATGGACAGGCGTACATGGGAGGCAGCAGAGACAATTCTTAAGGAAGATATTGCAAATATTGTGATTATCGGTACTCCCGAAGAAGTTAATGAAAACTCAAAAGGGCTTGATGTTTCAAAGGCTACAATCATCGACCCCTTTAATCATGAAAAAACAGAGGAATACCTTAATCTTTTTGTAGAACTCAGAAAGAGCAAGGGTGTTACATATGAGCAGGCGAAGGAAATCGTTCTTGGTGACTATATGTACTATGCATGTCTTATGGTTAAGGCAGGCGACGCTGACGGTGTTGTATCAGGTGCATGTCATTCCACAGCAAACACACTTCGTCCCTCACTTCAGATTATCAAGACAAAGCCCGGCGTAAAGCTTGTATCAGCTTTCTTCCTCATGGTTGTGCCGGATTGTGAATATGGTGCAAACGGCGCATTCGTATTTGCAGACAGCGGTCTTGTTCAGAACCCCAACTCAGAAGAGCTTGCAGCTATTGCCGCATCTTCTGCAGAAAGCTTCGAGCTTTTAGTAGGCGAAAAGGCATACGTTGCTATGCTTTCTCACTCCACAAAGGGCAGTGCAGCTCACGCCGATGTTGATAAGGTTACAGAGGCTACACGTATTTGTAAGGAAACCTTCCCCAATGTATGTGTTGACGGCGAGCTTCAGCTTGATGCCGCTATCGTTCCCTCCGTTGGTGAGTCCAAGGCTCCCGGTTCACCCGTAGCAGGAAAGGCAAACGTTCTTGTATATCCCGACCTTGATGCAGGTAACATCGGTTATAAGCTTGTTCAGCGTCTTGCAAAGGCGGAAGCATACGGCCCCGTTACACAGGGTATCGCAATGCCTATCAATGACCTTTCACGCGGATGCAGTGCAGAAGATATCGTAGGCGTTGTGGCAATTACGGCAGTTCAGGCACAGGCTCAGGGAAAGTAATAAAGAAAGGAAGTTTTACATAATGAAAATTCTTGTTATAAACGCAGGAAGTTCCTCCCTTAAATATCAGCTTATCGATATGGATAACAAGGCTGTTATGGCAAAGGGACTTTGTGAAAGAATTACTATCGACGGAAGCAAGCTTAACCACACCCCCGCAGGCGGTGAAAAGGTTGTAATCGAAAGCCCCATGCCCACACATGCAGAGGCTATCAAGCTTGTTATTGATGCACTTGTTGACAAAAATCACGGCGTTATCGCTTCTATGAGCGAAATCGGTGCAGTGGGTCATCGTGTTGTACACGGCGGTGAAAGCTTCAGCGGTAGCGTTGTTATCACAGATGAAGTTAAGAAAGCAATCGAGGAATGTATCGAGCTTGCTCCCCTTCACAATCCTGCAAACCTTATCGGTATCGAGGCTTGTGAAAAGGTTATGCCCGGTGTTATCCAGGTAGCTGTATTTGATACCGCTTTCCATCAGACAATGCCCGAAGAAGCATATCTTTACGGTATTCCCTATGAATATTATGAAAAGTATAAAATCAGACGCTACGGCTTCCACGGTACAAGCCATAACTATGTATCGGGCAAAGCGGCAGAGCTTCTCGGTAAGGATATAAAGGATATTAATATCGTTACATGCCACCTTGGTAACGGCTCCTCCGTTGCAGCTGTAAAGGGCGGTAAGGTTATCGATACAACAATGGGTCTTACACCCCTTGCAGGTATCCTTATGGGTACAAGAAGCGGTGATATTGATCCTGCTATCGTTACTTTCCTTATGGAAAAGGAAAACCTTGGTATTGATGAAATTAATGCAGTTCTTAATAAAAAGAGCGGTGTATTCGGCGTAAGCGGTGTTTCAAGTGACTTCCGTGACCTTTGTGCGGCAGCGGAGGACGGAAACAAGCGTGCGGCTGTAGCCCTCAAGATGTTCTACTACGGAATTAAGAAGTACATCGGCGGATACGCAGCGGCTATGGGCGGCGTTGATGCAATCGTATTTACCGCAGGTGTAGGCGAGAATGACTGCGATGCACGCAAAGGCATTACAGATGGTCTCCAGTTCCTCGGCGTAAAGGTTGATGCTGAGAAGAACAAGCTCCGTGGTCAGGCGATAGATGTATCGGCAGAGGGTGCTACAGTAAAAACTCTCGTTATCCCCACCGACGAAGAAATGATGATTGCTATCGAAACTGAAAGATTGGCAAAATAATTGTTGACAATCAAAGGAAACGATAGTATAATATATAGGCACATGTAAAAAGAAGTATCGGGGGCAGGTGTTTTGTATGAAGATAAATATCGCATCTGTATTAAGAAACGACGGTGCTTCAAAGGAGTTTTCGGGCGAAGCTGTGCTTGGAAGCTTTGAATATATGGGTAGCACGCTTACATTTGAAAATCCTCCCAGGATAACGGGCAGGATTCACAATATAGGGGGTACGCTTGAAATATCCGGGCAGATAACGGGTGAGTATACTACGGTGTGTTCACGTTGCGGTGCTCCTGTCAGGAAGGACTTTGCGGCAGAGCTTTTTGAAAGCGTTGATGGCGAGCTTTCCGATATTGATGAAGAATGTATCACTGTCAATGGTAATGTGATTGACATTTCCGGCAGTATTGATGCGTGCATATTCGGCAATCTTCCCATGCAGCCCCTTTGCAAGGAAGATTGTAAGGGACTTTGCCATCAGTGTGGCACAGACCTTAATAAAAATGAATGCAATTGCGAAGATGAGGTCTATGACCCGAGATTCGCCATCTTTAGAAAACTAAGTAAAGAGGTGTGAAAAATGGCAGTTCCAAAGAGAAGAACTTCTAAGGCAAGAAAGAATAAGAGAAGAGCTAATTGGAAGCTTGAAGTACCCGGCATGATCAAGTGCGCAAACTGCGGTGAGCTTATTAAGGCACATATCGTATGTAAGCATTGCGGTTATTACAAGGGCGTTCAGGTTGTTAAGAAAGCAGCTAACTAATCTTAGAAAGCGATTTACCGCCCCGTATTTACGGGGCGGTAAATTAGTATGTCGATATAGCTCAGCAGGATAGAGCGACCGCCTCCTAAGCGGTAGGTCGGAGGTTCGAATCCTCTTATCGACGCCAGAAAAAAGACAGATTTCTCATCGAAATCTGTCTTTTTTTAGCCTAATTTACTTCCGACACGCAAAATTCAAATTCCCCGTCTGTTGTAAATGTTAGCCCACTCTCCGTTTAGGCATTTGTAAGATTTCAGTTTTTTATTATAATTTATTTCGAACCGATTGACTTGAAAGAAGAAAAGTTATACAATAACGTAAAGGAGTTGTTTGTTTTGAATAATGTTAAAACAATAAATAAAGGACATTACAACGTCATTGTTGTTGGCGGAGGTATTGCAGGTGTTGCCGCCGCAGTTTCTGCTGCACGTGAAGGAATGAGTGTACTCCTTATTGAAAAGCAAATAAATTTAGGCGGACTTGCAACGGGAGGACTAATAAGCTGGTACGAGCCTCTTTGTAACGGCGAGGGCGAGCAGATAGTATTCGGCATTGCCGAGGAACTTATAAAGCTTTCCGTTAAATACTGCTATGATTCACTTCCCGAAAAATGGGGAGGAAGCGAAAGAAGCGGACATAGAAGGGATAGATATGCTTCTATGTACAGCCCTACGGTGTTTTCCCTTGCTCTTGACGAGTATGTAATGCAAAATGGGGCAGAGCTTCTTTTTGATACCTTGGCAACCTATCCTGTCATGGAGAGAAACATCTGTAAGGGCGTAATCGTGGAAAACATCAGCGGACGGGAAGAATATAGTGCTGATGTCGTTATTGATGCCACCGGAACAGCGGCGGTTATGCACCGTGCAGGTGTGCCCTGTGTGGATGGACAGAATTTTGCCTCCTATACCGTACATAAAATTGATGATGGTATCATAGACGAATATAAAGACAACGGGTATACATGGAAGCTTCGCCGTTGGGACGGTGCCGGAAGCGATATGGACGGCAATGGTCAGCCCGAGGGAGAGAAGCTCATCAGCGGTACCGATGCTAAGGAAGCGAGTGACTACATAGTTCGAGGCAAAGCGCGTATGCTTGAAAAAATAAAGGCGTGGGATCGTTACAGCTTTGACCTTATGTCAATTCCCACAATGCCCCAATTCCGTACAATCCGCCATATTGTTGGCGACAGCGATTTTAATGCCGATACAGAAATTTCTTTTCCCGATTCAATCGGACGCCTTACAGATTTCAGAGCGAGAAAAATCCCGAACACCTACGATTTCCCTCTGTCGGCACTGTATAATTCTGATTTCCCTAACCTTCTTGCAGCAGGCAGAATTATTTCCACCTCCACCCGTGACGGATGGGAGGTAGCACGTGTTATTCCCTCCTGTGCAAAAACGGGTGAGGAAGCAGGAAAAGCCGCCGCACGTTATGTAAAAACAGGAAAATTTTCATACTGATTAAAAAATTCTCATTTTGCGTGTTCAAAATGAGAATTTTTTTAAATAAAATAGGAACTTATATCTTGAAAATGCTCTGAAATTGTTGTATAATAACAAAAATACTATAAAATTTTATTATGGGGGAGATATAACCATGGCATTTTATTTTAACGAACCTTCACGTACATTCAGCGAATATCTGCTCGTTCCCGGCTACACAGGCCCCGACTGTATTCCTGCCAATGTAAGCCTTAAAACACCTCTTGTTAAGTTCAAGAAGGGTGAACAGCCCAAATACAGCCTTAACATTCCTATGGTATCTGCTATCATGCAGTCCGTATCAAACGATACTATGGCTATCGCACTTGCAAAGGAAGGCGGAATTTCCTTTATTTACGGCTCTCAGTCTATTGAGGACGAAGCAGCAATGGTTGCACGTGTAAAGGGCTACAAGGCAGGCTTTGTTGTAAGTGACAGCAATCTTAAGCCCGAGGATACACTTCAGGATGTTCTCGACCTTTTTGAAAAGACAGGCCATAACACAATGGCTGTTACCGAGGACGGAACTGCAACAGGAGTTCTCTTAGGCGTTGTTACAAGCCGTGACTATCGCGTGAGCAGAATGAGCACCGATATCAAGGTTAAGGATTTTATGACTCCCTTTGACAAGCTTATCTGTGCTCCCGAATCCACTACACTTAAGAAAGCAAACGATATTATCTGGGAGCATAAGCTTAATTCTCTCCCCATTATTAATGATAAAAACGAGCTTAAGTATTTCGTATTCAGAAAGGACTACTCCACACATAAGAGTAATCCTAATGAAGTGCTTGACGAGCAGAAGCGTTACCTTGTAGGTGCAGGTATCAATACTCTTGACTATGAAAAGAGAGTTCCCGCACTCGTAGAAGCAGGTGCAGATGTGCTTTGTATTGACTCCTCCGAGGGTTATACTGCATGGCAGGCGAAAACAATTGCGTTCATCCGTGAAAAATACGGTGACGATGTAAAGGTTGGTGCAGGTAACGTAGTTGACCGTGAAGGCTTTATGTTCCTTGCAGAAGCAGGTGCAGACTTTATTAAGGTTGGTATAGGCGGCGGCAGTATCTGTATCACCCGTGAAACAAAGGGTATCGGCCGCGGACAGGCTACAGCAGTTATTGAGGTTGCCGCAGCTCGTGACGAATACTTTGAAAAGACAGGTATCTATATTCCCATTTGTTCCGACGGTGGTATCGTACACGACTATCATATGACTCTTGCCCTTGCAATGGGTGCAGACTTCCTTATGCTGGGAAGATACTTTGCACGCTTTGACGAAAGCCCCACTCCCAAGCTCAATATTAACGGAACATACGTTAAGGAATATTGGGGAGAGGGAAGCAACCGTGCTCGTAACTGGCAGCGTTATGACCTTGGCGGTAAGGCTAAGCTTTCCTTTGAGGAGGGCGTTGACTCTTACGTTGTATACGCAGGTTCGCTTCAGGATAATGTGGCAAAGAGCCTTTATAAGGTTGCATCAACCATGTGTAACTGCGGTGTGCTGACCATCCCCGAGCTTCAGAAAAATGCAAAAATCACACTCGTTTCCGCAACAAGTATTGTTGAGGGCGGTTACCACGACGTTACTCTTAAATCAAGCGTTGGAAAGGATTGATTTTAATGTATAAATCAGACATTGAAATTGCTCAGTCCGTAGAGATGAAGCCTATTACGGAGATAGCAAAAACTGCCGGAGTAGATGACAAATATCTTGAACAGTACGGAAAATATAAGGCAAAAATTGACCTCTCTATTTTAAATGAATTAGACCGCAAGGATGGTAAGCTCATCCTTGTTACCGCTATAAACCCCACCCCCGCAGGTGAGGGAAAGACTACTACCACAATAGGTCTTGCCGACGGACTTCGTAAAATCGGTAAGAGTGTTTCCGTTGCCCTTCGTGAGCCTTCCTTAGGTCCCGTTTTCGGTGTTAAAGGCGGTGCGGCAGGCGGCGGTTATGCACAGGTTGTTCCCATGGAGGATATTAACCTTCATTTTACGGGTGACTTCCACGCAATCGGTGCGGCGAACAATCTTCTTGCGGCTATGCTTGATAACCACATCTATCAGGGAAATGCTCTTAATATTGACCCTCGCAGAATCGTCTGGAAGAGATGCGTTGATATGAATGACCGTCAGCTCCGTTTTGTAACGGACGGCCTCGGCGGCAGGATAAACGGTGTTCCCCGTGAAGATGGTTATGATATTACCGTAGCCAGCGAAATTATGGCGGTTTTGTGCCTTGCAAATTCCCTTTCCGACCTTAAGGAAAGACTCGGCAGAATTATCGTAGGCTATACTTATGATGAAAAACCCGTTACAGCATCTGACCTTAAGGCACAGGGTGCTATGACGGCACTTCTTAAAGATGCGATAAAGCCCAACCTAGTCCAGACATTAGAGGGAACTCCCGCATTTGTACACGGCGGTCCCTTTGCAAATATCGCACACGGCTGTAACAGTGTAACTGCTACAAAGCTTGCAATGAAGCTTAGTGATTATGCAATTACGGAAGCAGGCTTTGGTGCTGACCTTGGTGCGGAGAAATTCCTTGACATCAAGTGCCGTGCGGCAGGTCTTAAGCCCTCCGCCGTTGTAATCGTGGCAACTATCCGTGCTCTTAAGATGCATGGTGGTATGGCAAAGACAGAGCTTAACGAAGAAAATACCGAGGCACTTTTAAAGGGTATTCCCAATCTTCTTCGCCACGTTTCCAATATCAAGAACGTGTACAAGCTTCCTTCAGTGGTGGCAATCAATAAATTCCCCACTGATACAGATAAGGAAGTGCAGGTTATTATAGATGAATGTAAGAAGCTTGGCGTAAACGTTGTTCTTTCCGATGTATGGGCAAAGGGTGGCGAAGGCGGAATCGAGCTTGCAGAAGAAGTTGTTCGTCTTTGTGAGGAAAAGAACGACTTCACGTTCAGCTATGAGGACGACCTTTCCATAGAAGAAAAAATCGAAGCTATTGTTAAGCGTGTTTACGGCGGTGACGGCGTAATCTTTGACAAGAACGCACAAAAACAGCTTAAAACCCTTACAGAGCTTGGCTTTAGTAAGCTCCCCGTATGTATGGCAAAGACGCAGTACAGCTTCTCCGATGATATGACAAAGCTCGGTGCACCCGAAGGCTTCACCGTAACGGTTCGTAACGTGAAGGTAAGTGCAGGTGCAGGCTTTATCGTAGCACTCACCGGCGAAATTATGACAATGCCCGGTCTTCCCAAGGTTCCCGCCGCAGAAAAAATCGACGTGGATGAAAACGGAAAAATCACAGGCTTGTTCTGATATTAGTATTGAAAAAGCACCGAAGTTCAAAACTTTCAAGATTTGAACTTCGGTGCTTCGCTTTTAAAAATTCTTAAGGTTCGCCCTGTAGGAAGTCGGAGTTTCATTGTGGTATTTTTTAAACTGTCTGATAAAAAAGGATGCCGTAGTATAGCCACATTCCGAGGCAATTTCGTTTACCGTTGCATCTGTGTTTGAAAGCATACACACCGCGTGCTGAAGCCTGCACTGTATCAGATATTCAATAGGCGTAACCGAATATTTCTTTTTAAACAACCTTACAAGATAGCTCTTATCAAGATGTACATGGGACGAAAGGATCGGGAGCGTTATGTTTTCCCGAAAATTTTTGCGGATATATACTGCCGCCGCATCTGCAGGCGAGCCATAGTCTTTCTCTTCTTCAAGCTTCCCGTGGAACAAATCTGCGTTCAGAAGGAGCAGTATTTCTTTCACCAGTAAATGTCCTGCACGTGCATTTATGTCAGGCAGATTTATAAGCCTTGAAAACAGCGACCGAATTTCAGAACCGTGGCTGACCGCAAAAGCATCGGGAAGAGAATCCAAAAGCAAGTTCTCACACACCGGCTCCACAATCTGTGCCGTGTTACGGAGGTAATTTTCCACAGGAGTTTGTTTGGAAAAATCCACGGTCAGCAAATACGAATCATAATCTCCGCTACTGCAGACAATTTGCCCCGGCCGCCTGAAGCATATGCAGTTATCGCTAATTTCGCTTATACGGCCGTCAATATTAATCGTCCTTGGCCCTTTCAGATAAAAGTCGAATTCGTAGTTATGAACAAGTCGCTTTTCAGATACTGTTGCACATGGAACAATAAACCGCTTACATTCCAGAATATTAAAATCCATTTATCCCACCTCATTGCAATTGTACAACAAAACCACAAAAATGTCAATATAGTGATATTTAATAACAAGATAATCTATTTTCACAAAGAAAACAGTATGATAAAATAAAATTGTATTTTATCAAAAGAAAGGTGATAGATTATGAGTTTTATGTTTCATCCGTATCCTTATGCAGACCCGAATGCAGTTAATAAAATTAACATTCCCGAGTCTGTAAAGGAAAATCTTGTTCACGGAATTTTAAATGTAGGCAAAAGTATATCCGCTCTTTTTGAAAAAGGCGTAAAAACTATCGGTATCGATGCATATCCCGGAAGTGAGTACGAGGCACTTATCAATGTGCTTCGTCAGCAGCTTGCAACAAAGGGTATTGAATTTGTTGATGCAGACAGCGTGATGCTTCCCTCTGAAGTAATTACAGCAAAAATTAAACCCTATCTTCCCGAGGACAGAGACTATGACCCCGTTCTCCTCTACGGAAGACGCTATACCGAAGGATACAAAGGACTTCAGGATGCTGATAAGGTAGAAGCCCTTAAGAAAAAAATTGAAAGTGCAAACGGCCTTATCGTATACGGCAAGGGTGCCCTTTCAGAAGAATTGCAGGATGCGTATGATGTAAGAATCTGGATGGACGTTACCCCCAGAACTGCCGTTCTTAACTGCAAAAACGGTAAGAACAGAAACATTGGTCTTACAGAAGAGCTTCCCTATTCTCTTATGATGAGAAGAAACTATTACGTTGACTTTGAAACAGCAATGGAACAGCGCTGGAAAATGATGAGAAGCCGTAAGATAGATTTTTATATTACGGCAGATGACCCCGTAAAAATGAGTATGCTTCCTTTTGATGCCGTTCTTGACCTTTTCAGAGAACTGTGCAGCCGTCCTTTCCGTTGCAGACCTGTATATCTTGAAGGTGTTTGGGGAGGATATTATATACACCGCCTCAGAAATCTCCCCAAAGAAATGCGTAACTGTGCATGGGTATTTGACATGATTCCCCTTGAAGTATCCATCGTAGCACAGCTTGAAGGTCTTGAATTTGAAGCACCCTTCTTCACCTTTGTTCAGGCAATGGGCGAGGAGCTTCTCGGTCACAAGGCATTTACTGAGTTTGGCGGATATTTCCCCATCAGATTTAATTATGACGATACATATCATTCTTCAGGAAACATGTCTATTCAGTGTCATCCCCACGAAGAATATGTAGTAAATAATCACGGAGAATTCGGCAGACAGGACGAAAGCTATTATGTGGTTATCGCAGGTCAGGGTGCAAAGACATACCTTGGCTTCAATGAGCCTGACAGCTGTGAAAAATTCTTCGCAGAGGCAGAGCGTGCTGAAAAAACTCACGAAATTATTGATTACGAAAAATATGTAAACGCAGTTGAATCCGTTCCCGGCACACAGGTAATGATTCCTGCCGGCACAATTCACGCATCAGGAAGAAATCAGGTAATTCTTGAAATCGGTTCTCTTACCGTAGGTTCATACACATACAAGCTGTATGACTATCAGCGACTTGACCCGCAGACAGGTGTTCCCCGTCCCATTCATCTTAAAATGGGTAAAGAGGTTATCCGTGGTGAACGTGATAAAGAATGGATAGAAGCAAATCTTGTTAATCACGGCGGAGTTGTAAGAGAAGGCGAAGGCTTCCGCGAAATCGTTGTAGGCGAACACGATTTACTCTATTTCTCACTTCGTAACCTTATTTTTGACAATGAAATTGATGACGAAACAAAGGGACTTTTCCACGTTCTTGCACTTGTTGACGGAGAAAAGGTACGAGTTGAATCAATTGACAATCCCCAGCTCTACTATGATATGAATTCTATGGATATTATTGTTGTTCCGGCAGCCTTTGGAAAATACAGAATTGTAAACAAGGGTGTTGGCACAGTAACCATCCATAAGACACTTTTGAAATCATGAAAACAGTAGCAATAGATATAGGCGGAACAGAAATTAAATACGGAGTTTTTGACGAAACAGAAACATTCGGAAAATTTGCCGTTGCAGACAGCAGCGGCAAAGAGGATGTTCCGGGCAGTCTTTGCGATTTTCTTCGCAAAACTGCCCCCGACCGCATAGGAATCAGTGCCCCCGGTCCCTTTGACTTTGTCGGCGGCATTTCCCACATGAAGCAAAAGCTTCACTCCATGTACGGCGTGAGCCTTGTAGACGAAATAAAAAAGGCAGGAATCACTGCCGAGCCGGTATTCATCCACGATGCCACGGCATTTATGCTTGGGGTAATGGAGCAATTTCCCGCACTTGAAAACGAGGGCTTCGTAGGAGTAATGTTAGGTACGGGACTGGGGTTTACCGAATCAATAGGGGGGAAAGTGCTGATAAACGAAAAGGAAACTCCTCTTAATCCCCTTTGGAGTAAGCCCTACAAAAACGGCATATGTGAGGAGTATGTCAGTGCTACAGCCATAAAGAAGCGTGCCGAAAAAATCGGTTTTGAAAACCTTAGTGTAAAGGAGCTTGCCGATATGGCACGCGGTGGCAATGAGAAGCTGCAATCACTCTTTTATGATGTGGGCTGCGACCTTGGAGAAATGATGAATGAGCACAACAAAAACCGACGCACAATCATTATGGGCGGACAGGTTTCCCTCTCATGGGAGCTTATGAAGGATGGCTTTGAAAAGTGCTGCTCCATACCGCTTTATACGGTTGAAAATCCTACCACCTGCGCTATTTACGGAATACTACGTGCACTGAAATCAGGAAAAGAGAATTGTTATCAGAGAGAAGGAATAATATGAAAAAGGTATTGATAATTACAGGTGACAAATGTGATGATACGGAGCTTTTTTATCCCTATTACCGACTGATAGAAGCCGGATTTAGGGTAGATATTGCTTCCTTTAACAAAGGCACTGTAAAAGCAAAGCATTTCTTTGAAATCGAGGCAAATCTGGCTGTTTCCGAAGCAAAAGAAGAGGATTATGAAGCACTTCTTCTGCCGGGCGGCGCAGCTCCTGAAAAGCTTCGTCAGAATGAGTTTGTAAAAGAGCTTACACGAGCTTTCTATTCTGCCAAAAAGCCTATTGCTGCAATTTGCCACGGGCCGCAGATTCTTATTTCCGCCAATGTTACAAAAGGCGAGAAAATGACCTGCTACCCCGGCATAGCCGATGATATTATAAATGCAGGTGCTATATACCAGAACGAGCCTGTTGTTGTAAGCGATAATAAGATCGTTACTTCAAGACGTCCCGAGGATTTGCCCTGTTTCATGCGCGAATTTATTGCACTTATCTGAAAAGAGGGAGAGGCGGCTATGCAGAAAGTATTATTGATTGGCGATTCCATTCGCTTATATTATCAGGACGAAGTAAAAAAGCATCTGGGACAAGGCTATGAGGTAATGACAATAGATGAGAACTGCCGCTTTGCGGCGTATACCTTAAACAGCCTCCGTCTGTGGCTTCCCGGATTTAAAACGCCTGATGTAATTCACTGGAACAACGGACTCTGGGATACGGCTATTTTGTATCACGAGGACGGTTGCTTTACTTCCAAAGAAATTTATGTGGAGAATATGAAGAAAATTTTGCGTCAGCTGAAAAGAACAGGGGCGAAAATTATCTTTGCCACAAGCACCCCTGTAAGCGACGCAAAAAGGGATTTGCCCGGGCCGATGCCTCCTGCAATGAAAAATGAGGATATTATAGAATATAACAAGGCTGTCCTGGAAGCGTTCAAGGATGAGGATATTATTATTAACGACCTTCATTCCCTTATGTATCAGGACAGGGAAAAGTTTATCAGCGAGGATCTGATACATCCCAATCCCGATGGGGTTAAACTGCTTGGCAAGGCTGTGGCGGATGTTATAAAAAGCTGTGAGGGCTACAGAAATCCGCTGAAAAATGAAAAAGCTCCTGAAAATATAAAGACGGAAGCAAAAAATTTGCAGTAAAGTTAAAACGAGAAAAAAACACCTGCTGTCACAAACTTAAGTGACGGCAGGTGCTTTTTTAGTTTACTGCATCATGATTTTACCTTTTTCAAATATGTTTACCAAAAGGAGTCCCAAAATAAGCCCTGCCACCCCTTGCATTGCGTTTGCAGGGATATTTACCGCAGATGCGATAAATCCGTACATGGGTCCCTCAAAAAGAAAATACCCCAGTACCATTATGATTTCAGAAATACTGCCGCTGACAATTCTTGCGGGGAGTTTTCTGATTTTTGTATGTAATAATTTATAAAGGAAAAATGCAGTAATTGCCATCAGCCCCTTAATTACAAAGGTGGCAGGGGCATACAGTGCATAACCTGAAAAAATATCTGCTAAGGCACTTCCTATTCCTGCCGTGAGAAAACCGTAGGCAGGGGAGAGAATCCACCCTGCAAGAAGTACCACGCAGTCACCGAGGTTAAGATACCCTTTAAGCGGAGACGGAATCTTTATAATCATTGTCGCAACACAGGTAAGCGAAGCAAGCAGTGCAGCGAGCACTATTTTCTGAGTTTTGTTTTGCATAATAAATCACCTTTCTTTATTAATAACTCCATTATATCACTTTGTCTGTGGTTTTTCTACCTTTTTTTTGCTGATAATTCAAAAAAAACTTTACAAACCAAAAAAACTGTAGTATTATAATGGCGTAATTGTATCCCCAACGGGGAATAATAACAAGGAGGAATTTAATATGGTAAACAGAAGAAAAATGTCAACGAGTACCATGGTTACAGGTGCATTGTTGACGGCATTGGTGGTTTTGCTTCAGTTCGTAAGCATGGCAATCAGAACAGGTACATTTTCAATCACCTTGTCACTGGTTCCAATTGTAATTGGTGCGGTGCTTTGCGGAAAAGGTATGGGAGCATGGCTCGGATTTGTATTTGGAGTAACAGTTCTTGCAACAGGCGATGCAGCGCCTTTTATGGTGGTGAACGCTTTGGGAACAATTCTCACAGTGCTTCTTAAGGGTACGGCGTGTGGCTTTGTTTCAGGGTTAGTGTACGAACTTATTGCCAAAGCTTTTAGTAAAAAACAAAAGAACGTTTCTTATGCAGCGGCTGTTTTATCTGCATTAATTTGCCCTGTGACAAATACAGGCGTGTTCCTTTTGGGATGTCTGGCGTTCTTTATGGATACACTGGCAGTGTGGGGAGAAGGCTTAGGTTTCGGAAGCAATGTCGGTAAATACATGATTTTTGGACTGGTAGGTACAAATTTTCTTATTGAAATGGCTGTTATTATAGTGTTTGCACCTGCGATTGTCCGCATTATTAAGGTGGCTTCTAAAAAATGATTTTAGTAATTGATATTGGTAATACAAATATTGTGGCAGGCTGCGTTGAAGGGAAAAAGATTCTTTTCCGTGAACGCCTTTCCACGGCTCACCGTGCAACGCGGCTTGAATACAGCGTGCTTTTCAAGACTGCGTTTGATATGTACGGCATTGATTATAGAAATATTGAAGGTGCAATTATTTCTTCGGTTGTGCCATCGGTTACAAATATAGTCAAAGAAGCAATAGAAAAGCTCTGTGGCATCAGTGTGATGGTGGTAGGCCCGGGGCTTAAAACGGGTATCAGCATTGTAATTGATAATCCCGCACAGCTCGGAAGTGACCTGGTGGTTGATGCGGTAGCAGGAATAGAGGAATATCCGCTTCCGCAAATTATTATCGATATGGGTACGGCAACCACCGTTTCGGTGATTAATAAACAGAAGCAGTTTTTAGGCGGAGCTATTCTCCCTGGTGTGGCAGTTTCCCACGATGCACTTATAGGGCGAACCTCGCAGCTTCCCAAGGTAGCCTTTGAAAAACCGAAAAAAATTATCGGAAGTAATACCATAGATTCTATCAAAAGTGGTATTCTCTACGGAAATGCAGGCGCTATTGAAGGCATCGTGGACAGGTTTGAAGAAGAAATGGGCGAAAAGTGCACAGTCATTGCCACAGGCGGACTTGCAAAGGTGATTGTACCGCTTTGTAAGCGTGACATTATCGTAGACGAGGATTTGCTTCTTAAAGGCTTGATGCTGATATATGAAAAGAATAAGTAATTAAAAAAAGCGGCGGCAGCCGCTTTTTTAATTGCAATTACATTTCGTAGGGGCGACCATTGGTCGTCCGCCCCGCTCTTGACATACTGCACTATCCAAACACACAAACAAAACAAGGGTATGTACATAGTACATACCCTGATTTTAAGCAATCAAAGATTTACGCGATAGCACCGAGTGCCTTAGCGAGCTGGCTCTTTTTGCGACTAACAGTGTTCTTCTTGTACACACCCTTAGCTACAGCCTGGTCAAGCTTCTTAGCGCAAAGATTGTAAAGCTCCTGAGCGGCAGCCTTATTTCCTTCGCTAACAGCTGCTTCAAACTTCTTAAGCTCTGTCTTGATAGCTGATTTAACCATACGATTTTCAAGAGTTTTCTTATCGATAACGAGAACTCTCTTCTTAGCTGATTTAATGTTAGGCATTATATTTTCACCTCCAACACATTATGGAACAAAATGCATTATAGCATATATTATTCCAAAATGCAAGGTTTTTTTGATAAAATAATTAAATTTTTTATTCTATCTGTAAATTATATTTTTTATCGAAATTATCGGTGGTTATTACATCGCCCTTATCTGTGATGATAATTGCATCCGTGTCGGGAAATTCATCGCACAAAGAAATGGCGTCCTTACCCAAAATGAATATGGCTGTGCTCAGAGCATCCGCCTGCATGGATGAGGGCGAAATTACCGTAACCGAAGCGATGGCGCTGTCCGAAGGGAAGCCTGTCCTCGGGTCAATTATGTGATGGTATCTTTTGCCCTCATATTCAAAATACCGCTGATATGCACCGCTTGTTACCGCGCTTTTATCCTTTAGCGTAATTGTGGCAAAGACCTCATCGGGGAAAGACGGATTTCGTATTCCCACCGTATATTCGCCTAAAACCACCACGTTTCCGCCCAGGTCGATTATTACATTGTCTACGCCTTTTTCTTTGAAATGCTCCGCCAATTTGTCGGCGATATATCCTTTTGCCACAGCTCCCAAATCAAGCGTGGCTCCATTCAGGGAAAAAGGGGAGAGTGAAAGCTTTTCATAGCCCACTTTGTTTAGTGCCTCTTTAACCTCCGCTTCCGATGGCGGCTCTTTACGGCTGTTTACGTTCCACAGCTTAGACAGAGGTGCTACGGTAATATCAAAAGCTCCTCCCGTCATTTCGGAAAAATCAAGAGAAAACTCAAGCACATTTTCCATGTGGGGGGATAGGGTATGCACCGATGAATTATTAATTTTATATAGCTCACTTTCGTTCCTTGTACGGCTGAATATATTCTCATACTCATTGCACAGCCCAATCGCTCTGTCAATATGCTCTTTGTCCTTTTTATCTGCGGATATGCTTACAACCGTGTCAAAGGCAAAGCTTTGCTTCGTTATTCTTTCCTGCGTGCTTTCACACCCTGAAAGAACAAGGAGGGATACAAGCACTAAAAGAATTATTTTTTTCATATGAATTTCACCTTAAAAATATATATACTCGTAAATTTTAACGTACCTTTGGATTTTTCCAACATGCCGTTTTGTCTCCCCGAAAGGAATATCCCGCAGGGTCTTTGAATCCTTGCTGTATTTTGAATCCTCAAGCCACCTGTCCACATTTGTTTCGCCTGCATTGTATGCGGCAACGGCATTTTTCGTGTCCCCGTCGTATTTATCAAGAAGATATGAAAGATACCAGATTCCTGCCTGTATATTGGCTTGCGGATCAAAAATGTTATCTGATGCCATTTTTAGCTCGCCTCTGCAATATTCAAAGGTTTGCTCTGTAAGCTGCATCAGCCCCTTTGCGCCGGCATGGCTGCTTGCGTTTTCCTTGTAGTTGCTTTCAGCCTTTATCAGTGCATATACCAGTGAGGTGTCCACAGAATATTGACGGCAATACTTTTCTACTGTGCTCTCATATTTTACCGGGAAAAGTCCTCTGAAGATAATGATCGTCACTGCCAAAATCAAAAACAGAAATATAAATGCTGTGAGAATTTTGTTTGCTGTCTTAGCCATTTATTTCTCCCAAAAATTTATTGTAAAGAAGACGGATGTTTTCTTTTAATTCATCTTCTCCTAAATTATTTTCTATAATAATTGCTTCCTTGCCGTAATCTTTTTGTGAATTCATTCGCATCAGGGCTTCCTCTCGGCTTATATTGTCACGAGCCATGATTCTCTCAAGCCGTGTTTTTTCATCGGCCTCAATTACTACTATATGCTTGCACAAAAGGTCGGCACCGCTTGCCTCCAGCTCACTTCCGTCCATAATGCATATATCCTTGCCGCTGTCCTTGCATAAGCTCACGCATTTTTCAACAATTGCCTTATGCACCACGCCATTTAGCAAAAGGAGCTTCTTTTTATCGGAAAAAACTATAGCTCCCAAAGCTTTTCTGTCGATGTTGTTTTCACTGTCTAAAATCGAATCGGAAAATAATTCACATAGCTTTTTCTTTATTTCGTTGTCAAAAAGAACTTCGTGTGCAATGCTGTCACAGTCGGAAACATACGCACCCAAATCCTCAAAAATACGGGCGGCACGTGATTTTCCGCTACCTGTTCTCCCCGTAAGACCTATTAACATTTTCATGGAAACTTTCCTTTCACTTGGTTTCATACCAGCTTTTTCCGATTTTTACATCGGCACGAAGCGGTACGCTGAGACGGACTGCATTTTCCATTTCTTCTTTTAATATATTGGAAACAGTCTGTGCCTTTTCCTCGGGAACTTCACAGATAAGCTCATCATGCACCTGAAGAATAAGCCTTGCTTCGGGGCATTTTTGCCTGATAGCATCGTATACCTTAACCATGGCAATCTTGATAATATCCGCTGCCGTTCCCTGAATGGGTGCATTCATAGCAGCACGCTCACCGAACGAACGGAGATTAAAATTCTTTGCACTAAGCTCAGGAATATATCTGCGTCTGCCGAAAACAGTCGTAACAAAGCCGTCCTGCCTTGCTTTCTCAATGGTATTTTCCATATAGCTTTTTACGCCACTGTAATGATTAAAGTAGCTGTCAATATACTCCTTGGCTTCCTTGCGGCTGATTTTAAGCTCCCCTGCAAGGGAAAATTCGCTCTGTCCGTAGATGATTCCGAAATTAACCGTCTTTGCACGGGAACGCATATCATCCGTCACAAGAAAATCAGGTACGTTGAATACCTGCGTTGCCGTTATGGTATGAATATCATCATCATTTATAAATGCATCCTGCATTACCTTATCCTGTGCCATATGTGCGAGCACCCTAAGCTCAATTTGCGAGTAGTCGGCACCTACTAAAAGATGCCCCTCCTCTGCCACAAACATTTTACGGATTTCCCTTCCTACTTCCGTGCGGACGGGAATATTCTGCAAATTAGGCTCGGCAGAGCTGATTCTGCCCGTGGCAGTAACGGTTTGCTTAAGGGTGGAACGGATTCTTCCTTTTTCATCAAGAAGCGGAAGAAAAGCATCCGCATAAGTGGATTTTAATTTTGCCAAATGGCGGTATTCGATTATAAGGTCTATAATTTCATGCTTTCCCCGAAGCTTCTCCAGGACGGAGGAATCTGTGGAATAGCCTGTTTTGGTTTTCTTTATTACGGGAAGCCCCATATCCTCAAAAAGGAGTTTTCCGAGCTGCTTGGTGGAATTAATATTAATCTCGCCGCCCGCCATAAAATATATTGCGTTTTCAAGGGCAGAAATTCTCTCGCCCAGCATTTTGGCGAATTTATAAAGCTCATCGCGGTCAATCTTAAATCCCGAAACCTCCATGCTGTAAAGAACATCTTCAAGAGGAAGCTCTATGTCATTTAATAGAGAAAGCTGCCCTCTCTTTGAGATTTCCTCAGTCTGCTTAATGGCAAGGTCGGGGAGGGAAACTGCACAAAGCGGTAAATCATAAAGGGCAAAAAGCTCATTTATATTATATTCGCTTCTTGAGGGGTCTATGATATACGCCGCAATTTCACTGTCGTAGTATTCCCCCGAAAGGGTTATACCCTTTTCGTTGAGAATGTGACGCGTTTTTTTATACTCGTGAGTGAATTTCTTTATTTTTTCGTTTTCCAGAACCGATTTTAGTGCCGTAATGTCCGCAGTATATGCCTTTTCGTCCAAGCAAAACTCAATCTGTTCTTCGTTTAAAATAAAATAGAAGGTATCGTGCTTTTGGGTGGCTGATATAATATCCTCCGTTGCCTCAAGAGGCTTTTCTGCTTCCTTTACCTCCTTATCAAGAGGGGTGCAAAGCCTTTCGGCAATTTTGCGAAGCTCTAATTCCTCAAGCTTTTTTGAAAGAGCCGCATTATCCGCTTCCTTATATAGTGCATCTTCTATTTTAAAATCAATGGGAACGTTTTTGTCAATGGTGCAAAGCTTATAGCACATATATGCATCGTCCTTGCCCGCAATAAGCTTTTCTCGTGCCGCTTTTTTGATGTAGTCGCTCTCTATATCGGCGTAGAGATTATCTAAGGAATGGAAATGATTAAGTAAATCAAAGGCCGTCTTTTCACCTATTCCTTTTACTCCGGGTATATTGTCCGAGGAATCTCCCATCAGTGCTTTCACGGCAATAAATTCTTCGGGGGTAACGGCATACTTTTCAAAAACTCCGTCGCTGTCCAGTTCCTCCGTCGTGGTCTGTCCCATTCTTGTGGTGGTAAGAAGCACATGGGTGTTTTTGCTTGCAAGCTGGAGGTCATCCTTATCTCCCGTTACGATATTGCATCTTAAATTATTTTCATCGCAGATACGGCTCACCGTTCCGATAATGTCATCCGCCTCATAGCCCTCTAATGAAAGCTGAAGTATATTCATTGCAGAAAGAACTTCTTTAAGATGAGGCATCTGCTCGGCAAGGTCATCGGGCATGCCCTTTCTCTGTGCCTTGTACGCCTCATACATTTTGTGACGGAAGGTGGGAGCCTTAAGGTCAAATGCCACGCAAAGATAATCGGGCTTATATTCATCAATATATTTGAGCATGATATTCATAAAGCCGAATATGGCGTTGGTGGGAATACCTGTTTTCGTGGAAAGAGGGCGTACTCCGTAATATGCACGGTTTACGATACTGTTTCCGTCTATTATGATAAGGTTTTTCATTTTCCTTCTCCTTGCAAAGTCATTTCATTATTATATATTATACCTCAAATTGGTAAAAAATCAAGGTAATAGTTGCTCAAAAGAGGTTTTCTTACGTGGAATTTGAATAAATTTGAAAAAAATAAAAAAAATACTTGCTTTTTTTGTTTTTATCTGTTAGAATATCCTATGCGTGTTATGAAATGAACTTATTCCTAAGGAGGGAAATAGATATGGCTAAATGTGATGTATGCGGTAAGGGTGTTACTTTTGGTATCAAGGTAAGCCACTCTCACAGAAGATCAAATCGTGCTTGGAAGGCTAATGTTAAGACTGTAAAGGCAGTTGTTAACGGTTCTCCCAAGACAATCCACGTTTGCTCCCGTTGCCTGAGAAGCGGAAAAGTTGTAAGAGCTATCTGATTTCTCTCGTAATTAATTTGGAACAAACTAAGGCAGTACGCACAGCGTACTGCCTTTTCGACTTTGGAAAAAGTCTCAAAAGCAGCACAGACCGCAAAACATAAATAATATTTTAAAAGAGGCGACTTTTATTAAGATGGGGAACAAAAGCACTTTGAGCAATCAAGGAAGAAATTCGCTTTGCGAATTTCGGATTTTATATGTTTTGCTATCCACGAACTTCACCCTCGACGTACCCACGTACGCCTTCGGGCAAGCCCTAAAGGGTTCAGTTCGTGAATTCTGCACTGCTTTTGAGCCTTTTTGCGTGAACGGATTAAAAAGAATAAACTGTAATGCAAAACACATAAAAAAAGCTTGACAAAGGGTGAAATACGTTATATAATAACTAAGCATTTTGATTAAATGCTATCCTTGCTCCGGGTTTGTTCGGGGCCAAAGACCAGAAGGAGGTGTAGAAAATGGCTGAAATTATCAACAAGTATGAGACCATTTTTGTTCTTGATACTGCGCTTGAGGAGGAGAAGATTAACGCTCTTTCCGAAAAGTTCCAGAAGCTTATTGCTGATAACGGAACAGTTGAAAGCGTAGACGTATGGGGTAAGAGAAAGCTTGCTTATCCTATCGACTTCAAGACAGAGGGTTACTACGTTCTTGTGAACTTCGCATCAAATCCTGAATTCCCCAAGGAACTTGAGAGAATTTACGGAATCACCGACGGTGTAATGCGTACTATCACAATCCGCAAGGAAGCGTAAAGGGAGGTAGAAATATGCTTAACAAGGTTATTTTGATGGGCAGATTTACTCGCGACCCCGAGCTTCGCAGCACCCCGCAGGGAGTAAGCACTTGTGCTTTTTCAATTGCGGTAGACCGTAACTTTGTCCGTCAGGGCGAAGAACGTAAGGCAGATTTCATCAACTGCGTTGCGTGGAGGCAGACTGCGGAGTTTATTTCCAAATACTTCAAAAAAGGCAACATGGTTGCTCTTGAGGGAAGTATTCAGACTCGCTCCTGGGATGATCAGGACGGTAAGAAGCGTTACGCTACAGAAGTTATCGTAAGTCAGGTGTATTTCGCTGAAAGTAAGCGTGACTCACAAGGCTACAGCGCTGAGGAATCATTCTCACAGGCTAATGACTTCGGTTCGCTTCCCGAACCTATTTCTCCTATGGGCACTGATGATGATTTACCATTCTAAAGGAGGTTTTAGCCATGATGGAAAAGGAAAAGACTGAAAGACCTTTCAGAGCAAGAAAAGCAAAGAAAAAAGTTTGCCAGTTCTGCGTTGATAAGGTAACAGATATCGACTACAAAGACGTTGCAAAGCTTCGTCGTTACGTTTCAGAGAGAGCAAAGATTCTTCCCAGAAGAATCACAGGTACATGTGCTAAGCATCAGCGTCAGCTGACAATCGCTATTAAGCGTGCTCGTCACATTGCACTTCTTCCTTTCTCTGCTGAGTAAGGCATATGAGATACCCTTTCGGAATAAAGATATTCCGAAAGGGTGTTTTTATATGAAAAAATATATGAGGCTTGTTTTCTTTGCTATGTTTTTATGTGTAATATCATTCCCCTCGGAAGAAGCTACAGAGAATATAAGCGTGTTTTCACGCACAGTAAAGGAAATGGGCTATGATGATGTGTCGGAAACTCCTTATGAAGTGGTGGAGTTTACAATACCGACGGAGTTTAATGAAGTGTACAGCCGTTATAATGAACTTTTAAAAACCGCAGGCTACGACCTTTCGCCCTACAGGGGAAAGACATGCAAAAGATATACCTACCTTATCCCGTCCCAAAATGCACGTGCCAACATAATTGTGTATAACGGGGAAATAATAGGCGGAGATATTTCAAGCATAACGCTTGACGGAATTATGATTCCCATTGAAAAAAAGATTAATTAATGCTATAATAAGATAAATGACGGCTAAAGAAAAGAGGAATAAACCATGCGTCTTGATAAATTTGTGTCCGATGCGGCGGCTCTTACACGGAGCGAATCAAGAAAAGCAATAAAGGACGGAAGAGTAACGGCGGAGGGGACTGTATCGAAAGATATTTCCATGCATGTTTCCGAAAATGCAAATGTTTTACTTGACGGTAAAGAAATATTTTATAAAAAATTTGTCTATATCATGCTCAATAAGCCCCGTGGCTACGTAAGTGCAACCGAGGACAAGAAGCAAAGCACAGTGATGGACCTTCTTGACCCGTCTTATGCAAGGTATCAGCTTTTTCCCGTAGGACGACTGGATATTGATACAGAAGGGTTCCTTCTTCTTACTAATGACGGGGAGACAGCACATAATCTTCTTTCGCCGAATAAAAATTTCGGAAAGACGTATTTTCTGCGGCTTGAAAATGATATAAGCGATAAAGAAATGGAAATGCTTGAAAAGGGCGTAGACATAGGCGGATGTATTACAAAGGAAGCAAAGACAAGAAGAATAAGTGAAAACGAAATAGAACTTACAATAACTGAAGGTAAATTCCATCAGATTAAGAGAATGGCAAAGGCTGTGGGGAATCAAGTGGTGTATCTCAAACGTCTTTCCTACGGCGAGCTTTATCTCGATGAAGAACTTGAAATCGGCGAATACAGGTGTTTGACTGACGAAGAAACCCGTTACCTATACAATGTTCACAAAAAAAAAGAGTAAATTTGTGAAATCATAGTATTTGAAAAAGGGTAAATTTGTGTTAAAATGTAAGCAGTGTAAATTTGGTACATGTGTATATTTATTTAGGAGGTCAGTTAAATGGCAGATTTACAATTAAAACATATTTACAAGAAATACAGCGGCGGTGTTGTAGCTGTATCCGATTTCACTCTCGACATCGAGGATAAGGAATTCGTTATCCTTGTTGGTCCTTCAGGCTGTGGTAAGTCTACAACTCTCAGAATGATTGCAGGTCTTGAAGAAATCAGCGAAGGTGAGCTTTACATCGGCGGCAAGCTTATGAACGACATCGCTCCCAAGGATAGAGATATCGCAATGGTTTTCCAGAACTACGCTCTTTATCCTCATATGACAGTTTATGAGAACATGGCTTTTGGTCTTAAGCTCAGAAAGACTCCCAAGGATGAAATCCAGAGAAGAGTACAGGAGGCTGCTCGTATTCTTGACATTGAGCATCTTCTTGAAAGAAAGCCCAAGGCTCTTTCAGGCGGTCAGCGTCAGCGTGTTGCTCTCGGTCGTGCTATCGTTCGTGAGCCCCTCGTATTCCTTATGGACGAACCTCTTTCAAACCTTGATGCTAAGCTTCGTGTTCAGATGAGATCTGAAATTTCCAAGCTTCATCACAGACTTCAGACAACATTCATCTACGTTACTCATGACCAGACAGAGGCTCTTACAATGGGTACAAGAATCGTTGTTATGAAGGACGGTTTTGTTCAGCAGGTTGATTCCCCCCAGGTTCTTTACAACTTCCCCGTAAACATGTTCGTTGCAGGCTTCATCGGTTCACCCCAGATGAACTTCTGTGATGCTGAAATCGTAGAAAAGGGCAGCGACCTTTATGTTAAGTTCGGCTCCAACGAAGTTAAGCTTGCTGCTGAAAAGGCTGAAAAAGCTAAGGCTTATGTTGGAAAGACAGTTGTTATGGGTATTCGTCCCGAAGACCTTTATGATGACGCAGATTCTCTTGAGAAGTTCTCTGATGCAATCATCAGTACTGACGTTGAAGTAACAGAAATGATGGGTGCTGAAACATATCTTTACTTAGTTGTTGACGGTATCAACCTCATTGCACGTGTTAAGTCTGACAGCACAGCTAAGGTTGGAGATAGTATCCGTGTTTCTCTCGATTCCTCTAAGATTCACATCTTTGATAAGGAAACAGAAAAGACTATCACAAACTAATTTTAATAAACAATCAAAAATGCAAGGAAGCAAAGGCCTCCTTGCATTTTTTTTATTGCGTGAGAAATACTAATATAGTCACCGAATATTTGTCGGATAGAATCATTTTGAAAGGTTGGTTAATAATGAATGAAAATACACCCAATGACAGCATTCTTCTTCCGGAAGGGATAGTGGAGGATGATGCTAGTGTATTGTGGCTCAACAGAGCATATTCCGATATTGTTACAGGAGAGCTTTTAAAAGAAGAAAAAGAGAAGAAAAGAGGGGAACGTCAATGAATTTCAGAAGTGACCTTGCATTGGAAAGACGGGAAATGTTTGCGGGGGAAATTGCAGGGATTGAAAGTCTCCGCCACGACAGTGACGGAATCAGTGTTACTCACGTAAAAATAAAGGATGAGGATGCCGCAGAAAAAATAGGAAAGCCCATAGGGAATTATGTAACTGTAGAAATCAAGGATTTGTCACTTCCCGATGACGAAATCTGTGACAGGGCTATTAATGCGGTTTCAGCAGAATTAAAAAAACTTATAAAGGTATCCTCCGACGCTTCCGTTTTAGTGGTAGGACTTGGAAATCGTGACATTACCCCCGATTCAATAGGACCTAAGTCAGTGGGAAAGCTTACCGTCACACGTCATATTTCAAAAGCCACAGATAACGAATTTAATCTGTCCCTCCGTCCTGTTAGTGCCATTGCTCCGGGAGTTTTGGGAATAACAGGTATCGAAACAAGCGAAATAGTAAAGGGAGTCATAGAGTTTGTAAAGCCGCAGCTTATAATAGCAATTGATGCTCTCGCCGCAAGAAATCTAAGCCGCCTCGGCACTACGCTTCAAATAAGCGATACGGGAATAACTCCGGGAAGCGGAGTGGGAAATCACCGCAGAGCATTAAATGAAGAAACCCTCGGAGTCCCCGTAATTGCTATAGGCGTGCCCATGGTTGCAGATGTATTAACGCTGGCAATGGATATTATTGAAACACTGCCAAAAAACGGACAAAAAACAAACGGGCAGGAGCTTGCGCAAAATATCCTCACCAAGAGAGGGGAGAGCATGGTTGTTACTCCCAACGATGTGGATATTATTTCTCAGCAGGCCTCTGATATAATTGCCGATGCAATAAATATTGCCCTGTATGAATGAAATATTTATTGAAGTATTCCCTCTTGAACAAAGCCGCTTTTTATGTTATAATGCTGATTGTAGATTTAATTTCATAAAAAGCGAAGGAGTACTCAAATGAATATCATCAGTGCTCATATAACAAGACTCAGAGTTTCATCGGGGTTATCGCAAAAGCAGCTTGCCCAAAGAATCGGCACAGGTGTTACAACTGTGAAAAATATAGAAAGCGGATATCTGACATCGCCTCCTGCAGCCATCGTGGAAAAGCTGTCGGAGGTTTTCGGTGTTTCTCCCTTTGAGCTTATGAACTGCATCTCATTTTGTGTAGGTGAAAAGGGGAGAATGGTTCACGTAGTATCTGCGGTAAGCGGAGATAAGCCTTTTCTTGAAACCGCCAAAATAGTGGAAACCATATTTATTGACGGGGACAGGTACGACGGAAACGAATATATGGGCGTGAAGATTCACGATAATGCCATGATCGATGCCCATATTTGTCCCGGTGACAGCGTTATAGTAAGGCAGGATGCCGTGGTTAAAAACGGAGATATGGTTTTGGCAGTGTACAGTAGTGAAGAAGGAGTTGTCAGAAGATATTTCAAGAAGGGAAACACGATTTTGCTCAAGGCGGAAAACACAAGCGGACTTTATCCTGACATAGAACTTAATGCAGATAATGAGAAATTTAAAGTGCTTGGCAAATTAATTACGACTGTAAGGTCATATTAAAGCGGTAAAAAAAGGTAAATAATAATAAAAATAATAAAACATACTTGCTTTTTAGCGGAAATAGTAATATACTGTAATGCGATGACCAAAGAGAGGAAGCGAAATTTATGATATATTTGGATAATGCTGCCACAACCAAAGTGAAAGACAGCGTAATATCAGCTATGCTTCCGTATTTTACGGAAACTTTCGGAAATGCGTCCTCAACGTACACAACTCCCGGACAAGCTGCCAGAAAGGCACTTTCAGAAGCCAGGGAGCGTATAGCAAAGTGTATCGGTGCAGACACAAAGGAAGTTTTCTTCACAAGTGGCGGAAGTGAAGCGGATAACTGGGCGATAAAGGGTATAGCCCTTAAAAATAGAGATAAGGGAAATCATATTATTACAACCACGGTGGAGCATCATGCAGTGCTTCACACCTGTGAATTCTTGGAAAAACAGGGTTTTAAAGTAACCTATGTTCCCGTAGATGAGTTTGGTATGGTAAGCCCCGAAGATATTAAAAATGCAATTACCGACGAAACGGTGCTTGTTTCCGTCATGTTTGCAAATAATGAAATAGGAACAATTAATCCCATTAAGGAAATAGGCGAAATTTGCCGCGAAAAGGGAGTATATTTCCATACCGATGCCGTACAGGCAGCAGGTGCTGTTCCCATTGACGTAAAGGAAATGAATATTGATTTGCTTTCCATGTCGGCACATAAATTCCACGGGCCTAAGGGCGTGGGTGTTCTTTATATCAGAAAAGGCGTGAAGATTGATAATCTTCTTCACGGCGGTGCACAGGAGCTTGGACGGCGTGCCACAACTGAAAACGTGGCAGGTATTGTGGGCATGGCACAGGCACTTTCAGAAGCCTGTGAGAATATGCAGGAAAAGACAGAAAAGATTATGAAGCTCAGAGATAAACTTATAGACGGGATTTTGGAAAGTGTTCCCTATACCCGCCTTAACGGACACAGAACAAAAAGATTACCCAATAATACAAGCTTTTGCTTCCGTTATATTGAGGGTGAAAGTCTGCTCCTCAGCCTTGACATGATGGGGTACGTTGTTTCCAGCGGCAGTGCGTGTACATCAGGCTCTCTGGATCCGTCCCATGTGCTTTTGGGAATCGGGCTTCCTCATGAGATTGCACACGGATCTATGCGTGCCTCTCTTTCGGAGTTTACTACGGAAGAAGAAATTGATTCCTTTATTAAAGCGGTAGGACCTATCGTACAGCGACTTCGCGATATGTCTCCTCTTTATGAAGGTGTGGAATGAAAGGATTGAAATAAATGTACAGTGAAAAAGTAATGGATCATTTCTCCAACCCCAGAAACGTAGGGGAGCTTAAGGATGCCAACGCTGTAGGAACGGTTGGTAATGCAAAGTGCGGAGATATAATGAAAATTTATATGAAGATTGAGGATGATATTGTAAAAGATGTCAGCTTCAAGACTTTCGGATGCGGTGCCGCTGTAGCAACCAGCTCTATGGCAACCGAGCTTGTAAAGGGAAAAACCATTGAGGAAGCTCTCGGGCTTACCAATAAAGCGGTTGTGGAGGCACTTGAAGGACTTCCGCCTGCAAAGATTCATTGCAGCGTTCTTGCGGAAGAAGCTATTAAGGCGGCTATTCAGGATTACTACGACAAGAGTGGAATCGAAAAGAAAGTGGAGTGCAGCGGAAACTGTGCACACTGTCACGGACACCACGAGTAAGGAAATGTAAAAAAGTCCAGATTGCAAAAAGGCTTAAAAAAGAAGAAAAATCGTATTTTATACGATTTTTCTTCTTTTATTTTACAAAATCAGCCAGCCCCTCGGCAAAATATCTTGCACCCAAGAGTGCTTCATCCATGGTGTTTCCGTTTGTTCCCACCTCCACGATTATTGCAGCAGGAGCGAGCTGTTGGTTGAATCTCTGGCTTCTGAAATTTATCGGCCTCATTAAATCGGGATATGTTGAGGTAATATGCTGTTGGAGCTTATACGCAAAGGACATGTTTTCTTCCCAGTTTTTATGTTCAAGTCCGCTTTGGTTACTTCCTACCACGAGCATTATTTTTGCCGCATCCTCGGAATTTATTTTAGCGGTATATTTCACTTTGCCGCCACCCTTGCTTTCAATGGCATCACGGTGTACATCCAGCACGATTTTTATGGAGGGGTCATTTTTTATATAATTGGAAACGTTTGTAGCGCTTTTGTTATAACTGCCGTTGTAGCTGGGGTAATCATTAATTGTAGTATCGTGATAAACTTTAATCCCATGGCTTTTAAGCGTTTTTTCAATTTCTTTTCCTACCTTTACCATGTTAAAGCTTTTGTCTGTAGTCCTGTCCGTATCAGTGGGAGAATAGGGGAATTTTTCTGACGGGGTATAGCTCTCCGTGGTATGTGTGTGGACTATGAGAACAGAAAAATCCTTTTTCAGAAAGGAAAGCTCTGCCGAGCCGTATTTTTCTGCATCCAAATTTATGCGTGTGCTATTGGAAAACTTAACATCAGGCATTTCTTTTGCTACCGTGTCTTTTGTAGTGGCTGTGTGCTCTATTGTGCTTTCGGCTTTGACTTGGCGGTTTTTTGGGGGAGGACTTTGGGGCGAAGCTGTTTTTTCGGTATGAAGAAGTGAAAAAACACTCGTGTATTTAGCCTCGGCATGATTGTGAAGAAGCTGTGAATCAAGAAAAAAATTCACTAAATTCTTATTAAGGCTTATTTGCGGCACATCCTTAATCAGTGAAGAACTTGTAACTACAGTGGCGGCGAATAAAGATAACGCAATCGGTATGCGGAGAAATTTTAAATTTATGGAAATTATAGAAGTTTTTTTCAAAAAAATCACCTCTTTTCATAGAATATATATTGATTTATTTCAAAAAATATGCGATAATATGTATATATATGCAGAGCAAGCTCTCATAAAAGAAATTGTGTCTTATCGGCCCACGATAAGATATGTGTACGATAATAAAACTTCTTGTGGGCAGAAAGGTTTTGTGGATTATGTTGGTATCAGCAAAAGAAATGTTGGAAAAGGCTCGTGCGGGTCATTACGCGGTAGGTCAGTTCAACATTAACAATCTTGAATGGACAAAGGCTATTCTTCTTACTGCGCAGGAGCTTAATTCACCCGTTATATTGGGTGTAAGCGAGGGTGCAGGTAAGTATATGGCAGGTTATAAAACCATCGTAGGTATGGTTGAAGGTATGATTGAGGGTCTCGGAATTACAGTTCCCGTAGCACTTCACCTTGACCATGGCAGTTACGAGGGTGCTATGAAGTGTATCGAAGCAGGCTTCTCATCAGTTATGTTTGACGGAAGCCATTATCCCATTGATGAAAACGTTGCAAAGACAACCGAGCTTGTAAAGATTTGTGCAGAAAAAGGCCTCAGCCTTGAAGCTGAAGTAGGTGCAATCGGCGGTGAAGAAGACGGTGTTGTAGGCGCAGGTGACATTGCCGACCCCGCAGAATGTAAGACAATTGCAGACCTTGGTGTTACAATGCTTGCAGCAGGTATCGGAAATATTCACGGTAAATATCCCGAAAACTGGAAGGGTCTTGACTTTGACGCTCTCGGAAAAATCAATGATGCAACAGGCGGAATCCCCCTTGTTCTTCACGGTGGTACGGGAATCCCCGCTGATATGATTAAAACCGCAATCAGCCTCGGCGTTGCAAAAATCAACGTAAATACAGAGTGTCAGCTTTCTTTTGCAGCAGCTGTAAGAAAGTACGTGGAAGCAGGTAAGGACCTTGAAGGTAAGGGCTTTGACCCCAGAAAGCTTCTCGCTCCCGGCGTGGAAGCAATCAAGGAAACCGTTAAGGAAAAAATGGAACTTTTCGGAAGCGTAAACAAGGCATAATTTATTGGGGATGTTTTTACATCCCCTTTTTAAAATAAGGCAGAATAGGGAGATAGGGAGTCTGTTCTGCTAACTGAATATGAGGGAAATGTATGAACAAGAAAAATCTTTCCAGACAGGCACTCAAGAGACTGCCTGTATATATGTCGTATCTCAGGACATTGGAAAAAACGGAAACGGAATACGTATCATCTGCTGCCGTGGCACAGGCACTTGACCTTAATGATGTGCAGGTGAGAAAGGATTTGGCGGCAGTTTGCAAAAGCTCGGGAATACCCAAGAAAGGCTTTGCGGTACGTGATCTTATAAACGGGATTTCAGACTTTTTGGGATACGGCAGTGGAAACGACGCAATACTTATAGGTGCGGGAAATTTGGGAATGGCGCTGATGAGCTACCGCGGCTTTGATAACTATGGTATAAACATCGTAGCGGCATTTGACACCCGCCCTGAGCTGATTGATAACGAAAGGGTATATGATCTTTCCCAAATTAAGGCAATCTGCGAAAAATATGATATAAAAATCGGTATAATTACAGTACCTGTGGATTCAGCACAGAGGGTGTGTGACATGCTTGTTGAAAGCGGCATTATGGCAATATGGAATTTTGCACCCACTCATATCAAAGCACCTGCCAACATTCTGGTACAGAATGAAAATATGGCATCGTCACTGGCGCTCCTTTCAAATCATCTCAGACAGAAAATGTTAGGGGAAAAATAAATGAATACATTACATCTTAAGTACATTATTGAGGTGGAAAAAACAGGGTCAATATCAAAGGCTGCGGAAAATCTGTATATGAATCAGCCGCAGCTTTCAAAGGCTATACGTGAGCTTGAAGAATCGGTGGGAATCTCCATTTTTAAAAGAAGCTCAAAAGGCGTGGTTCCTACAACCGTAGGTGCAGAATTTATTATGGATGCAAAGGGCATCATAGCACAGTTAGAGCGCCTGGAAACCACCTATAACCCTAAGAAAAGTGAGATGGTGACTCTTGATGTGGCATCGGCACGCTGTGAGTATATTACGGACGCGTTTTCTCTTTTTCTTCAAAAAATAAAAAACGAATCAAAGGAGAAAATAACCTTCCGGGAAACCAATACCATGCGTGCAATAAAGAATGTTGCCACGGGTGAGAACAACTTAGGCATTATAAAATATAATGTCGCTTATGAGCAATATTTTACGCAAATGTTGGAGGAAAGAGAACTTCAGTATGAAACTCTCTGGGAATATGACGAGCTTGTTGCCGTATCGGCAAAAAGCAAACTGGCAGAGCTTCCTTTGGTGGAGGAAAGCCATCTTGAGGGTATGACACAGATCCTTTTCGGGGACAATATTATGCATTACGGACGGTCTGCACGCAGTGTTAAGACGGCTCGTGAATCCCATAATATGCATCACATTTTTGTCTATGAGAGAGAGGGAATGAAAAGCGTGCTTCTGGGCGATGAATGTGCATATGCACGAATAACTCCTCCCCCCAAAAGATATTATGATGAAAGTAAATTTTCAATTATTCCCCTTAAAAGCGAGGACAGCAAGTATCGTGATGTGCTTTTCTACAGGAAGGATTATAAAAAAAGTGATACTGACAGGCTCTTTATAGAAACACTTAAAGATGTAATAGCTACATTATAAAGGGGATGTAAAAAACTCCAGACCGCAAAAAGGCAACTAAAATACAAAATAAAAATATTATAAGAATTAAAGACTCTAATATTATTGTTGAAAAACCGTATAAATACGGTTTTTCTTCGTTTTGAAGCCTTTTTGCTACGAACAAACTTCACCTCTCGACGTACCCACGTACGCCTTCGGGCAAGTCCCTTCGGGATTCAGTTTGTCCGTTCTGAAGCTTTTTCCTATCCCCTTTTTTCAAAAGAAACAAAAATTGGTAATGCTATATCGATATATGAATAACGATATATAAAAAAAGCATCTTCACAAACTGAAGAACTGCCGTTATAATGATTCCATAACATATTAAACTATTACAGAAAGGAATTATTACAATGAGCAAAGAAAAAGTTATAATTGACAGCGTAGAAAAGCTCGAAGCTCAGCTTATAAACATTCGCAACATTCAGAAAACCTTTGCCTCCTTTACCCAGGAGCAGGTTGATAAAATTTTCCTTGCGGCAGCCACAGCGGCAAACAGAGAGCGTATCTCTCTTGCCAAAATGGCTGTAGAGGAAACGGGAATGGGCGTTGTTGAGGATAAGGTTATCAAAAACCACTATGCGGCGGAATATATCTATAATGCCTACAAGGACACAAAGACCTGCGGTATTATCGAGGAGGATAAGGCGTACGGCATTACAAAAATTGCCGAGCCTATCGGCGTAATTGCGGCGGTTATTCCTACCACAAACCCCACCTCCACCGCGATTTTCAAATGCCTTATTGCACTTAAGACAAGAAACGCAATTGTTATCAGCCCCCATCCAAGGGCGAAGAACAGCACCATTGCCGCTGCAAAAATTGTACTTGATGCGGCAGTAAAAGCAGGTGCCCCCGAGGGAATCATAAGCTGGATTGATGTTCCGAGCCTCGATATGACAAATACAGTTATGAAAGAAGCCGACATTATCCTTGCTACAGGCGGACCGGGCATGGTAAAAGCGGCATATTCCAGCGGTAAGCCCGCTCTCGGTGTTGGTGCAGGTAATACCCCTGCAATCATCGACGAAAGTGCCGACCTTCTTATGGCGGTAAACTCAATTATTCATTCAAAAACCTTTGACAACGGTATGATTTGTGCCTCCGAGCAAAGCGTTATCGTAGAAAAGAGCATTTATGACAAAGTAAAGAAGGAATTTGCTGACCGTGGATGCTATTTCCTGAAGGATGACGAAATCGAAAAGGTAAGAAAGACAATTATTATAAACGGTGCACTCAATGCAAAGATTGTAGGTCAGAAAGCACATACAATCGCTTCCCTTGCAGGTGTAGAAGTTCCCGAAGATACAAAAATCCTTATCGGTGAGGTTGAAAGCGTAGAGCTTTCCGAGGAATTTGCCCATGAGAAGCTTTCGCCGGTTCTTGCAATGTATAAGGCAGAGGATTTTGCCGATGCACTTAATAAGGCTGAAAAGCTTGTAGAGGACGGAGGATTTGGTCATACTGCTTCTCTTTACGCGGATGCGGTAACAAAAAGAGACCTTATTCAGGAATTTTCTCTCCGTATGAAAGCATGCCGTATTCTTGTAAATACTCCCTCATCACATGGCGGTATCGGAGACCTTTATAACTTCAAGCTTGCTCCCTCACTTACCTTGGGTTGCGGTTCGTGGGGCGGCAACTCGGTTTCCGAAAACGTTGGTGTTAAACACCTTCTGAACATTAAAACAGTTGCAGAAAGAAGGGAAAATATGCTTTGGTTCAGAGCGCCTGAAAAAATATATATCAAGAAAGGCTGCCTTCCTGTTGCTCTTGATGAGCTTAAAACAGTTATGGGCAAAAAGAAGGCCTTCATTGTAACGGATACATTCCTCTATGAAAACGGATATACAAAGGCAATCACAGATAAGCTTGACGAAATGGGTATAGCTCATACCACATTCTTTGATGTTCAGCCCGATCCCACACTTCTTAACGCTAAGAACGGTGCGGCACAGATGGCTGCATTCAAGCCCGATACAATCATTGCTCTCGGCGGCGGCTCTGCAATGGATGCGGCTAAAATCATGTGGGTAATGTACGAGCATCCCGAAGCAGATTTCATGGATATGGCAATGCGTTTTATCGACATCAGAAAGAGAGTATACACATTCCCCAAAATGGGTGAGAAGGCATACTTTATAGCAATTCCCACATCGGCAGGTACAGGCAGTGAGGTAACTCCCTTCGCTGTTATTACAGACGAGCAGACAGGTGTTAAATATCCTCTTGCAGACTACGAGCTTCTTCCCAACATGGCAATTATTGATACGGATTTCCATATGTCAGCTCCCAAGGGACTCACTGCAGCAAGCGGTATTGATGCAGTAACACATGCCCTTGAAGCATATGCATCAATGCTTGCAACGGATTACACGGATTCCCTCGCATTAGGCTCACTTAAAACAGTATTTGAATATCTTCCCCGTGCATATGAAAATGGTCAGACAGACGTGGAAGCACGTGAAAAAATGGCTAATGCCGCTACAATGGCGGGTATGGCATTCGCAAATGCATTCCTCGGTGTGTGCCACTCTATGGCACATAAGTTAGGTGCATTCCACCATCTTCCTCACGGCGTAGCAAATGCCCTTATGATTGAAGAAGTTCTCCGTTTCAATGCCTCCGAAACTCCTGTTAAGATGGGTACCTTCTCGCAGTACGACCATCCTCATACTCTTGCTCGGTACGCACAGGTGGCAGAGCATCTGGGAGTAAAGGGTAAGACGGACGAAGATAAATTCCAGGGACTTATCAACCTTATCCGTGAGCTTAAGGAAAAGGTTGGCATAAAGAATTCTATTCGTGATTACGGCATTGATGAAAAGAACTTCCTTGAAAATCTTGATGAAATGACCGAACAGGCATTTGATGACCAGTGTACAGGTGCAAATCCCCGCTACCCCCTTATGAGCGAAATCAGGGAGATGTATCTTAATGCATATTACGGAGGTGCTCAGTAATGAAAGTTATATTTGAAAGACCCGATAAAATCATATATCGTGACGGTGACTTTACCGTTAAAGTTTTTAATGAAAATTATTCAAAAGCCAACGTCCTTAACGAAGCACTTAATCAGGCTCGCGTTGAAGAAACAGGGCTTAAAGTTCCCAAGCTTCACGAGGTAAAGAAAATTGACGGAAAGTGGGCAATCGTGACCGAGTATATAGAGGGAAAAACTCTCGAAGAGCTTATGTGCGAAAATCCCGAAAAAATGGATGAATATATTGAAAGACTGGTGGATATTCAGACAGAAGTGCTTTCTCATAAGGTTACTCACCTTAACAAGCTCAGAGATAAGATGCATTCCAAAATCTCCTCTGCGGATATTAATGCCACAATCCGCTATGAGCTTCATACACGCCTTGATGCAACTCCCAAGCATAATAAGGTGTGCCACGGGGATTTCCACCCCTCCAATATAATCATCACGGAAAATGATGAAGCATACATTATCGACTGGGCACACGTAACCCGTGGTAACGGTGCGGCAGATGCGGCAAGGGTATACCTCCTCTTTACCCTTGAGGGCAAAAAAGAGGCAGCACAAAAGTATCTTCAGCTTTTCTGTGCCAAAACCGATACTGCAAAGCAGTATGTTCAGAAATGGATGCCAATTGTTGCGGCTTCACAGCTTACAAAGGGCGTTGAATCCGAAAAAGAACTTCTCCATAGCTGGATAGATGTAGTAGATTACGAGTAAAATATGTGATGAAAAACCGCTGTAAAAAGAGTTTGCAGCGGTTTTTTTGCGAAAAACAGCCTAATTTGTATAAAATTGCCTAAAAACACAGTTGAAATTCTCGCTTTTTTTGGTTAAATTTCCCTAAAATCGTTTGACTAATGGAAATATATTTGGTAGAATAATAAAAAGAGAAAAAATATCAAGCGGAGGCGTATTAATGACAATCAGGAAAAAAGACACGGGTAAGAGCGAAAATCCATTTATATCTACCTCTCAGCTTGCTCAGTTTAATAGCGGAACGAATTTCAGAGCTTATGAATTCATGGGAGCAATTCCGTCGGAAATTTACGGCGAGCGTGGATATAGCTTTGCCGTGTGGGCACCTAATGCAAAAAGCGTAAGCGTTGTGGGCGATTTCAACGGATGGGATACTACCATGCATCCTATGAATCCGCAGGGAAGTTCGGGTGTGTGGCACTGCTTTGTTAAAAATGTGAAAGAGGGGCAGTGCTATAAATTTTATATAGAAACAAAAGACGGCTCGGCTGTGTACAAAGCAGACCCCTATGCCCGTCTTGCACAGCTACCGCCCGAAACGGCATCTGTCATATATGATATTTCAGGTTTTAAATGGACTGATGAGGGTTGGATGAAGAAAAGAGCGGCAACCTCTCCTTATTCCAAGCCCATGCTGATTTATGAAATGCATCTGGGAAGCTGGCGTACCAAGCCTGACGGTTCACTAAAAAATTATACCGAGGCGGCAGATGAGCTTTGCAGTTATCTTAAGGAAATGAGCTATACTCATGTGGAGCTTATGCCTCTTACGGAATTTCCTTTTGACGGAAGCTGGGGCTATCAGGTGACAGGCTATTTTGCCTCTACCTCACGTTATGGTACCCCCAAGGAATTTATGTATTTTGTGAATAAATGCCATGAGAACGGCATAAGTGTAATTATGGACTGGGTTCCTGCACACTTCCCCCGAGATGCTCATGGGCTTGCAAGATTTGACGGAACGCCTGTATACGAATACCCCAATCCCCTTAAGGGAGAGCATAAAGAATGGGGAACACTGGTGTTTGACTACGGAAGGCAGGAAGTTATTTCATTTCTTCTTTCAAGTGCGTTTTACTGGCTTGATATGTTCCATATTGACGGCCTTCGGGTAGATGCTGTTTCAAGTATGCTCTATCTTGATTACGGCAGGCAGGAGTACATGCCCAATAAATACGGTGGTAAGGAAAACTTAGAGGCAATTGAGTTTTTACAAAGGCTTAATGTGCTTGCTTTTGAGCACTATCCCAATATCCTTATGATTGCCGAGGAATCGACTGCGTGGCCGAAAGTGACCAAGCCTGTGTGTGACGGCGGGCTGGGCTTTAATTTCAAGTGGAATATGGGCTGGATGAATGACATGCTCCGCTATATGAGCATGGATCCCTATTTCAGGCGTGATAATCACAATCTTCTGACATTTTCCATGATGTACGCCTTTTCCGAAAATTATATACTTCCTCTGTCACACGATGAGGTTGTACACGGAAAAGGTTCGCTTATACAAAAAATGTCAGGGCTTTACGGGCAGAAGTTTGATTCCCTGCGTGCATTCATGATGTTTAAGATGGCACATCCGGGTAAAAAGCTTTTGTTTATGGGCGGTGAGATAGCACAGTTTATAGAATGGCGCTATTATGAACAGCTTGAATGGAATCTGCTTGATATGGAAAAGCATAGAGAGTACCATGAGTTCATGAAGGAACTTAACCGCTTTTATATTGAGAACAAGCCCTTCTGGGAAATAGAGGACAGTTGGGACGGCTTCGAGTGGATAAATGCAGATGACCGTGACAGAAGTGTGGTTTCATTCGTAAGGCGGGGAAGAAAGAAAACCGATGAGGTGATCGTGGTTTGTAACTTTACTCCCGTTGAATATAAAAACTATGTTGTCGGTGTGCCGAGACAGGGAACATATGCCGAGGTGCTTTCAAGTGCCGGCACTAAGTTTGGCGGAAGCGGTCAGAAAATCAAACCAGCTTCGGCTAAAAAGAAAGCCCAAAATACAATGCCCTACAGCATTGAGGTGGATATACCTCCCATGAGTGCATTGTACTTAAAGAGAACCCGTACAAAAAAATAAAGTTAGTAACCTAAAAGAGAGGAAGGATTTTTAATGAAAAAAGCCGAGTGTTTAGCAATGATACTTGCCGGCGGACAAGGAAGCCGACTTGGCGTGCTCACAAAATCAGTTGCAAAGCCTGCTGTACCCTTTGGAGGAAAGTACAGAATTATAGACTTTACTTTAAGTAACTGTATTCATTCAGGGATATATACGGTAGGCGTGCTTACGCAGTATCAGCCCCTTGAACTCAATACTTATATAGGTAGCGGACATCCCTGGGACCTTAACAGAAATTCGGGCGGTGTATACGTGCTTCCCCCTTACCAGAGTGCCGAAAAAGGTGAGTGGTACAAGGGTACTGCAAACGCTATTTATCAGAATATCGAATTTGTGGATAAATTTAATCCTGAATATGTAGTAATTCTTTCAGGTGACCATATTTATAAAATGGACTACTCCAAAATGGTTGACTATCACAAGGAGAAGAATGCCGATGCAACCATTGCCGTTATTGAAGTTCCCTGGGAAGAAGCAAGCAGATTTGGAATTATGACGGCAGATGAAAACGGAAAAATTGTTGAGTTTGCGGAAAAACCTGCGGAGCCAAAGAGTAATCTTGCCTCCATGGGTGTTTATGTGTTTACTTGGGAGGTCCTTAAAAAGTATCTCCAAAGCGATGAAAAAGACCCCGGCAGCTCCAACGACTTTGGTAAAAATATTATCCCCACAATGCTCTGTAACGGGGAGAATATGTGTGCCTATGCATTTGACGGCTACTGGAAGGATGTAGGTACCGTTCAAAGCCTTTGGGAGGCAAATATGGATATTCTTGCAGACCCCCCCGCATTTGACCTCCATGATAACAACTGGAAAATATATTCCAGAAACCCCGTTAAGCCTCCCCATTACATTGCTAAAGGTGCATCGGTTAATAACTGCTGCGTTACCGAAGGATGTAATGTTATGGGCAGTGTAAAGCACAGTATCCTCTTTGAGGGTGTAACGGTGGAAAAGGGTGCAGTGGTAGAGGATTCCATTGTGTTCCCCGGAAGTATTATCCGTGAAGGAGCTATTGTTAAAAAGGCGGTAATAGGCGAGGAGGCAGTTATTGGTAAGGGTGCCGTAATCGGTGACGAATCTGCCGACGCAAGCGAGTACAGCAGTCCTTATTGTACGGGAGGAATTTCACTTATCGGCGGCGGAGTCACAGTTTCCGACAATGAAAAAATCGGTGTAAATTCCATGGTAGTTGAATCAGGAAAGAAAGGGGAGAACTAAGATGAAAGATATGATGGGTATCGTTATGGCGGATAACAGTGAGCTTCGGCTTAACGAGCTTACTGATTTAAGGTCAGTTCCTGCACTCCCTTTCGGCGGAAGATACAGACTTGTTGATTTTATTCTTTCAAATATGGTGAATTCGGGGATTATAAATGTGGGTGTTGCAACCAGCATTAACTATTCCTCACTTATGGACCACTTGGGAAGCGGTGCGCCGTGGGATCTTAACAGAAAAATATACGGACTTTTTATGCTTCCTCCCTATGTAAGAGGCGGTGTAAGTGATATAAGTGCAGGAAGCGTTGACCAGCTTTACGGCGTCCTTACATTTCTTCGCAGAAGCCGTCAGCAGTATGTGCTTTTGGCATCGGGAAGAACTGTCTGCAATATGACCTTTGATGCGGCACTCAGACAGCATATCGAAAAAGGTGCAGACATAACCGTTATATATCATGACAAAAAAGAAAAGGATGAACAGCTCAGCCGCAGTACAGTCTATGAGGTTAATGAGGACGGCAGGGTAATAGGTATGGAAACAGAGCCTCATTTCCCCAAAACCACACTTCAGGGCATGGGAATGTTCATTATCGAAAGGCTTAAGCTTATTGAACTTATCGAGGATGCTTATGCAAGAGGAAGTCACGACTTTGTCCGCGACCTTCTTCGTAACGCCGTAAAAACACTTAATGTTTTCGGCTACGAGTATAAGGGCTTTGTGGGTGCTGTAGACAGTGTGCGTTCCTACTATGAAGTGAATATGAAAATGCTTGATGCCGATGTTCGTAAAGAAATTTTCGGATCTCGAAACCGCATTTATACAAAAGTTAAGGACCAGGTTCCCACTCAGTATAAAGAAACGGCACAAATTTCCGATTCTCTTATTGCTGACGGTTGTGTAATTGAGGGAACGGTGGAAAACAGCATTATATTCAGAGGAGTTCATATTGCAAAGGGTGCTGTAGTGAAAAACAGTATCGTTATGCAAAACAGCGTTATTGAGGAAAACTGCGATATTGAAAATACAATTATTGATAAGGAATGTACTCTCCGTGCTTCCAAGAGGCTCGTTGGTCAGCCCAATTATCCCGTTATTCTTCCCAAGAGAACGCTTTTATAAGAAAGGACAAAACATATGAAGGTTTTATTTGCCACAAGTGAATGTGTTCCATTTGTTAAAACGGGCGGTCTTGCCGACGTTGTAGGGGCACTTCCGGCTGAGCTTTGTGCCCAGGGGTGCGAGGCAAGGGTAATTCTCCCCAAGTATGGGAAGATTGCTCAGAAATACAAGGATGAAATGCGATATATCAGCAACATTTATATAAAAATGGGCTGGCGCAGTCAGTACTGCGGAGTGTTTGAGCTTAAAATAGGGGAGGTTATCTACTATTTTGTGGATAATGAATTCTATTTCGGCTCTGACACTATCTATGGAGAAATGGCAGAGGATATAGAACGCTTTGCGTTCTTTGACAAAGCCGTGCTTGCCCTTTTGCAGGTGATAGATTATTGGCCCGAGGTTATTCATTGCAACGACTGGCAGACAGGTATGATTCCCGTGCTTCTTCGTGCCCACTATAACTGTGATGAGCGTTATAACAGAATTAAAACCGTTATGACGATTCACAACCTCAAATTTCAGGGCGTATACGATAAAAAGACAATTGCCGATGTGTGCGAGCTTCCCGATAGCTATTTCACAGATGACAAGCTGGAATTTTATAAGGATGCAAGCTTTCTTAAAGGCGGATTGGTGTATGCCGACTTTATCACGACTGTAAGCAAGACTTATTCCAGAGAAATTATGACGGACTATTTCGGAGAAAACCTCAATGGGCTTCTTTCCGCAAGGAGTGCCAGCGTAACAGGTATAATAAACGGCATTAATTATGACGAATGGAACAGTGCAAAGGACACATTCATCGAGCATAATTACGATGCCCGAAATGTTGTTTCAAAGAAAAAGGCAAACAAGCTTGCACTTCAGAAGCAGTTTGGACTTGAAGAAAACCCCGACAAATTCCTTGTGGGCATGGTAACAAGGCTTACGGGGCAAAAAGGACTTGACCTTGTAGAATGTGTTATGGATAACATATTTGAAAACGGCGATGTTCAGATGATAGTGCTGGGAACAGGCGAGGGACAATATGAAAATATGCTCCGCCACTTTGAATGGAAATATAAAGGAACATTGGCATCTCTCATTATGTTTGACAATGCGGTAAGCCATAAGATATACGCAGGCTGTGATGCATTCCTGATGCCGTCGCTCTTTGAACCCTGCGGACTTAGTCAGATGATTTCCATGCGTTACGGAACGCTTCCCATCGTTCGTGAAACGGGAGGGCTTCGTGACAGTGTGGAGCCTTATAACGAATATGAAAACACGGGAACGGGCTTCAGCTTCGCAAATTATAATGCACATGAGATGCTTGGAATTCTGAACTACGCAAAGACAACATACTACAATAATAAGAAATCATGGCAATCTATGGTAAAAAGAGCAATGAAAGCTGATTTTTCATGGCGAAATTCAGCAAAAGAATACATTGACGTATACAACAGATTGTAGTATAATATAGGGTATAGGGTTAAAAATAACCCTATACCTATTTTATTTTTGTTGAAAACTTGTTAAAGGAGTTGTATATATTGGCAACAGTAAAGCTTACTGCGAATCAGCAGCAAATAAAAGAAGAAATCCTCGGAAAGCTTAACCGTCACTACGGCAGAACTTTAGAGGATGCAACAAAATCTCATATTTATAAAGCAGCTGCTCTTACTGTCCGTGACAGAATTATGCAGCAGTGGACAGCATATCGCCGCCAACAGAGAACAGCTCAGAAAAAGGAGCTTTTCTACCTTTCCTTTGAATTTCTTATGGGTCGTTCTTTTGGTAACAACCTTCTTAATATAGGTCTTACAAATGACTATGACAAGGTTCTTAAATCCATGGGATGCAGTCTTGAAGAAGTGGCATCAATGGAAAGTGATGCAGGTCTTGGTAACGGAGGCTTGGGCAGACTTGCCGCGTGCTTCCTTGATTCTCTTGCAACGTTGGAGCTTCCCTCTTTCGGATGCTCAATCCGTTACGAGTACGGTCTTTTCAAGCAGCTTATCGTAGACGGTGAGCAGGTTGAAACCCCCGATAACTGGCTTCATGACGGAAGCGTATGGGAAATTCCCAGACCTGAAGAAAAGGTGACGGTTCGTTTCGGCGGAAATGTAACTACCGAAATGACCGAAAGCGGTCTTAAAGTAAACTATGCCGATACCACCAACGTTGTAGGTATCCCCTATGATGTTCCCGTTGTTGGCTATGATGCAAAGATTGTAAATACCCTCCGTCTTTGGTCTGCAAGGGCAGAGCGTGACCTTGATATGTCAAGCTTTTCAGGCGGTGACTATTTAAGGGCAGTGGAAGAAAAGGCACTTGCCGAAGTTTTAAGTAAGGTACTTTATCCCGAAGATAATCACCAGGAGGGTAAGGCGCTTCGTCTTCGTCAGCAGTATTTCTTTGTGTCCTGTACCATTCAGTGGATAATTTCCAGATTTAAGCGTCATCACAAGGGGATGGATCTTGACAGACTTCCCGAATTTATTGCAATTCATATTAACGATACACATCCCGCAATTGCAATTCCCGAGCTTATGCGTGTCCTTATGGATGAAGAAGGAATGGGCTGGGAACAGGCATGGGATATTGTACAGCGTGTATTTGCGTATACAAATCATACAATTCTTGCCGAGGCTCTTGAAAAGTGGCCCATGGATATGTTCCAGAGACTTCTTCCCAGAATTTACATGATTGTTGACGAGATGAACCGCAGGCTCGTTTCAGACCTCCACGCACGTTACGGCGACGACTGGGGCAAAATCAACTATATGTCAATCATTGCTCATAACTATATCAACATGGCAAATATGTGCCTTGCAACCTGCCATAAGGTAAACGGCGTGTCGGGACTTCACACGGATATTCTCCGAAACGATGTCTTCCGTGATTATAATAATCTCACTCCCGACAAATTCGTTTCAATTACCAACGGTATCACATACCGCCGCTGGCTCAGACTCGCAAATCCCGAGCTTAGTGAGCTTATAACCTCTAAAATCGGCAAGGGCTGGGTGAAGGATGTATCCGAGCTTGAAAAGCTTCTTCCCTATGCGGACGACGCTGAGTTCCGTCAGCAGTTTAAGGCGGTTAAGCTTAAGAAAAAGCAGGAGCTTGCCGAATATATTAAAGAGCATAACGGAATTGATGTTGACCCCAATAGTATATTTGACGTTCAGGTAAAGAGATTGCACGAATACAAGCGTCAGCTTCTTAACGTGCTTCACATTCTTTACCTCTATGATAAGCTTAAGACGGATAAGTCCTTTGACATGTATCCCCACACCTTTATTTTCGGAGCAAAGGCATCTCCCGGATACGCTCGTGCGAAGCTTATCATAAAGCTTATAAACGACGTTGCAAAGCTTGTTAATAATGACCCCGTGGTAAACGGAAGGCTTAAGGTTGTGTTTATTGAAAACTACGGCGTAAGCCTTGCACAGAAAATTATCCCTGCGGCAGAAATCAGTGAGCAGATTTCAACGGCTGGTAAGGAAGCAAGCGGTACGGGCAACATGAAGTTTATGGCAAATGGTGCTCTTACGATCGGCACGCTTGATGGTGCTAACGTGGAAATGCGTGAGTGCGTGGGCGATGATAACATCTTTATCTTCGGTATGAAAACCCCCGAGGTTAACCGTGAGCTTCAGTATAATGAAAATTCCAGTCAGAACATTTATACTTCAAATTCTCAGATTCGCAGAGTTCTTGATATGCTTATCGACGGAACTGTCTGCCCCAGTGACCCCAAAAAGTACCAGGATCTTTATCAGACCTTGATTTTTGGTGACCACGGCAGAGCGGATGTTTATATGGTAGTGCGTGACTTTGAAGCATATTGTGACATTCACCGCATAGCTGACAGGGAGTATCGCAATGAGGATGTATGGCTTAAGAAGGCTATCATCAATGTAGCTATGAGTGGCTTCTTCTCCAGTGACAGAACAATTAACGAGTATAACGATAAGATTTGGAATTTGGAGAAATATAAATAATGTAATTTAACAGCAAAGTAGAAACTGTTGCGTTGATTGCCGCTATGGTAATTGCAGTGTATGAAGAACGGGAAGTTGTCTTCGTAACGAATAGACTATTGTCTTGCGATAACAGTTTCGCATTCCGTTGCTGCTCTAAGATTCTATGAACCTTTCTGCAGCATGCTGCAGAAAGGTTTTGATTTTTTTGAAACAAAGAATTTCAACAAAGAAAATGTGCGTACTGGGGCTTTTGACGGCTATAACCGTTATCCTTGGGGTTTTTGCTACCTTCAGGGTGGGCAGTCTCATTAAAGTCCCGATGAAATTTATAACTGTTTTCATTGTAGGCGTGATTTACGGACCATTGTCCTCGGGCATTGTTGCGGCGACCGCCGACTTTATAGAGGCACTAAGAATAGGCGTTAATCCATTAATCACCATAGTGGAATTTGTGTGCGGATTTATTTTCGGTGCATGCTTTTTTAAAGTAAAGGATAACCATGGCTACTATATACGTGCCCTTATATGTGCGTTTTTGCAGTTCCTGATAAGCTTTACAATAATGTCGGAAATTCTTACCGCCATGGGGATTTATGCAAGCTTCCGCAGTGCTGTGTGGATGAGGCTTCCTGCAATGATCATACTTTTTGCCCTGCATATGCTTGTAATGTGCGGAGGAAAAAAGCTTGTTTTCAGACTTAAAAAATTTGTTTCGGAGAGTGAAGCCCAATGAGTGATTTTAAAGCATACGCCAACAGCTTTCAGGCAAAAAGCCGCCTCGGGCTTGAATCCATCGGAGCTTTGTGCGAGAAGTGCGGTAATCCCCAAAAAGACTTAAAGTTCGTTCACATAGCCGGCACAAACGGCAAAGGCTCAACTTGTGCTTTTCTCCAATGCATTTTAAGTGAAAGCGGACTTAAATGCGGAAAATTCATATCTCCCAATATGATTGATGTTTGCGAAAGAATCAGCATTGACGGCAGGAATATTTCTTCCGAAGAAATGGACTTGCTTTTATCACAGGTTGAGGGATATGCCAAAGAAGTGGAGCAGGAAAAAGGTGCTATGCCCACCCAGTTTGAAATATGGACGGCAGCGGCATTTATTTACTTTGCTAAAGAAAAATGTGACATTGTCGTGCTTGAAACAGGTCTTGGCGGAAGATTAGATGCAACAAATATTATAGATGCACCGCTTCTTGCCATTATTACAAAAATAGATATTGATCACATCGAATACCTCGGCGGCACTATAGAAAAAATTGCCGCAGAAAAAGCAGGAATCATAAAAAATGGGACTACTGTAATAACTACCCCCAATCAGCCGAAAGAGGCACTTTCAGTGCTGGAGCAAACGGCAAGGGCGCAGGGAGCAGAATTTATTTTGGCGTCGGAATGTATCAATCATCCGCCCCAAGGAATGAGCGAAATTTTTGATTTGGGTGAGATTAAAAACCTCAAAATTAATCTTTCGGGAATTCATCAGACGGAAAATGCCGCTCTTGCCGTAAAGGCGGCTCAGCTTCTCGATATTGAAGAAGAATACATACGAATCGGTCTTGATAAGGCTCGGAACATCGGAAGATTTGAAAAGCTTTCCGAAAAACCCCTCGTTATTTTTGACGGAGCACACAACCTTAGCGGAACCGAGGCACTCGTAAATGCCGTAAACAGGTATTTTGCGGAGGAAAGGATCTCAATTATATATGCCGCAATGGCAGATAAGGATATAGATGCCTCTCTTTCACATTTAAAGGAAAACGGATTTTGCTCCCGCGTGAAAATATTTACCGTTCCTGTAAAGGATAATCCCCGCGCGGCACTTCCCGAAGCTCTTGCGGAAAAATTCAAAGGATTTGGTTTTGATGCAAGCCCGGTTAAAACCATAGGGGAGGCATTTAGGGCAGCGGTAAAAGAAAATCCCATCACCCTTATCTGCGGCTCACTTTATCTTTATAAAGACCTTGCCGAATACATAATAAAAGAAAAAACTTGAAAAAGCTTCCTTTTTGTGGTAGAATGAAGATAATTTTTCAAAGAAGGAGATTTCTGTTATGGATATTTTTGCTTTTGTATTATACTTTGTGGCAATGCTTGCCATAGGTGCATACTTTTTCTTAAAATCAAAAAATGTTACAGAAAAAGATTATTTCTTGGGCGGACGTGCAATGGGCCCTTGGGTAACGGCTATGAGTGCCCAGGCTTCGGATATGAGTGCGTGGCTTCTTATGGGGCTTCCCGGAAGCATACTGGCTTTCGGCTTCGGTCAGGCGTGGATTGGTATCGGTCTTGCAATCGGTACTGCGGCTAACTGGATTTTAGTTGCTAAAAGGCTTCGTAAGTTCTCCCGTGCCGCAGGCGATTCCATAACACTTCCGCAGTATCTTTCCAATCGCTTTGCGTCAAAGAGCCATGCGGTAAGCGTTATTTGTGCTGTCGTATTCCTTGTATGCTTCACAATTTATGTTGCTTCCGCTTTCGTTGCAGGTGCGGACGTTTTCACAACTCTTATTCCCAAGCTTGCAAGAACTGATGCTATGATGATTTTCGCGGCAATAGTAGTTGTGTATACATTCCTCGGCGGCTTCAATGCAGTTTGCTGGACAGACTTTTTCCAGGGACTTTTGATGCTTGCGGCAATTCTCATTGTTCCTCTTGTTATAGGATTTACAAGAGAGCTTGCGCCCGAAGCACTGTCAACTGTTTACAAAGGACCCTCCGGTGAGGAGTTTAAGTTCGTAGCTAATTTCTTTAATGCAAGCTGGCAGGATATAGCATCAGGTCTCGGCTGGGGACTTGGATATTTCGGTATGCCTCATATCATAGTAAGATTTATGGCTATTGAAAAACCCTCAATGGTTAAAAAGAGTGCAACCGTTGCAATTATCTGGGTAGTGCTTTCCCTTGCGGCAACGATTGTTATCGGTTACCTTGGCAGAATGTTCGTATATTCAAATGGTGTTGACCTTTCCGAGGTGCTTCTTGCAAGCGGAAGTCAGTCACTCATTTTTGTAGAACTTGCACGTGATGTTTTCCCCTCATTTATAGCAGGTCTGCTTTTGGCGGCAATCATTGCGGCGTCCATGTCTACAGCGGATTCCCAGCTTCTTGTTGCGGCATCTTCTTTCTCAAGCGACCTTTATAAGCCCATTATCAGAAAAAATGCTTCCAATCGTGAAATGCTTTGGGTAAGCAGAATTATAGTTTTGGTAATTGCTGTAGTTGCGTACTTTATTGCAAGCAGTGAGGGAGAGGCTGCACAGGCTATTATGAATCTCGTGTCTAATGCTTGGGGTATCTTCGGTGCGGCATTCGGTCCTGCAGTTCTTCTTTCTCTTTTCTGGAAACGCTTTACATACAAGGGTGCTGTTTCAGGTATCGTAGTAGGTGCACTTGTAGATATGCTTTGGCTGTGGCTTCCCGTATCGGGAGGTGCTGCTCTTACAGCAATTACAGGCATTTACGAAATTATCCCGGGCTTCATCCTCGGCGGTTTAGCGGCAATTGTTGTTACGCTTCTTGATAAGAAACCCTCCGCGGAAGTAGAAGCAATCTTTGAAAGAGCAACTGATAACTCAATAGATGACTAATTAAAACCAAAACAGCCCGGAACCAATCGGTTCCGGGCTGTTTTATGTGTTTGGGTTAAAATCTGAAATCTCTTATTCCGTTTTGAATTTTTTCAAGGTTTTCCTTACAAATTTCTTTTACCTTTTCCTTAGGGATGTTTTCAAGCTCCGCTTGAATCAATGCCTCGCCGATTTTCTTTGTGTCCTCGGAAGCATAATCCATCAAAAATTCCTTGAGCGTCATCAGTGCATTTGGATGACAGCAATTCTGAATCTGCCCTGATTTGCAAAGGGACATAAATCTGTCTCCCGTTCTGCCTTCACGGTAGCACGCCGTACAGAATGAGGGGATATGCCCAAGCTCCATCAGCCATTTCACAACCTCGTCCAGCGTTCTTGTGTCGGACACATCAAACTGCTCGCTGTCATGGGGGCGCTCCTCCTCGGTATATCCGCCCACAGAAGTTCTGGAAGCACCGCTTATCTGCGATACGCCAAGCTTAATCACCTTTTCACGTACCGACTGGCTCTCTCTTGTGGAAATAATCATTCCTGTGTAGGGGGTGGAAATTCTTATAAGAGCACAAATCTTTGCAAAAGTATCATCATCAATGCCGTTGTCAAAAACATCGGGGTCAATATCGTCCGCACGCTTTATTCTCGGTACGCTGATTGTGTGGGGACCTACCCCGTGAACAGCCTCTAAATGCTCGGCGTGCATCAGAAGCCCTGCAAATTCGTATTTGTAAAGCTCCAATCCGAAAAGAACACCCAAGCCCACATCATCAATACCGCCTTCCATGGCTCTGTCCATAGCTTCTGTATGGTAAGCATAGTCATGCTTTGGACCTGTGGGGTGGAGCTTAAGGTAGCTTTCCTTATGATAGGTTTCCTGGAACAGGATATATGTTCCGATTCCCGCATCCTTGAGCTTTCTGTAATTTTCCACCGTTGTAGCCGCAATGTTTACATTTACACGTCTTATTGCACCGTTTTTGTGCTTAATGGAATAAATGGTATCGATACATTCGAGGATATATTCAATGGGGTTATTTATGGGGTCCTCACCCGATTCAATTGCAAGGCGTTTATGCCCCATGTCCTGAAGCGCAATAACCTCTTTTCTGACTTCCTCCTGTGTAAGCTTCTTTCTGCAGATGGTTTTATTTTGATAGTGATACGGGCAGTATACACAGCCGTTCACACAGTAGTTTGAAAGGTACAGCGGTGCGAACATTACTATTCGGTTGCCGTAGAAAGCCTGCTTTATTTCCTCCGCCAGTTTATACATTTCCTGTACCTTTTCGGGAATTTCGCAGGCGAGAAGCACCGAAGCCTCTCTATGGTTAAGACCTTGGCAGAAAGTGCCGTTATCCTTTTTCTGCGGTCTTGCCTTATCTAAAATTTGGTCGATAAGCTCCACATTGTTTTTGTTTTCCTCCGCATACTTTAAAGTAGCACGGATTTCCTCATCGCTGATAAATTCTTCTGCAATCATTGATTTCGGATTATACATAATATCATTCCTTTCTTTCGGATTAGAAAAAACTTTTCCGTCAGTAATTCTATTTTATCAGTCTTTTATTCTCCAGTCAATAGGTGATTTAAGGTTGGAGATAAGAATTTCATTTGCTTTTTTAAAGTGACCACAGCCCATAAATCCTCTTGATGCAGAAAGGGGGCTGGGGTGTGCCGCCTCCAATACATAGTGACGGGGATTTGTAATCAGTTCCTTTTTCTTGCGTGCATTATTTCCCCACAAGAGAAAAACGACAGGCTCGGAACGCAGATTTAGCTGACGGATGATTTCGTCGGTGAACTCTTCCCAGCCTTTTCCCTGATGACTGTTTGCTTCGCCCTCGCGTACCGTGAGAACTGCATTTAAGAGCAAAACTCCCTGTTCGGCCCACTGCATCAGATAACCTGTTTTAGGAATTTCATACCCGAATTCTGCCTTTATTTCCTTATACATATTAAGAAGTGACGGGGGAATGGGAATACCCGGCTTCACCGAGAAGCTCATGCCGTGTGCCTGGCCTGGCTCGTGATAAGGGTCCTGCCCGATGATTACTACCTTAACCTTTGAGTAGGGAGTAGCCTTGAGTGCGGAAAAAAGCTCATACATGTCGGGATAAACCGTGTGGGAAGCATATTCCTCCTTTAAAAATCTGCGAAGCCTGAGGTAGTATTCCTTTTCAAATTCTTTACCGATTCTTAGGTCCCAATCGTTATTTAACTTCACCATTTTTAATCACCTTTTTCATAACAGTATTGCGAAGAACAACCCCGCCGCGTGAAAGAGTGCTGATGCCGGATTTTTTAAAGCCCATTTTAAGATAGAAGCCCTCTGCTGTTTTGCTTGAATCAAGGCTCAGCTCGCAAATGCCGTTTTCCATTGCCCAGCTTTCGGCTTTTTTGAAAAGAGCCGCCCCGATGCCTCTATGTAAAAAATCCTTGTGCGTATAAAGCCGATTTATATAACCGTTTCGCTCCAGACTTATAAAACCTACCAATTTCCCTTTTTCAAAAGCAACTAAATTTAAGGAGTCAGAGAGATTTTGGCGGAATTTAGGCACATCGAAATTTGAAGGTGCCCAGGCATCAAGTTCTTCTTTTGTATAATCATCGGCACAAACAGCGTGTACCGTCTGCACGATTAATTTTACTACATCTTCATACTCGTCGTCAAGTAGTCTTCGGATATACATAAAACTGCCTCCAAAAAGAAAATATGGGCACTGCTTTATTTGTGTGCCCAAAACATAACCCACATACAATTGTATGTGGGTTTGTCGAAATCAATTACTTAAATTTTCTTTTTCTTGCAGCTTCAGACTTCTTTTTACGTTTTACGCTGGGTTTTTCATAATGCTCTCTTTTTCTAACCTCGGACAATACGCCTGCCTTAGCACAAGAGCGCTTAAATCTCCTCAGGGCGCTATCTAAAGATTCATTATCTTTAACTCTGATCTCTGACATTCTATACCCTCCCCTCGCAGCCCTGCATTTGCAAGTACTGCATAAAGTAACATACTAATTATAACATAATAAACATAACTGTCAAGGATTTTTTTAAAAATTTTTAATGGATGCGGCGGGGTGTGTTGTTTTGCTTCTATATTATAAGGAGAAATCTCCGCACATAGCAGTTGATGCAGATTTTTTTCTTCATAATGAATTTTTTGGATATTTATGGGCAGAATTATAACAAACTTAATATGTCAACAGCTATTATATATAGGAAGCTTAAATTTTTTTAAAGTTTTTTGAAAAAAGGTATTGACATTTCCTCGAAACGGTGTTAACATATACAACGTTGTCGCGTTAAAAGCACTTTGACAAAGGCACCGAAAAAAACTTAAAAAAGTTTAAAAAAAGTGTTGACAAAGCTTGCTTGACGTTGTATAATAAACAAGCTCG
>JAZTXM010000007.1:0-1845 GCA_045636425.1 Clostridia bacterium | reverse complement strand
TGACAATCTACCGCCTTTATGGAGGTACTCTAATGTATCAACGCAAGCATACAACTTGATTTTAGTTTTAACAATTTCCAATGCATCAAAAATCTCTTTTGCAGATTTGCCTTCGTTGCGAAGCTTCACAGCATAATCAACTAAAAGTCTTTGTCCTGCCGTTGCATTAAGGCTGTCAACCACATAACAATTTTCGTAATCAAGCATGTTCTTAACTAAAAATGCGTTTTGGTAGGTTCCGCTTAATGCTGATGATATGGTAATAATTATACATTCATCGCCATTTTCCATAAATTCTTCAAGTAGCACTTCAAAATCGTATGGAGTAGGCTGTGAGGTTTTTGGGAAGTTCTCGCATTTTTCCAACAATTCATAAAACTGTGCTTTTGTTAAATTTTCATTTTCCTTATACTCATTATCATCAAATGAAATTTGCATTGGAACACAAGTTATATTATATTTTTCTAATTCCTGTGGCTCAAAATCTGCCGCTGAATCCGTAATAATTCTAACCATATCAGCCCTCCGAGATATTTGCACCGATTTTTCTGAACTTGTTATATCTATCTTCAAGAAGTTGTTCTATTGAAAGAACTTGTTTCTTTTTCAATTCTTCTACAAGATAATTTTTTAAATCAGAACAAATTTCTTCGGCTGATTTATCTTTTTCGTCAATTACTTTTTCCACTATGTCAAAAGAGTATAAATCGTCTGCGGTAAGTTTTAATGCATCAGCCGCATCAGAAGCTTTGGAAGAGTCCTTCCACAAAATACTTGCACAGCCTTCAGGTGATATAACAGAATATACAGAGTTTTCAAGCATTACAGTTGTATCACAAACACCGAGTGCCAACGCACCGCCTGAACCCCCTTCACCAACTACAACGGAAATAATGGGAGTTTTAATCCCCATCATTTCAAAAAGATTTTCAGCTATCGCTTCGCCTTGACCTCTTTCTTCAGCGTCAATTCCGCAATATGCACCGGGACTGCCTATAAAGCAGATTATCGGTCTTTTAAATTTCTCAGCTTCTTTCATAAGTCTGAGTGCTTTTCTGTATCCTTCGGGTGTGGGACAACCAAAATGTCTTTGAATTCTTTCTTCAACCGTTGCACCGCGCTCCATCGCAATTGCTGTTACGGGAATGCCGTTAAGCATACCAACACCGCCTACGATGGCTCCGTCATCACCGAATCTGCGGTCACCGTGGAGTTCAACAAAATCATCTATCATTCTTGAAAGGTAATATCCACCCATATTTCGGTCATTGGCTCTTGCTGCCAATACTCTTGTATATGCATTTACTTTTGTTTCCATCAATTATCACATCCAATCTTAAATGGCTTTTGCTGAATGAATCTTAAGGAGCTTTCCGATTGTATATTTAAGTCTTTGTCTATCCTCAATCATATCAATAAATCCGTGCTCTAACATAAATTCAGCTCTTTGGAATCCTTCAGGTAGTTTTTTCCCTGTGGTCTGTTCAATAACTCTTGCACCGGCAAAACCAATCAAAGCTTTGGGTTCAGCGATAATAATATCTCCTTGCATAGCAAAACTTGCCGTTACGCCTCCGGTTGTAGGATCTGTAATAACGGTAATATAAAGATTTCCACCATCACTATGTTTCTTTGCGGCTCCGCTAACCTTTGCCATCTGCATAAGGCTAAAAATCCCTTCCTGCATTCTTGCACCGCCGGAAGTAGTAAAACCGACAACAGGAAGATGTTCCTTTGTTGCTTTTTCAAAAAGCCTTGTTATTTTCTCACCAACAACAGTTCCCATGCTACCCATCATAAATTTGGAGTCCATAACGAATATTGCACAAGGAAATCCGTTTATTG
>JAZTXM010000006.1:0-140923 GCA_045636425.1 Clostridia bacterium | reverse complement strand
CCACGCGATAATCTGTGCCAATAAAACAATCCTCAGCAACCTGTTCTGTATTCCCCGAATCTGTGGCATACTTTTTACGGCAATTGCTGCACCGAGGAACTTATTTTCCTTGGAAATCACATCATATTTTTCAATGGGAACAATCGCAACCAAGGTCTGCTGATTAAAAATTTCCCCTTTTGAGTACAGCTTAACAACGCTTTTCCCGTCCTCGACAACCCCAATAAATTCTTTGTCAATCTTATCAATATTGATACCCGATATATTCTCGGGCGATGCAATAACCGTTCCGTTAAAATTTGTGACAAGCACGGTGCTCTGTCCGCCTACAAACTCAATACCCTGCCTGAAAAACCTCCAGACGTGCTCATCCCCCGATATATCGGCAAACTGTGATGTCAATGTAGCTACACGGTTTGCATCCTGCAAAATGGATTCCTTATTATTGGAAATGAAAAATTCGCCTATCATCATAAACACAGCAGGAATTACAAGTGCAAGCACCAAAAGCGCACCTGCTATCTGTGTAAGGAATATTTTTGTAAAAAGTGATTTCCCCACTTACTTCACCTCAAATTTGTATCCTACGCTCCAAACGGTCTTAAGCTGCCATTTGTCATTAATTCCCTCAATCTTTTCACGAAGGCGTTTTACATGGACATCTACCGTTCTTGAATCCCCGAAATAATCAAAGCCCCATACATCCTCCAAAAGCTGTTCACGGGTAAACACACGGTTGGGATGGGACGCAAGATAGTATAAAAGTTCTAACTCTTTCGGGGGAATATCCATGCTTTTTCCGCACAGAATAAGCTCATAGTTGCTAAGATTTACGGTGATGTCATCATATGATACGATTTTTTCGTCCTCCTGCTGTTTTTCAGCGGGAGCAGTCCTTCTGAGCACTGCCTTGACACGTGCCGCAAGCTCTTTCCCCTCAAAGGGCTTAACCACATAATCATCGGCACCAAGCTCAAGGCATAAAACCTTGTCAAAGGTTTCTCCTTTTGCCGTCAGCATGATAATGGGCATCTTGCTTTCTTTGCGGATTTCGCGGCACACGGACACGCCATCCATTTTCGGCATCATAATATCAAGTATCGCCAGATCTATATTTCCGCCGCGAAAAAGCTCCATTGCCTTTTCCCCGTTAAAGCAGATAACGGTTTCAAACCCCTCTTTTTCAAGATACAGACGAACAAGCTCGCAAATATTTGCATCATCATCTGCAATAAGTATGGTCTGCGGATTTTTCATAGCTTTCCCCTGCCTTTCAAAAGCTCTATGTACATTTTAAAAGCTCTTTCTTAAACTTTTCTTAAATATTATATCACAAAAAACATAATTTGAAATACTTTTTTTGCTAATCTAATTGTATTATACAGTTATTGTAGATTTATGTACCCGATGTTAATATTTTATGAACACAAAACCGCAGGTCTTTTTTTAAATTTTGGAATCAAAAGTACATTTTACCCTAAAGAGAAACATTTTATAACATTTTTATTGATAATTCGCCTTTTGTATGGTATGATAAAATATATAAGTATGTAATGAAGTTCCAAGGAGATGTAAAAATTATGAAGCTGGGTATAGTAGGACTTCCCAATGTTGGAAAAAGCACCCTTTTTAATGCGATTACAAAGGCAGGTGCAGAAAGTGCAAACTATCCTTTCTGTACGATAGAGCCTAATGTTGGCGTTGTAGCCGTTCCCGATGAAAGGCTGGACGTTCTTTCTAAAATGTATAACCCCGAAAAGGTTACTCCCGCAATAGTAGAATTTGTTGATATTGCAGGGCTTGTTCGCGGTGCCAGCCGCGGTGAGGGCTTGGGAAATAAATTCCTTGCACACATCCGTGAGGTGGATGCAATCGTTCACGTGGTAAGATGCTTTGAGGATGCAAACATCGTTCACGTTGACGGAAGCGTAGACCCTCAGCGTGATATTGAAACGATTAATCTGGAGCTTGTATTTGCCGACCTTGAAAGCGTGGACAAGCGTATTGACAGAACCATGAAAATGATGAAGTCGGGCGACAAGAAATATCAGGCAGAGCTTGAGCTTTGGAAACGATTCAAGGAAGCACTCGAAAGCGGAAAAAGTGCAAGAAGCGTGGAAATAACAGACGATGAAGCAGAAATCGTGAAAGAGCTTTCGCTTCTTACAATGAAGCCCGTACTCTATGCCGCCAATGTGGCAGAGGGTGACTTTGCATCAGGCATTGAAAACAACCAATTTGTGAAAAAGGTAGAGGAAATTGCCGCATCTGAAAATGCACAGGTTCTTCCCATTTCCGCACAGATTGAGGAAGAAATCAGCTCTCTCGACGGAGAAGAAAAGCAGATGTTCTTAGAAGAAATGGGGCTTAACGAATCAGGTCTTGACAGACTGGTTAAGAAAAGCTACGCACTCCTCGGGCTTATCAGCTATCTTACGGCAGGTGCTCCCGAAGTAAGGGCGTGGACTATTACCAGAGGGACAAAAGCACCTCAGGCGGCAGGAAAAATTCATACCGATTTTGAAAAGGGCTTTATCCGTGCAGAAGTAGTTGCATATAAAGACCTTATCGAATGCGGCAGTCACGGTGCCGCAAAGGAAAAAGGACTTGTCCGCAGTGAGGGTAAGGAATATGTAATGCAGGACGGAGATATTGTTCTTTTCAGATTTAATGTCTGATTACTGTCATCTACATATGATAAAAGAAAGGAGAAATACTATGAACAAAAAATCACTATGCTTACTTCTTACCTGTGTTATAATGTTCACAGCATTTATCCCTTTTTCGGAGGCTGAAAATGTGACCATGTACGCCTCCGACGGAAGAACGAGAATGGTCGAAGCAAAAGATATTGCCGCATGGAAGGCAGTGGGTTGGTTTGAATCTGCCGAGGATGCAAAAATTGTCACGCTGTATTCCATGGACGGAAGAACGCTGGATATACCTGAGTTTTATCGTGCCGATTACAACGCAGTGGGCTGGTACAACACCCGTGAGGAAGTCACCATTACCATGTATTCTATGGACGGCAGGTCTCTGGAGGTATTCAGGGATGCCGCCGAAGCTCATAACAAGGTAGGCTGGTATTATAATATAAGCGATGTCACCGTGAAAATGTACGATAAAGACGGCAACGAATACACTATTTACAGAGATTTCATAGAAAGTGAAAAAGAAAAAGGGCTTTCAGACGATAAAAATGATGTTATGCAGCTGATGTTTTCCGCTGACGGAAGATTTTTGCACGTCCCCTTTGACAAGGTGGAGGCTCATAATAAAGTAGGATGGTTTACATCGGGCGGAAAGATTGATACATCAAAGCCTATGGTTGCAATTACCTTTGACGACGGTCCCGGTGCTCACACCGCAAGGGTTTTGGATATTCTCGACAAGTACAATGTTCCTGCAACGTTTTTTGTTCAAGGCAAGAATGTATCACGTTATCCAAACGAAATGGCACGTGCAGTCAAGATGGGCTGTGAAATCGGAAATCATACCTACAGCCATGTGAATTTATCCGCCTCGTCTACAGGTACTATTGCCCAGCAGATAAATGCCACAAACACAGCCGTATACAACGCTACGGGTGTCTATCCGAAGCTTTACCGTCCTCCCTACGGAGCGTATAACAAAGCCGTTCTTAACACAATTGCAATGCCTGCAATCATGTGGTCGGTAGATACGCTGGATTGGAAAACACGTAATCCCGAAAAAACCCTGGCAAGCATTAAGAGAGATACAAAAGACGGTGCAATCATTCTGATGCACGATATACATTCCCCTACGGCTGATGCGGTAGAGCCTGTGGTACGTCACCTTTTGATGCAGGGCTTTCAGCTTGTTACGGTAAGCGACCTTATCAAATATCGCCAAGGTCACGCCGTAAGCGGAAGGGTTTACAACAGCCTTGCTCCCCGATAATTGAATAAACCACTCCTTGACGGGTATACTGAAAGTATCATGTACAAGGAGTGATTTTTTATGCATTTATGTCCGGAAATTTCTTTTATTAAAGCAAGGGAAATTCTTGATTCAAGGGGAAATCCCACCATTGAAACAGAGGTTTTTTTAAACGACGGCTCATATGCCTTAGCGGCAGTTCCGTCGGGTGCCTCCACGGGAGCTTTTGAGGCATATGAGCTTCGTGATAAGGACAAGTCCCGATATATGGGAAAAGGCGTACTCAAAGCGGTAAACAATGTAAACACCGTTATTGCAAAGGAGCTTATCGGTGAAAATCCTTTCAACCAGAGAAAAATAGATTCCCTGTTATGCAAGCTTGACTCAAGCGAAAACAAGGAAAAGCTCGGTGCCAATGCCATACTGAGTGTATCGCTCGCAACGGCAAGAGCGGCGGCAAATTCATTGGGGCTTCCCTTATACAGGTATGTGGGAGGAACAAACGCCCACACTCTCCCCATCCCCATGATGAATATTATAAACGGCGGAAAGCACGCAAGTAATTCAATTTGCTGTCAAGAATTTATGATTATGCCCGTAGGCGCACGAAATTACCGTGAGGGGCTTCGCCACTGTGTAGAGGTATTTCACACGTTGGCAAAGGTGCTTAAAGACAAGGGCTATTCCACAGCTGTTGGCGATGAGGGCGGTTTTGCCCCCAATTTTTCAAACGACGAAGAGGCACTCAAAGCAATTTGCAGTGCCATTGAAAAGGCAGGCTTTAAACCGGGTGAGGATTTCAAAATTGCTCTTGACCCGGCTACAACCGAAATGTACGAAGCCGCAAAAAAGGAAAAACAAGAGGGAAAATACTATTTCTGGAAGCAGGGCAATTTCTTAACCGGCGACGAAATGGTAGCTTTTTGGGAGGATTGGGTAAGAAGATACCCCATCTGTTCCATTGAGGATGCCATGAGCGAGGAGGACTGGGACGGTTGGAAAAACATTACCGCTAAGCTTGGAAATAAGATTCAGCTTGTGGGTGATGACCTTTTCGTGACCAACACGCATAGGCTCCAAAAGGGCATCAACGAACACGCCGCAAATGCAATACTTGTGAAAGTAAATCAAATCGGAACTCTTTCCGAATCCCTTGATGCGATAGAGCTTGCAAAACGAAACGGATATAAAACCATTATCTCCCACCGAAGCGGCGAAACGGAGGACACCACCATTGCCGACATTGCCGTGGCGGTAAACGCAGGGCAGATTAAAACAGGCGCTCCCTCCAGAACTGACAGAACATGTAAATACAACAGACTTCTTCGGATTGAAGAAGAATTGGGAGAATAACACAGAAGCAGGCAGTTAATTAACTGCCTGCTTCGTTTATTCATTCATAGAGATTACAAGTGTAGCATTGCCATTTGAATAAATAAGATTATATGTATATCCGTCATCATACCATATATAATTAGGCACAATGTCGTCCTTTTTCTTTCCTTCTCCTATCTCCTTTTCTATGTCCCTGAGAACATCTTCTAAATCAACGCTGTTTATTACATACATCATTGCTACTTGGCTATCAGTATTATTGAATGTATATATAAGCTGTGCCGAATAATCTAAAATTTTGACATTATCATATATAATGCTTTTCGCTGCTTTAGAGTATGGTTCTCCGGAATCTGACATTTTTTCTTCCGCTTCTTTTACCTCAGACATGGAAACCTCTAATGTGTCCAACTTCCTCAGTGCCCAATGTGAAGATCCTGCGCAACATTTGAAAATCACTAAAACTATAGCTATCAGTATTATAAAAATTTTGTATTTTTTGAGAACATACTTAAGTCCGCCTTTTTTTATATTCTGTGCTTCGCCTTTGTAATCATAGTTTTTTACAGTATCGGAAAACTCACATGCCTTTTCCTTATAATCAATATTTTGAATTTTTTCTGTTGTTTCAGCAGCTTTTTCTTTAATTTCCTCTGCTTTTGCCTTATAGTCGTAGTTTTTAGCTTTAGTTGCTATATCATTTGCCTTTGCTTTCAAATCCTCCGCCTTTGTTTTATAATCATAGCTCTGTGCCTTATCAACTATTTTTGCCGTTTTCTTTTTCAATTTATCAAATGTACCCACTATATAAACTCCTTTTTTATTATTTGTTAATTTTCCGTGTTTTCGGAATTCCCGTCACTTGCCAAAATTTTTCCAACTGCACTGCTAACTAACAGATACACAACCCAAATCATAACATTAATAAAACTATCTGTAATTCCAAAACGATCCTCAAAGCAGTCATAAAGCAGTATCACCCATCCCGACGCTTCAAGCATGCCTCCAAAAAGTTTTTTCACTACAATCCCCCCTTTTTTTAATAGTTCTACATCAGTGTATCACATCCAAAATAAATTGTCAATGCTATAAGTTAATATTTTATAGCTGTTCGCATATTAAACCGGAAGCTGAGTTATATTATACTATTAGTTAAAGAAGGTGTTGTAATGAATTACGAAATTATGGGGAAAAATATTTCCTCAATGAGAAACAAAAATCATCTGACGCAGGAACAGCTTGCAGAAAAAATAGACGTATCAACCGTGTTTATCAGCCAAATTGAAACCGCAGTGAGAAAACCGAGCCTTGAAACAATATATAAAATTTCCATTGCTTTAAATACGACAATTGATACTCTTACAGGCAATGAGAGTTTACAAAGTAAATACGATGAAATCGCGAAACTGCTGGAGGGGAAAAACTCTGACGAGCTTAATTTTATAATAGGTGTTTTGAGGGAAATATGTGCAAATATAAACAACGGGCAAATCATAAACAAGCAGTAAAAGTATAGATTTTAAAAGAATTCCTATGCAAAAAAGGTTCAGAAAACGTTTTCTGAACCTTTTTTCCTATTCTGATACACCTAATTTCCCCAAGGCTTTTTTCTCAATTCGGGAGACATAACTGCGGCTGATGCCAAGGATTTTTGCAACCTCCCGCTGAGGAAGCGGCTCTGTGCCGCAAAGTCCGTAGCGGAGGCGTATAATCTGCTGTTCACGCTCTGCAAGGGAGCTTTTGATTTTTTTATAAAGCCGTGAGATTAAATTATCACGGTCAATTTTTTCGCAAATATCCTCATTTTCACTTTGGAGTACATCCATAAGGGAAACCTCATTTCCGTCCCCGTCAAAGCCTATAGGTTCATTGAGCGAAACCTGGTTTGCAAATTTTTTATCGTGACGGATGGACATGAGGATTTCATTTTCTATGCAACGGGCGGCATATGTAGCAAGGCGTGTTTTCTTTTCTGTATTATAGGACGAAATTCCTTTGATAAGCCCGATAGTGCCGATAGAAATAAGGTCGTCATTTTCCCCTGCCGCAGAATATTTCTTAACAATATGAGCAACCAGCCTTAAATTTCGTTCTATCAGAATATTACGTGCAGTTTTATCGCCGCTTTGCATTTTTTCCACATAGGCGGCTTCCTCCTCCTGTGTAAGCGGCTCGGGAAAGCTTCCGCTCTGAAGAAACCCTATAGTACCTAATCCAAAGTATTTTCTGAAAATAAAGCGCATTAAAAAGCACCTCCGAGTAACACTATATTCAGCGGATGGAGGCATTGTGTCTGTCCCTTTGTCAAAATATTTTCGTGCCGGGTGTTGAACTATTGCCTTACTTATGTTAAAATTATTACATAAGGGAGTGATTTCCATGAAAGAACATATTTACAGTATACCGCTAACGGAAGCCTTGGAGCAAAACTGTGGCTGTATACTTTGTATACTGGAGAAAAAATTAGAGGAGCAGGCAGTGGATTACTTTTTAGGAGCTTCCATGATGGAGCCTGACAGCAGAGAGGTTACCAATAAAAAAGGCTTTTGCCGCAGGCATATGACGGGGCTTTTTAATAAGAAAAACCGCCTTAGCTTAGCTCTCACCTTAGAAACGCATATACAGGAACTGGAGAAAAATGTTTGTGTACATAAGAAAGCAGGCGTTTTTTCAAAGGAATCCACGGCAGTGCTTACTGCATCTTCCCTTGCGGAAATTTCCCGAAGCTGTGCCCTTTGCGATAAGTTAAATAAGGAAATGAATTCTGCCGCAGGGAATCTTTCGTATATGTGGAGCGTAGAAAAGGGATTTCGTGAAATGTTTGAAAGCTCCGAGGGATTGTGCCTGGAGCATACTGCACTCGCCATTGAAATGTGCGATAAGGAGCTTAGTGGCAAAAAGAAAGATGAGTATATTTCAATGCTTATAAAAAAGCAGAAAGAAAAGCTCTCCAAGCTATATGAGGATTTGCACGGATTTACCCTTTCCTTCGACTACAGGAATGCAAACAAAGAGCTTACACAAGATGAAAAAGAATCAGTGGAAAACGCAGTTAAGCACCTGACAAAATATATGGAATAACAAAAATGATGGGATAAGCAAAAACTTATTCCATCATTTTTGTTATTCCATATTCGTCAAAAGGACTTCCTCGCCTTTGCCTCGTTTTACAAGGCCTTTTCGTGCAATTTCAAGCATCAGTGCACAAAGCTTATCAAGAATATATCGGGGGGCAATTTCTTCTTCCCGACATTCATTTACAAGCCTTCTCAGTATCGAATTCGGTTTTTCAATATTGCAATTTGCAAAGAAACTGTCAAGAGCTTTTTCTGCCTCTTCCATATTATTAAGGATTCCTAAATTAAACGCAGGGGGCATAAAGAATCTGCCGTTTTTCTGCGTGCAATCGCTTCTTATCTCCAGCGTTCCCCGACTTGTCAGCTCAACATTACGGAAAGAAAGATAACACTCTATATCTTCCTCCCTCGCATCATCTTTGAGGAAATATTCCTTTATGGAAACGGGAGCGAAAACCTCATACTTTCCGTCACGGATTCTGTTAAACATTCCCTTTTCAAGGTAGAAATCAATTACGTCATCCACACTTTCAAATGTGCGGTCAACACTACCCGTAATTTCGGGACAGTTTCCAAATCCGCTGTTTTCCCAAAGGTGGTCGCGGAATATTCTCCATCCCCTGCCCTCAAAATCGGGGGAATTCCCGAACAAAAGTCCACGGATAAAATCAAGTCTGCAAAAGAGGGTATACGCCCTCGGAAGGTCTTCTTGGGGTATATCCAAATGTGTCTGCACCGAAGACATAAAGGCAGGGAAATCATTATACCCGTGTGTTCCCGGGAATTTATGAAGATACTCATGCACCATGTTATAGGTTGAAAACGGAGTGTGATTTACGCCGATATTTTTATAGTTGGGATTCGTTCCCCTGCCGATAAGGGAGTGGTTCTTCCTTGCTAAATATTTCTGCACCGTTTCATAATATGAATCAAAGCGTTCTTTAATATCCACAAGATTATCGCCGTACATCATGGAAAACTCAAAATTATTATAGGAATTGTCAAAGCTTAGCGTATCTCCTACTTCGTTTTCCATAAAAAGCTTTTCTCCGCCCTCTCCGAAAAGCACGCAGGAAAAACCCTTCTCCTCGATAAAATCCATAATGGAGGCGACAAAAGGTATATCTATGTCGCCTCCATTATTATTTATCAGCGGAAATTCCAGTTCTACACCCACATTAGAGGATTTCTTTCCCTCAAAGGGTTTTATAAATCTGTCGTATATAATTTCACGCGGATTTCTCATATGTTTTTACCACTCAAGAAGATTTGCCATGTAAGCGTCGAGTTCTTCAATCTTGATTCTCTTCTGCTCCATAGTGTCACGGTCACGAACTGTTACGGACTCATCCTCAAGTGTATCAAAGTCGATTGTGATACATACGGGTGTACCGATTTCGTCCTGACGGCGGTAACGCTTACCGATAGAGCCTGCATCGTCATATTCGCAGTTATACTTCTTGATAAGCTTCTGATATACTTCGTCAGCCTTATCTCCAAGCTTCTTGGAAAGGGGAAGAATTGCCGCCTTAACAGGTGCAAGTGCAGGGTGAAGACGGAGCACTACTCTTGTATCTCCCTCGCCTACTTCCTCCTCGTCGTATGCTTCGCAAAGGAATGCAAGTGCCACACGGTCTGCACCCAAAGAAGGCTCTACAACATAGGGAACGTAACGCTCGTTTGTAACCTGGTCTATATATTCCATGCTCTCGCCGCTGTGGTTCTGATGCTGGGTAAGGTCGAAGTCTGTTCTGTCGGCAATACCCCAAAGCTCACCCCAGCCAAAGGGGAACATAAACTCGATATCTGTTGTGGCATTGGAATAGTGGCTAAGCTCCTCGGGGCTATGGTCACGCAGACGGATGTTTTCTTCTTTCATACCAAGTGTAAGGAGGAAGTCTCTGCAATAATCCTTCCAATATTTGAACCATTCAAGGTCTGTTCCGGGCTTGCAGAAGAATTCAAGCTCCATCTGCTCGAACTCTCTTGTACGGAAAATGAAGTTACCGGGGGTGATTTCATTTCTGAAAGACTTACCTACCTGTGCAATACCGAAGGGAACTTTCTTTCGGCTTGTACGTGCAACGTTCTTAAAGTTTACGAAAATACCCTGAGCCGTTTCGGGACGAAGGTAGATTTCAGCCTTTGCATCCTCGGTAACGCCCTGGAATGTTTTAAACATAAGGTTAAACTTACGGATATCGGTGAAGTTGTGCTTTCCGCAGTCGGGGCAGTTGATGTTATTATCATTGATGTAATTAAGCATCTGCTCATTGCTCCAACCGTCAACTACGATATCCTCGCCTTTTTCGTGGCAGAAGTCCTCGATAAGCTTATCTGCACGGTGACGGGATTTACATTCCTTACAATCCATAAGAGGATCGGAGAATCCGCCAACGTGACCGCTGGCTACCCAAACCTGAGGATTCATAAGGATTGCACAGTCAAGACCTACATTGTAGGGGCTTTCTGTAACGAACTTCTTCCACCAAGCTTTTTTCACGTTATTTTTATATTCTACGCCCAAAGGACCATAGTCCCAAGTGTTGGAAAGACCGCCGTAAATTTCACTGCCTGCATAAACGTAACCGCGTCCTTTGCACAGTGCAACGATTTTTTCCATTGTTTTATCCTGATTTCTCATAAAAGGTTTCCTCCCAATAAGTAATACAATTTTTATCCATTGTACTATATTTTACCCTATTTATCGGGATTTGTCAATGAAATAAAGGCATCTTTCACAAGGAATGATGCCTTTTTAACCAAATATTTTTATTTAACAGCTTTCTTTGCCTTTCTCATTGCCATAATGCGGTTCATTTCGTTATAAACAATCATGAAGCCCTCGTCAACGCCCATACCGGGTTTTGCAAGAATCTGCACGGGGAGATTTAAAATAGCACAATTTGCAACTTTGTACGGCTATAGACTTTACAGACTATTAAGATAAGCCTGTCTGCCTGTTTCATAAAGATTGTTTCCGTCGCTGTCAATTACAACAATCACGGGGAAATCCTCAACTTCAAGGCGGCGGATAGCCTCTGCACCAAGGTCATCATACGCTATGACCTCAGCTTTTTTGATACACTTGGAAAGGAGTGCTCCGCAACCGCCGATTGCACCGAAATATACCGCTCCGTGCTCTTTCATGGCGGTGATAACTTCTTCTCCGCGTTTACCCTTGCCAATCATCCCCGTCTGCCCCTGTGCAATGAGCGTGGGACTGTACGCATCCATTCTGTATGAGGTTGTGGGACCTGCACTTCCTATTGCCTGCGTGGGCTTTGCAGGGGTAGGACCTACAAAATATATAATTGCGTCCTTTATATCAAGAGGAAGCTCTTTTCCTTCCTTTACAAGCTCGCAAAGTCTTTTATGTGCCGCATCACGGGCTGTGTAAATAACTCCCGAAATAAGGCAACTGTCCCCTGCCCTCAGTTTTCTCGCGTCCTCTCTTGTAAGAGGAGTTTTTATATTAATGGACATTTATATCACCTCCGACTTATGCCTTGTAACGTGGCAGTTGATGTTTACCGCCACGGGAAGCCCTGCAATATGTGTGGGGAACTGCTCAATATTTACGGCGAGAGCAGTTGTTCTTCCGCCAAAGCCCTGAGGTCCGATTCCCAAAGCATTGATTTTCTCAAGAAGCTCTTCTTCAAGCTCTCTGTAAAATTCTACGCTGTTTCTCTCATCAAGAGATCTTAACAGTGCCTTTTTGGCAAGATATGCCGCCTTGTCAAAAGTGCCTCCGATTCCTACGCCCACAACAATGGGAGGGCAGGGATTAGGGCCTGCCGATTCAACGGCATTTACTACAAATTCCTTTACGCCTTCTACTCCGTCAGAGGGACGAAGCATGGCAATTTTGCTCATATTTTCGCTTCCGAAGCCCTTTGGTGCAACGGTAATCTCAATTTTGTCTCCCGGAACAAGCTCTGTGTAGAGCATAGCAGGGGTATTGTCGCCTGTATTTACTCTGTCAAGGGGGTCTCTGACAACGCTTTTACGAAGATAACCCTCATCATAGCCCTGCCTTACACCTTCGTTAACCGCTTCTGTAAGGTCTCCGACAATATGCACGTCCTGACCTATTTTCAAAAACACGCATGCCACACCTGTATCCTGACAGACAGGCTGATTCATATGATCGGCAATTTCGTAATTTTCAATAATACGCTCAAGTATTTCTTTCGCCTGATCCCATGTTTCCTCACTGTGGAACTTGCATATACAATTTTTCACATCATTGTCAAGGTGACAGTTTGCATCTATACAAAGCTTTTTCACTGTTTGTGTAATAATCGAAGCTTTTATCTCTCTCATGCCTTTTCTCCTTTCACAATCTTTCGGAGGCTTCCTGCAATTTCGGGGTATTTTGCTATCACATAGGAATATCCGTTTTCCTTGTGAGGAATAAGACATTCGGAGCAATCCTTTATCCCCTCTTCTATGTACTTGAAATTTCCGCCGCACTTATCTCCCAACGCATAAAGCGGACAATAGCAGAAAAGGCAGTTGAAAAATTCGCCGTCCGTCTTATGACAGGGGAAATATATACAGTCTTTATTTTGAAAATACGAAAAATTGTTTTCCATAGAGTTTATCCTCGCCTACTTTTCATTTGTAACTTACAGTAATATTATATAATCAAACCATAAATAAATCAAGTCCGTTTTATGTAAAAAAGAAACAGGCCTTTAGCCTGCTTCTTTAAGCATATTCTCTATGAAAATTCCATAACCTCTTGTCGGGTCATTTACAAGGACGTGGGTTACGGCACCGATGAGTTTTCCGTCCTGAATAATCGGGCTACCGCTCATTCCCTGCACTATTCCGCCTGTTTTCTGCAGCAGGTTGGGATCGGTTATCTCTATTGCCAGCCCCTTTGTTGCACTTTGGTAGGGCATTGTCCTCAGGATTCTGATTTCATATTCTTTTATACTATCATCTACGGTGGAGAGAATACTTGCTTTCCCCACACATACCTGGCTGATAACCCCGATAGGGTACAGCGTTCCGTCAAAATCAGCATGGGAGAAAACGTCTCCGAATATTCCTGCTTCACAATTTTTGCGAATCGTTCCGGAGATTTCTGTTTCGGAAGAAAAGCTTCCGCATATCTGTCCCGGAGCACCTTTTTTGCCCTTTGTCAGTGAAAGAACACTGCTTTTCTCTATAGTACCGCTTCCAACATCAAAAGAAACCCCTGTGTCACTGTCACTTATGGAATGACCTAATGCTCCGTAGGTCATTGTTTCCTGATTAATATATGTCATGGTGCCGACACCTGCCGTGCTGTCACGCACCCATACCCCGATTTTAAGTATTCCGTCATTAGCATCGCGGATGGGAGTAATTTTAATCTCTTTTTCGCGTCCACCGTGAAGCAGTTTGATTTGCGAATTTTCCTTAAGAAGTGCGGGGACTTCTTCGCTGCTTTTAGGCACAATTCCATTAATCTCTGTTATAACATCCCCCACCTGAATCCCTGCCTGCAAAGCCGGGCATATGGAAGCGTTTTCACCCTTAATGGGAGACAGATTTGTTACAATAAGCCCCTTGTTGAAAATTCTGAGCCCGACAAGCTCGCCTGATGCATATATGCTTTTCGGGGCGGTAACATTAAGCTTTACCCTGCGAAAAGGTATTTTGCCCCCTATTTTTAAAATTGCACTGTAACTGCCTTTCTTCAGTGGTGTTACAGTTTTTGCATCTGAAGAAACACAAACACCCTCCGGAATATCCTCCAAGGTTACCCCTGCTCCGAGATTCTTTTGGTGAAGTTCATTTAAATGCATTGTTATTTCGGCGGGGAATGCAAATAATATATCCGTATACAAAATTGTTACGGAAAACAAAATTGCAAAAACTGAGCGAAGCGGTTTTTTAAAAGATTTCATAACACTGTCCCTCCCTGAGTTATGATACCTAAAACCGCTTCATATTATGTAGGAAATTTATTCTTTGAATTTATATTGATCTAAACTTTTAAATGTATAGCCTTCCTTTCGTGCATAATCAATTACTCTGCCGAGAGCTTCGGCATTTCCTTTTGAAACAGCGTGCAAAAGAAGCACACAGCCCGGATGAATGTCCGATATAATTTTTGAAAATGCAGTATCTGCATCTGTGTTATTATTCCAGTCTACGTATGCTTGTGACCAAAATACGTTTGTATATCCGTTTTTATGAGTCAGCTCCAATGTCCTCTCGCTGTATTCTCCTTTAGGAGGGCGAAAGTATTTGCAGTTCTTTTTGCAAATTCCGTAGACAAGTCTGTCAAGACCGGAAAGCTCTTCAAGGAGTTTTTCATCTTCTGTGACCGCCGGCAGGGAGGGATGGTTTACCGTATGATTTCCTATAATGTGCCCCTCCTTTGCCATTCTTCCTATTAAGTCGGGATTCCCTTTCGCATAAGGAGCGGTGACGAAAAAGGCGGCTTTCACATCTTTTTCACGAAGCACATCAAGTATTATGGAAGTATACCCGTTCTCATAGCCCTCATCAAAAGTGAGGTATATGTTTTTTTCTTTAGTGTTTTCCTTATAGATACAGCCGTAGCGATTCATTTGTTCTTTTTGATATTGCGTAAACTGAGGACCGTCGGACGTTCTGCGAAACCCCCACCCCTGAAGCTTATTTGAGATTATTCTGCCCGAAGCACCATTTACAAAGGATGCTTCTCTGGACGGGGAGGACTGCTTTGTGCAGCCAAAAAGAAAAAGAATTGGGATTAGTCCCAAAGCAATATATTTACGCATTTTTACCTCCAAAAAAAATAGCACTGTTTGATACAGTGCTATTTTATTCGGGATATTAATCTTTTATGTTATGCTTTTTTCTTTGCTGTGTAGCTTGCGTTTTTCTTCGCGGAAAGATTCTTCCACCATGCCCAGAAAGGTGCGGCAATAAAGAGTGAAGAATAAGTTCCTGCTACGATACCCACGATGATGGGAAGTGCAAACTCACGGATTGAATCAACACCCAGCACATAAAGAACACCAATTGTGAAAAGTGTTGTAAGAGAGGAGTTGATTGCTCTGAAATAAGAATTGCGGATACTGTCATCGGCAACCTGGTCTGCAGTAGCCTTACGCATAAGCCTGTTATTCTCACGAACACGGTCGAATACAACAATAGTAGCATTGATTGAATAACCTAATATTGTGAGTATTGCCGCAATAAAGCTTGTATTAACGGTAAGACCGAACAATGCATAGAATCCAAGCATAATGAGTACGTCGTGTGCAAGAGCTAAAACGGCACTTGCGCCTGACTGAAGGTCAAAACGTATTGTGATGTAGATAAGCATAAGAATTATTGCAATGAAGATAGCCTTAAGGGAATCTGCAATAAGTCTGCCGCTTACAGCCGCGGAAACCTTTTCATTTGAAATGATGTTTTCATCACTCAATGAGAATTCCTTTTTAATTTCATTTACAACTGCATCGCTTTCTTCATTTGAAATTTCCGTTGTTTTGATGGAAATTCCGGAAGAACCTGTTTTCTGAATAATAACGTTTTCTGCCTTTGTCTGTGATTTAACGATATTTTCTATGGTTTCTTCCACTTCGGAGAAATCCTTGATTTCCTTTTTCATATCAATTTCAATGCTGTTACCGCCTGTGAAATCGATACCAAAGTTAAGACCTCTTACGAAAAGGAGAATAATGCTTAATGCAACGAGTACTGCTGAAATTGTGAAAAATATTTTTCTTTTAGCTGTGGGTGAAAACATTATTCGTCACTTCCTTTCTTCTTAGATAAACCATAGAGCCAGGGATTTTTAACTCCGATTGCCACAAGTCTCTTAAGCAAGAACTTGGTAAGAGTAACGGCTGTGAACATACTAAGAACAATACCGATAAAAAGAGTTGTCGCAAAGCTCTTAACTGTACCTGTGCCGAAGAAGTAGAGCACAACTGCAGCAATAATAGTTGTAATATTAGAGTCAACAACAGCTGTAAGTGCACGCTTGAAGCCTGCGTTTACTGCTGCTCCCACGCTCTTTCCGTTACGAAGCTCGTCCTTAATTCTTTCGAAAATAACTACGTTGGCATCAACAGCCATACCGATTGAAAGAATTACGCCGGCAATACCGGGAAGAGTAAGAGTTACAAAACGCCATTCGGGCTGATAGAAACCTGCCATGATAAGCGTAGAAAGTGCAATATATGCAACAAGTGATACACAGCTAACCAAACCGGGAAGTCTGTATATAGCCAGCATGAATATCATTACCAAAAGAATACCGATAAGTGCCGCTGTAAGCGATGTAGAAAGAGCCTTAGAACCCAATGTGGGACCAACGTGTCTAAGCTCTGCATCCTTAAGTGCAAACGGAAGAGAACCGGAATTGATGAGGTCTGCATAGCTCTTTGCTGTTTCAGCAGTGTAGTTACCGGTAATGATACAGCTGGTATCATCGATTACAGTCTGTACGGTGGGACTCATAAGTTCTGCTTCGTCGAGGTAGATGGAAATGAAGTTTTTGCCTTCGCCTGCATTTATTGCTTCCTGTGTAGCCTCTTTAAACTTCTTTCTGCCTTCATCGGTAAGATTAAGCTGAATGTAGTTCTGGCTTGCACTATATTCATCCGTCTGACCGTACTTTGCGCCGGCGCTCTTCACATACTTCTTGGAGCCGTCCATTACGAGTTCTCCATCAGCATTTCTGAATTCAAGCTTCGCAGTAGCCCCGATCAGCTTAACTGCTTCTTCCGGATCACTTATATTGGGGATTTCAACGCGGATACCTGCTTCACCCTGTCTGTAAATTACAGATTCGGGGTCGATTGTATCTACTCTCTGGCGGATGATAGTTTCTGCAGCTTCCAGATCGGCTGAAGAAACCTTACTAAGATCCTCTACATCGGGTTCGAATACTATGATAGAACCGCCTACAAGATCGAGTCCCTTCTTAATACCTCTTTCTTCGTCAAAGGTACTGGGGACTCTCAGGTTGCCGATTTTTACGTCAAATGCGGCAATGCATGCACATGCGACGATAAGCACGACAACAAGTAAGAATGAAATGACATTTTTTACTTTCATTTTTGTTCCTCCTTTGTCATTATAACATATCTATTATAGCTAAAAACACCTGATTAGTCAATAGAAAAAGGGAATATTTACACATTGGAAATAATTATTTTAGATTTATTCCCGTAATTCCGCCTGCGGCACCTGCTATCGAGGCAATTATTAAGTATGATACCATACCGTGAGGCAGTGCACCCTCCCCCCACAAGAGACAGCCCAAGCCCATAAGAATACAGGTATAAACACAGGCTGAAAGCATCCCCACAAGATACCCTCTGCTTGCGGTTTTTCGGGAGCAAAGTAAGGCGGCGATAAATGCCGAGAAAATTCCGCAATAGTTGCAAACTGTCGAAAGAACAGCCTCAGACGGCGGATAGAACATAAAAACAACCGAAATAACAGAAAGGATAACCACAGTCAATAAAAAAGCTATTATGTACGACACTATATATTTTTTCATTGGAACGGATTTAAAAAACGATGGAAACATAAAAACACCTCCGAAATAGTAAGGAAATCCCCTACTACCATATTCGAAGGTGTTTTTGATTATTCTACTTTTTAATCTTCAGACTCCGCATCACTCCGCCTGGGCAGACTTAAGAACTTTACCCACAGCGGCTTTCTGGAATTTAATCTGTACGGGATTCTGCTTGAATCCTGTTTCAACAATAATGTCGTTATCCTTGATTCTCACAATTGTTCCTACGATTCCGCCTACTGTTACGATTTCGTCGCCTATTTTAAGGGAGCTAAGCATGTCGGAAATCTGCTTTTGCTGCTTTTTCTGAGGTCTTATAAGAAGAAAATAAAAAATCAGAATAAAGGGTAAAAGCTGAATTACTAATGCCAATATTGCGTTCATAAAAAACATCCTTTCTTAAATTATACTATATATATGCTGTACAGCATTATAACAAATTAACCTTCCTCAATAATATATTGAGCTATGTTACGTGCATTTTTCATGTTTGTTGTAAGCTCGTCGCCTTTTTTAGGAGCGGCAACTGCAATATATATATCCTTGGAACTATTTAATCCCATATAGGCGGCATAGTCATTATCTTCAATTGATATTGCATATATCCTACCTGAAGAATCTTTAAGCATAGGGGCTTTTTCCCCTTGAGTGTCTAAATAAGTCTCAACATCCTCGAAACGGCTTTTGTCCTCAAAATTCTCAAAGGTTTCTTTTGTTGAAATATACAGTTCATACTGATCGCTGTCAACAATATCTGCAAATCCTTCATCAATATCTCTCTGACGGTCATATATGATTGTATACATGGTAGCATTTTTTTCTCCGTCTTCGTTGGAGTCGTGAAGTAGTTCCTTCCACATGGGTAGATTATCATTAAAGGTCTGGTCGTTGGCATATTGTGTTCCGAAATATCCCACGATCAAATCCGCAGATTTATCCTCGGTTACTTTTACAACAACATAAGCTGTGCAAAGGGCAACTATCAGAAAAAAAATCAGGTGCCATTTATAATATCTGACAAAGTCACGCATTTTTATACCTCCGCAAAATTAGCATACACACTATGCCATTATACACCACACTATACTTCATTACAAGAAAAATTTAGAAAATTTTCAATATGTTAATAAAAGGGTAATATAATTAACTTAAAGGATGGAGATATTTCAATGAAAAATAAAAAAAATCAATACGGAATTGTCAGTGCAATATGCATGGCGGTAGGTTCCGTTATAGGGAGCGGAATATTTTTTAAGGCGGAGCAAATCGACCATGCCTTGGGAGGAAATATGGTGTCGGGGGCTATGGCATGGGGGCTTGGAGGCATAGTCATGCTGGTATGCCTTAGTGTGTTTGCGTGCTTTTTCCGTGACTTTAGCGAAGAATCCTCCCTCATAGGCTGTGTGGAAAAAACCGTCGGCAAATCATATTCCTACTATGTAGGCGTATTTATGGCAACAGTCTATTATCCGGCAATGTGCAGCGTGCTTTCTTATCTTTGCAGCAGATACACATTGATTTTTTCAGGGGCATATGACAGTTCAAGCATCAAATGTATGCTTATTTCAATATTATTCCTTTTTATAAGCTTTGTTATAAGCTGCTGCTCGGCAAGTGTTTCCGGAAAAATGCAGGTTGCAACCACCTTTATAAAATTAATTCCGCTTTTTATTATGATATTTTTCGGAATTTTCTATGGCGGAGAAAGCGTACTTTCATTTAAGGAAAACGGCGGTGCAGATGCTATATGTTCCTCCCTGTACGGGGCTGTGGCTGCGTCAGCCTTTGCATACGACGGGTGGATTTCAGTGATAAGTATCGGCGAGAAAATAAAAAACCGCCGCAGGAATCTGCCGCTGGCTCTTATTTTGGGCGGTGTTATCGTAGTGACGGTGTATATTTTGTACCACTTGGGGCTTTCCGCCACGCTGAAAGGTATTCCTTCGGGCGTCAATTCAAAGGAGTCAGTACGGTTGGCATTCGATAAGGTCATAAATGGGGGCGGAGGTATTCTTACAGGTTTTGTGGCAATATCCTGCTTTGGGGCATTGAACGCCCTCATGTTAGGCTGTACAGGTGCTATGCATAGCCTGGCACAGAGCGGCAGATGTCCTTTTAAGGCTTTGTTTCTGAAAACAAGCAAAAAACAATCCATACCAATCCCATCATATATAATAGGTTTTTTGCTTGGCATACTGTGGCTTATAATCTATTTTTGCACACAGCTTTCAGACAGAGCTTTTTTCTCACTTCTTGCCTTTGACAGCTCTGAGCTTCCGGTAGTAACGGTATACGTAACATATATTCCGGTATTTTTCATGTATATGAAAGAATGCAGGAACAGGAAATTTTACGGAAAGTGTCTACTCTCTGCCGCAGGAGTGTGTGCCTGTATGTTTATGGCATACTCGGCAATAATAGCACATAAGGAAGAAATTTTTAGCTTCGTATGCTTTGTTTCTTCACTACTAATGGTATTTTCCCTGTGTAAAAAGGGAAAATAATGTAATAAAAAGCAGAACGTTTCATTAATTATTGACAAGGAAACTTATTAGTCGTATAATTTATTATATAAAATCCGAAAGGGGCCAAAAAAATGAAGAATGCAAAAAAAATACTGTCGCTTTTGATGGTTGCCGTTATGGCGCTTGCGTTTGCAGGTTGCAGCAAAGACAAAAAAAGCGAAAATAAAAACGATGTGAATGTAGAAGAAGCAAAAATAGTAGCCAATGATTTTGCAAAAGCATTTACCGCATATGACACCGACAAGATGAAAGAATTTCTTCATGGTGAGGATGCAGCAGAATTTTTGAGCGATTTGGAACAGGACTTTTCGGAGCTTGGCACAAGCTTCGTATCTGAAACCAACGGTGCCATATCAAAGGAAAAGGCAGATGCCTATGCAGACAAAATAGTAAAAAAAATATTTTCCTGCGTAAAGATGGAAGTAGGAGAAGGAAAGCTTAATGGGGATAAGGTAGAGTTTTCCATAAAAACCGAAATGCCTGATTTTGAATCAATAGACATGAGCGAGCTCCAGAATCCCGACGATGAAGTAATGATGAAGATCCTCGGAATAGATATGAATAATCCCGCATCTCTCAGTCAGATTGAATCATTGTCCTCCCAGCAACTTATGGACAGAGCAATTGACGGCATGATAAACTGGGTAATAGAAAAAATTGATGATGTTGATACAGTAGCAGAAGACGGAGAAATTACCGTGGAAAAAGTGAGCGGCAATTGGAAGATTACCGATATAGACTAAATCGAAAAGACAGCCATTTCAGCAGGGTAGTTTTCCCTTGGAATTAGGGAAAATTCCCCTGCTGATTTTGACTGAAAAGCCGATATGAAAAAAAATTTGAAAAATAATGATTTTTTTTATTTTTTCTCTTGACAAATTGAATGAAAACAAGTATAATAGGTCAAGTCAGCGGATGACAAACGTGCACAGCACATCGAAATCTGACGTGACGATTTATCCGGCCCGGTAGTTCAGTTGGTTAGAACGCCAGCCTGTCACGCTGGAGGTCGAGGGTTCGAGCCCCTTCCGGGTCGCCAATTTTGCTGCCCTAGCTCAGTTGGCAGAGCACTTCCTTGGTAAGGAAGAGGTCGGCAGTTCGAATCTGCTGGGCAGCTCCATATATGTGCCATTAGCTCAGTTGGTAGAGCACCTGACTCTTAATCAGGGTGTCCAGGGTTCGAGTCCCTGATGGCGCACCAAGAAAAAGGCTTAAAACTTAGTGTTTTGAGCCTTTTTTATTTTTTTGTCTGTTTTTAAAAGGACGTTTGACAGCTATTTGACAGCTATTTTGAAATTGTCTCTGAATTATTAATTATCAGGCAAAAAAATTAAAAAAAGGAATGTGGTGTACCTAAAAAGTTCCATCGTATGGTGTATTTTAATTATACGCCGTGTGATGGGATTTTATTATTTCAAGGGAAATCGGCGTCTAATACGAATTATATAAAATATAGGAGTGATATGATGAACCCTTATTTGAAAAGTTTTATGAAACAATATTGCGAGGAGGACAGAAGCTATCCCTCCCCTGAAATGCAGGCATGTTGGAGATTGGAAGAGTTGGAATCAAGGCTGGAAGAATTGAGTGATTCGGATATTGCATATGAAAGCCCGCTGATTCTTACAGAAGAGGATATAAAATATTCCTTGCCCGAGCATCTTTCTTCAATACGTCATATAAAGGCTGCGATTGAATTTGTGGAATTTGAATTGAGAGATAAATATGGAATTGTTCCCGAAGTGCAAGGTGAGAAAAAATCCGCAATAATTTCTTTTATGCCCATGAATATTTATCTCCTTACATCAGTCATATAAATCTGATGTAAGGACTTCAGATGTAAGCAATAAAACGAGTGAGACTTTTTTGTCGCACGATTTATGATATTTTATTATTAAGAAAAATAAACGGAGGAATTAAAGATGAAAGCATTTGAAAAGGTTATAGGTTATGAAACGATTAAGAATGAACTTCTTCAGGTTTGTGATATGATTAACAACAAAGATATTTACGAAAAGCTTGGAGCAAAGCTTCCATGCGGAGTTTTATTATATGGAGCGCCTGGGCTGGGAAAAAGCTTAATGGCAAAGTGCTTCATAGAAGAGTGCAGTCTTGAAACATATACTATTCGCAGAAACAAAGGCACAGATGACTTCGTAGGGGAAATAACCTCTGCTTTCAAGAAAGCAAAGGAAAATGCTCCTGCAATTGTGTTTCTTGATGATATGGATAAATTTGCAAATGAGGACGAGGATCGTCGTGATGCCGAAGAATATGTTGCCATCCAGTCCGGCATTGATGAAGTTAAAGGAAGCGGAGTTTTTGTTCTCGGTACAGCGAATAATATTCGCAAGCTTCCGGAATCTCTCATCCGTCCGGGACGGTTTGACAGAAAAATCGAAGTGTGCAAGCCATCACAGAAAGATTCCAAAGAAATAATCAGACATTATCTTAAAGGTAAAAAAATTGCAGATGATGTGAATCTTGAGGATTTATCAATGATGATTCAGTATAGCTCATGCGCGGAACTTGAAACAATTCTAAACGAAGCCGCCATTCTTGCCGCGTATTCCCGACGTGAACAAATCATAATGCAAGATATGGTAAATGCAGTCTTGCGAATGGAATATGAAGCGCCTGACAATTTCTCAAAAACATCAGAAGACCAAAAAAAGAGAGTTGCCCTTCATGAAGCGGGGCATATGGTTGTTTGCGAGGTTCTTTGTCCCGAAAGCGTAGGTCTTGTTTCGCTTCGTTCAAGTGGCAGAAGCTCGTCGGGAGGATTTGTCCGCAGATGCAAGGCACTCCCCCGCAGACCTTTTGATATTTTAGTTTCCCTTGCGGGAAAAGTAGCAGTAGAAATGTATTATGCAGATGCGCGTGCAAGCGGCTGTCAATCCGATATAAAAAGAGCATCCGACCAGATAAGAGAAGCAATCACTGAAAGCGGTGTCTGCGGATTTGGTTATATGGATATCGAAACCCACTATACTCCGGCTATGTCAGAAAATCTGAATTCCCGAAATGAAGCGGCTGTTCACGCTGAACTGGAGAGATACTTCTTCAAGACGAAGGACATTCTTCTGAAAAATAAGGATTTCCTCGAAAAGGCCGTGGAGAAGTTGCTCGAGAAGGAAACGCTTCTCTATTCGGATGTAAAAGCTTTGCGTGAAAGTGTCACTATTACAGAGGTCGAGGTTTAACCCCGCCTCACTCCATCGATGCACCGAAAAAGTCACACAAACATTGAAAAATTTATTGTTATATGTTATGATAAGAAAGGAGGTGGACTTGATGTACACAAAACAACCTAAAAAGATGCTTATCATAAATATTCTTGATATCCTGAGTCGTTACAGCGATGCCGACCATCGTCTCAGCCAGAAGGATATCATAGAGATTTTGCAGAATGAATATGATATGGAAGTTGACCGAAAAGCAGTTAAACGAAATCTGATGAATCTAATTGATTTTGGATACAACCTTGAATTTTCGGAAAGTGTTCGCCGGAATAAAAATGGCGAGGAAGAAATTATCTACACCGACTGGTATTTGGAAAGAGATTTTTCGGATGCGGAACTCAGACTTCTCATTGACAGCCTTCTTTTTTCAAAACACATTCCGTATAGTCAGTGTAAAGAACTTATTGAGAAAATTGAAGGACTATCAAACCGCTACTTTAAGTCCAAGGTTCGTCATGTTTGTAATCTTCCCGTTACCGAAACTCAGAATCCTGAACTCTTTTACACAATTGAGATTTTAGATGAGGCAATTGAGAAAAATCGCCAGGTTATTTTTCGCTACGGAGATTACGCTACCGATAAAAAGATACATTTAAGAGAAAGAAACGACGGGAACCCAAGAGAATATGTTGTAAATCCCTATCAGATGGTTGCAAACAACAGCAGATATTATCTCATAGGTAATATTGAAAAACACGATAATGTATCTCATTATCGTATTGACCGCATCAAAGATATAGAAATTACAGAATCACCGGCGAAGCCACCAAAAAAAGTAAAAGGCCTTGAAAATGGTCTTGACCTTCCAAAACACATGGCAGAGCATATTTATATGTTTTCCGGAGAGAGCAAAAGAATTGTTATGCGTACCACTCCCGGCATGGCAGGAGAGTTAATAGACTGGTTTGGAAACGGAGTAACATTTTCCGACGAAACGGAGAACTCCGTAATTGCCCATGTTACTGCTAATGTGCAGGCAATGCGCTTCTGGGCGCTTCAATATGCCCCCTACGTGACTATTTTGTCACCACAGAGTTTGGTGGATACCGTCAAGGAAGATTTGGAAACAGCTATAAGAAAATATGAGGAGGAAGAATAAGATGAGTTGTTATGAAAAAGATCTTAGTAATGTTAAAACAGAGGATGAGCTCTTTGCGTTGTGGAAAAAAGCTCATTGTAATGAAACAGATACAAGTTATTTAAATTCTAATATTCCTAAAGATATCTTTTTGCCTGATGGCATTATTTCACAAGAAAAATTTAAAGAAAACCACCTGAAAGTGTTATTTATAGCAAAAGAAGCAAATTGGTTTCAATCAGATTCTGAAATTTCTTCAAACGAATCTGCAGAGTCAATGTTTTGGCACAGAAAGGTTGCATTTGGCGATGTCGACAAAACAAATTTTTCTTACAGATTATCTATGCTCGCTAATGCAATTATGTCGGCTGACACCAACAATTATTCTGTAGTCGATAAAAACCATGATGTTTTACAGTCTGTGGCTGTAATAAATCTTAATAAACGTGGTGGATATGCATATTGTGTATGGGATACACTTAATACCTATGTCAAGAATTATCAAAATTATATTCGAGTTCAAATTAATATGATTAACCCGGATTTAATAGTATGTTGCGGATATGATGTGAAATGGCTATTGGATGAATACAAACTTGCTCCAAGCGATAGCAATGTGATATGGGTGTATCATCCAAGTTATTTCGCTATTTCTGATGCAAAGTATTTGAATCAGTTAAAATGTGCGATGAATGGAGAAAGATGGGTGCCAACATACGAAACCCAAACTGTAAATAAAACAGAAAAGAGTATCAAAGGAATCATTTTTGATACGAATAAAACGTATAGCACAACTTCTACCATGGATATGTTACTTAGCAATAAAGTTAGTGCCTATGGTGACGCATCACGCTTGATAGACAGTTTTAATGTTGGCGATTATGTCTTTTTCTCAGTAAAGGGGATAGGCATTGTTGCTGCAGGTAAAATTATTTCAGAAACAGAAGAGAAAACATATCCGGATAGAAGCTGCGAAAAATATAGGGTTATAGATTTTATAGTACCTGAATCTGATCAAATTCCTCATGGTGAGGATAAACTGAGAGGATTATCCTGGAAAGATGTTGTTTCAGTACTTGGGCATAATTTCTATAAATCAAGGACAGACAAGAGGCCATATTTAAAAGAAGAGGAATGTGAGACTTTAGTAGAAGAACTTCAAAAATTGAATACAAAACAAAAGGTATAGGAGAAACAAAAATGAACAAATGCACAAAAGAAATAATGGATTTATTAAAGAAAAATTTCGAACAAGTTGTCGGACAGAAAAAATTTCAGGGTGGCAGTAAAGAACGCGAATATTATCTTTTTGCTTTAGCAGACAATCTATATAAACCTATGGGTAAAAAGGCACTGTTTGAATATGGTCAGGGTTCGGGAAATGAAATATTTTCAGGAAAAATGAATGCACTCAGGTCATCATCTGCGCTTACATATAATTTGTTCGGGAATAATCATTCGAAGATTAATGGAAAGGAATATACTGTGGAGTTTGAAAAGCAATACCATACTTTAAAAACCTCCGTATCTAACCGCCCTGCAAATCTTGATGCATTTTTATATTGCAAAGAAACAGGAGAGGCTATAGCCTGCGAAATGAAAATGATGGAGTGGATTTGCAATAAGCCTGGAAAGCTCAAGAAAGCATATCTTAATCCTGAAAATTATATTAACAAAGAAATAGGAGAAGAATTTGTTAAAAAAGCAAGAGCGCTGATAGAAGAAGAGTATCGTGATGCAGATTTAGAGGAATATCCTTGCAAAATGAAGGTTTACGATGCATTCCAGATGTTCAAGCACGCCGTTGCATGCTATACTGCTTGCGCGCAGGAGGAAAAGAGAGATATAAAGAAACTTACTTTGCTCAACTGCGTATGGACTTTGCCGAATGCCGATAAACTGAAAATAGAGCAGAACAGCAAAGACTATAAGGAGAGAGAAAAGCGCGAGCATAAAGAATTTGAAGAATTTAAATCTATTATGATGCCTGAAGGAAAACTTTTTGATAAAAAGGAATTTGAATTTGATATTCAGTTCTATACCTTCAAAGACTTCCTTGCGCTTCTTGACAAATCTGAAAATGAACTAAATTATTTAAAACGATATACTTTTTAATTGATTAAGGAGACGTAAATGAAATCTGAGAATTTACAAATCGGTCCCGCATTATTTTTCTGTGTCAATGGTAAATTGTTGTTTCACGGATGCAGTCTTGAAGAAAGTGACCCGTATGGAATATTTTCAAACTATCCGCACAGCCACTATGATATTTGGAATGAAAATTACGCACAAAAATACAGTGTGGACTTTGACTACTATCCCAGAGGCAGAGTTGTCTATCGTAGCAGTGATGATACGTACCTGATTTACTACGATAAATGTATGGAACCATATATTGATTTGGTAATAGACAAATATATCGGGATGAACTTTGAAACCGGTTATGACGAACATTATCAATGCCATATATGTAATACGAATTATGTGGTATAAGAGAATCCACATCATTTATTCGAAAAGAAAGTTTAAGACAAAAAAATAAAATCAATCACCCGACAGGCTGTGTGCCTGTCGGGTTTTTAACTACTGTCCTTCCGATTGCTCCACGCATCGAATAATACATCCAATAATACCACTATGACCATTCTGATATATTGCATCTTGTTTATATCTCAGCTCCGTAGTACATATATTCCTCAATCTCCTCCAGAGAGAATCCGTCATTGACAAGTCCGTCGACCATATCGGGAGAATATCCCTGAAAACGGGCTATTGATTTCAGGTCTTCAAGATATTCATTCCTTGTGTATCCGCTTTGCTCGTCTCCGAAGCTTATTGAGGAGTATGCTCCGTACTCCCACCACTCTCTGCCGTAAGAGTATGTATATGTGAAAGTGTCCCTTTCTATAATTCCGTCAGGTCTGATTTTAAAGATGTCTCCTTCAGTAATCTCTATTTCTTCAAAATCACCGTTTTTCATTTCGGCAAACAGCGGAGAGTAATCCACCAGAGCTTTGTAAAGAATTTCTTCCGTAGATGCATAGACATACATTTTCAGACGGGGAAAGTGGACGATGGATAGAGGACTATCCCCCTTAACAAGCCACAAGTTATTTCTTTCGTCAAGAATAGAGTATGAAAAACTACCTTCCGTTTTCTCTGCCATATACCTGACGCTTTCAAAATTCAGGCGATGCTGACTTTCAATCAGCTGAACGGCAATGTAACTGTCCGTCTCCACTTTGGTTTTGGGGAGATTATATTTTTTTCGAAGTTCCTTATCGTTTCTCAATACTCCGTTGTGGGAGAGAGCAAATTTCACATTCCTGCATCTTCCCGTGAACGGGTGATTGTTCATATTCTGCTTGTGGCTGCCCTGTGTCATATGCCTTGTGTGTCCCGTCAGAGAACGAATTTCATCGGGATGCTTGAAGCTGAGTATGTAAGCCGATTTGCTTTCTTTAATCACGTTCATTCCCCTTGTATTGCAGAATGCTATCCCCGTAGCATCGGTACCCCTCACCGCTGATTGCTCTGCAAGAGAATTGGTCAGGTCTGAAAGGTTCTTTATTTTTTCTTTGCCATAGTGTACGAATCCAAATAAACCGCACATCATAATTCCTCCGTTTCTTCAGTAATTTCATTTGCGTAGAGCCTTTTAAGCTTCAGGTATTCGATAAGCTCAGGATTTTCGGTCACGCTTATGCCCGATACCCAGTCACTCCACGACATATTTTCGATTTCGTTGTCGCTGCAGCGGATAGCCGTTTTGCAAAGTTCCGAGACAAGCTGAAGCGTAGCAATAAATGTTTTATAGCGCAATGTGCCGCGGAATAAGCGAAATTCTATAGTATTGTAATTTGACAAATTCACCGCCACGTATCTGCCCATATTTTTATCCTTTGCCTTTTTATAGGTTTCCTGGGTGGAGTCTGATATTGTGGCGTATTTTGCCGCCCACCGATTGAGGTTTTCGACCTTCCTACGGCTGAATCTTACAAGTTCATTCCAATGCTTCTCTACGAAAAATACAACCCTGCCGATAGCATCTTCCTGTTCCTCGAAAGTGTTTCCGAATGCCTGGCGGGAGCAATGGATGTGTAGCCCGCAAGTGCTTGTATTATGGGAAAGATACCCCATAGATGCTGCCCTCGTCAAAACATCTTTCCAGTTCATCTCGTTTATGTGGTAATCAAGGCTCATCGGATGCGACACTATCTCAAATCCGTCATTTAAAGAACCATCGTGTTTGCAATAAATCCGTTCCCCGGAGGAATTTGCAAGTTCAAGCAATTCTTGTGCGTTTTCTCTGATATGCCCTCCTTTATCCACCTCCAACTCTACGCCTAAAAAAAGATCGCCGGAACCATAGAAAATCGGCTCCGGTTTATAACTGTAATTTTTTATCGGATTGTTATCCAGAATTTCAAAGCAGTCTCTGCAATATGGTAAATCCTCATCATCAAAATAACAGGCGTCATCATTATGTACGAGAGTTCCACATTCCTCGCAGTATGAGTAATAGTTTTCTCGACAGTCCTCACATAATGTGTATGCGGAGTTTCCGACAGCATTATCTCTCCAAATGCGTCTTAAGCAGTTGTCACACACAACCGTCAACCCTTCGAAACAATCTCTGCAGTAGGTCTGCCCTTCAAAGACAAAGTGGTCGTCTCTTTCAATCGCAGTTTCACATTCTGCGCATATTAATTTTGTGTTTTCCATTTAAAATCCCTCCTTAGTATTCGCTTGCCAACAGCATTGTTGAATGAGTTTCATCGTCTATCACAAAGATTTTCTCCGTGATGACCTCTTCCATATCCAGGATATACTCCTTTTCGTATTCGGGAACTTCCTGGGAATGTTTCAGCACCTGTCTGCCATTTTCTTCAGACAAAGAAAAAACCTGCAGACGATCTTTGTCTACAGGTAAATCCTCTATAAGCTCCCACATAATGATTTGCAGAGGCAGCGGTATTTTTTCACTTACACCCCGCGTTACATAAAATCCGTTGTTGAACAAAAAAATCACCTCTCATTTACTTATTCATAGTTATTATATCTATTTTTTGAAAGACAGAACCCGAATAACAATGAAAAATAATGACATTAAAATATAGTAAATGAAAGGAGCGTTTACGAAATGTTCAATAATGATTATGATATTCTGACCGCTTATGAGGCCATGGAATATCTGGGGATTGGCGAGAATACTTTGTACCGCCTATTAAACAGCGGAGACCTGGGTGCTTTCCGTATAGGACGAACGTGGAAAATACCGCGTAAGGAACTGGATAAATATATAGATAAAAGTGTACAGAAAAATTTGAAAGGAAGATTTTAATGTGTAGTTATGAATTTTTAAAGTATCTGACCGTGTATATGAAAGGGTATCAGAAATTGAAAGATGAAGAATGTCTGAGGCAGATAAATGCCACAGGATTCTTTGCATCTTTTTATATCAAAGGAAAGAAAACAAATATAATTCTGACAGCAAAGCATTTTGCAGAGAAAGCAAACAGGGTAACATTTATGATCCGTTATATGCAAGGAGACAGATTCGTTACCATCCCTATCTTCGCAAACGTCAACTGGATTTTTTGCAATGATGCCGACATTGCATACTGTAACATTGAGCCCATCGAGAAACGATTCAGAAATATTACCGGCAGAGGTCTCTTTGCCACTATGATTACCGAAGAGGATATAATAAAACAATACGAACTCAAAGATATTGACATTCTGGATCCTGTCATGACAGCGGGCTACCCCAATGGAGAGGCAAGCACCCATCATAAATATCCAATTTTCAAAAAAGGATACATTGCATCCCTACCCGAAGACAGCCCTGAGGATGGCGAAGGATATATAGATTTATCTGCCATAGGGGGATGCTCCGGCTCTCCTGTTTTCCTCGATACTACACCACCGAAGTTTCTAGGAATACTTGTAAGCGGTACAGCGGACAGTTCGTCAGAATGCTCTTGCGTGAGTATGTATGTCCCGGGATATAAAGTGTTGGAATTTGTAAGAGAAAAATAGTAAAGGCGTTGCGGAATTCCGCAACGCCCTACGCCTGTACTGTGTTTAAAGTAAATTTATAACCATCGTATTCTTCTTTATTGCATAGTCATAAGCCCGTCTTGTGCCGCTGCTTGGTTGATAATCCGACACATCCCTTTTGCTGTTTTTCCGTCTGGGTGGCATATAATTTTCATCATAGTAAATAACACAGTAACTGCTGTTGTCTATCATTTCATAATTGCGCTCAACGTATGCCGCTTTACCTGCGTTAATCATCCGTTCAGGATAATATGTATGTTCGTAACTTTGCAAAAGATACGCAGTGTAGCTTTCGTCAATATATGGAAATTCTGCCCTGACGTAAACTCGCCTGATGTGCGGGTGTTTATTTTTAAGCTCTGTAACCACCTTCAAGCAAAGCTCGTCAAACTCGCTTTTGCTACCGAATAGAAATGTATCAACGTTTTTCTCTGTAATTAAATCTTCAACGCTTTCCGTCAGCCGACTTACCAACTCATCTGTAACATCTATCTTCCTGTGCCCGAAGAAACAACAGGTACGTTCTTTTAATGCCACAATTATCACCTCTATTTTATAGATATACCATATATCTATTTTTAACATTATAACACATAAAGGTTATAAAATAAATACATAATATATTTATTTTGAGGTGATTTTATGGCTATCAAAAGTGTATCTATAAGAATTGAGGAAGAAATGCTCAATAAAATCGGTTATGTCGCTGACTACGAAGGCCGAAGCGTAAACAGCCACGTATTGGTTCTGATTCGTGAAAACATCAAAAAGTTCGAGGAAGAGCACGGTCTCATCGATGGCAATATCAATCCTGATGTAAATGTAAAACCTACAAGAAAGTAAAAGGCACGGAGCTACCGAAATGGTAGCTCCGTGTTTTGTTGCTATACACATTCATCCAATTTGTCGCAGTATATCTCTAACAATGCTTGTAATGCGTTCAATTTCATCCCTTGGGAGTACACCAGTATGCATAACAATATTTCTAGCCATTTCCAAATCTTGCATCCTGGAATTTAGCCACGCTTGGTTTGGAATAATATCTGAAAAATCTGACCAGTTATCTGTTATAATCTGTCCTAGGTTCCCCATCATTGTATATCCTATCTCACTATCAGAACGACTAGAAAAGAACTTATTTTTTTGTTCTTCCTCTTTCAATGCATTAACAGCCTTTTTTATTTTACTGCTTACTTTTTCTTCCCACCAATTTAAACCATAGCGTTCAGACATACGCTCAACAATAAAACTGCGGATTGTATTCTCAATACAAAAGATTGCTTGATATACAGACGCCATATTAGTTGCATCATACCAAATTCTTGGACTAAAATCCGCTTCAACCACTCTGCTAACTGGTGCAAAATCTCCAGATTTTCTAACGCTTACGCCTTCCTTTTCAAGGGTATCTAGCGAGTCTTGAAGCAGAAGACCATTGAATACAAATTGCCTTATGTTTGCTTCTTTCATTGTGCACCTCACATTAACAAATTGTCTTTTAGACTCTTAAAAATGGCATTATAAACCGAAATATCATTTGTTGCAGGAAGGTGAATCTGAATGTTATAATGAAATTCATTTGTTCTCGGAACTACGATAGCTGGTTTTGACTCGTCTTCTTGAGCAGTTGGCCCTTTCTCATCTCCAGCAGAAGTGTTTTCAATAGTATCAAAAGTAGCAATGTTACATAATGCTTTAAAGGTGTTATAAATTCTACCCACACCATCAGCATCCTTCCCTGTCACACGGCTAATTGCACCTTTTATCTCTGTTTCTGAAGCCTTATGTATTTCGGTATTGATAGCGTACAAATCCGCGTACAACGATTTTATCTGTACTCCAAGAACAGTACTAGTCGAAGTTATATCTTTCAATTGATCGTATAAACTAGTCGGCGCACCATCATCCATCAAAAAACCCAACTTTTTGAACAACGGAATAAAAGCACGGTCGTTTGTGCTTGTAAACCCAAGGTTTTTTAATACTTCTTGCGTAAATTTTGCAGGACGAGCAGCCTGTTGAATTTTACTGATAATAGCTGCTATTTTGTTGTTTGAAAGCATATACGGATAATCTGTCATAATTTAATTTCTCCTTTGTTTTTATTTATTCTCATTTTAATTTATTTCCGTCACTAAACGCCTTACCAACCACATCTCCAATTTTACGATAAGTATGATGAACCGGGTCATAGGTGATAGGGCTGAATTTATTTAAATCAATCTTACCGTTTTCGTCAAGGATTCGTTCGTCTGCGCAGACATTTACGATTTCGCCGACAAGTCTGCAAGATTCTTCATCGTATCTGATGAGCTTACATTCAAGTGCCATAGGCAGTTCATCAAAAAGGGGGGGGATCTACAAATTCACTCTTTGTAACGTGCCAACCTGTCTTCCCTATTTTGTCAGGCTCTTTATTTCCTGAAACAGCTCCAACATAGTCGCAAGCTACAACATTTTCTACATCTGCAATACTTACAGTAAATGCACCTGTTTTAACAACATTCTTTGCAGTCTTGTGTCCGTCATCCACACAAATAGAAATCTGTGCCTCCTCGCTGATGCCACCCAAAGCAGCATTCATCGCATTAGGCTTTCCGTTCTCATCATACGTGCCGATAATCAATACCGGCATCGGATATAAAATAGCTTTCGCCCCAAAATTCTTTCTCACCGTTTTCACTCCGTTCATTGCATTTTTGGATTCATCATAAACAATCGTAATTTAGCTGCATCTAATTTCTTAACCAATTCCGACATTTTTTCAATTCCTTTAAAGCACTTTTCGATGTCGTCTGTTTGTTCATCGAAAGGTTTTGAAAAATCTACTATCGGAACATATAGTCTGACTGCCCCAGCCTTACCTGTCGGATGCACCGTCATATCATTTTCTTTAAGATTTACCATTTCGTTTAACAACATTTCTAATTGAGGTAAAAATTCGGCCATACTCGGAATTGTTAAATCTATAAATCCTCTTTCGGATTTATGAATAATATAAAGTTTCTCGATAACTGTGTTAAATTGCGGCCATGTTGAATTGGCTCCTCTTGGTCCTTCTGTGGCTGTGAAAAGAAGATGATTATAATTTCGTTTTTTATATGAAATATATTTACTCCAAAATTCGGTAACTTCTTTGTTTTCTATAACCTGATAGCCTGTTTTTTGCTTATGTATAGCTTGCTTTATTTGAGAAAGTTTAAAGATTTTTCTACTATCTGCACCTTTTTCAAAATACAACTGACATTCTTCATATGAAACCTTGTTAGGATATTTTTGTGCTTCTATATTGTCGTTCAAATATTTCTCTGGAGCAACAATAAAGACATCAAATGAAGAATAATCTCCATTTAATATTCCAAGTTCCCCTCGTTTCATATATCTGTCACACTGTTCAGGCATAGCAATAGCATCAATTTTATCTTCGATTAAGAGTCCGTGCTTTTTACCATCTGTTTCAATTATCACAGTCATATCAGACTCGCCGAATTCAGGATGAGTTTTTGAGTGTTCAATCTCTACTACCGCAGCATCTGATATGCCTATTTTAGATGTGAAAATATTCAAGAATTCTTCAGAGATAACAAATTCCTCTAAGAATAACATATCCATATCACGCTCTGAAACATCTGTGAATTTGCATATAGGAATCATATTTTTTCGCTCCATTCGTTTTCCTTGAATCCTACCAACACAAAATCTTCGCCTATAATAAGAGGGCGTTTTACAAGCATCCCGTCTGTTGCAAGGAGTTTTAACTGGTCTTCTTCAGACATTGCAGGAAGCTTGTCCTTAAGTTCCATTGACTTATACAAAAGCCCGGATGTGTTAAAGAATTTTTTCAACGGAAGTCCACTCATCTTGTACCATGCAGATAACTCTTCAAAACTCGGATTGTCAGCCTTTATATCACGAAGCTCGTATTCTATTTTGTTGTCATCCAGCCACTTCTTCGCTTTCTGACAAGTTGTACATTTTGGGTAACAAATAAATTTAATCATAATTGAACTCCTTTACACTCTAATGTCAAAATGCATATCTTTACATTTAATCTTTGTGAATTTTAATGTTTTTATGATATGTACTTTGAATTTGTAAGTCCTGCTGATTTCATCTTCGCATAAAGATTTGTCGAAGTAATCATTGAATAGTCATATTTTTCAATGATGGCCATTTCGAATTTTCTATTCAATGTCGTCCCATCACCACCATGAAAAGTAGCATATGCACTTTCATTATAATATTGAATTAATTGAAGAATATCATGACCATTGACGCTTGTCCAAAAATCCGTGGTGCTTTTCAAATCAAATGTAGAAAGCTCTTGTTTCCATAAACCATCTGTATTGAATTTCTTTTTGATATGTTTATCTTCCCCTATTTCTGCTACTAACTGATTAACTTTTTTTGTTGTTAAGTCCGATTCGCTATGCTTAATTATATATTTAACAAGGTCTATGATGTTAGCTTTATAATCATATACAAATGCCGAAAAGTCAACTGTATATGACCCACAAGAGATAACTTGCAGGTTAAAGGTTTGATCATTATAATATTTATCCAATAATGCACGAGCAGTCGCTAATTGAAAAGCAACAAAATAGGCTTTTGCAATATCTTCTTTAGAAATCGAGCAATTGTCAATATTATCGAAAACATTTTTATCAGTAGATATCAGCAAAGTCTCTAAATCGTGGGTATCTGTCACAAGCAGGCGTGGAACACATTCGCCCGAACTTATTTCATCACAATCTAAATCCACCATTCCATATAAGTCCCACTTGTCTATATCATCGGGGTAAACAATAAAGGGGGATGGAATTTTTGTGATTCCAAATATGAGTTGTGCTATTGCATTTTTTGAATTTATATGTTTGGGTGAAGATTCCCTAAAAAATGTTTCTCTATTAAAAACATGATCCGCGTTAATACAGTCTACTACATCGCTTTTTATGTGACTAACAAACTTATTATCTGTAGCACCTTCAACCAATAGTACCTTCCTGGTTTTATTAGCAACGGCAGCATACTCTAGTTTTAGTTTTGCATGTGCGGCAAGGCGGTTTGACAATCTTTTTATTTCATTAAAGTTGTATGCTGACATCTATCTATCACCTCTTATCAACAAACAAATCAAAATGATCACTTACAATGTTTGGTGAATGGGTGGCAACAATCGCCTGTAAATTATTCATCTTACAAATTTCTATAAGACGATCCAGATATTCTTCTTGCCATTCAATGTGGAGTGAAATTTCTGGTTCATCTATGAGAACGATCCCATACTTTTCGGTATTAAAAATCAACCAATAAAACATTACAAAGTCATTTTTTTCTCCAGAAGATAAACGATTTATATCAATCTTTTTATCCTTTACATATATTTCCATACCATTTTTTGTAAATTTAATTGTTTTCCCTGTAATCTCATTACGCTTGTTAAAAATATCAGCAAATAACTTTAATTTATCATAGTTTGATTGTAGTGGTGCCAGCGTACCCTCATAAGCATCAAGATAGGTTAATAAGAAAGAAGTTTTTTTATGGAAAGCATTCTCAAGATCACTAGCGCTAATCAGGGCTTCGCTCCGCTCTAATAATCCCAACTCGAAAAATTTATCTAGTTCTTGATGATAGCTATCCCAACGTTTTTTAAATTGCTCAAAAGTTATTTCGATAGATTCTTTTGATTTGATGTACATAGCCGGCAACTTGTTTTTTGCAATACTTGACAACTCGTTATATTCATCAAGCCAGTTTTTGATGTTTAAAAGCATCTCTTCATTAGCATATCTTAAAAAATCTATTTTTTCCGTATCGCGATTATATGTCTTTCCATATACATAACTACCTTGTGCAAGATTGTTTCTAACAGTTTGAGGATAATAAGACTTTTGCAATCTATTAGCCACAATAAAATCAAGATTAACCTTACAATTATTATTTCTAACGACTGAATCAATTAATGCAAAAAATCTTTTGTATCCAACCCTTGCAGTACCAGGTGCATACTGTAATTCTTCAAAATCATCGTCATGCTCATAATAGATATGAGAACTAGCACTTTTCCTATCTTCTATCACAGTTTCTGCAAAGCTAATTTTTTTAACAAGTTCGTTTTCTTTCACTACACTAAATACAAAATCAAATTCTTCATCCAACATAGAAATAGCGATGTTGTATTTTATTGTCCTTTTACCTTTAGAATCCTCATTTTCAACTGATTTTAATGATTCTCTGCAAAGTTCAAGTTTATTTCCATTGTCTAAAACACAAGAAAACCTTTCAAACGGTATTCCTTTAATTCTAGAAAAAGTTTTAATATTTGGATTAAAAATAAAATCTAAAATTTTAAAAATTGTTGTTTTTCCGCATCCATTTGGAGCCGACAAAATCGCAACGTTATTATTGGTATTTAACCTTATGTCGTAGTTTATTTGATTTCCAAAAAGATTTTTTACAATGATTTGGCTTATTTTTATATTGTCGCAAGTGTCTTCTTTCACAACAATAATCCCCGTTGAAATAAAGGACTCCTTAACAAAACGCTTGGTCGCGCCTTCATCAAATAAAACTGTAATATAACTATCATTCCGTTGTATTATAGTTCCATCTCCAAAAACTTTATGATTAACTCTTGAATTAACTTTTATAGAATCTTTCATCATAATATCAGCTCCGTTTTTTTATTTTTGATTTTTTATATGCTTATAATACTATAATATTTACTCATCATCCGATTTAATCAAAGTATATTCTGATAGCGCACTTGCAACCTTCATCAGTGTTTTTTTCGTGCTTTCATCAAATGTATATTCTCCAATTTTTATTCTATGTATATCCGAAGTGTATGTAGCTATAAAAAGAGCGTGGTACACTTTTTCTAATTTTTGTTCGAGTGTTACTATTGTCTTGTTTTCCTCCGCCTCGAATGATTCGTCTCTATCTAGCAAACCATTAAAATGATCTCTATAGTTCGACAAGATTTCATATAGTGGCTTGGGGTTGTTTCCAGATATGAAATCCTCATATAAATCTCGCTTAAACACATTTAAAGCAATCATTATAGGAACTATATACCCAATACACAAATATTTTGCTCTACCATCTGGGAAACTAAAATCATGCCCGCCTGAATTGTGCGTTGGGGAGTAAATTGCCATATTTATAAGACGTATATATTTTGCTATCTCTCTTAAGGAAAATTTATAGTTCTTAATTATAGTTCCACAAAGTGAGTCAATAGTATAGTAACTATCATTAAAATCTATACTTCTATAAAATTTAGACAAATCTGCAGGAGGAAGAGAAATTCTCAAGTCAAAAAATCTATCCAAGTATCTACAAGCATCAAATTTTTCTCCATAATGTTTCTTTATAGTATGCTGAAGTTCTGATATGTTTACCGAAAAAACAAAGGTAATTCTGTCATTAGAGAAATAATGCTTGATTCGCTCTAAAAGTTTTGTAGCATAACTTGGATTACATCTATCTAATTCATCAATAAATACAATTAACCTATTGCCCTTCTCAACTAACAAAGATTCAAGAAATTCAGCGACTATTTCCTCCACATTTTTATCCTTTTTAAGTTTATCCAAAGGATCTTCAGTTCTAAAACTCTCTATAATATTGCTCCAATTTCTTCCTGTGAAGAGTTCTAATACACTTGCCGCTTTTTGGGCAAAACCTTTTTCTTCTTTAAGGTCATAATCCACGCTAATTTCTTTCATAATCGAATACACTAAAGATAAAACAGGATCCTCATCATTATCATTTTCCCAAGCATCATAATACACGGTAACTTGTGGTGCAAATTCGTTCGGCCTGCTTCTGTTGAAAAAAATGTCTTTATCATCCTCATTCAAATGGCAAGTGTTTGGATTATGTGCATCTAAAAACATTTTCACTTGTTTTACAAAAAACGTTTTTCCACTACCCCAAGCTCCATCAATGGCAACAGAGCAAGAATCGTTAATAGAGTTTAATATTTGTGCAAATAAAGCAATATCCTTGTTCCTTCCAATCGAATCTTTTATGTATGTGTTAATAAGATTTTCATGTATTGGTTTTAATTCAAGCGATCTCATAGTTTCTCCTATTCTAGCCTCTCACTTCTGATTCTATTATTTCGATAAAGGGTTATTTAACAGCATTGCTTTGACGTGCCTAAATGTAATTTCAGGGAAAGTGGAATACTTTCTCTCAAGTTTTTCCTCACTATCATTTTGACTGTAGAAAAATATGTATTTGTTTACATCTTTTGATAATTTTGTAAGTTTATTGGCGTCCTCGCGAAGCTTGCTATTACTATCCACGCTTGTTACAGCAAAACATTCTGCCACAACTGTTTCGTCACTAGATTGAATATCGAATCCTGCTTTTGCACCAAAATTAACTTCAAATGTTTTATCCGGATACTTTGAAAGCAATTCTTCTACCGCACATAAAACAACAAGATCTGAAAACATTTGGTTCAGCTGTTCTATAAAGTTTAATGGTGTTCCTTTAATAGGAGCTAACCCGAATTTATTGAATTTTATATCAGCAAACAGTTCAAAAGGAGAATTGTCTGCTATAGCTTGTACAATACGGTCATACGTTTTATCAGCATTGGCATATATTTTTGAACGCAATTCTGCAATTTGATTTTTAGATTCTATTATTTCAGATTTCATCAATTCCTAATCCCTTCAAGTATTCATACGTACCATCATAATACTCTGGCAAACGTGTGCTATCTTCCCAAAAGCCGCTAAGGGTTTTATTCAGGTTACCTTTAGGCACACATATTACCATCCCTGATCTGGCACGTGTGAGGAGCACACGATAAGCGTTTAACATATATTTACGTAGTTCTTGCTTGCTCTCGGTAGTTGGTAATTGTTCATTCCACTTTGTTGAGCCGTTAAACTTATAAAAGCGCCATTCTCCATTATCATATCGCATATCTGCATCCCACAGTAAACAAGTATAATCAAGCTCCAAACCTTGAACTTGTATTTCTGTTGCGGCATCTTCAAGATAATTTGATGACTTTGTATTAGCTTTGTCATCAAGAAACCAATGTACCGCGTTTTCATCACCTGATGGCAATGCATGTATGCCCAAAGGTTTATATCTGGATGACTCCTTTGTTATCAGAACGCCTGTGCGTTCTGTTCCTCTTACTTTGCTATGTAACCAGGCTTTAGCTTTTTCCATATCTCTTGTCAAGACAATCGGATATTTATCCTTAATTTCGTTGTATAACTCTGACGCCTTGTCAGGCTCAACAGCCAACAAAGCATGAACAAAAGCTGAAAGTTTTTCTGCTCTAAAAGAGCGTAAAGAAACGCCAAGATGTAGACTTTCAGCATAGGTAACATTTTTGTTTCCTTGGAGTAATTCGTTTACCTTTCCTTCGGCATATTCAGGTTCTGTTAATTTAGGTGAAATATAAACTTTCCAATGAGGGAATTTATCATTCAGCGCATTAATCCACTCGGATATACCCGCTTCACCATCATGTATTTCTTGTCCTCCACCGACAAGACAGATAATCGTTGCCCAATCTTCACGTTGGTCAAGAGACCAAATCAAAAATGCGGATTCAGACATGGGAAAATTAGGTACTTTTAATTTATTACCGTAAGTTCCGCCTCTTTTAAGATAATCAGCTATCCTTTTATGAGTCCAAGCACGTTGTGCCTCGTCAAAAATAGCAACGTGTTCAACTTCACCGTATCCGGATTTTTCCTGTTCTACGGCTTTGGTTGGATCTATTTCTAAAACTCCATTTTCAACGGGATTCTTTATTTTTGCAAGCATATTATCACGGTAGCGATGAATTATCTGAATAAACTTTCCGACTTCTCGACGAGAATCCGATAGATTCTTCCTTTCACCCCTGTCTTTGCATTTTTGATGATTATCTTGTGCAAGGGCTTCATTCAGCACTGCAACCAAAGGTCCATTTCCTGAAAGGTACACCGCACCCTCATCTTCAACTGGTTTGTTGTTATCTTGATATGTCTGCCGAACAGCGACATCAAGACCAACAAGGGTTTTACCTGCACCTGGCACACCAGTAACAAAGCAAATGCTTTTTTCTCCGTTCTGTTTGCTTTTCTGTATTACGTCGATGATATACGAAATCGTTGTATCGGTTGAAACTTTGTCTGCCTCGTGTCTTGTTATATTTTCTACTGAATGACTTTCGTATAACGTCTTTGCTGCCTCTATTATTGTCGGAGTAGGCGCATATGGACTAATAATCCAGTTATCATTTACTGGTGTCTCGTTTGGAAACCTGTTCAATACTTTTGTTATTAAGTCGCAAATGCCGTTTTCTCCAGTAAGCAAAGGATTAACAACTCTATCATCATAAACAGACATTTGTATATTAGATGTGGCTTTTTTTAACTTTGGATCAACCAAAATCGGTACAATCAGTTTATCTTGACTAAACTTATGAAAGTTTTTCAAATCAAGCGCATAATCTAAAACTTGGTCGTAATGAGCTTGTCCTATATCTTGATTTCCGGTTTTAAATTCAATACAAAAAACAATTCCACAATAAAGAAGAACAACGTCAATTCTTTTTCCTAATCGAGGAATATCATATTCGAAAACGATTTTCCCATCCTTTTTATCAAGGACAGACAAGAGCTTTTTCATGACAGATATTTCTTCTTGCCACGATTCTTTAGTAGTTGTAAGCGTAACTCCGTGGGCGTTGCTATCTATTATTCCAAATATTAAGTTTTCATCAGCATCAATGAATTCTTTTAAACTACTATTATATAAACAACGAGGGCTTTTATTCATAAGGACACCTCCTATAATACAAATTTATTTCTCCACAAACTCCATTATATCATCTGCCTGGCATTCGAGGGCCTTACAGATCTTGCCGATTGTTTCGGTGGTGATATTCTCGTTATTACGAAGTTTCAGCATGGCATGGTTGGTAAGTCCTGCCGCTGCTTGTAAGTCCTTTTTCTTCATGTTTCTGTCGATCAGAATATGCCATAACTTATTGTATATAACTGACATTTTTTCTTCATCCTTTCTGTGAACAAAAATGACATTTTACTTAAAATTTATTATATCATTTTCTCCACGGTCAAGTCAATAATTTTGTCGATTTTTCAATGATTTTATTGCACGGAAAATGCAGCGGATTTTCGTCTGAAAACTTAATCCGTGTTTTAATTTCTATAGTCAAAAACAAAATCACAAAACGCCCGTACTGCCCATCGTGGAGCTACGGGTTTTTGTTTGCCCGAAATGAAATCCTTTAAATTTTATAGCTTTAATGGAATTACGCACCACATCCACCACTCCCACCACTCCCGCTATGGAGAGGGTGGTGTGTGTGGTGCGTGTGGTGGGTTATCATATTAACTTTATATTTTTAAAGAAGGCGCCTTTGTTCTTTATCTTTTTCTCATATCCCTTCTGTATCAAGGTCTGGGAGAAGCTCTTATTGTCAAGCGCATCATAGGCACACGCTTCACAGTACTCGACATATGCCCTATGCAGATTGGAGGACATTGTCATGACTCCTTTCTCCTTCGTCGTAGCGTTTTCGAGGAAGCTTCTTACAGAGTCCGCCTCAATGCAGTACTTCTCTGTTTCCTCACGGATAATTTCAGGCTCTTGAAGGCCATGCTTATAATACTTATAAGCCCCATCGACAAGGTATTTCAAAATATATTCGCAATCAGCCTGCAATTTCGGCACAAGATTGTTGTCTCTGTCTTTGCCCTTGAATTGTCTTGTGAACGGGATTATTACAATCCTACGTTTAATTGCATAGTCAAAACGTTTAAAGTTCGGTGGATAATTACTATCTACCACAATCTTGAAGGAAACATCAACCTTTGAGTATTCCTTTCGCATTTTTCTTACAAGAAGTTGAGCGTTACCGGTATATTGCTTGATGCACCCATCGTTGATGACATTACCTTCTTCAAGCTCACTTGTGTGTGCAAAACGGGAATTGACCAACGGAACTAATTCCGGAGTTGGTCTGGCAGCATCACCATTGCCTTTAGTGAGTGCATTTGTTGGGAACAAACACGCATAGCCGCCAAGAGTATAGGCAATGGCCTCCAGGTACTTACTCTTGCCGTTCGAGCCATTTCCAAGGAGTATCCAAAGTTTCTCCTCGCGTCTTTCTCCAGTAGTCCAACATCCAGTTGCGGTCTGCATATAATCATAAACTTCCTCGTTATCGCTCATAATTTCTTTTGCAAAGGATTTAAATCGGGTGCTCTTGGCATCAGGATTGTAGTCGCATATGCAGATATTAGAACACCCGTACTTCGGGTGATGTGGCATCAGAACTTTCGTTTTAAGATTTACCACGCCGTTCTGTACATTCAAAAGGTTCGGTTCAGACTTCATTTCCTTGACATAGTTCATATGCATTACAAGGGTGAGCATATCAACCAGACTGTTTTTATTATTTGATCTCTTTGCATGGCTCAGAAGTTTTGGTCTTTCTGACTTATCTACATCAGCGGAGGCTGCAGCCCAAGAATACTTTTCCATAATCGCCTGTGCAAGTTGCATGATTTCGTCATAGGAATTTTCAACACTCCATAATTTTCCGTTCCAAAGCATCCATTCCTGCAAAGAAGTATTGTATACAACATATTTCCTGCAAAACAGCAAAAACCTTTCAGCATTGCCGGTATCATTCAGAGGAAGTTCAACAAGCTCCTGGTTGTGACTGTCATCCCTGAAAATATCTTTGGGAGTGATATAAGTATTCTTTTCTTTGTTTTTTCTGTGGATTTTTATCAATCCATTGTCATATGTAAGCATAAGCTTATCTCCTTTCATTTTTATATTATTTATTTGTTGTAAAGGATATAAAAACTTATTATTGGTTATCAAAGCCTGATAATTATTTAACATATTTATGAATAAATAAAAACTTACACACCTTTTAACAATTAAATAATAATAGATGAAAGGAGGATTGATAGTATGGAGAAACAATTCTATACTATGAAGGAGCTGGGAAAGCTTCTGCCAATCAGTACAACCAATCTGTACAAATTGGTTCATTCCGAGGGTTTCCCGTCTCTGATAATAAACAGAAGAGTACTTATCCCTGTAGAAGATTTCAACAAATGGGTCAATTCATCTGCGGGCAAGAAAATCAAATTTTAAATCTATTTCGTAGGAGGAAAATATTATGGGTAGAAGATCAAACAAGGAAGGAAGCATAACCCTTCGCAAGGACGGCAGATGGATGGCATCAGCCACCATAGGCAGAAATGACGACGGGACTCAGAGACGTCAGTATATCTACGGCAAAACCCGTGGCGAGGTGGCAGAGAAGCTGAACAAACTACTTGTGTCAATCAGCGACGGAAGTTTTATTGATAAAAAGAAAAACCCGACTGTGGGTGATTGGCTGTGGTATTGGTTAGATACCTACAAGAAAAACAGCGTAAAGCAGAGAACTTACGATCAGTACGAAGGTGCAATAAGAGTTCACCTGGTTCCGCAGTTCGGTCACCTACGGCTGGTTGACCTGAAGGAGTGGCAGCTACAGGAGTTCTACAACCGCTTATTTGCAGGCGGACTTTCTGCAAGGACAATTCACATCATCAACATTGTATTGCACGCCGCGTTGAAAAAGGCTGTGAAATGCCGTCTTATAACATTCAACATCTGTGAGGCTGTGGAATTACCCCGAGAAGCCCAGAAGGAAAGACGCGTACTGTCTCCCGAAGAGCAGGAACTCCTGATCAAGGAGCTTAAGAAGGACGAGCAAGGTGGTATGTATATATTTGCTCTCTTTACAGGTCTCAGGAGAGGAGAAATCCTTGCCCTGCGTTGGGAAGACGTCGATCTCAAAGCGGGCACGATCAGAGTATCCAGAAATCTGAGCAGAGTCAAGACTTACAGCGACGGCGATAAGACGAAGCTGATTGTAAGTGAGCCCAAGACAGCAAAGAGCAGGAGACTGATTCCTATTGTAGATTCACTTATCCCATTTCTCAAAAAGCAGAAGAAATTATATGGAGATAATGAACTTAATCTAGTCTTCCCTTCCGAAACAGGCACTTATATAGACCCGGGAAATTACAACCGTAAGTTTTACAAAATTCTGAAGCGAGCCGGGATCCCCAAAGCTAATCCTCACTCTCTCCGCCACTCGTTCGCCACCAGGGCTCTGGAGTCGGGCGTCGACCTCAAGACAACTCAAGAACTCCTCGGTCACAGTTCGATTGAAATCACAGCCAACCTTTATACTCACGCTTCCGTGGAACATAAAAGGAAAGAGCTGAAAAAACTCGAATCCGTGTTCAAATTATGACCACATCTGACATAAAATCCCCCTATAAAAAGGGGGATTTTAAAATAATTTATTTTTTTGTATTTTTTAAACGGATTACGGATTCTTCAAATCCGTAATCCGCATTACAATTTTTTCCATAGAGTTTATTGACAAATCCGTAATCCGTATGATATAATTTTCATCAGGAGGTGCACCTGAATGAAACCTGAAAAATTAAAAGACATCAGCAAGGATAAATACTTTGTTGAGGATAAGTGCACATACGTGCAGCTGGATGAAAATTCATCAAAAAAACTATGCAATTTTTATATCTCGAAGATTACTGAGAACACCTGTGTCGGGCAACCATATTCTTACTCCATAACAATCAATTCCGAAGATGAAAAAGCTGAGATAACAGTCCCAGACTATTATCAGGAAGATCCATACAGATTCATAAGACTTATGACAAAAGAATATGATTTTAAAATTTGCTGCAACAAGAAGTTCTTTAACGAACACATGGAAGAAATTATTGATTTTATGCATGCTGAAGACAAGGTCCATGAAAGCGAGTCAATTGCGGGCTGGTCTAAAGAATCGGTATCTTATGGCAAAAAACCAGATCTGTCCTACAGAGAAAAAAACTATTATTCATTTAACAAATTAGAAAATCCCTTTTCCTGCATAGATTATGCAGATTTTGAAGAATATGAATACGAAAAACCTGCAAACAAAATTTCTCAAAGTCTGGAAGTGCTGAATGCTAATATAGCGATTCCGTTATTTTCCTTTATGTTGCTGTCATTATTGAATGAATTCCATCTATTGGCAGAAAATAAGAAGCCTGATCTTCTTATGGCTATTACGGGTGGCACTCCTGAAATGAGAAGGCAAACTGCACTGTTCTTCACAAATCTTTACAAAAGAGACCACACATTCAAAGACGTTGAATACAAGGGGTTTCACATAACACCACTTGACAAGAACTCTGACATTTATTTTAAGACCAGGTTGGCAAAAGATTGCCCGATTATTGCATTTGAGCCGGATAAAAGACAGTTTAATTCTCTACTGAAAAAATTTTATCACACGAATGATGTTACGGTTGACGAATATAGCGAAATTCCTGAAGGGCATTATCCTGTGAGGAGTCTGTGCGTTATCACGCGTGAATCTATTGATGATATAAAAATCGACAACATAATCAACATTCGTCTGGATGACTTTCCTACTATTTGTAAGGATTACAAAAAATGCAATGAAGCATTACCTTACGGAATAGATTCATTGACAAAAAGCATCAATTACTATATCAGTAAGTTAGCTAATAAGATGTATGAAGAAGGCATCCATTACATAAAAAATAAGTATAATTCTTTCTGTGACAAATTCAGAAACTTGCACCCTGAAACCGATTATTCCGATAAAGCATACGAATCCATAATGCTACTGCTGTTTGCATTCAAGTTATTCATTGAAGAGTACGATGACTGCGAGCTGTCAGAAGAACTTTATCAAAAGGCTTTTGACGCCATTTCAAGAGCAGCGGAGGATGCATTTCCGTTGGGAGGCGTACCTACATACACAGATTTTGACAATGCAAAAAGTATCTGCCGCGAAATAGATACATATTTTTCTCAGACTGGAAAGAAAAAAAGAATTGCTCTTTTGGGTCAGAACAAAAAGCGTGAAGATATATGGCTTTGGTACGACAATGATTATTTTTATTTAACCGCAGATAACATAAAAGATATATTGGCGCCACAAGGTGGCAAGCTCAGATTGACTATATCAGAGAAAAAGGCTCTGCACCAGAAGAGACTCATTAAAGTTCATACAAAAGGTGATGGTAGCCTTGAATACACCGTGCATTGCCAGAAACCGCTGTGCTGTGATAAAACGACTAAAAAGCGTTTCGTTGCATTCAACAGAGAAGAATGCAGGAAATGTAACTTATTTGAGAATCTGGAGAAATTTTGCGCTGTTCCGCAGCTGGCAGAAAATACTGCTCAGGTAGAAAATACTACTGATGATAATTCTGCTCTTTTAGAAGAACTAAGACGCCTATTCCCCCAAAAACAAACCAATTAAAGCACCCCGACAGTTAATCAACTGTCGGGGTAATTTTTTTTTGTAGTCTAAATAATTTCCCCTTAAAGTAGGATAATAAATAAGGGCAACATATTGACTTTTCCCTTATTATGTGCTAATATTTAAGGGAAAGAGAGGTGTTTGCCAAACAGTAGCAATCCAAGCCTGCCTCAAACGGTGAAATTTAGGCATCTTTTTATTTGTCGTACTTGAAAGGCGACAGCCTATCTGCGTACTCCGCATTAAAATCTGTTCAAAATTTCATCCGTTTTAGGTTCATAGAATTTTTTACAAACTATTTTTTGTCAGAACAAGGCAAAAACGTAGCATATACTGTCGTATATGCAAGGCTTTTAACACCGTAATGGCAAAAAAGAGGAAGTAAAAAACACGGCTCGGATTACTAATGTTTGGCTAAGGGTATGAGAGTATTTAATTATTCGTTAATTAAAGAACAAAAATGGGATTCCGAGCTTCTCGGACTCATTGCCGCTATATATAAAGAAGCCGGGAAGCAAGATCTTTATCTTAAACAAAGACCAGATGAACTCGAAAAGCTTGTGGAGATTGCAAAGGTGCAGAGTACAGAGTCATCCAATGCGATAGAGGGCATTGTCACTACGAGCACCCGTATCAAACAGCTTGTGGAAGAAAAAACTGCTCCCCGAAACCGTGACGAACAGGAAATTGCAGGCTACAGAGATGCCCTTAACATTATTCACGAGAATTTTGATGCAATTCCTGTTTCCAAGAACTATATTCTTCAGCTTCACAAGGTTATGTACAGTCATATGAATAACCCTATGGCGGGTAAGACGAAGAATGTGCAGAACTATATTAGTGCGACATACCCCGACGGTCATTCGGAAGTGTTGTTCACTCCACTTGCCCCTTTTGAAACGGAGGAGGCACTTGACAGAATCTGCGAGGAATATAATAAGGTTATCGGAAATTTTGAACTTGAACCGCTGATTGCAATTCCAATTTTCATTCACGACTTTCTTTGTATACATCCTTTTAATGATGGTAACGGCAGAATGTCGAGACTCCTCACAACACTTTTGTTATACAGAAGCGGATTTTATGTGGGTAAATATATATCCCTTGAATCAAAAATTGCAAAAAACAAGGATTTGTACTATGACTCGCTCAATAGGTCGCAGGATGGATGGCACGAGGGCACAGAGGATGCAGTGCCGTTTATAAAATATATCCTCGGCACGATTCTTGCCGCGTACAAGGATTTTGAGGACAGATTTTCCATTGTGGAAGAAAAGCTCCCCGCCGTTGAAATGGTAAGAAAAGCATCTATGAATATACTTGGTCGCTTTACCAAACAGGATATCCGTGAACTTTGTCCGTCTCTCAGCGTAAGCTCCGTTGAAGGTGCTCTTCGCAAAATGGTAAGCGAAGGCGAATTAAAACGCGAAGGCGTAGGAAAAGCGACTTGTTATTATAGGTTGAAGTAACGGATAGGATAAAAGAGAGAGGTGTTAGAAGCAGTGGATAAAAAAACAGAAGAAAAATTACGTGAATTGGCAATGGAAATGTATAACTATGAATATATGGTGCCAGAATTAAATTCATCGATACCACTATATCGTTACAGGGGAGATGTAGAAAAGGCCATAGATGAAATAGAGAATGAGTATGTATTTTTGGCGCCAACATTTAAGTTGAATGATCCTTTTGACTCTTCCTGTACTTACACATATGAAGATTCGTTGAATCACTACAATACTGCCTGTTTTTATTGGGAAGGATGTTTCTTTCTAAAAAAAGAAATCTGGCATAGCGAAGTAGATAAAATTTTCAAAGATGATAATATTGGTAATAAAAAAATGACGATGCAAGACTTTTTTGTTTTCTTGGAGAAAGAAGTGAAAAAAAGAGGATGCAGATTTTACTGGAAAGAAGCTTCGAAAATGTATTTTTATAGCATTTATATTAGAATACATTCACATAAAAAGGGGTTTGTCACGTCTTTTTCTGAAACAGAAGATAGTTCAATAATGTGGGCATATTACGCGAATGCTCATAAGGGTTTGTGTTTGAAATATGAACCGCAACTATTAGATTCATCAAAAGCAGAGTATAGAGCAATACGAAAATCTATCCGGAAAGTCTGGTATTCAAAGATTCGACTTAAGGACTCTGAAGAAAAATTTTTCCCTTTTATAAAGTCCGAAGAATGGTCACATGAATCTGAGTGGAGACTTTTTAGAAATAGTACGGAAAACAACAAAATTAAATTTCCTTGCTTAACAGCAGTTTATCTCGGAGCAAACTTTGATTCTAAAAAGGATTTTGACAGAATTGTTTCAGCACTATCAAAAAATGAAAGAAAGATAGACTTATATAAATTCGTGCCTTCTTCTCAAGAATTTGAGTTAAAAGCATATAGAATAAACTACGATTCATAAAAAAGCAACCATAAAACACCTGAAAAATTTGACAGCTATTTTGACAGCTATTTTTGATTTTGAGGAGCAAAGTAATTCCCGGCTTATTTTCGACAAATCCCAATATAATGGGAAATAAGCGGGATTTACTTCCTTTAAAAATCCCATTTTTTCTCCTCTTAATCAGGGTGTCCAGGGTTCGAGTCCCTGATGGCGCACCAAAACAAGAAGCATACCATTTGGTATGCTTTTTTGTTTTGCATATGTGTCGAAGGGACTCGAACCCCGAGGGGGCAACGAGCGTTAAGAAAACAATTGATAATTGTTTTTAGCGAAGGTGGTGTGCAGACGGGTACTGCGAGCAGTGCGGAGCGGTCGTCAAGCAGGGCAGGTGCTTTTGCACCTGCGTCCCTGATGGCGCAATCTTCGCAAAAACAAATCTTTATAAAATATATAGACAAGCTTTTTTTTAAATGTTATAATGACCTTGAAATAATTGCAGGGAGTGATTAACATGTTTTTTGCAGGATTTCAAAAATTAACGCTTCTTGACTACCCCGAAAAGGTAGCGTGTATACTTTTTACCATGGGCTGTAATTTCCGCTGCCCGTTTTGTCACAATGCGTCCCTTGTCCGTGCAGAGGAAAAAGCAAAGATTTCCGAGGAAGAAGTTCTTTCCTTTCTGGAAAAGCGTAGGGGCGTAATGGACGGCGTGTGCATATCGGGCGGTGAGCCTCTTTTATATGACGGATTGGGCGATTTTATCAGTAAGGTAAAAGCCTTGGGCTACAGCGTGAAATTAGATACCAACGGAAGCTTCCCCGACAAACTTAAAGCCCTTGTCCGCGAGGGGCTTGTGGATTATGTGGCAATGGATATTAAAAACTCCTTTGAAAGCTATGACAAAACCACCGGGATAAAAACCGATATTAATAATATAAAGGAAAGCATTGATTTTCTTATGTCGGGTGTGGTTGATTACGAGTTCCGTACTACGCTCGTTAAAGAACTGCACACCGAGGCTGACATGGAGAGCATCGGTAAAGTGATAAAAGGTGCTAAAAGATATTTTTTGCAAAACTTTGTTGATTCGGGAGATGTCCTTTGCGAAAATATGCACCCCCTTACCGAGAACGAAATTGAACTCATGAAGCAAATTGCTGAAAAATATATACCAAGCACCATATGTCGTGGTATATAATCTTCACTCCTGTACCACCCACAAGATATTGAAAAAAGCATCAAAACGCCTTAAAAGAGCTTTATACAGCTATTTTAAGGCGTTTTTTCTACAAATTTCATATAGTGTACTATTGATAATTTTTGACAAAAAAACACATTATATTGTGTTTTTCTATTGACAATGTACAATATATGTGTTACAATGAACTCGCTCACAATTAGAAAATATTAGCAAAAGAGAGGGAGAATACTATGTATAGCGTAGTGAAAAGAGACGGTAAGCTGGCACTTTTCGATATTAAGAAAATCAGCACCGCAATCTCACAGGCATTTGACGCTTGTAAAAGACAGTATAACGACGACATAATAGATTTCCTTGCATTAAAGGTTACGGCAGAATTTGAGCCCGAAGTTAAAGATTCCAAAATCGGAGTTGAAAAAATTCAGGACTCCGTTGAATCCGTTCTTATCAAGGCGGGCTATGATGATGTGGCAAAGGCATACATCATTTACCGCCGTCAGAGAGAGAAAATCCGTAACATCAGCGCTACCATGGTAGACTACAAGGATATTGTAGATAACTACCTTAATATTAATGACTGGCGTGTTAAGGAAAATTCCACCGTTACATATTCGGTAGGCGGTCTTATTCTCAGCAACTCCGGTGCTATCACGGCTAACTACTGGCTTTCCGAAATTTATGATGACGAAATCGGTAATGCACACCGTAATGCCGACATTCACATTCATGACCTTTCCATGCTCACAGGCTACTGTGCAGGATGGTCGCTCAAGCAGCTTATCCAGGAGGGTCTGGGCGGAGTTCCCGGAAAGATTACATCTGCCCCTGCAAGCCACCTTGCAACGCTTTGTAATCAGATGGTTAACTTCCTTGGAATCATGCAGAATGAATGGGCAGGCGCACAGGCCTTCTCATCATTTGATACATATTTAGCACCCTTTGTTAAGGTGGACAACCTTAGCTATGATCAGGTGAAAAAATGTATTGAGTCCTTCATCTACGGCGTAAACACACCGTCACGTTGGGGTACACAGGCACCCTTCTCAAATATTACTCTTGACTGGGTTGTTCCTCAGGACCTTGCGGAGCTTAACTGTATCGTAGGCGGTAAGGAGCTTGATTTCAAGTATAAAGACTGTCAGAAAGAAATGGATATGGTTAACAAAGCTTTCATCGAAATCATGATTGAGGGCGATGCTAACGGCAGAGGCTTCCAATATCCTATCCCCACATATTCAATTACAAATAACTTCGACTGGTCAGATACGGAAAACAATCGTCTTCTCTTTGAGATGACCTCCAAGTACGGTACTCCCTACTTCTCCAACTATATCAACAGCGATATGGAGCCCAGCGATGTAAGAAGTATGTGCTGCAGACTGCGTCTTGACCTTCGTGAGCTTCGTAAGAAGTCGGGCGGTTTCTTCGGAAGCGGTGAATCCACAGGTTCTGTAGGTGTTGTTACAATCAACATGCCCAGAATTGCATATCTTGCAGAAAATGAAGCAGATTTCTATACAAGACTTGACCGTATGATGGATATTGCGGCTCGTTCTCTCAAGGTTAAGAGAACTGTTATCAGCAAGCTTATGGACGAGGGTCTTTATCCTTATACAAAGCGTTATCTCGGAAACTTTGACAATCACTTCTCCACAATCGGTCTTGTGGGTATGAACGAAGCATGCCTTAATGCTAAGTGGGTTGGTATGGATTTAACAAACGAAGCTGCTTCCAATTTCACAAAGGAAGTTCTCAACCATATGCGTGAACGCCTTTCCGATTATCAGGAGGTATATGGTGACCTCTACAATCTCGAAGCTACTCCTGCTGAGTCTACTGCTTTCCGTCTTGCAAAGCATGACCTTAAGCACTACCCCGAAATCATCACAGCGGGCGAAAAAGGCGGCACTCCTTATTACACAAACAGCTCTCATCTTCCCGTTGGTTATACAGAAGATATCTTCACTGCACTTGACCTTCAGGATGAGCTTCATACACTTTACACTTCGGGAACAGTATTCCATGCATTCCTTGGCGAGAAGCTTCCCGACTGGAAGAGCGCGGCAAATCTTGTTCGCAAAATCGCGGAGAATTACTCACTTCCCTACTATACCCTTTCTCCCACATACTCTGTATGTAAAAACCACGGCTATATAGCAGGTGAGGTATTTACATGTCCCGAATGCGGTGCAAGCACAGAGGTTTACAGCCGTATTACAGGCTACTACCGCCCTGTTCAGAACTGGAACGATGGTAAGAGTCAGGAATACAAGGAGCGTAAGGTATATGATATTGCCAATTCCAAGCTTTCTTCCAAAATCAAGGAAGCCGCAGTTCAGACAACTGTAGAATCCATGTGTGCAATAAATGACGGCATCTACCTTTTCACAACGGCAACCTGCCCCAACTGTAAGATTGCCTCCACACTTCTTGACAAAGAAGGCGTACAGTATGAAAAGCTTCTTGCAAACGAGAACAAGGATGCGGCAACTGCACTTGAAATCAAGCAGGCTCCTACACTGGCAGTTGTTCAGGACGGCGTTGTTCAGAAGTATTCCGGAGTATCGGATATAAAGAAATATTTAAAGGCGTGAAACAAATGAATGTTTACGATATAATCGTTATCGGCGGCGGCCCTGCGGGGCTGACCGCCGCAATCTATGCAGGACGTGCCAATAAAAAAGTATTGGTAATTGAAAAAGGAACCTTCGGCGGTCAGATTACTTCTTCCCCCAAGGTTGAAAATATCCCCGGATTTATAAGCGTGACGGGAAATGAATTTGCTGAGCAGCTTATAGCACAGGCAATGGCGCTTGATGCCGAAATCGAATGTATGGAGGCAAAGAAGATTATCCCCGGTAATCCCCTCCGCGTTGTATGCGATGACGGAGAATTCGAGGGTAAGTCCGTAATCATTGCTACGGGAACAAAGCACAGACTCTTGGGACTTGATAAGGAGGAGGACTTCATCGGAGAGGGCATTTCTTTCTGTGCAGTATGCGACGGTGCTTTTTATGAGGATAAAACTGTCGGCGTAGTGGGCGGAGGAAACAGCGCACTTCAGGAAGCACTTCTTCTTTCGGAAACAAGCAAAAAGGTTTATGTGATTCAGAATCTCGCCTTTTTAACAGGCGAAGATAAGCTTCAAAAAACCGTAGAAGAAAGAGAAAACATTGAAGTAATCTTAGGCACTGTAGTGGACGGACTTCTGGGTGAAAATGAGTTTAAGGGCGTGTGCCTTTCCGGGAAAGACGGAAAAAAAGAGCTCCCCCTTGACGGACTTTTCGTAGCGATTGGTCTGATTCCCCAAAATGAAGAATTCTCCGATATTATCACGCTCGATGAAAGAGGCTATGTGGTAAGCGGAGAGGAATGTCTTACAAATGTTCCGGGAATTTTTGTTGCCGGAGATTGCAGGCAGAAAAAAATCCGCCAGGTGGCAACAGCCGCCGCTGACGGTGCGGTTGCGGCACTTGCCGCATGCAGTTATTTGCAGTAATAAAAAGGAGGTGTAAAAAAAACCGAGTTTTTTTACACCTCCTTTCTTTATGGGCAATGTAACAAAAACATACCGTGTCTCTGCAATGCCCAACCGATTTGTCGGATTTTAATATCGAATTTTAAATATATCTGTGTTTTTATGCGGTAAAAATCGTGGTAAAAAGTCGCAATTTATATTTTTACCAAATTTTGGGAAAAAGTTCTTGCATTAATTTCCAAAATATGGTAATATGCTTAATACAACAAAGAAAAAATGGAGGAAAGAGTATGAAAACCAAGATAAAACTGCTTATTGCAGACAGTAACCACGAATTATTGGCACAAATGAAATCGTTTTTTGACGCCAAAAGCGATATAGAGTTGATTGCAACGGCGTCGGACGGAACGGAGGCACTGGAAAAAATAAGACAATATCATCCCGATGTCGTTTTAATGGACCTGGTTCTTCCGGGGCTTGACGGAATCGGCCTTCTTAAGGCAATAAACACACTTCCACGCTCCCAAAGACCTGTGATAATGGTAATGAGCGGCTCAAGAAGGGAGCATATAACAAATCTTTGTATGCAGTTGGGTGCAGATTATTTTATGATAAAACCCTGCGACAACGAAACTCTGTACGAGAGGATAAAACTCCTGTGTATACCGCAGTTTTCCCAGGGAAAGCTCCATGAAATTATGCCATCTGACAACAGCACCTCAGGTGACCGCCCCAGTGACAGAGCCATTGAAATAACCGTAACAAAAACTATTCATTCCGTAGGAGTTCCCGCAAACATAAAAGGATACCAATACCTCCGCGATGCAATTATAATGAGCATTAAGGACACGGAGCTGATAAATGCAGTTACAAAACAGCTTTATCCCCGTGTGGCAAACAGGCACAACACCTCCCCCAGCCGTGTAGAAAGAGCAATCCGCCACGCAATCGAAGTGGCATGCATTCGCGGAAATGAGGAGGAGCTTTATAGGCTCTTTGGCTACACGGTAAGCAATAATAAGGGAAAGCCTACAAACTCGGAATTTATTGCAATGATTGCCGATAAATTAAGGCTTGAAATGCTGGTATCTTAATAATGAAGAAAAAAGGACTGCTTTGGGGAATTCCCATAGGCTTTATAAACGGATTTTTTGCCTCCGGCGGCGGAATAATCGCCGTACTGATACTCCAAAAATTTTTCTCCCTCGAAGAAAAAAAGGCACATGCCACATCTATTATAATCATACTGCCGCTAACCCTTGCAGGTGTTTTGATTTATTCCATGGCAGGTTTTGCCGATATGCCTGTCATCATTAAGGCGGCATCGGGTGCGGCATTGGGTGCATTTGTGGGGGCAAAACTCCTTTCCCGTCTTTCGGGAAGATTTATCAGAATCGGGTTTGGCATTGTTATGATTGCCGCATCCGTAAAAATGCTGATATTTTAATTACGAAGCGGAGCGAAGTACAATTGTTTACTGCAATAATCGGATTTTTCTCAGGTATATTAGGCGGTATGGGAGTAGGCGGAGGAATGCTTCTTATTCCTGCGGCTACGATGTTTCTGGGATTATCACAGCATAAAGCACAAAGCCTGAATCTTTTCTGCTTTATTCCATCCGCCCTGTGCGCAATTTTTGTGCATATGAAAAATAAGAATATAAGCTTTAAAACGGCACTTCCCATTATAATTACGGGCGTCCCTTTTGCACTGTTGGGGGCATACATTTCAACTAATCTTTCTTCGCGTATTATGGGTAAGCTTTTTGGGTTATTTATACTTATTTTCGGAATAAAGGAAATATGGGTCGGACTAAAGGGAAAAAAAGGCAAGAATCAACCGTGAGTTGATTCTTGCCTTTTCAAATTCCACCAAAAAGTGAAAAAACCGTTAAAAAAGTATCGAATTAAATTGACACCTTTTGAAATAAAGAGTATAATAGATAGTAATCTTTTTATTTTTTAGGAGGCAATTTTTATGTCAAGAGTTTATAATTTTTCCGCAGGTCCAAGCATGCTTCCCCTTGAGGTGCTTGAAACAGCTCAGAAGGAGCTTATTGAATACCAGGGCAGTGGCATGAGCGTTATGGAAATGAGCCATCGTTCCCCTGTTTACGATGCAATAATCAAAGAGACTGAGGCTAACTTCAGAAAACTTATGAATATCCCTGATAACTATAAGGTGCTTTTCCTTCAGGGTGGTGCTTCAACACAGTTTGCGGCAGTTCCTCTTAACCTTATGAAAACAGGAAAGGCTGACTATGTTGTTTCAGGTCAGTTCTCAGGTAAAGCTTTTAAGGAAGCTAAGAAATACGGCGATGCGAAGTGTATCGCAACTTCAGAAGATAAGACATTCAGCTATATTCCCGAAATTACACCCGATATGGTGCGTGAGGATGCTGATTACGTTCACGTATGCTACAACAACACAATTTTCGGAACAAAGTTCCCGGAAGTTCCCAATGTAGGTGACAAGGTGCTGGTTGCAGATATGTCATCTTGTATTACAAGTGAGCCTGTAGATGTTACAAAGTTTGGCGTTATATATGCAGGTGCACAGAAGAATATGGCTCCTGCAGGTCTTACAGTTGTTATTATCCGCGAGGATTTAATGGGAAATGCGCGTGAGGATATTCCTACAATGCTCGATTATAAAACAATGGCTGATAACGACTCAATGTACAACACCCCTCCCTGCTACGCAATTTATATTGCAGGTCTTGTGTATAAATGGGCACTCGAAAACGGTGGTCTTGAGGCAATGAAGGAAAGAAACGAGAAGAAAGCAAATATTCTTTATGACTTCCTTGATAACTCAACTCTTTTCAAGGCAACAGCGGACAAAAAGTGCCGTTCAATGATGAATGTATGCTTTGTTACAGGCGACGCTGACCTTGATAAGAAGTTCTGTAAGGAAGCCGAAGCCGCAGGCTTTGTAAACCTTAAAGGACATCGCAGTGTAGGCGGCATGAGAGCCAGCATCTACAACGCTATGCCACTTGAGGGTGTAGAGGCACTCGTTCAGTTTATGGCAGAGTTTGAAAAGAATAATAAGTAAAGGAATTGAGAAAAATGTATAATCTTCTTACACTCAATAAGATTGCAAAATGCGGTCTTGATAATTTTGATAAAGTAAAATATGCAATTTCGGACAACTGCGAAAATCCCGATTGCATAATTCTCAGAAGCTTCAATATGCATGATATGGAGCTTCCCCAGTCACTTGCGGCAGTTGCACGTGCAGGTGCAGGGGTAAACAATATTCCTCTTGACAAGTGCAGTGAAAAGGGTATCGTGGTATTCAATACTCCCGGCGCTAATGCAAACGCCGTTAAGGAGCTTACAATTGCAGGTCTTTTCCTTGCTTCCCGTGATATCGTAGGCGGTATCAAGTGGGCGGAAACCCTTAAGGGTAACGGTGCGGAAGTAGGCAAAATGGTTGAAAAGGGCAAGGGCAACTTTGCAGGCTGTGAAATCAAGGGCAAGAAGCTTGCAGTAATCGGTCTTGGTGCTATCGGTGTTCTCGTTGCAAATGCGGCATATCACCTTGGTATGGAAGTAATCGGTTACGACCCCTATATTTCCGTTAAGGCGGCACTTAGCCTTGACAGACACACAGTTATTAAAAATGACCTTAAGGATGCGCTTGCTGAAGCTGACTATATCACGCTTCATCTTCCCCTTATGGATGCGACAAGAGGAATGTTCAATGCTGAGCTCTTTAAATCATCAGTTAAGAAGGGTGCAAAGCTTCTCAACTTCTCCCGCGGGGAGCTTGTTGACACAGATTCGCTTAAGAGTGCGCTTGAAGTAGGTCTTATTTCTTCCTACGTGGTAGACTTCCCCTCTGATGAGGTAATCGGTCTTGAAAACGTAGTGGCTATTCCCCATCTTGGTGCTTCCAGTGCGGAGAGCGAAGATAACTGTGCTGTTATGGCGGCTAAAGAGCTTATTGAATATATGGAAAACGGCAACATTGTAAATTCCGTTAACTATCCCAACTGTGAGCTTCCCAGAACCGCAGATGCTACAAGAATCACAGTTCTTCATAAGAATGTTCCCAATATGATTTCAAGCATTACCGCAGCACTTGCCGCTAAGGGTCTTAATATCGAAAATATGGTTAATAAGAGCCGCGGCGATTACGCTTGCACCATTCTTGATGCGGCAAACGCTGACGAAGCAATTGCAGATGAATTGAAAGCAATTGAAGGAATAATTAAAGTTCGCGTAATTAAATAATTTACGGGTGTATAAAACAGCACTGAACGCAAAACAAATGTCCCGCCTTGGAAACTATTTCCAGGGCGGGACGTTTCTGTTTAATCATTTTCAATTCCCAGCAACCAATTCACCGATACATTTAAACATTTTGAAAGTACTGTTAGTTCATAATCCGCTACAAATCTTGTTCCTATCTCTATACGACTTACGCTGTCACGCTCAATAGTTATTCCCTCGATTTGCAACCTTGCCGCAAGATCATTTTGTGTGATTTTTTGTCTTTGCCGAGCTACTTTCACTCGGTTTCCACAGATATTTTTCTTTCCATTGAAATCATAAATTTTCATGACGCACCCCTGAATATGTTAAAAATCAGAATTTAACTTGACTTTACCATATTTTTGCTGTATAATTGTGTTAAAGATAAGAATTTGCAAATCCTTAGTATAAATTCAGAAAGGGAAAGAAAAATGAGAGAAAAATCAAATATTATTTCAACAGGAATTTTGTTGGGTTTTGTATTCGTAATTGCAGGCATTGGTGTTATTATGTGGGGAGCATCCATGGGCTCAATGTTCGAAGAATCATATGAAATGGCATATGAGGAAGTCCCGGCATGGGCTACAATACTCCCTGCCTTTATGTGTGCGTTTGGATTTATTGCTGTTGTCGCCGGTCTTATCGTTCCGTTTTTTTATATAAAAGAATGGAGTGGTACGCCTATTGAGGAAAACGGTAAAATAATTGAAATTATAAACCGTGCTAAGAATGGTGATATGATAGTTTTAGCTGAGTTCAGCGACGGAATACGCAAAGAACTGATTGCATCAAAAAAGCTCTATCTTTCTGCAGGCGACCATGGGTTTATCGGTGCACAGGGAAAGCATCTTGTGTTTTTTAAGCGAGGTCAATAATATGAAGAAATTCTTAATAGGTTTATTATGTATAGCCAATCTACTGTTTATCAGTGCTTGTTCATATTACTCCGTTTGTAAAAAATGCGGCGGTGATGGTCATGTTGTATGTAGCATATGTAACGGAAATTCAGAATCCAATGGCAGACGATGTGTTAATTGTACTTACGGAATTGATGAATGCTATGCTTGTGATGGCAAAGGCAAAGTGTTGAAAGATTAAACGAAAACTAATGAGGGCGGTCTCACTTTTGTGAGACCGCCCTTCTATTATTTACAACTATTCAGTTTATATTCATTCGCTAAACCTATTTCTTATAAACAAAAATGCACTGTTTTTCACTATTGCTTTGCCATGTTCTTCTACTATAGGGCGATAGCCCTCCGGGCAAGGCGAGCCAAACTCCGATGCCTTGGGTATGTAGGTGGGAAGCATTGTCATATAATACTTATCCTTATAACTGTAAAGCGTTCCCCAAAAACACTCCCTCATACAGTGGCACATTTTTATTACATCCTCAAAGTCCGCAAGCTCCACCATGGTGGAAGCTTTTTTCTCGGTTTTAGGCGGATCATTCTTGGCTTCATCATTTAAAATATTAGGCAGATTGATATGAGCAAGCTTATCAAAAAGCTCCTTTTCCTCCTCGTTATCAACCTTGGTTACAAAGAGTGTCATTTCGCTTTTTTCAGCTCGGATTGCCGCTTCTACCACGAGTCGTGCATTGTTACAGGTAAAGCCCGTCTCTTTTTCCGCACGGCGTAAGAGTTTAAAGAATACCTCCCTGGACTGGGGCGAATTCTTTGCCATCGCCTCAAAGGAAATTCCAAGCTCCTCACAGTCACTTGCATTCATCGTAACTTTTATTTTATTCGCTTTTAACATTTCAAATTTCACTCTTGTCACCTCTTTTTTAGGACTTAGCCGTCCGTCACATTATTTCTTTTCCATTCTCCCGGAGTTTTTCCCATAAGTTTTTTAAACACACGTATATATGTCTCACAGGAGGAAAATCCGACTTTCAGAGAGGTTTTCTCAACAGATAACCCCTCTTTGAGGTATTCCATACTCTTTTCTACCCTTAGCTTATTTAAGTAATATCCGGGAGTAATGCCTGCATTGCGGGAAAACAGTTTTGCAAGAGTGCTTTGGGTAACTCCTGCATATTCCGCTGCCGCCCCCGTTGTAAGCTGATTATCCGTCAGGTTATGGTTGATATACTCCTGTGCCTTTTCATATGCGTTAAGCCTCTCCAGAGAGGCTGCATCATTCATGGCTAAGCAAAGGGAATTTACTACTTCTTCCGATGTAGGAGGATTTTCAGAAAATAAAACTGTCTTCATTTGCTCCGCATCGATATAAAAACCTCTTACCCTATCATTAAGCTCCTTAGCCGTTTCTATAAGAAGTATTTTTTCAAATGCCGAGGCATAGCCCTCACAGCTATTTTCCTTGTAAATGCCTTTCAACAGGGAAATGGCGGCACGTTTGTCTTCTTTTTCAATAAGGGTTGTCAATACGTTTAGCTTCTGCATGATATTATTTAAAATATTCTATTGCCGCATTAATCTGATTATCTACAATAGTGGTCAGTTCTGCGTAGTTATAATCATTAAGATAAATAAATTCATAAACTCCCGGCAGTCCTGTTATCTCATGACCTAAAACCGCCTGAAAACGCGACACGGCATCCTTTGTCTGCTCATCGAAAACCCCGTCTGCCTGTTCTATATATCCGAGTGCATTAAGCCTCTGTTCCAGAGCAAGGGTCATCTGCTCATCCAAAATTCCCTCTGTAGCTTTGTTAATATCAATTGCCTGGAATTCTGATTCGTCAACCTTTATCTCTTCATTTTCCACAACAATATCCGGAGTAACTCCCACGGTATGAACACGCTTACCCTTATAGGAATAAAATTCTCCGATTGTATATTTGAATCCTGCACCTGTTACCGCACGGTTAAGAATCTGCATACTGCCCTTTCCGTACGTTTGTGTTCCGAGAATTTTTCCTGTGCCTCTGGACTGCAATGCCGTTGCAAGAAGTTCGCTGGCAGATGCACTGTGTTCATTTACAAGCACCAGCATTTTAAAGTTGGGTGCGTTGAAATTCTTACTGCGAAGGACTTTGTTTTGTGTTTCATCCTTATAACGAAGCTCCGCTATAGCACCTGCACTTATGAAGATATTTGCTATATCAATTGCAGCCTGAAGGTCACCGCCGGGATTATCACGCAGGTCGAAAACAAGATTCTTTATATTCTTTGAACGCAGTTCCTTTACATATGCTTCCATTTCTTCAGGGGCATTGGTGGTAAACTGCAAAAGCTTTACGTATGCAGTTTTTTCATTAAGCATCTTTGTTTCAAGCTGTGAAACCTCTACCGTATCACGGATGCATGTTAGTTCAATCTCATTTCCTCCGCGGAGGACCTTAACCTTAACCTCAGTTCCCGTTTCGCCTACAATAAGCTCACGAACCTGCGAAGAATTAAGCTTTGTAACATCCTGTCCGTTAACTCCCACAATATAGTCATAAGCCATCATGCCTGCCTTATATGCAGGACCGCCTTCTATAACCGAAAGGACCAAAACTCCTTTATCATGGTCACGGATTGTTACGCCGATACCCGAAAAAGAGCCTGCTATATCCTCGGTCATTGCCTGATATTCCTGGGGCGTATAAAACTCTGCATGTTCGTCATCAAGTGCTTTTATCATCGCCGCAATTGCTTTGTTTATATCCAGCTTTCCTTCATCAATAACACTGCATATAACTGAGAAGAGGAGCTCCTCATCCTTAATTCCGTAATAATAGTTATCGGCAAGAGCATGAGCATATGTCCTGATGATGCTTTTCTGCATATTATTGGAATACTGTACAACTTCAGCCTGTTGCTCTTCGGGAGTTTTAACTGCCGAGGGTGCGATTTCTTCACCAAAAGCGACACAACCAAGAGCAATGCTAAGCACCAGTAACAAGGATAATATTTTCTTTTTCATATATAAACACCCTCCTTTCGGCAAATTGCCCCTTTTTAGCAATTACATCTTTTCGGGGGCACTTACACCGAGTATATCAAGTACATTTTTAATAACAATTCTGGTAGATTCGATTAGCTTAAGACGTGCACACATAAGCTTTTCTTCTTCGTCACGAACGCGGCATGCGTTGTAGAAGGAATGGAAATGTGATGCTACATCTATAAGATAATGTGTAAGATTGCTGGGGTCAAAGCTTTGTGCCGACGCACTGATTTCTTCGGGAAGCCGTGCAAGGGTTTCCAAAAGTGCAATTTCTTCATCCTTATTAAGAAGCGATGCATCAATGCAGGAATATGCAGGAACCTTGACGCCGCTTTCCTCAAGAATTCTGATAATTGAACAGATTCTTGCATGAGCGTACTGAACATAGAAAACAGGGTTTTCGTTGGTCTGACTTACTGCAAGGTCAAGGTCAAAATCCATATGACTTCCTGCCGCACGCATATTAAAGAAGAAACGTGCTGCATCCACACCGATTTCATCAATCAAATCTGCAAGGGTAATCATCTTACCCGTTCTTTTACTCATTCGGGCAATTTCGCCGTTACGCATAAGGCGTACAAGCTGAATTACAAGAACATCAAGCTTGTCACCGCTGATGCCTACAGCCTCCATTGCACCCTTCATTCGTGCAATATGCCCGTGGTGGTCAGCACCCCAGATGTTTATTGCAAGGTCGAAATTACGCTCCTCCAGCTTATTTCTGTGGTAGGCAATATCTGCGGCAAAATATGTGGGAATACCGTTGGCACGGACAAGAACATCATCCTTTTCACTTCCAAACTCGGTGGATTTAATCCACAACGCGCCGTCCTTTTCATAGGTGATATTGCTGTCTTTAAGCTTTTCAAGGGTTTCGCTTACGCTTCCGCCGTTATGAAGCGTGCTCTCGTAGAACCACACATCATAATTTATGCCGTATTTCGTAAGAGTTTCCTTTAATGCCGCAATATTAAGAGGCAGAGCGTATGCTACAAGGGCATCCTTTCTCTCCTGCTCTTCTTTATCAAGAAGAATATCCCCGTATTTATCAATATAGTTCTGCGCATGAACACGGATATCCTCACCCTGATAACCGTCCTCGGGAAATTCTACTGCATCCTCGCCTTTAAGAAGCTGTATATAACGAGCATCAAGACTTCTGCCGAATTTATCAATCTGCGCGCCTGCGTCGTTGATATAAAATTCCTTGGTAACGTCCCAGCCTGCACGTGAAAGAACATTGCTTAATGTATCACCCAATGCACCGCCGCGTGCGTTACCCATATGCATGGGGCCTGTGGGGTTCGCACTGACAAATTCCACAACGACTTTTTTGCCGTCCGCAATGTCTACATTTCCGTATGCGGTCTGTTCCTTTTCAATTTCTTCGATAACATTGTAAAGGTATTTCTTGTCAAGATAGAAATTAATAAATCCGGGGCCTGCAATCTCTACCTTTTCCGCTCCCAAAGCCTCTTTGTCAATGCCCTCCACAATTTTTTCCGCAATAGCACGGGGGTTTGACTTTGCGGCTCTTGCAAGCATCATTGCAAGGTTTATCGCATAATCTCCGTTACCCTTATCCTTGGGAACTTCAATTGTAAATGCGGGTATTTCAATTTCAGGGAATGCCGCCTTTGCCGCATTCTTTGCCGCATCGTATATTTGTGATTTCTTCATAGAAAGCGTATTTGCCATGAAAAATCTTCCTTTCATCTTTATGTACTATGCCCGAACCGTAAGGGAAATTCCGTTACGGGAGCGGGACACGCTGTTAATATCCATTATATAATCAATATCAATATTTCCGCCGTTTTCATCAAGGGAAACGTTAATCTCATTTGCCGTCACGCTGATTGTAAAATCCCCGTAGGGCGTTTCGTAATGGCCGATATGGCACTTTCCCTTTTCAAAAATCATATGAGTATTAGTCTGACCGTGACGCATCATGGTAACAGTTCCATCGGGACAAACTTTGAGGGTGGTTGAGCATTTTTCCATTCCCGAAAGCTCCCCCTCATTATAGCTGAGATAATACTTGCCGTCCTTATCATAGAATTTTCCTGCCGTGGTAAGCTCCATGGCATTGTTATCCTCGCCGTAGTCCTGGCTGCCTTTTATTGATATATAAACATCTTTCTTCATTATTCAAATGCCTCCGCCAAATGCACACTGCTCTTAATCGGCTTTCCCAGAAATGTACCGCCAAGCTCTGCAAAGTTTTCCACAGAGTCGGAAACGTAAAACTCACTCGTTCCCATTTTTTTGTCTGAAAGGAGATTTTCTCTTTCAAGATACCCTCTTGCCTCCTCCGCCGCAAGTGCTCCGGGGCTTAAAAGGGTTACCTCATCTCCCATTATATCCGATATTACCTTTGTTAGCAAGGGGTAATGTGTGCATCCTAAGATAAGTGTATCCACTTTTTCATTTTTAAGGGGCAACAGGTAATCTTTTGCAATAAGCTCTGCTGCTTTACTTTCGCTGTAGCCGTTTTCCACAAGCGGAACAAACAGCGGACATGGAGCGGAAAACACCTGCATTTTCGGACTGAGTTCATTTATAAGCTCGGCATACTTTCCGCTCTTAACCGTTCCTGCCGTTCCTATTACCCCTATTCGATTGTTTTTTGTGACATTGACTGCCTTTTTACATGCAGCTTCAAGCACGCCCATAATCTTTATATCATACTTGTCATAAAGCACGGGAAGTGCTACACTGCTTGCCGTTCCGCAAGCGGCAATGATAAGCTTGATATTGTGTTTAAGCAGAAAATCAATATCGTCTTTTGTGTAACGGATAATGGTTTCACGGCTTCTGTTTCCGTAGGGGACACGCCCGGTGTCGCCAAAATATATGATATCCTCACCGGGCATAATCCTCTGAATTTCTCTTACAGCCGTAAGCCCACCGAGTCCGCTGTCGAAAACTCCGATAGGGCGATTGTTCATAATAGTTCTCCTATCCGGGGCGCATAAAAATGCACAGATCGTTCATTGGCTGTAAATATATATATTATAAAAATCAAATTTACTTGCATAAATTTTTTTGGTAGAAATCCGCAAAGCAGATTTCTTTTCTTTTTATGCCAATGAACTACGAACAAACTTCACCTCTCGCTGTATCACATACAGCTTCGGGCAAGGTCCTGCGGACTTCAGTTTGTCCGTTCTGCACTATTTTTCTGACCCCTTAGGTTCTTTTTTATTTAATAAGGCTTTCTCCCGACATTTCACAGGGCTTCTCAAGTCCCATAATATCAAGAAGTGTGGGGGCAATATCAGCAAGTCTTCCGCCCTCTCTGAGAGAACATTCCTTGCCTACTACCACAAAGGGAACAGGGTTTGTTGTATGTGCCGTAAATACATCCTTTGTTTCGGGGTCTACCATCTGGTCAGCATTACCGTGGTCGGCTGTGATACAAACGATGCCGCCCTTTGCCTTAACTGCCTCTACAACCTTGCCTACACATTCGTCAACGGTTTCCACGGCTTTAACTGCACATTCAAATACGCCTGTATGTCCTACCATGTCGCAGTTTGCAAAGTTAAGAATTATAACATCATATTTTTCGCTGTCAATTCTCTTGAGAACCTCCTCAGTAACCTCGGGAGCGCTCATTTCGGGCTGAAGGTCATATGTTGCAACCTTGGGTGAAGCAATAAGTGCACGGTCCTCATTTTCATAAGGAGCTTCCACGCCGCCGTTAAAGAAGAATGTAACGTGCGCATATTTTTCTGTTTCCGCAATTCTGAGCTGTGTAAGACCTTTCTCGGCAATATACTCACCAAAAGTATTGGTAAGTGCTTCGGGTTTAAATGCCACGTCCACATTGGGCATCTTGGCATCGTACTGAGTCATACATACGTAGTATACGGGGAAGAATCCGTTCTTTCTTTCAAATCCGTCAAAATCACCGTCTACGAATGTACGGGTGATTTCACGGGCACGGTCGGGACGGAAATTGAAGCAGATAACACTGTCGTTCTCGCCTATAGTTGCACCCTCAGTGATGATTGTGGGAACAACAAATTCGTCCGTAACTCCGTTATCGTAGGATTTTTGCATAGCATCTACCGCATCGGGATTCTTTTCACCCTCACCGTAAACAAGTGCGGCATATGCCTTTTCCACTCTTTCCCAACGGTTATCTCTGTCCATTGCGTAATATCTTCCCGAAAGAACACCGATTTTACCTACGCCGATTTCGGAAAGCTTTTCGGAAAGCTCTTTCACAAATTCAATACCGCTGGTGGGAGAAACGTCACGGCCGTCCATAAAACCATGAACGTAAACCTTTGTAAGTCCGCTTCTCTTCGCCATCTCAACTGCGGCATAAAGATGGGTAATATGGCTGTGAACACCGCCGTCGGATAAAAGTCCGTAAAGGTGAAGGGCACTATCGTTCTTTTTGCAGTTTTCTATAGCCTTAACGAAAGCATCCTTTGTGAAAAAGTCGCCGTCTTTAATGGATTTTGTAATTCTGGTAAGCTCCTGATATACAATTCTGCCTGCACCTATGTTGGTATGGCCTACTTCACTGTTACCCATCTGGCCCTCGGGAAGTCCAACATCCATACCGCTTGCATTAATAAGAGTATTGGGGCACTCGGAAAGAATTTTATCCATGTTGGGAGTTTTTGCACTGTAAATTGCGTTGCCGTCGATTGCGGCATTATAGCCGTAGCCGTCGAGTATCATAAGCATTGTAAGCTTCTTTGTCATTTTGTTGTTCCTTTCCGTCTGCGCAAGGCAGACAAGTAAATTTTTCCTGTCCTCAAAAACGGACAAAAAGGCCGTTGAGCAGAGCCAAGCTAAGTTCAACAGCCTTTAGCAGAGCCAAAAAGCCCTGCTTAAGTTCAGATTATGCGTTGCAGATGATGGAGAAGTCCTCAACCTTAAGGCTTGCTCCGCCTACAAGACCGCCGTCGATATCGTTCATACCAAAAAGCTCTGCCGCACAGTCCTTATTAACGCTTCCGCCGTAAAGAATACGGATGTTAGCCGCAGTCTCTTCATCATAGATGCCTGCAAGACATTCTCTGATGTCACGGCAAACTTCATCAGCCTGCTCGCTTGTTGCAACCTTACCTGTGCCGATAGCCCAGATAGGTTCATATGCAACTACAACCTTTAATGCATCCTCTTTGGAAAGAGAGCGGAACGCAATCTTAATCTGACTGCGGATAAAATCAAATGTGATTGTATCTTCTCTCTGCTTGAGAGTTTCACCGCAACAAACCATGGGGATAAGGCCGTTTTTAAGAGCCTGGATAACCTTTGCGTTTACAGTGTCGTCTGTTTCAGCAAAGTACTCTCTTCTTTCGCTGTGACCGATAAGAACGTACTCTACGCCGATTTCCTTAAGCATCTCGGCACTGATTTCGCCTGTGAATGCACCCTTATCTTCAAAGTGCATATTCTGTGCACCGATTTTTATATTGCTGCCCTCTGCAGCCTTAACTGCAGCAGGGAGGCAAACGAAAGGTGTGAAAATAAGAACATCGTTCTTAGCATCCTTAACCTTTGCCTTAAGCTCGTTAATCATAGCCTCTGCCTGAGAGGGGGTATTGTTCATTTTCCAGTTGCCTGCAGCGAGGATTTTTCTCATAGTTTTCAATTCCTTTCAAAATTCAAGTTGTTTAAGGGATAGGAAAAAATGTTCAGAACGGACAAACTGAACCCCGAAGGGGCTTTCCCGAAGCTGTATGTGTATACAGCGAGAGGTGAAGTTTGTTCGTAATTCGTTGGCACCCAAAGCAGAAATCCGTATAACGGATTTCAACCAAAAACCATATCGTTGTAAATATCATAGCCTTTTTGGGCCATAATCCGTTGCCAACGAATGGTCTGGGCATTTTTAACATCCCGCTTCCTTATCTGTCCTGGAGTGCAACTATGCCGGGAAGCTCCTTACCTTCAAGGAATTCAAGGCTTGCGCCGCCGCCTGTTGAAATATGGCTCATCTTAGCACCGAGGCCTGCCTGGTTAACTGCTGCAACGCTGTCGCCGCCGCCGATAACTGTTGTAGCATCAATTTCAGCAAGAACCTGTGCGATTGCATTTGTACCCTTAGCAAAGTTGCTCATTTCAAATACGCCCATGGGTCCGTTCCAAACAACTGTCTTTGCACTCTTAACTGCATCGGAGAAAAGCTCGATTGTCTTAGGTCCGATATCAAGACCCTGCCAGCCCTCTTCAATACAACCTTCGTTTACAACCTTGCTCTCTGCATCGTTGTCAAAATCCTTTGCAACAACTGTGTCGATGGGAAGAAGAAGCTTATCTCCGGCTTTTGCCATCATTTCCTTAGCGTAGTCGATATAATCCTTTTCAAGAAGGCTGTCACCTACTTCATAGCCCTTAGCAGCCATGAATGTATAAGCCATACCGCCACCGATGATGAGCTTGTCAACCTTGTCAAGAAGGTTTTCAATTACGCTGATTTTGCTTGAAACCTTGCTTCCGCCAAGAATTGCAACAAGGGGACGAACGGGGTTATTTACTGCATTGCCGAGGAACTCAATTTCCTTCTGAATGAGGTAACCGCAAACTGCGGGAAGATACTCTGTAACACCAACTGTGGAGCAGTGTGCTCTGTGTGCTGTACCGAAAGCATCGTTAACAAAGATTTCTGCCAATGAAGCAAGTTCCTTGCTGAATGTTTCAACGTTCTTTGTTTCCTCTGCTCTGTAACGGGTGTTTTCAAGAAGTACGATATCTCCGTCCTTCATTTCTGCTACTGCCTTCTTTGCGTTTTCGCCAACAACGTTAGCATCTGCTGCAAAAACTACTTCCTTGCCGAGTTTCTCAGAAAGTCTCTTTGCTACGGGAGCGAGAGAGAATTCGGGCTTGGGCTCACCCTTGGGCTTACCCATATGAGAGCAAAGAATAACCTTTGCACCGTTATCTGCAAGATATTTGATTGTGGGCATAGCGCCTACAATTCTGTTTTCGTCTGTGATGTTTCCTTCTTTGTCAAGGGGAACGTTAAAGTCGCAACGAACGAGGACCTTTTTTCCCTGTACCTGAATGTCTTCAATTGTCTTTTTGTTCATAATTAAAACCACCTTATAAAAATATATCTTAAAAATTATAACCCTATTTTTCGACAGAGCCTACTTTCAGCACTATCATCTTATTTATTATACCACTATTCATCATAAATGCAAGCATTTTTGCGTGAAAATACGCTTAAAATCAGTATTTTTTTATCGTTTTTGGTCGATATAAAGAAAAAAATGCCATAGTGCAGTATTTCCTTGCTGCACTATGGCATTTTTAATGGTCAATCAAACAATTTTTCTCTTTCCTGGTCCCAGCTTATAATTTCACCGCTTTGTGCATCAATTTCAAAATCGTACTCTGTTTTGTTGTACAAAATTTCTCCCTCATACACATATCTTCCATCGTCACGGTCTTTCTTGAATTTGCGGATATCCTCTGTTTTTGCACCGGGAACTTTCTCAAGGGCAATCTCCTTTGCTCTTTCTGCGGTAATATTTGTGCTTTGGCTACTGTTTCCGCAAGCGGAAAGAAGAAGCGACAATACAATCATACTTATTAACAGAATTTTTTTCATACTAATAACCTCACTTTCTGTTTTTAATTATATGCAGAATTTTTATATTCTAAAAATTTTGCCGGAAAGGGGGTGTAAAACACCCCCTTTTAGTTAAGCTTTTGCGTTTTCAATTACCTTCTGTGCTATATTTTCGGGAACCTCCTCATATCTTTCAAACTGGAAGGTAAAGGAGCCTCTTGCCCTTGTCATAGAGCGAAGGTCTGTAGCATATTTAACCATTTCAGATTCGGGGACTTCTGCAATAACCTCGCCAAGTCCGTCACCAATGGGATTCATACCAAGGATTCTGCCGCGGCGTTTGTTGATATCGCCTATAATATCGCCCATAAGGTCCTCGGGCATTTTAACCTCAAGATGACCGATAGGCTCCAAAAGCACCGGACTTGCCTGGGTAAGACCGTCCTTATAAGCAATACCTGCCGCTACCTTGAACGCCATTTCCGAGGAATCAACGGGGTGATACGAGCCATCAACCAAAACAGCCTTAAGCCCCACTACGGGATAGCCTGCCAGAACGCCCTTTGCGATAGATTCCTGAAGTCCTTTTTCAACAGCGGGGAAATAGTTCTTTGGAACTGCACCGCCTACAATCTTTTCTTCAAAGATAAGCTCGTTTCCGTCATGATGGCTGAATTCAATCCATACATCACCAAACTGACCATGACCGCCCGACTGCTTCTTATGTCTGCCCTGAACCTTTACGTTCTTTCTGATGGTTTCACGGTATGCAATCTTGGGAGCCTGAAGATTAACGGCAACGCCGAATTTGCTCTTAAGCTTACTTGTGATAACATCAAGATGAAGCTCACCCGTTCCCGAAATCGTAAGTTCTTTTGTTTCCTGATTATTAAGAACTGAGAATGTGGGGTCTTCCTCGTGAAGCTTGTTAAGCCCTGCACTTATCTTTTCTTCGTCACCCTTTGCCTGGGGAACAATTGCCATTTTTATAACAGGCTCTGCAAATTCGATACCATCAAGCTTTTCTCCGCCCTGCTTTGCAAGGGTATCTCCCGTAAGCGTATATGAAAGCTTTGTAGCCGCACCGATATCGCCTGCTTTAAGCTCGGGAACTTCAATCTGCTTTTTACCGCGGATTACGTAAAGCTTACCGATTCTTTCATTAACATCCTTTGTAGCATTATATGCCGTGGAGTCCGCCTTAAGAGTGCCGGAAAGCACGCGGATAAGAGAAATCTTTCCGTAGGAATCAGCCAGCGTCTTAAATACAATTGCACTAAGGGGTGCAGATGCGTCACACACGGGATTTGTCTCCGCTTCAATGGGGGAAGGAAGATACTTAAGCATAGCATCCATAAGAGAGCGTACCGCAAACGTTTTATCTACGCAGAAACCGCCGTATACGGGAACTACCTGTCCCTGCTTAACACTGCCCTTAAGAACGGCACGCATTTCCTCGTCGGTGATAACATCGCCTGCAAAATATCTTTCCAAAAGCTCATCACTCGTAAGTGCCACGGCTTCAACCAAAGCATCGTGATATTTATCATAGGACTGCTTCATATTATCGGGAATCGGGATTTCTGTTTCAACATCGTTCACAACGGAATATGCCTTACCGCTTACGATATTGACATAACCACGCATTTCCTTGCCTTCCTTAATGGGAATTCTGAAAACAGCCGCACTTGCTCCGAATTTATCATGAATCTGATCTACCACTTTATCAAAGTCCGCATTTTCATCGTCCATAAAGTTAATAAACATCATTCGTGCCATACCGCGGTCGGTAGCATATTTCCATGCCTTTTCCGTACCTACCTGCACTCCGTTTTTAGCATTTATCACGATAAGGGCACTTTCCGCTGCACGGATACCGCCCATAGCTTCCCCTGCAAAATCAAAGTAACCGGGAGTATCTATAAGGTTCAGCTTTGAATCTGCTATTTTGGGAGTATGCCACACGCAGGGTGCCATGGAAAGATTAACTGAAATTTTTCTCTTGATTTCTTCTGCGTCGTAGTCACTTACAGTTGTTCCGTCTGCAATCTTACCGAATCTGTCAGATGCACCGGCTTTATGTAAAATCGCCTCAACAAGCGATGTCTTTCCTGCTCCGCCGTGTCCTAATACTACTACGTTTCTGATGTTTTCTCCACTAAATACATTCATTGCTGTAACCGCCTTTCTACGAAGTGCCGGCGATGAAACCCGCCTTTTTTACTTCGTTTGTTATATTATACTCCGAAGAATATCTCCGTAATATAATTTTACTATAAATTACAGCTTTTATATATCCGTAGATTATACAATAATTTATTTTTTCTTTCGTCATTTTGCACAAAGGAGCGTGTTTTATTTCTGATTTTTTGTTGATTTTGTCAACGCTTCCCTACAAAAAAGGAAGAAATCCCTTAGGATTTCCTCCTTCACTTCGAATTTATTACAATAAGAAGATTCCGTTTTCACTGCATTCTTCTCTCATTTCCTCAGGCCATACGGCTACCTGCACCTCACCGATATGGGCACGACCGAGCATCTGCATGCAAAGTCTTGACTGACCGATACCACCGCCTATTGTAAGGGGCAAGGTTTCGTCATCAATCATTTTGTGATAATCATATTTCATTCTGTCAAGAGAATTCCTCTCCTCAAGCTGTGCTCTTAAAGAATTTTTATCTACACGTATTCCCATAGAGGAAATTTCAAGGCTTCTTCCCAAAACGTTGTTCCAGATAAGAATATCGCCGTTTAATGACCAGTCATCATAGTCGGGCGCTCTGCCGTCATGAGGCTTGCCGCTTTTAAGGTTCTTTCCTATCTGCATCAGGAAAACGGTTTTATGCTCTTTTACAATTGCATCCTCTTTTTCCTTATCGGTAAATCCGGGATACATATCCTCAAGCTCCTGGGCAGTGATGAAGAACACTTCCCTTTCGATGGTCTTTTCAAGGAAAGGGAACTCTTCGCAGAGAATATCCTGGGTGTCTGCCGCCGCTCTGACGATTTTCCTTACGGTTTCTTTCAGAAACTCCACATTTCTTTCCTCTCTGTCGATTACCTTTTCCCAATCCCACTGGTCAACAAAAAGGGAATGTACATTGTCAACCTTATCGTCACGGCGTACGGCATTCATGTCTGTATATATGCCTTCACCGGGGTTGTAGCCGTAGCGGTAAAGAGCCATTCTCTTCCACTTTGCAAGGGACTGAACTATCTCAACCGTTTCGCCGCATTCCTTGGTATCAAACTCGACCTTGCGTTCAACGCCGTTAAGGTCGTCATTAATACCGCTTGCCTTGGTAACGATAACGGGAGCCGTTACGCGGTCAAGGTTAAGCTCCTTTGCCAGCTTCTTCTGGAAATTATCCTTTATTATTTTAATTGCACGCTGAGTTTCTCTGAGTGTTAATTTTGCACAATATTCCTTGGGTAAAATTAAATTTTTCATTTTGCCGCCTCTTTTCTGCACTATGCAATTCACTATCTTTTAATTTTATCAATATGCTTTGCTTTTGTCAACACCGAGAAGCAGTTTTTTTAGGTTTTTCTTCATTTCTCACAAGTGAGACCACCCATTTCAAGTCCTCACGGGTGACGGTGTTAAGCACATAGAGAAGAACAATATAAAACAGAGCGTACAGAGAAAGTGCTATCCAAAGAGTCCCCCCGGGTGCCACAATGCCCGAAAACACGTAGGATAAATATGCCGCCGCTGTAACACTGATAAAAACAGCTATGTTCTTATCCACGCATGTCACCATACTGAGCCTCCTCAGGCTAAGCACGGCATTAAAGGCTTCTTTTATGTACATTACTGCAATATATCCCCTAATTGCCATGGTGGGAAGAAGCAAAAACAAAAGCGTGACATTGATTATACCCTCCAGCACGTTATATACCATAGAATGAACCTGCTGCCCGAGTCCCTTGAGGCACCCGTCGGTTACACAGTCAATATATATAATAGGAATAAGGGGGGCAAAAATGCGTATGTACTTTCCTGCCTCTGCACTTTTGTAAAAACATTGTCCCAGGCTGTCCGAATAGAAAAACATCAGCCCCATTACCCCGAAGCTGAAAATAATACCTATTCTGAGTGCACGGTTTACAATATGTGCTATGCCTATTTTTTTACCGGTTGTCTGTGCCCCCGTCAGGCGAGGCACAAGAATATCTCCCAACGCATTTAAAAGTGCCGCGGGGAACATTATTACGGGGAACGCCATCTGCCCTATTATACCATAGGTAACAAACGCCGCATCTGCCCCCATTCCCGACTTCCTGAGCCCCCTCGGAATAATAATCTGCCCGAGCGAGCTAAGCCCCGTTCGCATATACGCACTTACAGCAAGGGGAAGTGCCGTTTTTGCAAGAGCGGAAAGGTTTTTTCTGCTTTTGCACTTTTCTTTTTTACCGAAGCTTTCAAAAAAATAAAGGATAAGTAAGATAAGAGAAAGTGAAACCTCCCCAATAAAAGAGCCTGCTGATAAAATACTCATGACATTTTCTTTGTCAAGTTTTCCAAAACAAATTATAACAAAGAATATCCTTATAAGCTGTGAGGAGATTTCAGCCGTTACAAGTCTGAAAACCTTCTGTTTCGCAGTGAAGTAGCCTTCAATAACTGCACCGACAGAAATAAAGGGCATCGATGCGGATATTATACGAAGCGGCAGAGCGGCAGAGGATTCCATGACCCAATAGCGTGACAAGGCATCCGAGCCAAAGTACATTACTCCGCCGGATAACGCACCGAACAAAAGTCCATACAAAAAGGCACTTCTCATCAGAGAATGAGGGTATAAATTTCCCATACTGCATTGCTGGGAGGCAAGTCTTGTAACGGCAAAACGCGCCCCTGAAATGGCAATGGTTGCAAAAACAACCCCCACCGAGGAAATAATGCCGTAAAATCCAAGCTGTCCTGCCCCTGCCTGTGCCGCCAGATATGCCTGGAAAAAAAGTGCACACAGACGCAAAATTATACTGCCCGAAGCAATTAAGAGCGTATTTTTCAAAAGCTTTGACGCACTGTCCATAAAAAATCACCTCATACACTTTATGTGTATGAGGTGATTTGAAATTTATGATTAGATTAGCTCAGAACATATACTCTGCAAGGTCTTACACCGAACTGAATACATTCCTTCTGAGTTCTGTAGCAAAGGTCAACACGCTTTCCTTTGATTGCACCGCCTGTATCTGCCGCAACCGCATAGCCGTAAGACCAGCTTCCGTCAAGCGCTTCAATGTAAACTCTTGAACCGAGAGGAATAACTCTGGGGTCTACTGCGATTACGCCCTTATCAAGGGGAACGCCTGTCGCACTCTGCCCTGCGTATCCGCCATTTTCTTCTGCGGAAAGGTCATATGCCGTTGCCTTACATTCGATAACATACTTATAGCTGAAAGAAGTGTTATCGGAGGCAGTGCTTACCTTAGCATCAGTATCGCCATATTCAACGATTTTGTCAACAGGTGCTTTGAGCAGTGTTTCGGAAACTATCTCCCTTGAAACTTCCTTGCCACCCTGATACTTTACCTTATAAGTAACGCTTTTTTCGCCCTCTACACCTTCACGGATAACATTAGTGTATCCTGCGGGGAGAGAGGTGTTTACTCTCTTAATTGTGTTGTAAGAAACCTGTGTGGTTTCAGTTACCTGTTTGGTTGAAACTGCCGCAGCTTCATTCTTGGAGCTTGAATGATAATCTGTACCTGCAAGGATTATGCCGCTTGAGGAAAGATATTCGCCAAGTGCCTTTGCACGGATATCATCGGCACTGCCATAAGTGAAGGGAGCCGCAATTGAGGTAACTGTATTCATTAAAATCGCCATAGCCGCACTTGTGGCAGCCACAGCCCTTTTTATCTTTTTGCTGATAAACATTTTATCACGTCCTTTACCGTGAATCATTATACTTAACAATACGACGTTTGTCAAGCTTTTTTGCGGTTTTTGTTATAACTTTGTAACATTTTCTTAAAAACTTGTGTCGTAAAAAAACAAGAAACCCAATATATAGGGGTTTCTTGTTTTTTGATTCATGTTACATTTTATCAGCAAGAACGCATTTTATACCTTTTTCTATGTAAATTTCGTAATAATTTTGGAAATTTTTTCAGTGTTTTTGCGGTCGGTGCCGTTTTTCAACAACGTAATCACTTAATCTTTTTTGCTTCCATGTAGTAACGCTTTTCGTTTGCCTCACCCATGGAAAATGTCTTTCTGGGAAGTGCCCCGTCCTTGATAACGGTTTCAAAAAGGCTGCTCTTTTCGGGCTTGGGAAGAAGAAAGCCCACAGCACCGTCCTTTGCACTGAGGGAGGCAACTACATCATCACCGTGAATATAGTCAACCTCATATGAAAGGGTATCTAAATACTTCTGAAGCGTTCCCACGCTGATGGGGCTTGAGGTGTTATTCATATAAAGGGTCTTTCTGCTTTCCCCTTTTACAAGAACAATCTCCTGTCCGCCGCTTTGTTCCTCGGTGCAATCAAGCTCTTTTATAAGAGTGTCGATAAAGAGCTTTTCGTCTTCAATCCCGAAAGCAACCCTATGTATAGGCTCAAACTCCAGAACCTCGTCATGGATATTTTCAATTTCTACCAGGCAGAAGCGTGCAGGATGTGTTTCCTGTTCTTCTTTTGTAAGTGTGCCTTTAATATTTTCCCAACATGTTTTTGCCGTTGCAAGGGAATGGTTTCCGTCACCAACTGCAAAAACAAGGCCGTCTGCCGCATTCTGAGCAAAAGCTTCAAGCTTTGCCTCAAACTCATTGGCATCGTCAACAAGCCAGCCTGCAAGGTGACCGCCGTTTGCCATAAGCTCAAAATCATAGAGCTTTTCGCCCTTTTTCACGTTCTCTATGATTGATTTTTTCGCATCATCGATGAGGAGCATTACATGAGGAAGCTCCAATGGTGCATCCTGACGGATTTTTACTCTTGGGGGAATTCTTTCAAGAACCGTACCCTCGGTAGCTCTGATAGGGCATTTAACCCCCTTGTGAAAATCATATGCTTCAAGGTCAACCGCACCTATTATTCCCTTTCTCACTCTGCCGCCAGAAAGAGTTCTTTCAATATATATAAAAGCGTTTTCATAGGTCTTGAAAATACCGCTTTCCAAGTAGCTTTTCATGGTTTTATTAATTTCAGCAATTCTGCCGTCCCCTTGCGTGAGAAATGCTTCGGGGTACACAAGGTTAAGCGTACTGGGGCTGTTTCCTACAAGTTCTTGTGCCTTTTCCCAGTATTCGGGCTGTGATGTGTACTGGTCGCACGCCACCACGCTCCACTTTGTAAGGTCCGCTTCCTTGGGAAGCATGATATCCGCTTTATTAAAAATTGCCATTTCAATCTCTCCTTTATTCCATTTCACCAAGCTCGTAAAGTATTGCCGCACTTACTGCAAGAGGTGCAGTTTCCGTACGCAAAATCCTTTTCCCTAAGGTGACGCTTATAACGCCGCTTTCCTTTGCAAGATTAATTTCGTCTTTCTCAAAGCCACCCTCGGGGCCAATCATAACGGCTATGGTTTTGGGATTTTTCCCCGAAAGTGCCTTTTTCAGCGAGACTTCTCTTTCTTCCTCATAGGGAATCAATGCAAGGTCTGCCTCGGACGCCATTTTTACCGCTTCCTTAAAGCTCACGGCATCATTTACATAAGGGATTATTCCGCGTTTACTTTGCTTTGCCGCTTCCTTTGCAATTTTGCGGAGTCTGTCCACCTTGGCACTTTTATCAAGCTTTGCCACCGCACGCACAGTGTCTACAGGCACAATCCGCACCACTCCGATTTCCGTGGCTTTCTGAACGATGGTTTCAAGCTTGGGATTCTTGGGAACGCCCTGGAAAATCGTTATCTGCACTTTGGGCTCCGTTTCTGCCCTGCGTGAAGAAAGTATGTCGGCTGTAACACTTTTGTCTGAAAAATCCGTCAAAACCGCCTCATAAAAATTCCCTTCTCCGTCGCAAAGAGTTACCCCATCGCCTTTTTTCATACGGAGCACACGGCTTATATGCTGTGCTTCTTCGCCTGTAATTACCGCCGTATCACCTGTTATATCATTTTTTGTTATGTAGAAGTTAGGCATATGCTTATATCTCCTATCTTGACACTATGCAGTACCAGTCATTCTCTTTCTTTATTTCCTCGATGGTAAATCCGTTTTCTTCGATTGCGGCTTTTACCTCATCAATACGCATCTCTATAATACCGCTTGCAATGAATGTGCCGCCGTCTTTAAGATAACGTTTTACATCGCTCGCAAGCGGGATAATAACATCCGCCACAATATTTGCAACTACAATGTCGTAGGGACCGCTTTTTTCTGTACTGCTCTTAAATTCCTCATCAATGAGGATGTTTCCGTCAAGAACGGTGTACACATCCTCCCCGATGCCGTTAAGAGCGGCATTTGAATAGGCTATTTTTTTGCAGTTGGGGTCAATGTCGACGGCTCTCGCTTCGCCTGCACCAATCATAAGGGCGATAATCGAAAGAATACCGCTGCCACAGCCAAGGTCAAGAACCTTATCACCTTTTTTCACGGTCTTATCCAGTGTTTCCACGCAAAGGCGTGTGGTTTCATGCTGACCGCTTCCAAACGTCATACCGGGGTCAATATTGAATACAATCTTTCCCTCTCCGTCAGCTATGGTTTCCCATTCGGGCTTGATTACAAGCCTGTCGCCTACATAAATAGGTTTAAAGTACTGCTTCCAGTTATTTTCCCAGTCCTCCTCGTGCATGGTGTCGATTTCCACTCTGAGCGAGCCGAAGACATTCTCACTATCAAGGCTTTTAAAGGACACAAGGTCGTCACGCACACCGCTAAGAAGCTTATGTCCGTTTTCATTGTCGCTGACATATATTTTCACGCGGGTTTCGCCGTTCATTTTCTCGCGAAGCTCCTCATCCACATAGTCCCAGTACTGCTTATTGTTTTCAAGGAAATCCTCAAAATCATCCTTGTCCTGAATTTCTACTCCTGTAATTCCCAGATTGTAAAGTCGTCCGCAAAGAGGGTCTATTCCCTCGGGGGTTGTATATATGCTTACCGCAAGCCAATCCATAAGAATTTCCCTCCTTACTTAAAGTATTCCTTAAGCTTTTCAGTGAATTTTTTACGCTGGTTATAGTTTTTTTCGTTGCTTTCATCTGCAAACTTTTGAAGGATTTCCCTCTGTTTTGCAGAAAGATTCTTTGGAATCTCCACGATTATGCGTACATACTGATCGCCTCGTGAAGCTCCGCGTGTGGCAGGGATTCCTCTGCCTTTAAGACGGAATTTTGTTCCCGGCTGTGTTCCCTCGGGAATCTTCTGCAATACCTTACCGTCAATGGTGGGAATTTCAATCTCGCAGCCCAGGGTTGCCTGAACAAAGGTGATGGGAACATCAACGTAAACGTTAAATCCGTCACGGCGGAATACACTGCTTTCCTTTACGTAAACTGTTATGAGAAGGTCTCCGTTTCCACCGCCTCTTGTGCCTGCTTCACCCTCGCCGTACACTGCAAAGGTCTGCCCGTGGTCAATGCCCTTGGGAACGTCAACCTCTATCACACGACGCTCGCGTGTCTGTCCGCTTCCATTACATATGGGACACGGGTCTTTTATCGTGCTTCCTTTACCGCCGCACTGATTACATGCAGAAGTGCTTGCAAACTGACCGAAAGGCGTGTTCTGAACACTTCGCACCTGTCCCGTACCGTTACACCTTGAACACTTTTCGGGAGAAGTTCCTTTCTTTGCACCGCTTCCGCTGCACTCTGTACACTTTTCACCGCGGATAATGGTAATTTTCTTCTTGCAACCGAATGCCGCTTCTTCAAAAGTAAGCTCGATTGCCTGCTGTATATCTCTGCCCTTCGCCGGTCCGTTTCTCCTTGCTCTGCCGCCGCCAAAACCACCGCCGAAAAAGCTTTCAAAAATATCACCTACATCAAAGCCGCCAAAACCACCGCCGTAACCGCCACCGCCAAAGCCTGCATTGGGGTCTACCCCTGCATGGCCGAACTGGTCGTAACGGCTTCTCTTCTCGCTATCGCTTAAAACATCGTAAGCCTCGGAGGCTTCCTTGAATTTATCAGCGGCATCGGGATTGTCCTTGTTAAGGTCGGGATGATACTGCTTGGCAAGCCTTCTGTATGCTTTTTTTATTTCATCGTCCGAAGCACCCTTTTGTACGCCGAGGACTTCATAATAATCTCTCTTATTTTCCATTTACTTACCACCTCAAAGGACTACAGGGGCGGCGAGAGCCGCCGTCCCTGTCTTTTCGTTCAATTAATTATTGTCTGTTGTGTCTGTGAAATCTGCATCATACACATTTTCCCCGCCGGGCTGTGCATTTGCACCGGGCTCAGCCTGAGGGTTAGCCTGCTGGTAAAGCTTGGTGCTGATTTCGTAGAACTTCTGCTGAAGTGCCTCTGTAGCCGCTTTAATCTGCTCGTTGTCAGTACCCTTGAGTGCTTCCTTAACCTTGTCAACCTCAGTCTGAACAGCATCCTTGTCAGCCTGCTCAACCTTGTCGCCAAGCTCCGTAAGAGTTTTTTCACTCTGATATACAAGCTGATCTGCATTATTGCGGATTTCGATAGCTTCTTTACGCTTCTTATCCTCTTCTGCATACTGTTCAGCTTCTTTTACAGCCTTGTCAATATCTTCGTCGGAAAGGTTGGAGGAAGCTGTGATTGTAATCTTCTGCTCCTGACCTGTTCCAAGGTCTTTTGCACTTACGTTTACGATACCGTTGGCATCAATATCAAAGGTAACTTCAATCTGCGGAACTCCGCGGGGTGCAGGTGCAATGCCTGAAAGAACGAAGTTTCCGAGAGTTTTATTATCTGCCGCCATTTCTCTCTCACCCTGGAGAACGTGAACGTCTACGCTGGTCTGATTATCTGCCGCAGTGGAGAAAATCTGGCTCTTTCTTGCAGGGATTGTTGTATTTCTTTCGATAAGTCTTGTGCAAACACCGCCCATGGTTTCAATACCGAGAGAAAGGGGAGTTACGTCAAGAAGAACGATATCGGTAACATCACCGCCGAGAACGCCCGCCTGAATAGCCGCACCGAGTGCAACACATTCGTCGGGGTTGATTCCCTTGTGGGGGTCTTTGCCGATAAGCTTCTGTACTGCTTCGTTAACCGCAGGAATACGGCTGGAGCCGCCGACCATAAGAACCTTATCGATTTCGCCTGTTGAAAGACCTGCATCCTGAAGTGCTTTCTTTGTGGGGATAATGGTACGCTCTACTAACTCTGCGGTAAGCTCGTTGAACTTAGCACGAGTAAGAGTGATATCAAGATGCTTGGGACCTGTTGCATCTGCTGTGATGAAAGGAAGATTGGTGTTACTTGTGGTAACGCCTGAAAGCTCAATCTTTGCCTTTTCTGCCGCTTCCTTAAGTCTCTGCATAGCCATACGGTCGGTGGAAAGGTCGATTCCGCTGTCCTTCTTGAATTCATCTACAAGATATTTAATGATAGCTTCGTCAAAATCGTCACCGCCGAGGCGTGTATCACCGTTTGTTGCAAGAACCTGGAATACGCCGTCACCGATATCGAGGATTGATACGTCGAATGTACCGCCGCCAAGGTCATAAACCATGATTTTCTGGTCATTTTCCTTATCCATACCATAAGCGAATGCTGCTGCTGTAGGCTCGTTTATAATACGAAGAACTTCAAGTCCTGCAATTTTACCTGCATCCTTTGTAGCCTGACGCTGTGCATCGGAGAAATATGCAGGAACTGTGATTACTGCCTGTGAAACAGTTTCGCCAAGGTAGCTTTCTGCATCAGCCTTGAGCTTTGCAAGCACCATTGCACTGATTTCGGGGGGAGTATAGCTCTTATCGTCAATGTTTACTTTGAAATTAGTACCCATTTCTCTCTTAACAGAGATAACTGTTCTGTCAGGGTTTGTAACCGCCTGTCTCTTTGCTACCTGACCTACAAGTCTTTCACCTGTTTTTGTGAAAGCTACAACGGAAGGTGTAGTTCTCGCACCTTCTGCGTTTGCAATTACTACAGGCTCGCCACCCTCCATAACTGCTACACATGAGTTTGTTGTACCCAAGTCAATACCAATAATTTTTGCCATGATTGTATACCTCCAAATATATTAAAAAATTTATAAGCTATGTTAATTTGCTACTTTTACCATGCTGTGTCTTATTACACGGTCGCCGATTTTATATCCTTTTTGAAATTCTTCCACGATAATATTTTCGCCCGCTTCCTCGTCCTCCACATGCATTACGGCATTGTGAACTTCGGGATTAAATTCCTCACCCACGGCTTTAATTTCTTCCACGCCGAGAGCAGAAAGAACTTCATCCATTTGTTTTTTCAGCATTACTACGCCGTCGTAAAAAGCGTCCTTATTCTCCGCACTTTCAATCGCACGCTGAAAATTGTCAAGCACGGGTAGGAATTTTTCTATCACCACCGCCTTTGCTTCGGGGTAAATGCTTTCCTTCTCTTTAATGGTACGCTTGCGATAGTTATCATATTCGGCAAGTGTGCGAAGATATTTTTCATTTACATCGTTGTACTTTTTTTCAAATTCGTTTTCTTCTTCCAAAGGAGCTTCTTCGGTTACTTCTTCACTTTCAGTTACTTCCTGCTCCTTGATTTCCTGTGCTTCTTCTGTCTTTTTCTTAGTTGCCATCTGTATCGTCCTTTCCGTAGATCATTCTGCCCAATATTTCGCTGAGCTGCCTGTTAATAAGCTCCAGCGATGAAACCACTCTGGCGTAGTTCATACGCTTGGGGCCTATAATGCCGATTTTTCCGTAAAGCTTACCGCCGACGTTATAGTTGGCAACAACCAGGCTCGTGTCACGCATTTCGGGCGCCTGATTTTCGCTTCCGATTTTGATGCTGATATGTTCATCATTCCCACTTTCCGTAAGGCTAAGCATACGGGACACATTTTCTTTCCTGTCAATGAAAGTGAGAAACTCCCTTGCACGGTCTATATTTTCAAATTCAGGATTATTAAGAATATTGGAAGCTCCGCCGATATAAACTCTGCTTTTTGAATTGCCCAAACATTCAAGGACAAACTCGATAACGGTTTTTAAAAAGTCACCGTAGGACGCCATCGCTTCATATATAAGCATGAGGCGGGCAGGGGTGAAATCCTCCGCACAAAGCCCCGTAAGCTGTCCTGACAAAAATTCCGATATGGAATCCACAACCTCATAGTCGATATTTGCGCCAACCTTCATATGACGATTACGGACAACGCCCGCATCGGTCACCACGACGATAAGCACGCTTCCCTGCTCGATAAGCATCATTTTCACACTTTTGAGCCTACAGGAGTTTTCCGCAGGAAGCTCCACGATGGCAGGGTAGTTTGTGGTTTTTGAAATAATGTCGGAAATTTCAGAAATCACATTTTCAAGCTGACTATACTTTCTGTCCATACTGCTTTGCAGGCTCGAAATTTCCTCCATGGTAAGGCTGTAGCGGTGCATCAGACTGTCTACATAGAATCTGTAGCCCATTTCCGATGGGATTCTTCCGGCAGAGGTATGGGGCTTATCAAGATAGCCCATTTCCTCCAAATCCGCCATTTCGTTACGAATGGTTGCCGCCGATAGCCCAAGGTCGTGATTTTTTGCAATATTTCGTGAGCCTACGGGCTCTGCCGTCTGAATATAATCCTCGATAATCGCCTGAAGAATAGCTTTTTTTCTGTTTGAAAGCTCCATATGCTCACCTCCGTTTTCTATTGTTAGCACTCAACCTTTTTGAGTGCTAACAATAATGTACCACCCTACGGGGCAAAAGTCAAGTATAATTTTCTATTTTTACATAAAAAGCCCATGAATTAAGCTAAAAAGAGACACATTGGGGACTGTCCCCAATGTGTCTCTTTTATAACTATTAAATTTCTCGGCGAAAAGACTCGTTATCGCAAAACCCAATTTTTGTTGATTGAGTGCGGGCAAAGCGTCCCCTCTCCAAAGAGGAATGAAGAAAATTCCGAAACGGGGTTACTTTCCACATCCCTTGCTATTCCTATCATATAATAGCTGTCCTTTGTGAAATCATCCTGCACAGGGAAAGACTTTATCCCATCCTCCATTTTTATAAAAGGAATTGCAGGGGGGATATCCTTTGTCGCATACTGCGCCAGGTAAAGACACGGTTTTGTCACTAATTGACCGCTTGATGTAACACCCACGGGAGTCTCTGTTACAAACGGATAAGTCACCACAGGGCCTGTATACAAGGTTTTGCTTCTAAGCGGAATGGCAATACCTGTTCCCAATGGTCCCACTATGTTTTCAATCTCAACGGTGTAATATCCATTCTCATCTTTTTGAGCGGTAAATACCAGATTCATATTAAACAAATGGTCTGATTCGTACCGCTTATCGTCACAAGTATATCTTTCGCCGAAGATATTGCCGTAATCCGTTCCATGTATACTCTTTTCAAGGCCGCTATCCGACACAAGGAAGTAACTATGCTTCGCACGAGGGTCTTTTCTTGCTGAAACAAGTCCGTTTTCATCTTTGATTAACGGGTCGTCATTGGTCATATCCATGTGGTACCACTTGCCATCAAGCTTCACATAGTTCCACATATGCTTTCTCTCTGCGGAGCGGCAAAAATCAATCTCTATACCGATTTTATTGGCAATCATATAAAGTGCCTGTGAATACCCCTGGCACACTGCCTTCTTTTTACTTTTACACAAAGCACCAAAGGCATGGTATACACTACGCTCTGCCAAACTCTCAGTTGCTTCATTCAGCACATTCACATCATAGTCACATTCGGCAACCATTTTATCATGGATTACGAGCAATTTTTCAAGCTCTGTATCATACTTTGCAGCAAGGTCTGTATATTCCTTTATTGCCTCATTCATTTGAAAGATTGCAGATTCCATCTCGGCTTTGTTTTCAAGCACATATTCAGGCACTACACTTGTAACTATTCCACTGCTATTGTAGTAGTACGTACACGACGGTGTTATAAATGCCTCGGGATTCCTCATCGCAACATCTCTGTATAATTTCAAAAATTCTTCTGTTGTAAGATTGTACTGACCTAGTCCCGGAATCTCCGTGGGGAAAGTCTCACGTTCAGTCACCGCCTGAAGAATATATTCCTCGAAAGATAAATTGTTAAAAAAGCTTATGGACGGCTCATCTTCCTCGCAGGCTATACCCTCGGAATTTTCAAAAAGCGAACCGCTAATCGGAATATATTCCTCTGTTCTGGCTTTTCCAAAAAACACGTCCTGTGCAAAGCATCCTTGTGACACAAGGATGAACATCATCAGTACACATGTAATACGCTTTGTCATTTTATCCCCTCCAATAAGGATTATGGATATATTTTACTACATTCTTACTCTGCTGTCAAGCGGACAAAAAAGAACAGCAGTTGAGTGACAATGGGGACGGAGTGACATTGGTGACAATGGGTGACAATGGGTGACAATGGGGACGGTGACAATGGGGACTGACAATGGGGATGACAATGGGGACGTACATTTTTTGTCAACTTTTCCTTGACTAATATGATTAAGCGTGATACAATTCATAGAAAGGAGATGAGAAAATGGCAAGGGCAGCGAGAGTGATCAGTCAAAGTGGGATATACCACATTGTTTTTAGAGGAGTAAACAGGCAGCATATTTTTGAAGAATCGGTGGATTATGAAAAGTTGATAGAGATATTAAACAGCATCAAAATCGAAATGGAATACGAAATATATGCGTTTTGTCTGATGAGTAACCACGTACATATTTTGTTAAAAGAAAAAACTGCCGGTGAAATATCGCTGATAATGAAAAGGGTTTTGACAAAATATGCTCGCTGGTACAATATAAAGTATGGAAGAAGCGGAGCATTAATTGCAAACAGATATAAAAGTAAGGCTGTTGATGTAGATGAATATTTTTTATGCTTAGTCCGATATATACATCAAAATCCTAAAAAGGCAGGAATAGTAGATGAATTGAAGGACTATGAATGGTCGAGTTATAATGAGTACATTTTTGATGAATCCAGAATAACTGACAAGGATTTTATCTTGGGAATGATAAGCAAAGAAGAATTTGTTGAGTTTCACAAACAAGACGAAGAGAGCGATTTTAATGTAGATGGAAAAGTAAAGCTGACAGATGATGAAATAAGAAGAAGGATAATAAAAAAGTACAAAATTGAGCCTAAAAACATCTGTACCATGGAAAAGAAAGAGCGAAATGCGATGTTAAATAAAATGAAGAAAGAGTATTCAATACGACAACTGGAACGGGTGACCGGGATATCGCGAGGAATAATATACAAAAGTTGACAAAAATGTACGTCCCCATTGTCACCCGTCCCCATTGTCACCTAGATGGATTTTCTATATTAGGGGTTGACTTTTTCCCTATGTGGTTATATAATGTAAATAGAAAAAGGCAAGACCTCAAACGGTTATGCCAAAACATCAGAATTATTTAAAAAATAACGCTATTGCTTTGGTCGGCTGGCGTTATTTTTTTATGGAAATTACTAAAAGTAACAGAATTAACATAAAAGATATTATGTATTCACTATCCATAAGCTATCACCTCCTTAAAAGAAGATGATGGCATAACCGCCCAGCTGTTACACTGTTTTAGGTCTTACCTTGTGTTCTATTATATAGTATTGCGAAAGAAAAGTCAACTTCGGTTGGCTTTTTGTTTTGGGAAAAGTTGACAAAAAATGTACGTCCCCATTATCACCCGTCCCCATTATCACCGGAATATATTCCTCTGTTCTGGCTTTTCCAAAAAACACGTCCTGTGCAAAGCATCCTTGTGACACAAGGATGAACATCATCAGTACACATGTAATACGCTTTGTCATTTTATCCCCTCCAATAAAGATTATGGGCATATTTTACCACTTTTGATGCTTGTTGTCAAGCGGACAAAAAAGAACAGCCCCTTTCGGGACTGTCCTTTTTTAATTGACTATTAATTTTATAAGAGTCAAAGATTAAGCTGCGGGAGCAGGAGTAGGAACTGTTTCCGAAGCAGTATCGCTTGTTGTACAAGCTGTCTTTGTAGCATAAGCCTGAACAACATCACCTGCTGTTACAGTAATTTCCTCTGTATATTTTGCAAATTCACCGCTGTTGAGTTTGTACATAATTGTAGCACCCTCTGTAGCACATGTGATTGTAGCCTTTGTTTTGTCATCATTAAACTTGATTACAGGATCTGCAACCTTGAATCCTGTACCCTGTGCAGAAAGAACTTTATCTTCATCATAACGGTAAACAACAACTTCTGTAAGAACATCGTCATATACTCTTACGAATACGTAAGCAGGATATCTCTTGCTGAAGAGTGAAGTTCCGGGATTCTTCTTCTCGATAACAGGGTTCTTTTCACCATCTGTGTAATCTACAAGTGTGTAGTTAGCAGATGTCTTCATTGTGATACCGTCTCCGGATGCTGCCCAAGTTGTAGCAGAAGGAGTTGTGGGGATTGTAACATCCTTATCAATGAAGAACTTAGAAGATGTTGCAGCAGCATCGTCGTTGTAGAATCCGCCGAGAAGAGCAAATGTGTTAGCACTTTCATCAGCAGCGATGCCTGCTGCTGCTGTCTTAGCAGAAATGTCAAGAAGGATCTTGCAGTCTTCTACTACACCTTCAGCTGTTGCAGCAGAAACAAGGATTACGTCACCCTTTTCGATGTTTTCAGGATTTGATGTGTAACCACTGTTTTCATCATAGATGATGTAAGTTACTTCTTCGCCTGCCTGGATACCTGTTACCTGAATAGCTTCGTCATCATCATAAGTAACATTCTTAACTGCTGATACGATGATTGCAGCAGACTCTTCGGGGATACTTGCTGTAAGACCAAAGCCAATTGCGAATGTTACAACGTCCTTATTCTTCTCTGTGAAGAGAATAAGTGCAAGGCTATCATCTTCATCAGCGATGAAAGAAGATACGCCACCTACAGCGATATCATCGTCTGTAACCTGAGTAGCACCCTTTGCATGGTCAATTGCGAATACGATAGAGCTTTCGTCGAATTCATATGAACCATAGCTCATAGACTCAGCATCATATTTCTTAACATCGCTGCTTGTATATTCTTTAACTTCTGTAGAAGATTCAACTTCCTTAATCTTTGTGATTTCGCCGTTCTTAACTGTAAACTTGTATACAGCAGCCTGAGCGTTCGTAGAAGTAAGGTTCTTAGTTGTGAAGCCTGAAGCATTTGCTGTTACAGTAGCACCTGTGATACCTGAAGCTACAGCAGCTGCTGCAACGTCATCCTTGCTAAGACCATCACCTACTGCAAGAGCAGAACCGTCAGCCTTTGTATAAGCAACCTTAGAAGAAACTTCATACTCAGCTACCGTACCGTCCTGAAGAACAACCTGCATTACATAACCATCTGTAATACCATCTTCGTAATCAACAGCAAGAACTACACCGTAGTTGCCTGAAGCTGTTGAATCTGCTTCGTCGTGAGCGATGATACCGCCAACGTTAAGGAAGAAGATACCTTCCTTATCCTTAAGAAGGCTTGCATCTCCGCTGTACTGAAGGCCAACTTTGTAGTCAGTACCACCGATTGTTACAACTTCGTCATCATGAGACTCAACAGCACCTGTAACTGTTGCAGAAGAAGCGTAGAGAACCTTAACAGTCTTGTGAACGTTTACAGTAGAAACTGTATCGTTTGCAGCAAGATCAGCAGCTGTTGCAAGAGCACCGTCTTTGTAAACAACTGTGAGCTCATCTTCGTCTTCTGTATCGATATCAGCAAGGTCACCGTAGAAGAGGTCGAACATAATAACGCCATCTTCATTAGTTACGTTTTCGATAACGCCTTCTTCATCAAATGCAGTGATGATTACATATTCGATAGCATCATCATTGTCATTGCTGATGAACTGAGCCATGCCACCCTCCTGGAGAATTGTAGCAAGGTTAGCTGTTGTAGAAGCGTTTGTAAATGTGCTTGTACCAAAGTTTTCATATACTTTGAATTCTGCTGCAGTCTGTTCGAGGTCGAGTTCAATAACTCTTGTTGAACCTACTTCCCTGTAGCAAACCTGCTTAGCGTTATTAAAATACTTTGTATCAGTAGAATCTACAAGCTGTGTGCTTGCTACTGTTGTAACAACGTTCTTATTCTGCTTTTCAGAAACAGCGTAAACCATTACATTACCTGTATTGTCGTCTTCGTCAGCACCAATGTAAGCAACAACGTACTTACCAAGGAGTGAGTCAGCATCAACAAGGCTGCAATCAACTGTATCTGAATATGATTTAGTTTCTTCTACACCTTTATTGTAGTAGAATTCCTTACCATCAATTGTCATTTCGGGAACCATGTCAGCGTCAAAGCCCTTAGATTCATAGGTAGCAAAAGGAGTCTTTGTAACAACACCTTCAACCTTTAACACCTCAAGGTACTTAGAAAGGATTGTGTCGTCTGTCTTCTCATACTTGTCTCCGTCAGAACCTGTAGACCAAGAAGCCTGGTCCATAAGGCGAACTTCGAGAGAGTTGTAAACGAGAATTGCGATTGTTCCTCTTGCAGCAGCGTCGCCTACCTTACCGTTAGCACTCTTTGTGATGCCCTCAGCAGAAGCGATTGCAAGGTAACCTGTGGGGTAACCACCCTTTGACTGTGCAGCAAGGTCGTAACCAAGAGCGGAAACGATCATCTTAACTGCCTGCTCGTAAGTAACCTGATCCTCGGGACCGTAGTTACCATCACCGTAACCGTTGATGATCTGCTGTGCCTGAGCTACGTTGATGTAGCCTGATGCCCAGTGATCAGCGGCAACGTCGTTAAATACTGTTGTGCCCATGCTTGACTGTGCCTGATCTTCGTAACCGAGTGTACGGCAGATGATAGCAGCCATCTGAGCTCTTGTAACAGTTTCGTCGGGCTTGAATGTACCATCTTCAAAACCTGTAAGAATGTTAAGGTTAGAAAGGATACCAACAGCCTCGGAAACTTTTGTTCCTGCTTCTACGTCTGAATACGCAGCCATGGATGTAAGACCCATGCTGAGAATCATAGCAAATGCAAGAACAACTGCGAGTGTCTTCTTGAGATTTCTCATAATCTCTTCCTCCTATAAAATTAAAATTTTTTTCGAGCGGGGAATTTCCCCTTTACTCTATTGCGATTATAGCACCCATTTTGTGAGACGTCAATAGGTTTTTTGCAGATGTAATGAAACTGTAATGTTTTGTAACATAAGTAACACATAAATAGAGTTTTGTGATGGTTATGTTACAAAACAGGGGGGCGGCGACAGTCTGTGGGGACGGGTCCTGCTGTCCTGCCGCAATTGGAGTGCGAAATGCAGAGTGATGGTGCAAACCCCACGGGGTTTGTTGTTATATATAATAGGAAGAAAGTCGGATTTTTAATATTGGGGGTTGACTTTTTAAGAAACAAACAAGGTGGGATTGCATCGCAATCCCACCTTGTTTTGTTAGTCAAACATTTTTGACAGGTTGTTCCAGTCTATATCCTTCTCATCAACAAAACCGCTTTGTTCCGCTGCCTCTATTTGCTTTGCTTCTTCCGCAGTGACTTTTGTAAAATCAGGATCCCACGCAAGGACAAGCTTTTTTATAAACTCAAATGCAAAGCTTTTTTCAGAATCAGGCAACATTTCCATCATTCGAGCTGCATTAGCAACAATTTCAGACATTGTATCTCCTCCTCACTTATATATGTCCCCACGATTACCTATATCTATAATATATAATATTTCAAGCTTATTTTCCGCTACATACTTGAAAATTATACGCCATGAACCTACACGCAACCTTTTGCGAGCATCATCATATCCCTTGAGAAGCTTTATATCGCCCTCAGGCGGAATATGAAGCAATCCATCTACAGCATTTCTTATACGCGTTACAGAGTTTTTATCCAACTTGCTTAGAAATCGCAATGCGTTTTTTGAATATCTGATAACCACAGCATATCCTCCAAGAAAAAATCTTTATACTATTATTATATAATGTTATTTTGATTTTGTCAAGGGCGGCGACAGTCTGTGGGGAGGAGTGATATCAATCGGAGAGGAGGACGGAGATTTTGCGCATGTTTCCGTCGCGGACGATTTCGAGGGTGATTCTGTCCCCGCTTTGTTTTTTATACAATTCTTCACGGAGGGTAAGCATGGAATCAACCTCGACCCCTTCAATTGCCGTGATTATATCGCCGTAGCGTATTCCTGCATCGAAGGCAGGTCCTTTTGCATCTAACTTTGCCACAAAAAGTCCTTGTTTTATGTTTTCATTCTCTTCTAAATATCGGGCGGCTGTGGGAGTATAGGCGTAAAGCCCCAGGTAGGGGGTGCGGAAGCTTCCTGTGCTGCGAAGCCTTTTCATAATGGGAACGCACACGTTTACGGGAACGGCAAATCCCATTCCCTCCGCTGAGGAAACCTTGACGGTATTAATGCCCACGACTTCGCCGTCGTCATTAAGGAGTGGGCCTCCGCTGTTACCGGGGTTTATGGAGGCATCTGTCTGAATCAAATCCTCCATATAGGAGGAGGTGCCGTCCTCGTTTTCTATGCTGATGCTCCGTCCCAAAGCACTGACGATGCCTGCCGTTACTGTCCGCTGAAATTGCAGGCTCAGAGGATTGCCGATTGCTACCACGCTTTCACCCACGCGAAGATTTTTGGCATCGCCTAATTTTGAGCAGGTATACCCCTCCCCGTCGATTTTTACTATTGCTAAATCGAGAGAGCTTTCGCTCCAGACGGTAGTTCCTTCGGTGACATCTCCGTTGTGGAGGGTGACCACAATCCTTTTAGGGCGAGCCCCGATTACGTGGTGATTGGTGATTATATACCCGTCTGTGCTGACAAGAACTCCGCTGCCCATGTACCATGTATCGCCCTCCTGACTTGGCGAGGCATCGGCAGAAGATATTCCCACTACGCTCTGTAGGGCACCCTCTAACATATCCTCCCTGAGTCGTGGTGCCATTATAAATGCTCCGCTGTCACGGCGAACTACGGAAAGGTCTGGGGAGGAATCGGTTTTTTCGGGGGTGTTTTCACGAGTGTTTATGCCCGAAAGCATTCCGTAGATTATGGTGAAAGCCACAAATATGCCCATGAGGCACAAGGCGGTCACGGCGGTTATTTTTATAATTTTTTTCATAGAAAAAGCCCCCTTTTAGAGATATATTATCCAAAAGGGGGATGTTTTATGTTAATTCAAAATTTTTCTTGAAACGCCGGGGAAAATACGATATAATGTTTAGGAAGGCAAAACTTCTTAACGGTGTTTTTCACCGGCGGTTATGCCACGCTCCGAGAGGAGGTGGTAGTTATTCAATACATATTAAGAATATTCTTTCTAACAATTGTGTTGTTAATAACATTTGCGATAAAAGCAGAGTAACCGCCTCGGCAAAGACGGTTACTCTTTAAAATTTGCAACTATTCTTTGGCATAACCGTTTGAGGTTTTGCCTTTTTCTATATTCATTATATATCCATGTGGGTTAAATGTCAACAATTATTTTAGTTGCGGTATAATAATGCTACGGCTCGGGCTTCGATTCCTTCGCCTCTGCCGGCGAAGCCCATTTGTTCGTTGGTTTTCGCCTTAATGCTGATGCGTGAAGCATCGGTTTTTACGGCATCGGCAATATTGCGGCACATGATTGGGATATGGGGTGCCATTTTTGGTTTTTGTACGATGATGGTGGCATCTATATTCCCTATTTCATAGCCTTCTTCGCGAATAAGCCGCGCCGCTTCTTCCAAAAGAAGCATGCTTGATACGCCCTTATACTTATCATCGGTATCGGGGAAATGCGTTCCGATATCCCCCAATGCCGCCGCTCCAAAGAGTGCATCAATCACTGCATGAATAAGTACATCGGCATCGCTATGCCCTAAGAGCCCCTTTTCGTAGGGGATTTTTACTCCGCCTATTATAAGGTCACGGTTTTCAACCAGTCTATGTGTATCAAAGCCTGTTCCGACACGCATGGGAACAACACTCCTTCCTTCGCCGCGTTTTTTGAGGATTCCCTCTGCGGTTACAACATCCTCCGCCGTGGTAAGCTTCAAATTTTCGTAGCTCCCCTCCACTATGGCTATGCTTGCCCCCATTTTTTCCATAAGGGAACAGTCGTCGGTTTCGTTAAAGCCGTACTCACTATATGCAGACAGAATGTCTGCACGTTTAAAGCCCTGGGGGGTCTGAATCAGCACTGCCGATTCCCTGGGAACTGTCGCGGAAATGGTATTATCCGGGGAAACCTGTTTAATTGTATCCTTGGATTTTACCCCTGCCGCCGCGGCACCGCTCTTAATACAAGCAGAGAGGGTGTCCTCAATGGTTTGAGCTGAAACGAGGGGGCGAGCAGCGTCATGAATAAGGACATATTCACCTTTTGCGGCATTTATACCAAGAAATGAGCTTTCGCCGCGGCTACTGCCTCCGAGAATTATACGTACATCGTCCGAAAGGGATTGGTTTTCCATTTCGGAGCTTATGGATTCCATGTTTTTTTCGCTTGCCACAAGTATAATTTCATCAAAAAAACCTGTGTTTTTAAAAGCCTCGACACTGCGGACAATGGTGGTTTTTCCACACAAGTCAATGAGAAGCTTGTCCCTGCCCATTCGTGTGCCCGAGCCTGCAGCTACTATGACTGCCGAAGCGGTTTTATTATGATACATGGTATTTCCTCCTTATGTTCAAAGGGGATGTAAAAACTCGTTTTTACATCCCCTGCTATTATCCCTGTCCGATTTCTTCGTCAATCATATTGGCGAGCTTTGATTCTATTTCGTCATGAGCAACACCCGTTGCCACCACAATTTCACTAATCAGAATCTGCTTTGCGTTAGAGAGCATTTTCCGCTCCCCGGTGCTAAGCCCTTTCTGGCGGTCACGCATCATAAGGCTCTTAACAACACCCGAGACCTCGAAAATATCTCCGCTCTTTATCCTGCCCATATTGTCACGGAAACGCTTGCTCCAGTTTTGTATAACATCGGTCTCAGAGGTGCGGAAGCTTTCAAGAACCTTTTCCGCCTGAGATTTACAGATAACGTCACGCATTCCGATTTCCGCGGCATTATCCATGGGAACCATAACCTTCATATCACCAACAGGCATACGCATGACATAATACGACTGCATTTTACCTAAAATTTCCTTTTGTTCAATATCCTCTATGACCCCTGCGCCATGCATAGGATACACAACGCTGTCACCAATCTTGTACATGGCACGCCTCCGATTTCCTAAACTTCTACAATTATTATACCACTTTTGAGATTTTTTGTCAAAGAGTTATTTTTTACTTTTTTAAATTTCAGCTTCTAATCTTTCACCCATACATTTGTTTACTTCTGCACCTATAAAAAGAGCGTACAGGCAGAAGAACAGCCACAGCATGAAGAAAACCAAAATTGTAAGTCCGCCGTAAACCGGGGAAAACCCTAAAACGCTTGTGTAATATTGGGTGAAAAACCTCGAAATTCCCAGACAGCCCACCCCGCTGATTAACGCTCCAGGAATCTGTGCTATAAAACGCACTTTTTTAGAAGGAATCACGGTATACATTGCAAGGAAGAACAGCGTAAGTACCAAAAACGCCCAAAGTCCGTCCATATTCGAGAGAATCCTTACTATCGGGGAAAGCCTTGGAAAGTCCCTTATTATCTCTCTGCTAACAGTATCTCCAAAAACAAGCAATCCTAACCAAAAAATCATTACCGCAAATACTGCAAGAGTATAAACCATGCTTTTAAGGCGGAGTTTAATAATGCTATTGGGCTTGTCCGAATTATAGATGCGGTCTATCCCCTTGGAAAGGGAATGGATTCCTACGGAAGCCGCCCACAGAGTTGTCACTGCCGCAATGGAAATTAAGGCACTGCCGCCCTTATCGTAGGATTCTGCTATTATCGTAGATGCGATATCCCTTGCCGCAGCAGGAAAAATCGATGCAATATGCTCAATCATCTGAATTTCACCCAAAGGCAAAAATCTAAGTATACTTATAAGCAGCATTATAAATGGGATAAATGAAACAGTGATGAAAAATGCCGCATTAGCAGTATATGCGCCGATGCTGTCCTTTTTAGAGGAGGACATTACATCGAATATAAATCTAAAAAACCTTTTAATACTATCACTCCTCAGGCTCCGGCTCCTTGGGGAAAACCGTTACCACAGATTCAAGCACACGATTGCTGTCTGTCTTGGTAATAACAATTTTTAAATTTTCGTATTCAAAACGATCGCCCTGGTCGGGAATTTTTTCCAGATTATGTGCTGCAAAGCCGCTTACGGTGGTAATATCCGAATCGTCCTCGCCTTCCTCCTGTTCAAGAGCGAAAAATTCCATAAATTTATCAATGCTTGTACTTCCGAGCACACGGAACCTGTCCTCGGAAAGCTTCACAATATCTTCAACCACTTCGTCATGCTCGTCATAGATTTCGCCTACAAGGGATTCTATAACGTCCTCTAAGGTAACGATACCTTCCGTACCACCGTACTCATCATTTACGACAACCATGTGGCATTTACTTTCCTGGAAAAGCTTAAGAAGCCTTGAGATTTTCATCGAGGAGAAAATAAATTTAACGGGCTTTACAAGCTTGGACACATCTATATCTGCATGGTTTGAAAAATCCTTCTGATACAGTATGCCCACAATATTATCGATATTTTCTTCATAAATGGGAAGACGGGAAAACTCCGTTTCCGCAAACACCTTAGAGATACGCTCCCTGTCCCATGAAATATCCACGGCGGCAACGTCCACACGAGGTGTTAGAATATCATTAACATCAAGGTCACTGAACTTGATTACGTTCTTTATTAATTCGCTTTCCTGTTCGTCAATTTCGCCGTCTTCTGCCGCTTCTTCAACAACCGTGATAATTTCATCTTCTGTGACATTATCATCATCCGTTCCCTTGACAAAGCTCATAACGAACTTTTGCCACAGGTTGAAAATCGCAGTAAGAGGGGTGAACAGCATAGTAAGAAAGCTGAGGCTTCCTACAACCTTTTTACTAAAGCCGTCCGCTGTACGCTTTGCAATGGTCTTGGGCGTGATTTCGCCAAAGGTAAGAACCGCAAGGGTCATCACAACGGTTGAAGCAGTGGCTGCCACTGCCTCATTATTCGGCAAAAGATGCGTGAAAAGCAACGTTGCAATAGAGGTTGCAACTATGTTTACAATGTTATTGCCGATAAGTATGGTTGAGATAAGCTTCTCATAATTTTCGCTGAGAAAAAGAACACGGCGGGCTTTCTTTCCTTTTTTATCCTCTGCCTCGCTCTTCATCCTCACACGATTGTACGACGAAAACGCCGTCTCCGATGCGCTGAAATATGCCGATAACATAATCAGCACGATTAGTAGCAGTACAAATATCGGTATACTACTCCCGTCCATTAGGACAATCACTCCTTTAAAAAATAAATGTATGCGCAAGACATAATCTTACGCATACATTATAGCACATATTTCCTTTTTGTCAAGTGCAGCAGTGTTTCATTTATTTGATTTCGGATATATCAAAGGGTGTACTCTGATATACAAAATAGTTAAGCCAGTTGGAATAAATAAGGTTTGCATGGCCTCTCCATGTTACGATGGGGTCCTTCGTAGGATCATCGTCGGGGAAATAATTTTCGGGAACTTTGGGGTTCATACCTGCCGCCTCGTCACGCAGATATTCTTTTTTTAAAGTATCACGATCATACTCACTATGGCCTGTGATGAAGATCTGCTTTCCCTTAGCCGTTGCCGCGGCATAAAGCCCTGCCTTATCGGAGACGGAAAGGATTTTAATGGCTTTGCATTTCTCAATATCCTCAATACGAACGGTGGTATGCCTTGAATGAGGTACCATAAATTCATCATCAAAGCCACGCATAAGCATGGGGTTTTTATAAACCACACGATGCTTATATACTCCAGAAAGCTTTTCCTCAAGAGGGTATTTTTTTATTCCGAAATGATAGTAAAGTGCCGCCTGTGCACCCCAGCAAATATGGAAGGTAGAATGAACATTGGTTTTCGTCCACTCCATAATGGTGCAAAGCTCCTCCCAATAGTCCACTTCTTCAAATTCTAATTTTTCAACGGGAGCACCCGTGATTACGAAGCCGTCAAACTTTTGATCCTTGATCTCGTCAAAGGTTTTATAGAAAGCCAGCATATGCTCTGCCGAAACGTTTTTCGCTTTATGGGTGCTGACCTGAATAAGCTCAACCTCTACCTGAAGCGGCGTATTTCCCAGAAGCCGTGCAAGCTGGGTTTCCGTCTCAATTTTGGTGGGCATCAGATTCAGTATACCTATTCTCAGCGGTCTGATATCCTGTGTTGCCGCACGCTTTTGCGGCATTACAAATATATTCTCATCGGCAAGGATTTTTGCCGCAGGAAGTTTGTCGGGAATTTTAATGGGCATATTCTATCCCTCCTTGGGTTTATATAGTTTCAAGTGCCTGTGCAATATCTGCGATGATATCTTCCTTTTCCTCAAGACCGCAGGAGAAACGGATAAGGTCGGGAGCTACACCTGCCGCACGAAGCTCGTCATCATTCATCTGACGGTGAGTTGCATTTGCAGGGTGCAGACAGCAGGTTTTAGAATCTGCTACATGTGTTTCGATAGAAGCAAGCTTAAGATTCTTCATGAATTTTTCTGCCGCCAGTCTTCCGCCCTTAACGCCAAAGGAGATTACACCGCAGGAGCCACCCGGAAGATATTTTTGTCCAAGCTCGTAGTTCTTGTCACCCTCAAGTCCGCAGTAACGCACCCAAGCAATTTTTTCATGGTTTTTCACATATTCGGCAACTGCCTGTGCATTTTCGCAGTGGCGAGCCATTCTTACCTGCAAGCTCTCAAGACCGAGATTGATAAGATATGCATTCTGCGGAGCCTGGATAGAGCCGAGGTCACGCATGAGCTGTGCAGTAGCTTTTGTTATATATGCTCCTTCAAGTCCGAATCTCTCGGTATATGTTACGCCGTGATAGCTGTCGTCGGGAGTGCAGAGTCCGGGGAATTTATCGGGGTATTTTGTCCAGTCGAACTTTCCGCTGTCTACAATACATCCGCCCACACCGCTTGCATGTCCGTCCATATACTTAGTTGTGGAATGGGTTACAATATCCGCACCCCACTCGATGGGACGGCAGTTTATTGGAGTGGCAAAGGTGTTGTCTATAATAAGCGGAACTCCGTGTGCGTGTGCCGCATTGGCAAAACGCTCGATATCAAGTACATCAAGGGCAGGGTTTGCAATAGTTTCGCCGAACACTGCTTTTGTATTAGGACGGAAAGCCGCCTCAAGCTCCTCATCTGTGCAATCGGGAGCTACAAAAGTAAATTCGATACCCATACGCTTCATGGTAACAGCAAAGAGGTTAAACGTACCTCCGTAAATTGCAGAAGAAGAAACTACATGGTCACCGCAGGAAGCGATATTGAATACGCTGTAAAATGATGCTGCCTGACCGCTTGATGTAAGCATTGCCGCACTGCCGCCCTCAAGAGCCGCAATACGTGCCGCAACACAATCGTTGGTGGGATTCTGAAGTCGGCTGTAGAAATAGCCCGATGCCTCAAGGTCAAAAAGCTTACCCATTTCTTCACTTGTATCATATTTAAAAGTAGTACTCTGATAAATGGGAATCTGACGAGGTTCACCGTTTTTTGGAGTGTAGCCTGCCTGAATACATTTGGTGCCGATTTTGTAGTCCTTCATTGTCATTACCTCTTTCTGAGAAAAAATTCTTTCCATTATAATAAGTTAGTATATCATTAGAAGAAACCTTTTGTCAATTGAAATAGAGCAAAGTGTAATAAAATTTGAAAATTTTGCAAAATAAGTCTTGCTTTTTTCGGATTTATGTGTTATTATAGTCAATGCGTTTGAAAAGATTTGTTTAATAATATGTGCTTGTAGCTCAGCCCCATAGAGTATTTGGCTACGAACCAAAGGGGCGGGGGAACCGAGCCTGACCGCCGCCTGTGGCGGACGAAGGGAAGGCGCAGGGGTGTGCAGCGGTCGACAGATGACAAGGTGATTTATCACCGCTGACAGATGTCGGGCACCGCAAACGGGTAGAATCCCGGATTCGAACAAACGTAAAATTGAATAATGTGTGCTTGTAGCTCAGTTGGATAGAGTATTTGGCTACGAACCAAAGGGTCGGGGGTTCGAATCCCTCCAAGCACGCCAAAAAGAACAGACATTCACGTCAGTGGGTGTCTGTTTCTTTTTGCTTGAATTAAAAGGGATTCGAAAACCCGACCCGTGGGGAGGGGGAACCGAGCCCGAGCGCCGCCGATGGCGGATGAAGCGAGGGTGCAGGTTGTGCAGCGGTCGACAGGGGGCAAGGCGATTTATCGCCGCAGACATATGTCGGGCACCGCAAACGGGTAGAATCCCGGGGCACGCCAAAAAAAGCGAAAGATACCTACGAAGTGGGTATCTTTTGTTTTTTTGCTTGATAAAAGGGATTCGAAGCCCCGACCCGTGGGGAGGGGGAACCGAGCCTGACCGCCGCCGGTGGCGGATGAAGGGAAGGCATAGGGTTGTGCAGCGGTCGACAGATGGCAAGGTGATTTATCGCCGCAGACATATGTCGGGCACCGCAAACGGGTAGAATCCCAGGGGGCGCGCCAAAAAGAACAGGCATCCACGTTTGTGGGTGTCTGTTCTTTTTGTTACCTGTTTAATTTTTTGTCTTAACCACAATCACTCTGACGATGCCTCCGCTTGAAAGCGACCTGTCGGAATACAGCGTAATATTCTGAATATTTTCACTGTTTGTAAGCTCCGACACCGACATAGATGTGTACTCATTTGCGTAGGTTCCTCCGTAAACTTTCACATAATCACTTAGGATATAGTTCTTTCCGTTTACACGGATTCTGCTTCCGCTGTAGCCCTCTATCTTTGATGCCGAGCCTACATTTGTAAGCCTTTTTGCAATCTGTCCGTCGCTTGTCTGCTGAATTTCCACTGCGCAGCCGCGTTCAAGCTTCACTGCCGTTTCGATTTGGGTGGTCCTGTCATCAATTAAAACTGTATACTTGTTTTTGTTGACCTCCGTTACCACGCCGAAATCTGCATCTGTTTTTGTAACATCGGTCACGTAAAGGAATGTGATATCCCTGAGTGCTCCGCTTGTTTCTGCATGAAGCACCTGATTCTTAGTAAGGCTGTCGGTAACAATGTCACGCAGCTCAATCTTTTTTACAGTTGCACCGCTGGCGGTATTTTCCACAAGCTCAAGAATCGCACAATTTTCTGAAAGCCAATATTCTCCCAAAGAGGGTATTGAGGAATCAAAATCTCCGTATATATTCGTGTGCGATACTACGGTAAGCTTTGCTACGTTGTTTTCATATTTAACTTTCATCACATTTCCCACATAGTCACTATAGTCACGGTCTGCTTCGTAGGTAACCTCGCCTCCGTCGGGAAGTACTACTGTGACATAGTTCGTGCTTTTTCCCAGCGTCTCGGTTTCCTGTGATATTTCCTTGTAGCTTTTTGTCAGAACGACCAAATCAAGGCTTCCCACTGCCGCAAGGTTTACAACGTCCACAACTTCGCCGTCTCTGCCAAAGAGTAAGGTTACACGCTCTCCCAGTTCAAATGCACCCTCGGAGGTATTCATTTTTCCGATTGCCGTTTGAGTGGAGAGGGAATATTCCTTACCGCCTACTTTAACGCTTGTTACGTTTGACTTAAGGGGATATGCTTCCTCATAAACACCGCTTGCCTTATCGGTGTAGGCATAGAGGGTGTTATTGCCTGCCATATAATATACGACATCATATGCCTGAATTTCGGAAAGCGTCGCGTTTCGTCCGTCACGGATTACTTTCATCGTGCCGCTGTTTACAATGCTAAAGAAAGAATAAATCTGAGAATAGCCTGAGGTAACCGTTCTCGGTCCCGAAAGAGTGCTTTCCTTTAAATACATTCTTGCAAAGCTTCCGTCATCTGCGTAAAGAAGGAGTGCTTCACTTCCTGCCTCAAGCTTTGCCGCACCCTGCGAAAGCGTAGAAGCTTTACCCTCGTAATAAAGGGGTGCATTTGCAGGAAGGCTTTCAGCCTTTGCTGTTCCATTTTCCGTAAAGCCGATTTCCACCCTTCTGCCGTCACCGCTTACGGCGGCACTTGAAAGGGTAACGCTTCTCACATTTTCGTTTTCGGGAACAAACGCCGTTGCCCTCTTTTCGCCGTCCAGATACAATGTACCTAATCTTCCGTAAACCTCGGAGGTGATATTTGAGTTATCGGCAAGCTTATATACTCCGTTTGTTGTTTCAATATTTCCTATTGCAAGCCCTGCATTGATGCTGTTATCAGCGTAAATTACAACATCCTTTACGGAGGAGGAGCTTAAAAGCGAAAGGGATGAGCCCTCCTTTTTATCGGCAAGGAGGGTGTTATATATTACATATGCCGCATTGCCGCGTGTGATGTTTTCATATGTTCCGAAGGATATTCCATTGGTAATTCCGAGGGACTGTGCTTTGGTAATATAGCCATCGGGCCACTTGTATGCAACATCCTCGCCCGTATACCCTAAAAGCCTTATAAGAATGGTGAGTGCCTGGGCGTAATTAATGGTGTCCTCTGCTCCAAAGGTGCCGTCGGGATAACCGTTTATTATCTGACGTTCTGCTATGTAATTAATATATCCGCTTGCCCAATGTTCTGTGGGAACATCGCTGAAAATGGCGTTTGCACTGCGTGAAGCTGCCTGCTGTTCGTCCCCCAGCATACATACGGCAATCTTTGCAAACTGACCGCGGGTCAAAGTGTCCTCGGGTCTGAATGTGCCGTCGGGATAGCCGTTTATTATCCCCAACTGCACAAGCTGTTTAACGGCATTTCCCACGCCTGTGTTGACATTTATGTCCTCAAATGCGGCAAATGCTCCGATATTTACAAGCATCATTAAAGCTGTTATAAGTGCTGTTATTTTTATTTTCATGCTGTTTTTTTCTCTCCTTTCGACTACTCGAATCTCAGGGCTTCAATAGGATTAAGCTTTGCCGCCTTTCTGGCAGGGTAAAGCCCGAAGAATATTCCTATTGCCGCAGAGAAAATGAATGAGCCGAGAATTACTGTTGTCTGCTCCGATAGAGGCACCGTCGGCATTCCCATACTTGTACTGGTGAAATAACTGCCCACGATGCCAAGTCCAATTCCAAGGATACCTCCAAGGCAGCTTACAACTGCCGATTCGATAAGGAACTGGATAAGGATAGACCCTGTTTTCGCTCCGATTGCTTTTCTGATACCTATTTCGCGTGTTCTTTCCGTTACCGTTACAAGCATAATATTCATAATGCCGATACCTCCTACGATAAGAGAGATACCTGCAATGCCTGCCATGAGAAGTGTCATGGAGCCAAGTGCATCGTCCACGGTTTCAATCTGTGCCGCCTGGTTTGTAACTGTATAGGAGTTTTCAGATTTGAATTTCTGATAGAGAAATGCTTCAATCGCCTGCGTTGCCGCAGTCATTGTGTCGGCATTTTTTGCAGAAACCGCAAAGGAGGTAATGTTCGCATTCCTTATAAGTCGGGTTGCCCTGGAATAAGGAATGATTACCACGTCATCCTCGCCCCCCTGAGAAACATTTGAGGATTTCGCCGTAAGTATTCCCACCACGGTGAAAAGCTCGTTATTTATTTTTATCTGTTGCCCCACGGGGTTTTGTGCACCGAAAAGCGTGCTTGCCACATACGCACCGATAACTGCAACGGATTTGCGGTTATCCACATCGTCGGGGGTAATAAATCTTCCGCTGTCAATGCCTCGATTACGGATTGTTCCGTAATGCTCATTTACTCCGCTAAGCGAGGTGGAAGCGTTACTGCTTCCGTATTTAACGGTTGCGTTGGAGCTTACCACGGGGGTTATATATTTAATACTGTCCTGATTGTTTTGGGCTATTTTCTCTATTTCCTCCACGCTGACGCTTCTGGTCATTCCCCATCCGCCCCGCCTTATATTTACGTTGATAAGATTTGTTCCCATGCTTTCAAGCTGATTACGCATGTTAAGTGTTGTCGCCGTTACCATGTTTACAAGAATAATAACTGCCGCAACGCCGATTATTATACCCAGCATAGTCAGAAAGGAACGAACCTTTGAGCTGAGAATACTGCTGAGTGCCATTTTAAAAGACATAAATAGATTCATTCACATTTCACATCCTCTGTCACTGTAGTATCGCTGGTAATAACGCCGTCGGCAATTCTTACGACACGCTCCGCCTGCCTTGCAACATCGCTGTCGTGAGTTATCAGCACAATTGTATTTCCCTCGGCATGAATCTCCTTAAGCATTTTCATAACTTCAATACCGCTTTTAGAGTCAAGATTACCGGTAGGCTCGTCGGCGAGAATCAGCGGGGGTTTTGAGGAAAGGGCACGTGCTATGGCAACTCTCTGCTGCTGTCCGCCCGAAAGCTCCTTCGGCTTATGATGCATACGCTCCTCAAGCCCTACCCGAAAAAGTGCCTCCTCGGCAAGCTCACGCCTACGCGCCGAATCAACTCCGCGATATATTAGGGGAAGCTCTACGTTTTCCAGTGCCGTTAGTTTATTTAACAGGTTAAAGCCCTGAAAGATAAAGCCTATCTTTTCATTTCGGATGGAGGCAAGCTCGTTTTCACTGAGTGCCTCAACTGCCCTTCCGTCTAAAAAGTATTCTCCGCTTGTGGCTACGTCAAGGCAGCCTATCATGTTCATAAGGGTTGATTTTCCGCTTCCCGAAGGTCCTATGATAGAGACAAATTCCCTGGGGCTGACATTAAGGGATACGCCGTTTAATGCACGCACCTCAATGTCGCCTATTTTATAGATTTTATACATGTCCTTAATTCTTATCATAGGCTTATCTTCCGCCTCCGAAATTACGGTTGGTGGCACGGTTGTTTCCGCCCATTCCCGCCGGCATACCGCCCATCATTCCTCCGCCGAAGCCGCCCATGCCGCCGCGGTTAGAAGCACCTGTTCTGGAGCCTGACTGTGTTACCTGGACTGTGTTTTTAACAACCTGACCGTACTCTACACCGCTTAAAATTTCATAGGCGGTGTCTGTTTTTATGCCGATTGTTACTTCGACACGTTTTTCTTTTCCGTAGTATTTTATTTTGAGATCTTCCTGATTTTGCCTTTGAGGCATCTGCATATTGCCCCTGTTAAAATTGTTTGTTTTTTCTCCGCTTTCCTTGCCCGATTTTTCCTCACCGGAGGGTTTTGCGTTTTCTTTTGCCGTTGTCTTATTTTCTTCGGCAGGCTTTTCCTCCTTGCCCTCTGCGGGTTTTTCCGTATTTTGTGCAGGAGCAGCTTGTGGTTTCACACTTTCCTCGTTTTGGGGGGCGTTTTCCTGTCTGCTCCAATTTCCCGTTCCCGCAGGTCTTTCACCGCTGAAATTTGGTCTTTCTCCGCCAAAGCTTGGTTTTTCACTGTTTTGCGGATTTTGATTTTTTGCTTCAGTGTTACTGCTCTCCTGCTTTTTCTCATCGGAAGCTTTGTTTTCAGAATCAGTATTTGTCTTTTTGTCCTGTGAGAAGCCGCCCTGCCCTCTTGCTCCAAATCCACCCTGCATCTGAGGTTCGGGCATATTTTCTACCTCGCCCACAACTGTAACATAATATTTGCCGTCGTAGTATTCGACCGCCTCAACAGGGAGATAAAGGCTGTTGTAGGATTGCTCTACTATAATCTGTGCACTTACGTTCATTCCGGGCATAAGCTCTCCCGGCTCGTCTATGGTAACCTCAATGGGATAGTTGGTAACGCCATTTGAGGAGGTTCCCAGCTTTGACACGGCAGTAATTGTGCCTCTCAGCCTTTGATTTGAAAGTGCGTCCGCCGTTACCGTTACGCTCTGGCCCACCTGAATTTTTGCAATGTCAAGCTCATCGGCTGAAATTGTGAATTTCATCTTGCTCATATCCGCAACTACCATAAGGGCAGGGGGATTTTGTCCGCTTATTGTGTCGCCCACAAAATAATCCTTTGTGAGGATAACGCCGTTTATGGGGGATGTAACTATGTATTCGTTTGCTTCTTCCTCTTTGTCCTCAAGATTGTTGAGGGATTCCGTGAGGTTCATCTGTGCTTCCTTAAGGTTTTGCTGAGCTGTTCTGAGCTCGTCGTTAAGGTCGTTGTTTTTAAGCACGGCAATAATTTGACCCTCGTCCACCCAGTCGCCGTTTTTAAAGTTAATCCTTGAAACCTCACCTCGCTGGTCGGCATTTACCGTCACGGGATCGGCATATTTTACACTGCCGTAGGAAGCGGAGCTTATCTTTCCGCTTTTGCTGTTTACAGTAGCAGTGACATTTACATTTTCTTCAACGGTATATTTATCATCAAGCCTTATTTCCACATAGTACACAACCGCACCGCTTGGGAGGGTATCAGGTGCAGTATATTTGCGTATTACCTTACCTGTGGTGTTTATCATATATTTATCGATTGCCACATCTACATTGTCGCCCACGCTGATGTTCTTTATCTGTGCGGAGCTGAAAGGAATCGTGGCAGTCTGTTCCTTGAAATTGGTGATTGTGCAGATTTTTCCCGATGCATCCTCTCCCACACGAAGGGACATATCACTGATTTTTCCTGAAACGGTGGCTTTAATTGTGAGATTTGCTATATTTTCACGTACCTTTTCGAGATTGCTCTGCCTGTTTGAAAGGGTGGTCTGTGCTTTTTCCACGTTGTTCTGAGCACTTTCAATCGCATTTTCCGCCGCAGTCATTTCAAAGCGATAGAGAACATCTCCCTCGTTAACGCTGTCGCCCTCGTTAAAATACGACTCGATAATCTTTCCGTTTACCTCGGGAACAATTTCACGCTGTTCGATAGGCTCCACTGTACCGCTTCCCGTGATACTGTTGGTAAGACTGCCCTGTCTGACAATTGAGGTGCCGCTTGCCTTTGCCACGGTAGCCTCGGAAGCACTGTGCCATTTCCATATACCAAAGCCTGATGCCGCAACTAAAATTGCCAGCACAAGGCAAACTGCTCTTTTTGCCCCTTTATTAAGCGTTTTATACTTTGCGAAAGGAACGGCAGCCCATTTTTTTAGCCATGCGTATCCGTCCTTCATCCACTCTTTCATTTTTTTCATCTGACAAACCTCCATTATAGCATAAATACTATTTTATAGTAGTATTTATACCTTAAATAAAGCTTAAAGGCTCTATAACATCTATGTTGCGCGAGCAATCTATAGATATTATAGAGCCTTTTCTCACTGTTGTCTTTTTTATTTTTTTAAAAATATGGGATTTGTCCATGCTTTTTTGCCGTTTTCGTCTATTATTGTAAAGCGGCAATATTCGTAAAGCCCTGTTTTGGTTTCCAGCTTGAACTCAGCCTCCGTCACAGGTCCTTCCAAAGCTGCTTTGCCTTTCGGGAACAGCCTGTGAGGATGCTTGCAACCCTGGAGAAGAATCTTTTTAACGGGCGAACACTTAATGTGAGCGATGTTGTCATCATCTACGTAAAAATCATAGATTTCAGGACCCGTGGAGGCATAAAATCTGCCTTCACTAAGAGCTTCCAGCACGGAATTTACGTTTTTCTCTGCATTCACCATTACCCATCCGCCGCCAAAATGCCTCTCTCCGTGAGCATCATCTGTCGCTACACCCCAGACACGCTTTCCTTCTGCTAAAAGCTGATCCCAGTAAAGACCGTTGTCCGCATCCATTTCGTAACCAAGCACTCCGCCATGGTTATAGATTTCCATAGCAAAATTTCCCTTGAGGCAATTAAACATGGTAAGAGGCGTATTGCTCCATTCGGGATGAGCGTGAATTGTGATATTGTTCTTTGCATGGATTTCGTCAAGATACCCCTGGTACATTTCATTGTCTGAAACATATGGTCTTTCGGGACCTATATCGTCCTGCTCGAATCCGTTTCCGTCCTCCTTAAGAGGTCCGAGGCATACAGTGTGGTGGCAGATTCTGCCGTATTCATCCTTATGAATAAACGAATCATATTCCATACCGGGAATAAGCAAAAGCCCCGTTTCGGGTGCGTAATTGACAAAGTTATATTTTCTGTGGTCGGTAAGTGCCACAAAGTCATATCCGCCGTCCTTATATTTATGCATTGCTTCTTCGGGCGTCTGATTTCCGTCACTGCGTGTGGTGTGGCAGTGAAGAGCTCCCTTAAGCATTTTGTTATTGCCTGTAAAAGCCTGTTGTCTTATCATTGTACCTTTCTCCTTTTGGTAGATTATTATTTGTTTATTTTATCATATACAAAAAATAAAAACAACCTACTTTCTTTTCAATTTAGTGTAAAAAATTTTCAATTTTCCCGTCTATAATTAAAACAGTTGACTAACTCTACTTAAGTATGATATAATGTTTAATAATTATGGGGTGTTATACCCTATTAAGAGAATGGAGATTTTTCTTATGATAAAAAGCATGACAGGCTACGGAAGCGGAAAGGCAGAAATGGGAAATAAGACCTTTACCGTTGAAATTAAATCGGTTAATTCAAGATACAGCGATTTTTCCATTAAAATGCCCAGGGTATATACCTTCCTGGAGGATGCTATCCGCAAGGCGGCACAGGAGAAGATAAACCGAGGCAAGGTGGACATATATGTAAATGTAGAGTCAAGCGGCGAGGATGACAGCGTCGTTAAAGTAAACACTGCACTGGCAAAGGAATACCTGCAGGGTCTTCGTACCCTTTCTTCGGAGCTTCAGATTTCAAGCAATACCACGGCGGAGACATTTCTTCGCATTCCCGACATTTTTGCCTTGGACAAAGCACCCGAGGACGAGAATCTGATTAAAGAAACGGTGCTTAAAGCTCTTTGTGAAGCACTTTGCGGATTTGATTCCATGCGTATTGCCGAGGGCGCAAAGCTTGAGTGTGACCTTAAAGAGCACCTTGCTTTTATATTGGATGCTACAGCTAAGGTTGAGGAGCGTTCTCCCAAAATCGTATCGGAGTACCGCCAAAGAATCGAAGAAAGAATGAAGGATATCCTGGGAAGTGCCTCATACGATGAAGCAAGGCTTCTTACCGAGGTTGCAATTTTTGCCGATAAGGTAAATGTGAATGAGGAAACCGTTCGCTTAAGAAGCCACGTGGAGCAGTTTACCGAGATGCTATGTGGCGGCGGATGCGTAGGACGAAAGATAGACTTTCTGATTCAGGAAATGAATCGTGAAATCAATACAATAGGCTCAAAATCCAACGACCTTGATGTGGCAAGAATTGTGATTGATGTAAAGGCAGAGATTGAGAAGTTGCGTGAGCAGATACAAAACGTTGAGTAAAAAAGTGGAGAAAACCAGCACCGTAATTTTGCATTCTCAAAAAAAGGATTGTTTAATATGAAATTAGTTAATATCGGATTCGGAAATTTAGTTTCCGACGAAAGAATAGTAAGCATTGTTCTTCCCGAAAGTGCTCCCGTGAAGCGAATCGCCCAGGAGGCAAGGGAAAAAGGCATGCTTATCGATGCCACCTACGGCAGAAAAACAAAAAGCGTTATCGTAACCGACAGCGAACACGTTATACTTTCCGCGCTGACTCCCGATATGATCGCACAGAGGCACGGAAGCTATGCGGAGTTTGATGATGAAGACAGAAAGGATTGATTACATATGAAGAAAAAGGGCTTGCTCCTTGTCATTTCCGGTCCCTCCGGCGTTGGCAAGGGTACTGTCTGCAAGGAATATCTCCGCACCCACGATGATTGCACCCTTTCCGTATCTGCAACCACACGCAATCCCCGCGAGGGCGAAATTGACGGTGTAAACTACTTTTTTCTGAGCCACGAGGAATTCAGAAAGAGAATAGATGCAGACGGATTTTTGGAACATGCAGTTTTTTGCGAAAATTATTACGGCACTCCTAAGGATGCCGTTATGGAAATGATAGAAAGCGGCAAGGATGTAATACTGGAGATTGAAGTTCAGGGCGCACTTCAGGTTCGTGCTCATTATCCCGAAGCGGTATTTATATTTGTTCTCCCCCCTCGGGTAGAGGATTTGGAGGCAAGACTCCGCGGCAGAGGCACGGAAACAGAGGATGTAATTTTAAGCCGCCTTGAAAGAGCAAAGGCAGAATTTAAATATATTGAAAAATATAATTATGTGCTTATTAATGATACGGTGGAGGATGCGGTGGCACGCCTTGACGCCATTGTTAAGGCGGAGCATTGTCTCCTTTGCCGAAACTACAAATATATTGAAAAAGAATTTTTAAATATAGAAAGGTAATGATAAATATGTTGTATCCCGAAATTTCAAAACTTATGGAGGGACTTGATTCCCGTTATTCACTTGTAATTGTTACCGCGAAGCGTGCCCGTCAGCTCGTTTCCGATTCAGGCAATGACAAGACGGTTTCCCGCGCGATAAATGAAATTGCAAACGGTAAAATCAGATGCGTAAAGAAATCTGCAGAGCAGCGTTTTTCGGAAGCGATTGCCGAATATGAAGCATCTTTGGATTCCGAGGCAGAATAATTATGATTGCTCAGGTTTATGTAAATACAAAAAACCTGAATATTGATAAGCCTTTTGACTACCTTGTGCCCGAGACCATGGAGGATAAAATCGCGGTAGGATGCCGTGTTAAAATTCCTTTCGGCACGGGGAATCTACCGAAAGAGGCTTATGTTACCGAGCTTAAGGATGTCAGCAGCTTTGAAGCACTCAAGGAAATTAAATCCTTAACAGATGAGCTTCCCGTGCTGACAAAAAGCAGTATCGGTCTATGCTTTCACATGAGGGAAAGATACTTTTGCACCTTTTCCGAGGCGGCACAGCTATGCCTTCCTCCCGGAACGGATGCAAAATTTGAGGAATGGATTTCACTTACCCACGAATATTCCGATTTGCTTTCCTCCGTTAAAGGGGTTAAGCAGGAACAGCTTTTGCAGCTTTTAGAGCAATCCGACGGCAGTGCGGAAATAGAGCAGATTAAAAGTCTTTTGGGTAAAAATGCCAGAGCCACGGTAAATGCACTTATAAAAAAGGGCATCTTAGAAAAAAGCTTTCGTGATAAACGCCGTGCAAATGAAAAGACAATCCGATTAGCTTTTTACTGCGGCGAGGAAAACATTTCATATTATATTGAAAAGCTTGAAAAGAACGCCCCCCGTCAGGCGGCGGTGCTTAGAGCTTTAAGCGAGCTTGGCGAGCTTTCCGTTCCCGATTTATTACGCGTTTCAGGTGCTGCACGAAATGCCGTGGAGTCCCTTTACGTAAAGCATTTAATAGATTTTCGCGAGACGGAGGTTCTTCGGAATCCCTTGGAGGGAAAAGCTTCTTCCGAGCCTGCCCCCCTTAAGCTGTCAAAGATGCAACAGGAAGCCTCTAAGGCTATAACAGATAGCAAAAGAGGAACTTTTCTCATACACGGAGTTACGGGAAGCGGTAAAACCGAAGTGTATATGAGCATAGTTTCCAAGGCGTTGGAAAAAAACAAGCAAATTATAATTCTTGTACCCGAAATTGCTCTCACTCCGCAGATGACAAGTCGTTTTTTCAGCCGATTCGGCAAAAATGTGGCTGTTATTCACAGCGCTCTTTCTTTGGGAGAGAGGCTGGACGAATGGAGAAGAATCCGCCGTGGTGAGGCAAGGCTTATTATCGGTGCAAGAAGTGCAATTTTTGCTCCCTGTGATAATTTAGGAGCAATAATAATTGACGAGGAACATGAGCAATCCTATAAATCGGAAGCTTCTCCCCGTTATCATGCCCGCGATATTGCGGCATATCTTGCAAAAGAGCATGATTGTCCGCTTATTTTGGGTAGTGCAACTCCGGCTGTTGAAAGCTATTATAAAGCAAAATGCGGCGAATATACTTTAATAGAGCTTTCGGAAAGATATAACAAAATGCCACTTCCCGAAGTTTTTATTTCCGATATGCGTCAGGAGCTTAAAGAGGGAAATAAAACTGTTTTAAGCCGATTTCTTGCAAAAGAAATTGATTCAAATATCAAAAGCGGCGAGCAGACGATTCTGTTTCTTAACAGACGTGGGTATTCCACCTTCGTTTCCTGCCGTGAATGCGGATATGTGTTTTCCTGTCCCAATTGCAGTGTGTCGTTGACGTATCACAAAAACAGCGATTCTCTAAGGTGCCATTACTGCGATTACAGAGAAAAGGTTAAAAGCATTTGCCCCAAATGTGGGGGGAGCCGTGTTCGTGATTTTGGCAGAGGCACGCAAAAAGCGCAGGAGCAGATTGAAAGCATCTTCCCCTCTGCAAAAACCCTTAGAATGGATGCAGATACCACAAGCGGAAAACGCGGTCACGAAAAGCTTTTGGAGCAGTTTGACGGTGAAAAGACCGACATTCTCTTGGGCACGCAAATGGTTACAAAGGGGCTTGATTTTGAAAATGTAACCCTGGTGGGTGTATTGGCGGCGGACGCCTCGCTTAACGTTGATGATTTCAGGGCGCAGGAGCGTACCTTTAATCTGATAACACAGGTATGCGGCAGAGCAGGCAGGGGCGAAAAAAAGGGCAGATGCGTCATTCAGACGTATGAGCCTGAAAATCCCACGCTTCTTCTTGCGGCATCACAGGATTACAAGGCGTTCTTTGAGGATGAAATTTCCTACAGACGGGAGTTTATTTATCCCCCGTTTTGTGATATTATAAATATAATGGTATCTTCCTCCGACCGTGAGGAGGCGGAAAAGGCGATAGGCAGCATCGCAATGAAGCTGAGAGTTGCCCTGCGTGGTTATGACAACTGTAAGTTCTACGGCCCTTCGCCTGCCCCCGTAAACAAAATTCAGGGAAGATACAGAATGAGGCTATGGCTTAAATGCCGAGCCGATGAGGATTTTATCCGTATTCTTCGGGACACTCTTCACGAAAGCCCGAAAAAACGAAATTCCGATTTATCGGTAATTGCGGATATTAATCCGTACAGCATGATGTAAGGAGAAATTAACATGGCGATAAGAAAAATCAGAGAAATAGGTGACCCTTGCCTTAAAAAGAAATGCCGTGAGGTGGAAAATTTTGACGAAAAGCTTCACACACTTCTTGACGATATGCAGGAAACGCTCATTCTTTCAAACGGAGTGGGACTTGCCGCACCCCAGGTGGGAATTCTTCGCAGAGCGGTTGTGATAGATTTAGGCGAGGACGAGGGTATGCTTGAGCTTATAAACCCCGTCATTATCCACACCGAGGGCAGTGTTACCGATACGGAAGGCTGCCTCAGCGTTCCCGGTAAGGCAGGAACGGTTACAAGACCGCAGAAAGCTACCGTGAAGGCATTTGACAGATTCGGAGACGAATTTGAATTTACGGGCGAGGACCTTTATGCAAGGTGCATTTGCCACGAGTGCGACCACCTTGACGGCACACTTTATGTTGAAAAAGCCTCCGAGGTATTTGAATTGGAACAAAATGAGGAGTAATTCTATGCGTATATTATTTATGGGAACACCCGAGTTTGCACAAATTTCGCTGAAAGCACTTGTTGATGATAAACGAGATGTCATCGGCGTAATAACTCAGCCCGATAAGCCCAAGGGCAGAGGATACGAGATGTCAATGCCCGAAGTAAAAATATTTGCTTTGGAGAAGGACATTCCCGTGTATCAGCCCGATACACTTAAAGATGAAGCCATTCTTCCTCTCCTTAAGGAGCTTAATCCCGACATTATTGTAGTGGTGGCTTACGGAAAGATACTTCCCGAATATATACTTAATTATCCCAAATACGGATGCATCAATATCCACGGGTCTCTTCTCCCCGAATACCGCGGTGCCGCTCCCATACAAAGAGCTGTAATTGACGGCAAAAAGGTTAGCGGCGTCACAAGCATGTACATGGAAAAGGGGCTTGATACAGGCGATATGCTCATAAAAAGCGAGCTTCCCATAGGGGAAGAAACCACAGCAGGAGAGTATCACGATGCTCTGGCAGTTCTGGGCGGAGAGGTGCTTCTTAAAACCCTGGACGGTTTAAAAGAGGGAACAATTACCCCCGAAAAGCAGGACGATGCCCTTTCCACATATGCCTCCCAGCTTTCAAAAGCAGAGGGAGAAATTGACTGGAATAATACTAACGAACAAATCTACAATAAAGTAAGGGGGCTTAATCCCTGGCCGAAGGCTTTCAGCTTTATCGGAGGAAAGAGATTTGTCGTTGACTTTGTGTATAAATGCGACGATGAAGGAAATGCGGGCGAGGTTCTTAGTGCAGATTCTGACGGAATCAAGGTTGCCTGCAAAAAGGGCAGTGTCATTATAAAAGAAATTAAGGTAGAGGGCAAAAAGAAAATGTCCGCCGAGGATTATCTCCGCGGACACAAAATCGAAAAAGGCACAAAATTAGGAGTGTGATTTTATATGTTATTCGGGTTTGGCTATTATATGGATGCCGGTCTTGTACTGGTACTCATTGCAGGTATATTTTCAATGATTGCGTCAATGAGAGTTAATTCCACTTTCAAAAAGTTTTCTTCCATGCATACAGGCAGAAATATTACGGGCGAGCAGGCGGCAAGAAGAATCTTAGATTCCAACGGGCTTTACGATGTCCGCATCGAAAGAGTCCGCGGTGAGCTTACCGACCATTACGACCCTAAGGCAAATGTTATCAGGCTTTCCGACAGCGTACACAGCTCCACCTCCGTTGCGGCGGTTGGAGTTGCGGCACACGAAGCAGGCCACGCCGTTCAGCATGCTACAAATTATAAACCCATACAGCTTCGCAACGCTATTGTCCCTGTTGCAAATATCGGCTCTATGGCAGGTCCTTATCTTGTAATTTTAGGACTTCTTCTGTCATACGGAGCTCTTGCTTATGCGGGAATTGCCTTTTTCTCACTGGCAGTTCTCTTTCAGCTTGTTACTCTCCCTGTTGAGTTTAACGCATCAAGAAGAGCCATTGCTACTCTTTCAAACGGCGGCTATCTTGAAAGCGATGAAGTTCCCGCAGTGAAAAAGGTGCTGGGAGCGGCGGCAATGACATACGTTGCGGCGGCGGCTGTTTCTATTATGCAGCTACTGAGGCTTCTTATGCTCGTAAGCTCCAGAAGGAATGATGACTGATGAGTTCACTTTCAAAGCCCCGTGAGGCGGCACTTAAAGCGTTATACCACTGCGAAAAGGACGGTGCATATCTTAATATTGCACTCAGGGACATACTGGCATCTGCCAATATGGAGCCGAGAGACAATGCCCTTGCAACAAATATTGCTTTCGGGGCAATGAAAAACCGTCTTTTTCTGGATAATATTATAGCTAACATATCTTCAATAAAGTTAAAAAAGCTTTCCGTATGGATTCTCAACATTCTGAGAATGGGAATCTTTGAGCTTCGTTTTCTTGACAGAATCCCCGAAAGTGCCACGGTAAACGAATGTGTCCGCCTTGCAAGAAGGTATGGTCACAGCGCCTCGGGCGGATTTGTGAATGCGGTGCTTCGGAAAGCGGCTGCGTCGGGGGATTTTCTGCCCGACGACACCGAAAGCGGCGAATATATAAGCATAAAATACTCCATGCCCTTGTGGTTGGTGGATTTATGGAAAAGCCAGGGACACACCACAGAGCTTTTTAAAGCAATGAATGAAACTCCTCCCGTAACGGTAAGGCTTAACACCCTCAAATGCACCTCTCTCGGAGAGGATTTTGAAAAAACGGCTGACAGCGATTTTTCCTATCGATACGTGGGAAGCCGTGGTGCGGAAAACACAGAGGAATTTAAAAGCGGAGCCATTGCAATTCAGGACGGAGCTTCTCAAATAGCAATTTCGGCATTCGGGCTTAAAAAGGGCATGAGAGCGCTCGATTTATGCAGCGCCCCCGGCGGTAAGAGTGCATTTATGGCACAGCTTATGGATAACACGGGAGAAATTGTTTCCTGCGATATACATAGCCATAAGCTTGCACTCATTGAAAACAACTTTAAGAGGCTTGGCGTTACAAATGCCCGCGTTATGCTAAACGACGCTACCGTTTTCTGCCCCGAATTTATGGACGGCTTTGACGCTGTATTGGCAGATGTCCCCTGTTCGGGATTGGGAGTAATCCGCAGAAAGAGCGATATTAAATGGACAAAATCGGAATTAGGAAATAATGAGCTTGTAAAAATACAGCGTGATATACTCTCCAATGCTGCAAAATATGTAAAGCCGGGCGGAAGGCTTATGTACTCCACCTGCACAATAAATAAAAGCGAAAACGAGGATAATGTAGCCTGGATTTTGGAAAACTTTTCTGAATTTTCCCTGACAGAGCAAAAACAGCTTATGCCTCATACAGACGGTACCGACGGCTTTTTCTACGCCGTTTTTGAAAGGAAGTAAAAGCCTTGAATTTAGGTGATTTGACAAAAGCACAGCTAAAAGAATATATAAAAAGCATCGGGCAAAGCCCCTTTCGTGCTGACCAGATTTATAAATGGATTCACGGCGGAATTGAGGCTCCCGATGAAATGACGAATATTCCCCTTACGCTAAGACAAAAGCTTTGCGAGGAATTTGAAATTTTTCTTCCCACTATACACAAAAAGCTTGAAAGCAAGCTGGACGGGACGGTAAAATATCTTCTCCGCCTTTCTGACGGCAATATAATTGAAACCGTGGTAATGGACTATCACCACGGGAAAAGCATCTGCATTTCAAGCCAGGTTGGGTGCAGAATGGGATGCAGCTTTTGTGCTTCCACGCTCCACGGACTGACGAGAAATCTTTCCCCCTTTGAAATAGAGGGGCAGATTTTAAGGGCACAAAAGGACCTTGGCGTAAAAATAAACAGTGTGGTAATTATGGGAATAGGCGAGCCGCTTGATAATTACGACAATATAATTACATTTTTGAAAAACATAAATGATGAATCGGGCATCGGAATGGGCTACAGGCACATTACCCTTTCTACATGCGGACTTGCGGATAAAATCCGCACCCTTGCAGATGAGGAAATTCCCATAAACTTAGCAATTTCCCTCCATGCCCCCACAGACGACGTGAGAAAGACGCTGATGCCCGTGGCAAAGGCGTATTCCCTTGAAAGTCTGATGAGTGCCTGCGACTATTACTTTGATAAAACCCACAGGCGCATAACTTTCGAGTATGCGTTGGTTAAAGATAAAAACTCCAATGCGGAGGAAGCACGCACCCTTGCAAGGCTTCTTCGGGGAAAAAACTGTCACGTGAATTTAATCCCCGTAAATCCCGTCAGGGAGCGTGACAACATTCGTACAAGCGAGAAAGAAACGCAGAATTTTAAAAAGGCTCTTGAAAGCCTTGGAATAAATGCAACAATCCGCAGAGAATTAGGTGCAGATATAAATGCCTCCTGCGGACAGCTCAGAAACAATGAATTGTAAAACCCTTTTGGGGAGGTGGTAATATGCAGTTTTATTCACTTAGCGACAGAGGTATGCTTCGTGAAATAAACGAAGATTATTTCATATCGGAAAATATAGAGGGCTTTACCGTGCTGATTCTTACCGACGGCATGGGCGGACATAACGGCGGCGAAACTGCCAGCAAAATTGCAGGGGAAATTATTTTTGATTTCCTCAGCCAAAGCCTGAAAAAAGCTCTTCTTCCGGGGCAGATTATGCTGATGATGGGAGAAGCTCTTGAAAAAGCCAACGAATATATTCTTTCGCTTTCTAAAAAGAAAGCCAATCTTGCAGGAATGGGTACTACTGCCGACGTTTTGGTATTTAAGAATGATGTGGCGTACATGGCCCACGTCGGTGACGGAAGAATATACTCCTTAAACCAAGACGGAAAGCTTCGTCTTCTGACTAAGGACCATTCTCTGGTGGAATATATGATTGAAACAGGTGCCATTACCCGTGAGCAGGCGGCAGGCCATCCACAGAAAAACGTCATTACAAAGGCTTTGGGAATTTCTCCCGAAGTTAATGCCGATGTTTTTCACGTGAAGGCTTCCCCGAAAAGCCGTTTTCTCATGTGCAGTGACGGACTTACAAATATGCTCAGCGATGAAACCATTGAAAACACACTTTCGCGATTAGAAAGTCTTGAGGACGGCGTTAAGACGCTGATAAAACTGGCAAATGATGCAGGCGGAAGTGACAACATTACCGTCATTTTAGCACAAGTCTGACATTTATTTACGGAGGAAATATTATGCAGTCTAAAGTACTTGGTTCCAGATACGAATTGCTTGAACAAATCGGCATGGGCGGTATGGCAATCGTATATAAAGCGATGGATAAAATGCTTAACAGATATGTTGCAGTAAAGGTTCTTCGGGAAGAATTCAAGGAAAACGAGGAATTCATACGAAGATTTAATGTAGAATCACAGGCGGCGGCAAGTCTTTCACATCAGAACATCGTTCAGATTTACGATGTCGGTGAGGAGGACGGTCTTCATTACATAGTAATGGAGCTTTTGGAGGGAGAAACTCTGAAGCAGTACATCACCTCCCGCGGAGGAAAGCTCACCGTCAGAGAAGCTACCAATTTTTCGATGCAAATATGCAGAGCATTGGAGCACGCCCACTCAAAGCACGTTGTTCACAGGGATATTAAGCCCCAGAATATTATCATTACGGAAAGCGGAAAGCTTAAGGTTGCCGATTTCGGCATAGCAAGAGCCGCAAATAATTCCACCATGGTAAACGCAGGGAAAAATGCAATCGGAAGTGCACATTATCTTTCTCCCGAGCAGGCAAGGGGCGGTTATACCGACCTTAGAAGCGACATTTATTCCCTGGGCGTGGTTATGTATGAAATGTTCACCGGGTCGCTTCCCTTTGACGGAGAAGAGAGCATCAGCGTAGTTCTCCAGCATTTGCAGGAGGAGGCAACACTCCCATGTGAGGTAAATCCCGAGCTTCCTGCAGGAATTGAGGCAATTATTGTCCGCTGTATGAAAAAGGAACAGCGTCTTCGCTATAATAATGCAACGGAAATTCTTCAGGACCTTGTAAAGGTATATCAGAATCCCTCAATTGCTATTTCACACCTTAATGCATATGACAGCGAGGGTATGGAGGATATTCCCAAACGCAATCCCGTACAAAAAAGGCGTATACCGGGACAGGGCGGAAAAAATCAGAAAAAGAAAGCAAACAGAGGTCTTATGATAACCATTATTATAGGCCTTGCCGCTGTAATAGCACTTATGGTTTTGGGAATAAAACTGCTTTTCCCACAGAGTGAGGAGGTTAAAATCCCCAACGTGGTGGGAATGAAATACGACGATGCGTTACTTGCTGTAAGCGACGCGTCTACGGACAGCGTGGAATTTACATTGGTACAAAGCAGCGAAAAATGCTCCGATGAGCCTAAGGGCACAATAATAAGTCAGGACCCTGAAGGAAACTTTAATGTGAAAAAATCCAGAGAAATCAAGGTCGTTGTCAGCAAAGGTCCTGAGGCCCTTGTTCTCAGTAATTATAAAAACAAGCACTACAAGAGCGTAAAGGAAAAGCTTGAGGACAAAGGTCTTAAGGTAACCATTGAGGAAGAGGATAACGAAGATTATGACGAAGGAATAATCTTTAAGCAGTTCCCCTCCGACGGAAAGACCATGGCAGAGGGCGAGGAGGTTATCCTCTACGTATCCAGGGGGGCAGAACAAAAAATTGTCCCCGATTTAGTAGGAAAAACCCGTGAAGAGGCACTTCTTGCCATTGAAGAAAAAGGGCTTAAGGTAGGCTCCGTAAAGGAAGCCTCCAGCGAAAAATATCCCAAGGGACAGGTTTTCAGGCAAAGCATAGATGCATATGAAACCGTTCCCACAGGAACACAGATTGACCTTTATATTTCAACGGGGGAAAAGGCAGAAGCTGATGATGAAACCGACAAACCTCCCGTAAAGCCCGAGAAAAACCCCAAGCCTAAGACGGTTTCCTTAAAGCTTACAAGTCTTCCCAAGGGAAAGGCAGTTACGGTGAAGCTGGTCTGCGACGGCGTGCCCATTTATGAAAGCGATATTACAACATCTACAGGCACGGAAACTATTTCTTTCCAGATAGAAAAAACCTCCGGCCTCTTGATATATTATGACGGAGTTTATATCCGCCAGGAAGAGGTAAAATATTGACAAACACAAAACTTTGCGGAACAATTATAAAAGGAATAGGCGGATTCTATTACGTCAAAACAGAAGATGAAGTGATAGAGTGCCACGCACGGGGAAAATTCAGAAAAGATGAGCTTTCCCCCATCGTGGGAGATAAGGTTGAGATTTCCCTTAATCCCGATTCTACGGGACATATTGTGAAAATTTTTCCCAGAAAGAATTTTCTCATAAGACCGGGAGTTTCCAATGTGGATATATTACTTTTGGTTTCTGCGGCAAAATCTCCACTCCCCGATTTTTCGCTTCTTGACAAGCTTTTGGTAATTGCGGAGAGCAAGAATATTAAAGCCGTAATATGCCTTAACAAAACAGACCTTGCGGACAGTGATGAGGCGGAGCAGTTTATATCCGTATACCAAAGAGCAAACTATCCCTGCATTTGTGCCAGTGCCAAAACAGGCGAGGGGGTAGATGAAATCCGTGAGATAATAAAAGGAAAAACCGTTGCTTTTGCAGGGCTGTCGGGAGTTGGAAAATCAAGTCTCCTTAAGAGAATCACGGGAATAGACCTTAAAACAGGCGATGTAAGCAAGATTCAGAGGGGAAAGCACACCACACGCCATGTGGAGCTTATTGCCGCCTCCGACACCCTTGTATTTGATACGCCGGGGTTTTCAAGGCTTGATGCTGATGAGCTGAGAGCCGCCGACCTATGGCAGTATTTCCCCGAAATTTCCTCCCTGCACGGAGAGTGCAAATTCCGCACCTGCAACCATGTGGGAGAGAAAGGGTGCTGTGTAAAGGAAGCCGTTCTGGGTGGAAGCATTGCACCGAGCAGATATGAAAATTATGTGGCACTTTTTAATAAACTAAAGGATATAAAGGACTGGCAGAGAAAGGATTGATACTGATGATTAAAATTGCACCCTCAATACTTGCATCCGATTTTGGTTCACTCCGAAATGACGTTATCGCAATAGAAAAGGCAGGTGCCGACTGGGCACATATTGACATTATGGACGGACACTTTGTTCCCAATCTTTCAATGGGACCCGATATTGTAAAGGCTATCAGGGGGGACAGCGGGCTTTTCTTCGATTGTCATTTGATGGTAACTGACCCAAAGATGTTCGTAGAGCCGTTTGTGAAAGCAGGAGCAGAGCTTATTACTTTCCACGCTGAATGTGTGGAGGATATGGACTCACTTATCGACTATATTCATTCCTTTGGCGTAAAAGCGGCGGTTGCAATTAAGCCTGCCACAAGCGAGGAGGTTCTTTTCCCCGTTTTGCATAAGCTTGACATGGTGCTTGTAATGAGCGTTGTACCGGGATTCGGCGGACAGAAGTTTATGCCCGAAGTTTTGGACAAGGTAAGAAATATCCGTTCTCACGAGCATGGAAAGAATATCGATATTCAGATGGACGGCGGAATAAATGCCGAAACTGCCGCACTTGCCGCCGAAGCAGGGGTAAATGTCCTCGTTGCAGGAAGTGCAGTATTTGCAAAGCCTCTCTATGATGAAATGATTTCCCTTATCCGTAAAAACGCCGAGGAAAAATATAATGGTTAAAGATAAAGCCGCTTTGCGAAGGGAGTTTCTTTCCCGTCGCAAAGCGGCTGATTTGGTTGATTTAAAGCTTGAGGATTTAAAGGCATATCCCGAATTTTCCCGGGCAAGGGTGGTTTTCTGCTACGTTTCCGCAAAAGGAGAGGTTGGCACGCACACCTTAATTAAAGAGCTTTTGAAAGAAAAAGAAGTGGTCGTTCCTTATTGCACCGATAAAGAGGGCAATATGATTTGCGTGAAAATTAGTTCCTTTGATGAGCTAAAGGAAGGCTTTTTCGGGATTTTAGAGCCGAAGAATCCTGTGGAATTTCCGAAAGAAAAAGTTGATTTTGTCATAGTTCCGGGGATTGCCTTTGACAAAGAAGGCTATCGTCTCGGTTACGGAAAGGGGTATTATGACCGCTTTTTAAGCGATATTAACCCCTTTAAATTAGGCGTGTGTGCAAAGGAATTTTATTTAGATTCACTTCCCCACAATGAATTTGACGTGAAAATGGATAGCGTGTTGGTGTTGGGAGTATAAAACAGAGCGAAGCAATAAAAAAACCTCGGATTAACCGAGGTTTTTTATTGCTTCGCTCAATGCCCTTGCAACCTGATCGGGACAACTGGTACCTCTGCCGTTACAGTCGATACCTTTCATCCTTTCAATTGCGTCCTGTGCTTTCATTCCTTTAAGGAGCATGGCGATACCGTTTGTATTGCCGCTGCATCCTCCTACGATTCTTATATCATTTATCGTCCCGTCAGGGGCAAGGTCAACAACGGTCTTCCTTGAACAAACCCCGCGGTTTACGTGTTCACTTATCATAATTATTTCTTCACTTTCTTTACTTCGGGGGCTTCGTTTTCAATGCCGTCTACGTAAATATTTACAATTACGTTTTCGATGCCCGCATATTCTTCAACGGCATTTTTTACTACCTTCTGAATTTCGGGAGCAATTTCATTAATCTTTATACCGAATTTCACGGTTACATGTACATCAATGATTGTGCCTTCCTCTGTAATCTCTACCTTAACACCCTTAGAAGGAGCTTTTTTTCCCAAAAGGTCACCGATTGCAATAGCAGCGCCAAGACCTGCCACACCCTCAATCTCACGTGCGGCAATAGCACTGATACGCATTATAACCTCGGGAGAAATTTTTATATTGCCATTTTCTGTAGCTACTATGTTTTCAGCCATAAATAATCCTTCCTTTCATATGCATAAACGCACACAATGAATTGATATACTTATTTTATCACCATTGTAAAAAATAATCAAGTCTTTTCTTTATTTTGTCCCGCCCGGTCCCCTAATTCATTTCCATAATTTTAATTTTTTCCTGAACTATTCCGCTTTGCTCCGTGACAACTTCGGAAATAACTGCGGCGGCAGTACTGTCCAGAACCTGTGTTTTTACCACAACGTTTGCCATATCATTATTTATATAGCAGACCGCATCCTCAAAGCCTTTTACCCGAAGAATATTTTCTATGGCACTTTCCGTTTCGGTGTTCTGAGCAAGCCGCAAAACCCCCTGCTGGGCACTCGCCTTTGCAGCTTCATCTGCGTTTTCATTCATAATAATCGAGTTAAAGGTTTCTATGCTTCGGCTTCGTCCCGCTTCACGGTCTATTCTGGCTCTGGCAAAAAAATCCTCACTGCTTTCATTGATACTGTCGGAATCTACAAGCTGTGCTTCTCCCATATAGCCGCCCGAGGTTTCACTTACAGGATTTTTCCCTGCATTAAGATATCCTGCCGTTCCTATCACAATAGCCAAAGCCGCAACTACAAGCTGTTTTTTCTTAACAACCATCATCATTTTTTACACAATCCTTTCAAGCACTTCAATTTTGTGGGCATCCACTCCCAAAGCGGCCTTTGTCGCACGGATAATTTTTTCACGGACTGCCGCATCCTTGCCGCCTTCGGCAACTACCAGTACCCCGTCTATAACGGATTTATACTCTTTGTCCGAGGAGGAAAAAACGCTTTGCTCCTCTTTTGGAGCAACTTCACTTTCGCAAAGCATTACGCTGACTTCTCCCACGCCGTCAATCTCCGAGAGAATCTGCCTGAGATTTTCCTCTGCGGCATTTTCGCTTACCGCCCCAGGCAATGCTTTATTATCCGTATCGCTGTGTAAAAAACCGTTTCCGCCTGCAAGCATAAGTATTCCCACTGCTAATATTATATATATTAATGCATTTGTCTTTTTATCCCCGAAAATTTTGTCAATTTTTTTCATATACAATACTTATCCTTTCTCTGGGAAAGCTGAGTTCGTTTACAATATAGGAGATTGCACGGCTTTCATCACCGTGTACATACAGTGTTATCTTTTTTATATTTCCCTCTCTGTCGGTTTCCACCTGTGCTTTTGAGGGATGCACAAAATTTTCCGAAATCAGCTTTTCGATATTTTCCCTGTGGTTTTCAATAACCTGCTGACGGTACCTTTCTTCCGCCTCCTCCATTCTCTTTTCGTCAAAGGTATATGCAGGCGAGGAAAAGGAAAATTCCGATACATTTTTCGGTACTACGGCTACTGCCACAGTTATCAGCATGAAGCCCGTTGCCAGGGAGGCAAACTTTTTTATACCCCCCTCGGGTATCAACATATTTGAAAGGGCAATCATCATCATTATTGTCCCTAAGTTTTTCATATACTCACGCATAATGCACCTACAATATCGAAGCTATTGCTATTATCATAATCGTTCCCATACAGGCAATGGAGGAAAACAGCATATCTATACACTCTCCCAGTTTTTTCAGCACTCCCGTAATCCGTTTTTCGCTTATTGGGGCAGTAAATGCCGCCGTCAGCCTGAGGGAGAGGGATAGTGCCCATAATTTAAGAAGCGGCAGAGCGAAGATGCCGAAAAGGAGGATTACACCGCCTAGTCCCACTGCATTTTTAAGAAGCATGGCACTTCCTGCCACGGAGCTCATTGCCTCCGAAATAGAGCCTCCCACAACGGGGACGGAAGCACTTATGGCAAATTTCACCCCTCTCGCGGCAAGATTGTCAAAGCTCGCCGCGGCAAAGGAGCTTATCCCTAAAATTCCTGCAAATAATGACATGGAGAAGGCAAGCAAGGTTTTATGCACCTTGGCAAACAGCCCTGCAAATTCCTCTAAAGCCTCATTTCCCGTAACAGCGCACAAGAGGCTGCACACGGCTCTCAGAAGCACCAGCGGCGTAATTATATTTTTAATAAGGCTTCCCACGCAGCTACATATGAAAAATATAACGGGGTGCGAAAGCGTTGCCGCCATAGGCTCTCCCCCCGACACGCACAAAAGTGACATTGACGGAAGAATACTATGCACCAGCAGAGTAATATCTTTAAGAGTCTCGGTCACAAAGCTTCCTGCATTTTCAAATATTGTTGCGGCAACGGTTGCTATATACAGAAAAATGGCAAAGCCCGTTGCTTCGCTTAAAGCATTTTTCCCGAAGCTACGGTGAAGATTATTGATAAAGGAGCATAGAAGAATCAAGGCGGCAATGCCTCCCACTAAGCTGAAAGCCGTTTTAAGCTCTCCGAAAAAAAGGCCTGTAAGGGTATTTATCAATCCTCCCGATTTAAACGAGAATTTTCCGTCTGTAATGTCCGTTACTATTTCTTCAAAGCTTAAATCCCCGAAAAGCTTTTCAATATTTTCCGCTGCGGAGGGGGTAAGGGTAGGCGTTGGTATGTTTTTTGTCATGTCAGTATTTCCATAATCTTTAAAAATGCCTCCTTTGCTATAGGGAGGGTTACGGCGGCTATTGCAATCTTTCCTGCACCTTCTACCCTTGCACTCATTGCCTTTTCCCCGTTTTCCTCGCAAAGCTGACTTCCTATCTGGGTAATATATGCAATTCCCGTAATTTTAAGTATGGGTTTTATATATTTTTCCCCCATGGAGCTGTAGGCGGCAAGGTCTTTTACCGCGTCAACAATCCTGACTGCATAGGGGATAACCGCCGCCATAATGACAAGAGCCGCCGCAATGGAAATCATCTGCCCCGTTTCGCTTTTTATTCCTTTCACTATGAGTGCCAGTAGCGACATGCATATTGCCGCACCCGTTATCTCGGTTATATTCATAGCTCAAACACCGTCTTTACAGTTTCAAAAAGCTGTGCAATCTTTGTTACAAGCATCATCAGGACTATCACAAGCCCTGCTATGGTTATCATAAGAGCCTGTTCATCTCTGCCGCTTTTGGAAAGCAGTATATTCATAACGGCAACAATAATGCCTATTCCCGCAATTTGAAAAATCAACTGAACTTCCATACGCTTTTCCCCTTTATATCATCAGCAATACTACCGCTGCCGCGGTAAGAATACTCCCTTTTATGAAAAGAGTGCCCTTTGTGCCAAGCTCCTTTTCTGCATGCTCAACACATTGGTCCATTTCCGATATAAACATTTCTACGTTGGCAAGCTGCCCCTTACAGTCCCCTGCACTAAGCCCCTCGGCAAATCTTTGTATGCACTCCCTGTCCCTTTCTCTTAAATAGCGGTTACCTCGGCAAGCCTCTTTTACCGCCTCCATCGGGAGCAGGCCGCTTCGGATATTTGATGCGGCAAGTTCAAAAAACTCTCCCGAAGACAGGAAAGATTCATAAAGAGGCATGCACATGCATCTTAAATTATCACGGATTTTTATGCCTCCGTCCCTTATTGACGTTAACACCCTTTTTCGCTTATACAGTTCCTGATATTTACTCATTCCCATATATGTAGCACAAAGAAAAACCAAAGCACTTCCGATTAATTTAAGCACGTCTTATCACCCTACCGTCCGTTATAATTTTTTCCACTGTCCCCGGTCCTTTTCGTCCGCTTAATATTATAATTCTTTCAAAAATGTCCCTGTCGGCATATTTTTCGGAGCTTCTGTCGCTGTAGCCGTGGGCTGTGGTTATTATTTTTGCTCCGCAGTTTACAAGACTGCGTATGGCATCACCCTCACTGCGGCTTCCCGTCTCATCTGTAATAATAACATCGGGTGACATTGTTCTTAGCATCATTAAAATCCCCTCTGCCTTGGGCACGCAGTCCATAACGCAGGTGTATTTTCCCACGTCATAGGAGGGAATTCCCTTTTTACATGCGGCAATTTCGCTTCTTTCATCTGCAATGCAGACCTTGTGGTTATCTCCTATTCTACGTGCAATGTCCCGAAGCAATGTGGTTTTTCCGCATCCGGGAGGGGATATTATAAGTGTATTGTAAAGCCGGCCGTTACATTCAAGGTACTCCATAATTTCATCTGCCGCACCCTTAACTTCCTTTGCCACCCGTATACAAATGGCGGAAATATCAGTAAGGTGTGTAACCTTTCCGTCCTCAGTTACGCACCTGCCGCATACTCCTACCCGATGACCTCCCGAAAGAGTGAGAAATCCCTGCACAAGGCTTGTCTGCACGGCATACATACTTCCCCGGCACATGGACTGAATAATTTTGTCAAGAGCTTCTTTGCTGATATGAACTCCTGTGTCCATAAGCCTTCCGCTTTTTATTACCGCCGCATTTTTGTCCGCACAAAGACGTATCTCCTGCATGTCCTTTGTCCCCATAATGAGCAGTGTTTCCGTAAGATTTACGGGGAAGTGCTGTGTAAATGCGTTTACGTACATATTCTTCATCCTTTCGTCAGTGCAGTATATGGCGGTAAACGAGCAAAAATTACACTCTTTGAGAAGATTTAAAAAAAAGCCGAAAACGTTATTGTATATTCTTCGCGGATTTGATAGAATAGGATTATATTTTATTTAAGGAATGATTTATATGCCCGGAACAGGTACAATGATAAATATTATTTTAGTAATAATAGGCTCGCTTTTGGGGCTTCTTCTTAAAAAAGCAATCCCTGAAAGGCTCAAAACCAGCCTTACCCAGGCTCTGGCTCTTGCCACAATGACAATCGGGCTGACGGGGATAATCACCGCTTGTTGCAGTGTAGGCGAAAAAGGTGTTTTGAAGTCCGATTACATAATACTTATGGTAATATCGTTGGCTTTGGGCACACTGCTTGGGGAGCTTATTAACATCGAAAAAGGGCTTGATGATATGGGAAGCTTTTTTCAGAAAAAATTCTCCTCGGACTCATCCTCCTTTGCCGAGGGATTTATTACGGCGTCTTTGGTGTTCTGTGTAGGCTCGATGGCAATATTAGGCTCTCTTAACGATGGGATTCTTCACGATCCTACCATTCTTATTACCAAAAGCCTTTTAGATATGATTATGGCAATGGTCTTTGCCTCAACCTTGGGAATAGGGGTAATGTTTTCAAGTGTTACAATTGCACTTTATCAGGGGCTTATAACGCTTTGTGCATCTTTCCTTGCACCGCTTCTTACCGAAACGGTTATTGCACAAATGTCCTTTGTGGGAAGTATACTTATTATGGGAATCGGCTTTAACTTTCTGTATAAGCCGAAGCTTAAGCTTGCCAACATGCTTCCCTCTATGTTTATCCCCCTTGTTTATTATCTGATTCAGCAAATTACGGAGGTATTCTAATATGAAAAGATGCGGCGGTGTATTGATGCACATTTCCTCCCTCCCCGGTCCTTTTGCCATAGGAACACTGGGAAAGGCAGCAAGCGATTTTATAGATTTTCTATCCTCCTGCTCATTTGGGGCATGGCAGGTACTGCCCTGCGGTCCCTGCGATGACTATAACTCCCCATACAGCGGAAAGAGTGCTTTTGCAGGGAATATCTATTTTATTGACCCCGAAATACTTATGGAGAAAAAGCTTTTAACAAAAAGCGATGTGGAGGAATGTAAATCCTCCGATATATATGTAACGGACTATGAGTTTTTAAAAAACACCAGAGAGAAAATTTTCCGCAGGGCATATTCACGCCTTTCGGAGGAAATGAAAGGCGAAATTGCGGATTTTTGCAGTAAAAATCCGTGGGTGGAGAACTACGCTCTTTTCTGTGCTCTTAAAGAAAAAAATTCTCTCCTCCCCTGGTATGAGTGGGATGAGGGTCTTAAGCTTCGCAACAGTGATGCCCTGGAAAAGGCAAAGGCGGAGCTTTCCGAGGATATTTCTTTTTACGAATTTTTGCAGTACGAATTCTTTTCACAGTGGGAAAGCATGAAAAAGTACGCAAACGAAAAAGGTATCTCCATTATCGGAGATATGCCTATTTATCTCTCACACGACAGTGCCGATGTGTGGGCAAACCCCGAATTTTTCTCGTTGGATGAGGATATGAACCTTAAAAGATGTGCAGGAGTGCCCCCCGATTATTTCTGCGAGGACGGACAAAAATGGGGAAACCCTCTTTACAACTGGGATAATCTTGAAAAAACAGGCTACGATTTGTGGATAAACAGACTTGGCTGTGCTCTTAAAATGTATGATGCCGTAAGAATAGACCACTTCCGTGCATTTTCCGCCTACTGGTCTATCCCTGCCGGGGAAAAGGCTACCGAGGGCAGATGGGAAAAAGGGCCCGGAATCGAATTTTTTAACAAGCTTAAAGAAAAATATCCCGATGCAAATATTATTGCCGAGGATTTGGGAGATATTGATGACGATGTGCGAAATCTGGTGAAAGAAGCAGGCTTTCCCGGAATGGGCGTAATGCAGTTCGCCTTTATAACCGATGATGACACGGTGCATCTTCCCCATAATTACACTAAAAACACAGTGGGATATACAGGTACCCATGATAACAATACACTTTTAGGCTGGCTGTGGGAATCCGATGAGAAAAGCCGTGCCTACGCTATGGATTACTGCGATTTTCACGGAGATTGGGGGCAGGGAGGATTTCACAGCGATTCCATACGCAGTGTAATCCGCACCTTGTGGAGGAGCGGCGCAATCCTTACTATAGTTCCTATTCAGGATTTGTGCGGTTTCGGCTCCGATACCTGTATGAATCACCCCGGAGTGGCAGAGGGAAACTGGTGCTTCAGAATTACCGAAGAAGCCCTTTCGGGTATAGACAGGGCGTTTTACAAAAATCTAAGCGGTCTTTATAAAAGAGGGAAAATGTAAAATTTCCTCTTGACTTTATCGCACTAAAGTGGTAATATGATAATACATTAAATAAATAAGGAGATTTTTACTATGAAAAAATTACTTGCAATTGTACTTACACTTATGCTTGCTTTTTCAATGTTTGCAGGCTGCGGCACGGAAAAGGCAAACAACGCATCAAATGAAAAGGACACACTTGTTTGCGGTGTTACTATTTTCGAAAAGATGAATGAACAGGAAGCAGACGGCACATGGACAGGTTTTGAAACCGAGTTTGCTCAGGAAGTCGGAAAAATCATCGGTATGGATGTTGACTTCCAGGTTATCGACTGGGCTCAGAAATACAACGAACTTAATTCCGGTGCAATCGACTGCGTATGGAACGGATTCACAGCTAATTCCTCCGACGAGGTAAACGGTGCAAGCGTAAAGCGTTCAGACCTTGTTGACTTCTCATACGGTTACATGCTTAATCAGCAGTGTGTTGTAACAAAGGCAGAAAATGCCGCTGCAATCACATCCGAAGCTGACCTCAAGGGAAAGACAGCTTGCGTAGAGGGTGGCAGTGCAGGTGCATCCTATGCATCCACAGTTACAGATGCTGACAAGATTTTCTCTACAACAGCACAGATCAATGCTTTCTCAGAAGTTAAGTCAGGTGCAGTTGATTTTGCAGTTGTTGATATTATCCTTGCAAAGAATATCTGCGGTCAGGGCGACTATAAGGACCTTGCCATTGCAGAGGCGATAGAGCTTGACAGCGAAATCTACGCTGTAGGCTTCAAGAAGGGAAGCGAGCTTACTTCTAAGGTAAACGAAGCTATCAAGACCCTTTCCGAGAATGGAAAGCTTATGGAAATTGCTAAGAAGTATGGCTTCGAAAACTCAATTCAGGTGACAGAAAACATAGATTAATCTAAAGATAAAGGAAAAAGTAATAATGGATTTTTGGAACGTTACTTTAAGTTTACTTGCCGGTCTTGAAAAAACCTGCTTAATCTTTGCGCTAACACTCGTGTTAGCGCTTCCTTTAGGTTTGATAATTTCATTCGGCTCAATGGCAAAATTTAAGCCCTTGGCTTATCTTATAAGAACTTTTGTGTGGATAATCCGCGGTGTTCCGCTGATGCTGCAGATTATTATACTGTTCTATGTACCGGGCTTTGTTTTGGGGCAGCCCATATTTACACGCTTCTCCTCCGTTATAGCGGCTTTTGTAATAAACTATGCCTGCTACTTTTCCGAGATATACAGAGGCGGAATCGAAAGCATCCCCAAGGGGCAGTATGAAGCAGGCCAGGTTCTCGGCATGACCAAGACGCAGGTATTCTTTAAAATAATACTTATGCAGGTAATAAAGCGTATACTTGCACCTATGTCAAACGAGGTTATAACTCTCGTTAAGGATACGGCTCTTGCCCGTACGATTATGATAGTGGAGCTTATTCAGGCAGCACAGAACTTTGCAGGCTACGGCTTGATGTGGCCGCTTTTCTACACGGCTGTTTTCTACCTTGCGTTTGTAGGAATTCTCACGCTTCTGTTTGCTTATTTAGAAAAGAAGCTTGACTATTACAGATGGTGAGGTGACAGATATGAGTATGCTTGAAGTAAAAAATATAACAAAAAGCTTCGGAAAGGTTGAAGTACTAAAGGATGTCAGCTTTTCTCTTGAGCAGGGACAGGTAATGAGTATTCTCGGCTCTTCCGGCAGCGGTAAAACCACGCTTCTCCGCTGTATAAATTTCCTTGAAGACGCCGACGGCGGTCAGATTTTTGTGGACGGTGAATGTATTTTTGACGGCAGTGCACAAAAAAAGCTGACTGCAAAGGAGATAAGAGCAAATCAGCTTCATTTCGGGCTGGTGTTCCAGTCGTTCAATCTGTTCCCGCAATATACAGCTCTTGAAAACGTAACCCTGGCACCAAAGCTTTTAGCAAAGGAACGCCCCGATTACAAAGAAAAGAAAAAAGAAATCAATGCCCAAATAGAAGAAAATGCAAAGGCACTTTTAGAACGTGTAGGTCTTTCCGACAGAGCAAACCACTACCCCTGTCAGCTTTCGGGCGGACAGCAGCAGCGTGTTTCCATTGCACGAGCATTGGCACTTAATCCCAAGGTTTTGTTCTTTGATGAGCCTACCAGCGCCCTTGACCCCGAGCTTACGGGTGAAATACTCAGAGTTATCCGCGACCTTGCCCAAAAGGATGTAACCATGGTTATCGTAACCCACGAAATAGAATTTGCAAGAGGCGTTTCAGACCGCATTATATTTATGGCTGACGGCGTTGTGCTTGAGGATGGAACTCCCGAAGAGGTTCTCGATAAACCAAAAAACGAGAAAACACGCCATTTCCTTAACAAATTAATCGAAAATTAAAGGAATTGATGAATATGACAAAACCCAATGACTTTAAAGAATTATATAACGCAATACTTTCTCTTGAAAGTGAGGAGGAGTGCAGATTATTTTTCGAAGATATCTGCACAATGAAAGAGCTTGAAACCATGTCGCAAAGGCTTGAGGTGGCAAAGATGCTGTTGGAGGGAAAAACCTTCAACGAAATTGTGAGTGCTACGGGGGCATCTACCACAACAATTTCACGCGTAAACCGCTGCCTCAATTATGGCGACGGAGGATATAGGGCGGTTATTGAGAAAATGTAAAAGAAACGGTGTGTAAAAAGTTTAACTTTTTACACACCGTTTTTGATTTTCAGTATCCAAAAAGGCTCAAAAATGGTGCCGGTTATCGTCGCTCCCAAGTTAATTACAAAACACGTGCTCACCTATAGTACATATAACTTCCCTTGTTCTTATCCACTGATTTGTCGCCGTCCTGGGATTGTAATAATAAATTGCTCCGCCTGTAGGGTCCCAGCCGTTTAATGCATCACGTGCGGCACGATGGCTGCTTGCGTACATCTCGGCATTTATCTGCCCGTCATCTACGGCGGTAAAAGCCCCCTTCTGATATACTACACCCGAAATGGAATTGGGAAAAGAGGGATGGTCCACCCTGTTTAGCACCACCGCACCTACGGCAACCTGCCCCTCGTAAGGCTCGCCTCTGGCTTCCCCGTTAATTACCCGTGCTAAAAGCTCAATATTTGCCTCATTGGGCGAAGAAGATGAGCCTCCTCCCCCCGAAGAAGCTGAAGAAGAATAGATGCCCATTGCATTAAGGGTTTTTGTTCCTGCAACTCCGTCAACGCTGAGTCCGTTTTTCTTTTGGAAGCTTCGGACTGCACTTTCGGTCTGCCAGCCGTAAACTCCGTCTACACTTCCGTTGTAATATCCCCAGTTTTTCAGCTTCGTCTGAATTTTGCGTACTTCTTCGCCGCGAGAGCCGTTTTTTGATACGGCAAGCACGTTCAGGCATATGGCAAAAAGCAAAATTGTCGCAGAAGCTATGGCATATATGCGTTTTTTCGGCATGTGACGCCTCCTTTTCTAAGTATTACTAATTTCATTTTTGACAAAGAGGCGTTTTTTATTCAGCATTTGTGCTTTTTTTGGAATTTCACCCTTTTAAAGCTAAAAAACTGTAGACATATATTTTTTTATGTGATAGAATATTATGGATAATGGATATTACTATCTCGAAAGGATGGATATATATTGAAAAACTTGGAAAAAACCTATAATCCGTCAGAAATTGAAGACAAGCTTTATAAAAAATGGATTGACGGCGGATATTTTCACGCAGAGCCTGACAGCAAAAAGGAGCCTTACACTATCGTAATCCCTCCGCCCAATGTTACGGGTCAGCTTCATATGGGACATGCTCTTGACGAAACGCTTCAGGACGTTTTAATCCGTTACAAGAGAATGCAGGGCTACAGCGCCCTCTGGGTTCCCGGAACGGACCATGCAGGTATTGCAACACAGATTAAGGTTGAGGAAAATCTCCGTGTAAACGAAGGTCTCACCCGTTACGATTTGGGAAGAGAAAAATTCCTTGAAAGAGTGTGGGACTGGAAAAATAAATTCGGTGACCGTATCATCAATCAGCTTAAGAAGCTCGGTTGCTCCTGCGACTGGGAGAGAGAACGCTTCACAATGGATGAGGGATGCTCTAAGGCTGTAAGAGAGGTTTTTGTAAATCTCTATGAAAAAGGTCTTATCTACAAGGGCAACAAGATTATTAACTGGTGCCCCAGTTGTACTACGGCTCTTTCCGATGCCGAGGTAGAATATACCGAGCAGCCCGGTCATTTCTGGCACATCCGTTATAAGATGAGCGATTCTGACCGCTACATCGAAATTGCTACAACCCGTCCCGAAACACTTTTGGGCGATACTGCAATCGCAGTTCACCCTGAGGACGAAAGATACACAGACCTTATAGGAAAGACCTGTATCCTTCCCCTTGTAGGAAGGGAAATCCCCATTGTTGCCGACGAGTATGTTGAAAAAGATTTCGGAACAGGTGCAGTTAAGATTACCCCTGCTCACGACCCCAACGACTTTGAGGTGGGACTTCGTCATAATCTTCCCATTATCAACGTGATGAATGACGATGCTTCCATTAATGCACAGGGCGGTAAGTATGAGGGAATGGACCGCTACGAAGCACGCAAACAGATTGTTAAAGACCTTGAGGAGTGCGGCGCGCTTATAAAGATTGAAGATCATACTCACAACGTTGGAACATGCTACCGTTGCTCTACAACTGTTGAGCCTCTTACAAGCGACCAGTGGTTTGTTAAGATGAAGCCTCTTGCAGAGGAAGCTCTCCGTGTAGTTCGTGACGGCGAGGTGCAGTTTGTTCCCGAGCGTTTCACAAAGACATATACCAACTGGATGGAAAATGTACATGACTGGTGTATTTCCCGTCAGCTTTGGTGGGGACACAGAATCCCTGCTTTCTACTGCGACAAGTGCGGTGAAATGATTGTAAGCAAGACTGACGTTGATACATGTCCCAAGTGCGGTGCAGCAATGCGTCAGGAGGAGGACGTTCTTGACACATGGTTCTCATCGGCACTGTGGCCTTTCTCAACACTCGGTTGGCCCGATGAAACTCCCGAGCTTAAATACTATTATCCCACAAGCACCCTTGTTACGGGATATGACATTATCTTCTTCTGGGTTGCAAGAATGATATTCAGCGGATGTGAGCATATGAAAAAGCCTCCGTTCCGCCATGTATTCATCCACGGCATTGTGCGTGACAGTCAGGGAAGAAAGATGAGTAAATCCTTGGGTAACGGTATCGACCCCTTGGAGGTTATTGATAAATATGGTGCAGATGCACTTCGCTTCACTCTTGCTACAGGTAACGCACCCGGAAACGACATGCGTTTCTATTGGGAAAGAGTTGAATCAAGCAGAAACTTTGCAAACAAGATCTGGAATGCGGCAAGATTCGTTCTGATGAACCTTGAGGTCGAGGAATGTACTCTCCCCAAAGCTCCTCAGCTTGAGGACAAGTGGATTATTTCACGCTACAACAGCGTTGTAAAATCCGTTACCGAAAATCTTGACAAGTTTGAGCTTGGTGTAGCGCTCGGTAACCTTTATGACTTTGTATGGGACGAATTCTGTGACTGGTATATTGAGCTTGTAAAGCCCCGCCTTTACGGAGAAAATACCGAAAGCAAGCTTGATGCACAAAGAACGCTTTGCTACGTGCTGAGCGGTGTGCTGAAGCTTCTTCATCCCTTTATGCCTTTCATTACGGAAGAAATTTTCTGTGCACTTCCCACAGGCGAGGAAACAATTATGACCTCCCAGTGGCCTCTTTATACAGATTCGCTTTCCTTCCCCGAGGAAGAAAAGAAAATGGCTGTTATATGCGATGCAATCAAGAGCGTGCGTAATATCAGAACTGAAATGAATGTTCCCCCGTCAAGAAGGGCAAGCATGATTATCGTAACAGATAATACAAAGCTTTTTGAAAGCGGCACACTGTTCTACGAAAAGCTTGCAGGTGCAAAGGATGTAGCTATAACATCTACAGAGGCAAACGTTCCCGAAGGTAGCGTAAGCGTAATCGTTGAGGGTGCAAAAATATTCATGCCCATGGACGAGCTTATTGATACCGAAAAGGAAAAAGAGCGTCTTACAAAAGAAAAAGAACGCCTCGAGGCTGAAATTGACAGAGTGGAAAAGAAGCTTGCAAACAAGGGCTTCGTTGAAAAAGCCCCTGCTAAATTGATTGAAGAAGAAAAGGCAAAGGGTATCAAATATAAAGAAATGTACGAAAAGGTACTTGAATCCTTATCGAAACTGTAATTCACAGATGTGATAAAACAGGTTTTCTAAGACATTAAAAACGCGGTGTAAAAAAGTTTAACTTTTTTACACCGCGTTTCTTTATACTCTTACTGTTGTTTTATCTGTAGATTGGGTATATGCCTTCTTAAAATGGGCTTGCGTGACATTCTGAATGCCTTTGAGCGATACTCAACACGGAACTCAAATTCCTTTCTCTTATATCTGCGGCATAAAAGCCCTGAAAGAAGCAAAATAACCGCAATAAATAAATGTACAAGTGCCGAAGAATAGATATTGGACAATTTCTCTATGTATTCAACCCCCGAAAGATATTCGATACTGAAAATCTGCATGGGCATTGCAAACAGATAAACATATTTTTGCAGTCCCGAAATCGAAAGCCAGATAAGAGAGCACGCCGCGAAAACTCCGTATGAGACTATACTTAAAAGGCAATAATCCGAAAATTTGTTGAAAACACAATAGAATATACGCTGTATTCTGAAAAGCAAAACAAGGAATAATCCGAAAGAAAGCATTATACAAAGAAACATTACCGCAGGCATGTGCCTATCCGATACAATATTGTCTAAAATAAAACTCTTAATTAAAATAATCGGCAAAGAACAGCAAATGGAAATTGCACCGAAGAAAAGTGTACGCTTTGTTATTTCATCGGCAAGCATGGGGAAGCGTGAAAAACGGCATATTTCCACCATTGAAAGGAAGGCGGAAAATATAACTGCAAATAACACGCTGGCAACACGCAACGTCTCGGTATCATATACAAAGGCTCTGTAAAGAGCGAAAAGAACCATTCCTACGAAAGCACCAAACAAAAGCTTAGATAAGAAAACCTTATATATATACGAAGGCGTAACCAGAACTCTCTTTTGCTCTGTCGGAACTGTGCGGAAAGTCTTCTTTTTTATCTTTGACGGATTTTCTTTGTTATGGAAGAACACGTTTACATAATGACGGGGCTTTTTCAAAAGAAAGGAATGTATGAGGGCAATCGGAAAGAGAATCACGCTGTATACATACCATTTTGAAAAGCTTCGCTCCCTCTTTGCTGCAACCATTGCAGGAAAAAATGCCGCTAACAGCACGCACAAAGATGCATATACGATGTAGTATCTCAGTGACATAAACGCATCACTTCCTTTGTATAATTTAAACTCTTTTATTAATAAGCTCTACCCCAGTAAACCATTTTCTTGGCTTCCTTGCCGCAGCATACACACTTTGTGCCTAAATTCTCCTGCTCAAAGGGCATACAGCGTGCAGTAGCACCGGTGTCTTCCTTGATTTTGTTTTCGCACGCCTCGTCACCGCACCACATGGACTTCACGAAGCCGGGCTTTGTTTCAACGATTTCTTTAAAGCTATCGTAATCCTCTGCGGTATAGGTATGCTCGTTACGATGCGCGAGTGCTTTGGTAAAGAGGTTATTCTGAATATCCTCCAAAAGTGCGGCAACAGTTTCTGCGATATTATCAAGAGAAGCCGCTATCTTCTCACCTGTGTCACGTCTTACAAGCACACAGGAGTTATTTTCAATATCCTTGGGACCAATCTCAAGTCTTACGGGAATACCCTTCATTTCATACTCGGCAAACTTCCATCCGGGCGTCTTATCCGAAAGGTCTATATCTGCACGAAGAGTCTTTTTAAGGGTATCGCAAAGCTCGGTAGCCTTTTCCTTAACGCCTTCCTTATGCATTGCAATGGGAACAATCATTACCTGCTTGGGAGCAATGCGGGGCGGAAGAACAAGACCGCTGTTATCGCCGTGCACCATAATGATAGCACCGATAAGTCGGGTGGTAACACCCCATGACGTCTGGAATACGTGCTGAAGCTTATTATCCTTGTCGGAATACTGGATTCCGAAAGCCTTTGCAAAACCGTCGCCAAAGTTATGACTGGTACCTGACTGAAGTGCCTTACCGTCGTGCATCAAGCTTTCGATTGTATATGTGGCAACTGCTCCTGCGAATTTTTCCTTGTCAGTCTTTCTTCCCTTAACCACGGGAATTGCAAGGTACTGCTCACAGAAATCGGCATACACGTTGAGCATGCGGATAGTTTCCTCCTGTGCCTCCTCTGCCGTTGCGTGGGCTGTATGCCCCTCCTGCCACAAAAATTCCATACTGCGAAGGAACGGACGGGTGGTTTTCTCCCATCTTACAACGCTGCACCACTGGTTATAAAGCTTGGGAAGGTCACGGTGGGACTGGATAATATTCTTGTAATGCTCACAGAAAAGAGTTTCGCTGGTAGGACGCACGCACATTCTTTCCTGAAGCTTTTCATTTCCTCCGTGAGTAACCCATGCAACCTCGGGAGCAAAGCCCTCAACATGGTCCTTTTCCTTTTCAAGAAGGCTTTCGGGAATAAACATAGGCATATACACATTTTCATGCCCTAATTCCTTAAACTTACTGTCAAGCACGTGCTGAATATTTTCCCAAAGTGCGTACGCATAGGGACGGAATACGCAACAGCCCTTGATGCTTGTATATTCGATGAGATCCGCCTTTTTTACAATGTCGGTATACCAACGGGCGAAGTCCTCATCCATTGATGTGATTTCTTCAACTAATTTTTTTTCTTTGCTCATGGTCAAAATCCCCTTAGAAATATATTATATATCTATTTTATTCTATCAAAAGTCACAGAATTTGTCAATTGTTATTAGCTCCTTCATTGACAAAAAAACCATTATATTATAAAATAGAGAAAAAGGGGGTAAAATACAATGGAAAGACGAGACAAACATAACTATTATCTTGACATAGCAGCTACAGTATTGGAGCGTGGTACATGCCTTCGCAGAAACTACGGCTCCATTATCGTGAAGAACGACGAAATTATTTCAACAGGCTACACGGGTGCACCCAGGGGCAGAAAGAATTGCATGGATTTGGGCGTGTGCCGCAGAGAGCAGCTTCAGGTTCCCAGAGGAGAACGCTATGAGCTTTGCAGAAGCGTGCATAGTGAGGCAAACGCTATTATCAGTGCATCACGCCGTGATATGATAGGCGCTACCCTTTACCTTGCAGGCAAGGATATGAAAAGCGGGGAGCTTGTGCATGATGCAACGAGCTGTGCCATGTGCAAACGCCACATTATAAATGCAGGCATTGCAAAGGTTGTGGTACGCCGCGACGAAAACACCTTTGAGGTAATTGATGTGGAGAAAGACTGGATTGAAAATGATGACAGCTTAGGCGATAAGCTGGGATATTGATGAAAAATTAAGGTGTGAATATATGATATACAAACAAATAACCGAGCTTGTGGGCAGAACTCCGCTTCTGGAGCTTTGCAATTACGAAAAGGACAATAAGCTTGAGGCAAAAATAATCGCAAAGCTTGAATGTATGAATCCTGCCGGCAGTGCAAAAGACCGCATCGCCGTAAAAATGATTGAGGAAGCCGAGAAAAAAGGGCTTCTTTCTGAGGGAAGTGTAATTATTGAGCCTACCTCAGGAAACACAGGGATTGGACTCGCCTCTGCGGCGGCGGCAAAGGGATATAAGGTTATTCTTACAATGCCCGAAACAATGAGCGTTGAAAGACGAAAGCTCCTTGGTGCATACGGCGCCGAAATTGTACTGACCGACGGGGCTAAAGGAATGAATGGTGCTGTGGAAAAAGCCGAGGAGCTTGCAAAAGAATATGAGGGAAGCTTTATTCCCGGGCAATTTGTAAACCCCGACAATCCACAGGCACATTTTGAAACCACCGGACCTGAAATATGGCAGGACTGCGACGGAAGCATTGACATATTCGTGGCAGGTATAGGAACGGGCGGCACTATCAGCGGTACGGGGCGGTATCTTAAAGAGAAAAACCCGTATGTTAAAATAATCGGTGTAGAGCCTTCCGGTTCTCCCCTTATTACAAAAGGAAAAAGCGGCAGTCACAAAATTCAGGGAATAGGTGCAAATTTCATTCCCGAAATTTTTGATGAAGCCATCTGCGACGAGGTTATCGCAGTCGGTCACGAAGACGCATATGCGGCAGGGAGAGCCTTGGCAACGAGGGAAGGCGTCTTAGTAGGAATTTCATCGGGAGCGGCACTTCACGCAGCCAAGCTTATGGCACAAAGACCCGAAAACAAAGGAAAGACCATTGTGGTGCTTCTTCCCGACAGCGGAGAGAGGTATCTTTCCACCCAAATGTTTGAATAAAATACAAAACAAAGCGTTTCCGACAAAAGAGAGTAAAAAAACAAAAAAATTTTTAAAAAAGTTGTTGACAATTCCGTGACCGTATGTTATTATAATATGCGTGTCACGGGTTGTGACGAATTGAATATGCTGGTGTAGCTCAATTGGCAGAGCAGCTGATTTGTAATCAGCAGGTTGCGGGTTCGAGTCCCATCACCAGCTCCAGGGAGAGTTCCCGAGCGGCCAAAGGGGGCAGACTGTAAATCTGTTGTCACTGACTTCGATGGTTCGAATCCATCCTCTCCCACCAACAAAAAAGCATCGTCAATAGACGGTGCTTTTTTGTTGGTGCTTGGAATCGGAGGATTCGAACAGCACGGCGGCGAAGCCGTAAAAAACGATCCAGTGAATCGTTTTTTAGTGCGCGGCTCGCGAATCCATCTTGGATACATCTTTTCCTTAAGAAATAGCTATATGATAGTGCTTTTCTTGTGGTGCTGAAAACGGAAAAGCGAATCCAACCTCTTCTTCCGTCAAAAAAGGGCGGTTCATATTGAACCGCACTTTTCAGCTTATTTTCTCATTCTTCTTTTCTTTTTCAGTTTTTTCTTTATGGAGGATGTCAGCATAAATGCTGCCACAAGGGCAAGGAAAACCATCATTACGTAGGAAAATGCTGTAATGTTATTACTCTTGACCTTACTCCACATTTCAAGGACTGCTTCGTTTCTGTCCCCGAAATCCTCCATTATACCGCACCGCGCGACCTCATCTGTAGAGGGGTACTGTGTGGTAAGCTGTCTGCCAAATGTGTTTGTACGGATGATTGCCTTTCCGTCGGTGTACTTGTCATCAGACAAAGTTCCGTTGAAGAAATAGGAAAGGTCATACTCGTACTCTCCGTCCTCTTCCTCATAATTTTCGCATACAAGATCGAAGATTTCGTCACCTGCAATAGCACTGGTATACCCGATATAATCCATATTCATAACGGCTATTTCCGGTCTGCACAAAAAGTCAACAAAATCCTGAGCAAGCTCCACATTTGCTCCTTTCGGCATAACCCATCCGTCAAAATATATGGTACTACCCTCGTTGGGAATTACAAACTCAAGCTCTTTTCCGTCTTCTTCCTCGGCAAGGTCCATTGCGTAAACGGCATCACCGCTCCATGCAAGGTTTGCACTGATTTTTCCCGATACAATATCCGTCTTTCCCGAATCCACCTCAAAGCCGTAGATGTTCTTTTTCATATCGGAAAGGGCAATTTCCACGTTTGCAATGTTTTCCTCTGTGGTGTCGTTTGCCGCAGTATTTACAATTTTCTGCAATTCTTCAGCAGATATTTCACCCTTTTTATACTTTTCATTGGCTTCACGCAATTCCTCACGATGAACATAAAGCGAGCCTATAACATAGGCATCACGGGAAACATCCTTGCAGGTCATCCTGTTTCGGTAATCGGTGTTCCAGAAGAAATCCCAAGTAGAAATATCTTCCCTCAAAACCGTTTCGGGATTGTAGAGAAATCCTACCGTACCCCACATATATGCTACCGAATATTCAGTCCAGCCGTTCTTTTCAAACAATTCTGAAATATACGGTGAAACATTTTTCGTGTAGTTGGGCATTGCGGATATATCAAATTTCTCAATGGCAATATTTTCGTCATTGCCTTTTTCCGTTGCGGAAATCATCTTCTGTATAACATAGTCCGACGGACATACAAGGTCATAGTCGGAACGCCCTGTACGCAGGGTGTTTAACATTGTTTCGTTTGTTTCAAAGGTGTCGTACTGAACACGCACCTTTTTCCCTGTGCGGTCGTAGTAATCCTTTTCCCACAATTCCATAACGGAATCTGAAATTTTCGCACCGTCGTCAAGTCGGATCGTAGCCATGTCGTTCTGTGAGCC